>NZ_RDQF01000099.1 GCF_004114425.1 Bradyrhizobium vignae | reverse complement strand
GCAAGCCGCTCGCTCGCTACGGCGCTCTGGAGGGCGCGCTTCGCGAGCGGCTTGCTCCGACTCGCGGCAGCCGATCCAGAAAGACACCAGGGTGCGCTTCAGTAACATTGTCATCTGAGGCAATATGAGGGGGCAGTTTTCCATGGCGCGCGACATCGTTCCTATTGAACTCCGATCAGGTGAACGCGAACCGCTCGCTGTTCTTCGCCAAGGATGGGCGCCCGTACCCCAAGGAGCTGATGGGCATCGGAGAGGTCCGCTCCCCTGAGGTCCGCCCCGTTCAGGATAGCCCGTGTCAAGGAGGCCCCGCCCAGCTTTGCCCTGAAGAGGTTAGCCAGGGTCAAAATGCGAAGCAGGCTGAGCAAATCTGGTCCGCTCTGGAGCGATGAGCGGACCTCTGTCAGAGCGGCGCAACTTCGCCCTTGGGCCAACTGCGGACGTTCCTTACAGACCTCGCGAGCATCGGCGCCCTCATGGCGCCAGCGCGTCGAGTAACATTTTGGCGTCCTGCAAGTCGGGCGTGCCGAAACCCTCGGTGAACCAGCCGTAGATGGGGGCGAGGAGATCGCGGGCTTCGGCGTTCCTGCCTCGGTCGCTCCAGAGCCGCGCGAGGCTTGTGGCAGCACGCAGCTCCAACGTCTTCGCACTCTGTCCGCGGCTGACTTCGATTGCGCATCGAAAACAGGCCTCGCTCTCGTCGGTTTGCCCGCAAGCCGCAAGCAGCCGACCCCTAAGGCTGTGCATTTCGGCCTGCCACCAAACTTCGCCGCTCACCGCTGTCAAGGCGAGCCCATCCTTTAACAATTCGAGCCCTTCGTCCGGCCTGCCGAGATCTGCTTTAGCGCTTGCCAAAACGGCCAGCATGTAAGGTCTGGTGACTTGGCGGACAGCCGAAAAGAGCGCGAGACCCTGTTCCATCGAAGCGATTCCGCGCTCGAGTTCGCCGCCATCCGCGGTCGCCCACCCCAAGAAGAAGATCCCAGCGCCGCGCATCATGGGAAAGTCGTGCTCTCGCGACAGTTCGATCAGCTCAGTTGCAAGTTCGCGGCAGGATTCTCTCTGGCGGCCGATCTGAAGGACGATCGCACAGAACCACATTGCTAGGGCGAGGCTGTACGGATGGGACAAGCTCCGAGCCAACGTGACGGCCTCGGCACTGAGTTTCATTGCCTTTTGAGGGAAGCCTAACAGCGCCAGGTTGATCGCGCCGGCCGCGTGAGCGCACACGCCAGGATCATGACCGCTGAACGCGAACGCGAGAGCATGATGCCGGGTGCAGTCGTATTGTGAAATGCCTTTTTGAGAATGATCGCCTGCGGCGGCCAAGTTGCCGCACCAAAGCGACGTCGCCCACTTCGCGTGATGGCCCTCTAGGACGAGATCATCAGCGCCCAAGCGCTGCGCGAGCCCGAGAAGCTCGTCGGCATGAGCGGTCGCCGCACGCAAGCGACCGGAGCTCATCGAATGATAGTAGAGGCCCCACAACGCCTTGAACCGCGCTGAATTTTCTTCACCCGCCTCGAGAGCGACGGCGCGGCTATAGATTGCTTCGACCTCCGATGACCCTGGCCCCTTCACCATCATAAGGGCCGGCCCGAGCTTGACGCATAACTCCAACTCTTTCGCTGCACGATCGGGCTTGTCACCGAGCTTGCTCAAGAGGTCCAGCGCAACGGAAAAGTGATGAATAGCCTCGGCGTGTCCCGAGCGCACCATCGCCAAATCCCCCGCCCGTTGCCAATACTCGACCGCGGCATCGCTGCGTCCTGCCGCTGTAAAGTGATGCGCCAACAGTTCCGGCTCGACCGCGGCGGTGGCGGCAAAATCATCGCGTAACACTTCGCCGACGCGGCGGTGCAAAACCTGGCGCCGGCTCTTAAGCAAATTCTCATAAGCTGCATCCTGGATCAGCACGTGCTTGAAGCGATAATCGGCATCGGGCGGTAGGCCCTGCACCAGCAGAATGTCCGCCTCGGCGAGCCGTTCCAGCGCAATCTGTAGCGGCCTGTCCTCCATAGCGGTTACGGCGCGAAGGAGTGTGTAGGAAAAGTCGCGCCCGATAACGGCACCAATCTGGGCCACCTCGCGCGCCGGGCCAAGCCGGTCGAGCCGCGCTGTCAACGATTGCTGCAGGGTCGGCGGAATCGCCTGGATGCCCCGCCCGCCGCTCTCCAGCAAGAGCCGTGTCACCTCCTCGACAAACAGCGGCACGCCGCCCGTGCGCTCGGTCACGCCGTCAACCACTTCCCTTGACAGCGCATAGCGAGAGGCAAGCTCGCCGACCATCTGGCGCACCTGCGAGCGATCGAGCGGAGCCAGGGAGATTGTGCTGTGATGCGAGCGCATGCCCCATGGCGGCCGGAACTCCGGCCGGGCGGTGCTGAGAACGAGCAAGGGCGCCAGCGCACCGCGTTCGGCGATGCCGCGCAACAGTTCGAGCGTGGTCGGATCAGCCCAGTGCACATCTTCAAGTGCCAGCACCACCGGCTGAGTTCGCGCGCCGGCCATGACCCAATTGGTGAGCGCTGTCAGCTGTCGGCGCCGCAATTCTTCCGGCTCTAAAGTGGGCGTACGGTCCTGCGGCAAGGGGATGTCCAATAATGGCGCGAGCAAGGTGACATTCTCCGCCGGGTCGAGTTTGACCAGCGCCAGCGTATTCTCCAGGTCCGCGAGACGCCGCTCGGCGGGTATGTCGGCGCCGCCGAAGCGCTGCCGACCCCAATCGGCGATCGGGTGCAGCGGCGTGTTCGGCAGAAGCTGCGAGCAACTCCATTCGACCCAAGTGTGCGGCACCTCGCGCAGCCGCGGGTGGAATTCCTCGATCAGGCGGGATTTTCCCAATCCTGGCTCGCCCACGATCATCACCAACTGACCGTCGCCCCGCCGCGCCCGCTCCCAGCGCCGCATTAACATTGCGATCTCTTCTTCGCGACCCACCAGCGGCGCGAGATGGCGCTGTCCCGCGCGGCGCCCGCCACCGCTTGCCCGTACCAGCCGGTACAGTGTCACCGGCTCCGGCACGCCCTTAAGTTCATGGCTGCCGCGGTCCTCAACGACGAACAGCCCGGCGACCTGGTGCTGCACCCGCGCCGTCACCACGACCGTACCCGGCTCCGCCAGCGCTTGCACCCGTGCCGCAACGTTCGGCGCGTCACCGTAAATCTCGCCCGCCGCATCGATCACGACCGCTCCGGTTTCAATCCCAATGCGCGCGTTAAGCGCTGGCTTGCCAGCCTCAGTATCCTTGCGGTTCACCTCGGCGAGTGCGCGTTGGATCAAGAGCGCCGCCCGCGCCGCGCGTTCGGCGTCGTTCTCCTGCGCCACCGGATAGCCGAACAGCACCATGAGCCCGTCGCCCAACTTCTTGGCGACATGGCCGCCCATTTCGGTTGCCGCAGCGCACGCGGCATCGAGATAACCGCCGACGAGGTCGCGCCACTCCTCGGCATCGAGCTGCGCGGAAATGCTGGTCGAGCCGACGAGATCACAGAACATCACCGTGACATAGCGGCGCTCGCCGCTGGCCTCGGCGGAGATCGGCGGTGGCGTCGCGGTGGGAATTGGCTCTGACGCGATGGGTGTACGACGCTGCGCTGCAGTCGCCCTGGCGGGTGCGGCTGGTGCGTTCTTCTCGATAACGTCGATGTCGGCAATCGCGCGCAATATTTTTCGGCGATCGCCGAGGACGACACCGAGCTCTTTCAGGTCCTGATCGGTCAGTTCACGAAGGACCAAGAAATCAATGCGGTTTTCAGCAAAACGCTGGGCGTACTCGGACATGCCGAGCTTTTCGAGCCAGTCGGCAACCTGCTGCATCGCGGCCCCCTAGGGACTTCACGCTATCCAGTCCGGACCGAGGGGACGGAAAGTCTACCACGCCCTCCAATTTGTCGCAGCGCCCGCATGCGGGTCCATCAGGGTTAAAACGCGAAAAACTCAACCTGAGCAATTCGGGTCCGCTAGATCCCGCGGAGCAGACCTCAAGGCGGCAAGCCGCCACTTCGCCGATGGGCCGATAACGATCCATGACGGAGCAGCGCCGTCAAGCTCACGTGGCTCTCTACCAGCCTAGACACAGAAGGCCACTTGTTGATACGCGCGTCGTGTGTCCTACGAGCGATACGCCGTCGAGATAGAATTCCGCACTATCAAACAACGGTCGCAACTGATCGGCAATTATTGTAAGTCCGCCGGACCGTTCCACGAGGGTCGGCGGAAAATGTAGGATAGGGATTTCAAGCATGGCAAATCGCCTCCGGTTCGCGGCGGCCCTGATTGGATCGATAACCATTGGCGTGAGCGACGCATCCTCGCATCATCCCGGAATCGGCGGTATCGGTGGCGCAGGCGGTATCTTCACGATAGGCGCTGGCACCCTCGACGAGGGCCAGTTCGCGTCTTCAACTTATGTCGATTATCTGCGGCTCAAACAACTGAGCGAACCGACGCTGCTCGCGAACGTCGGCAACGACGTCCATGGTTTGCAAACGGTCGAGAGCTACGCTGTTGCGCTTGCCTGTGGTATCACCAATGATCTCACCGTGTCCGTGCGCTTGCCGTGGGTACGCCGCACCGCATCCTCGAAGCCGTGCAGGAAGACCCGGCGGATCCGGCTGCGGTGCGTGACCGTGGCAATACATCGGGATTTGGCGATGCCACACTACTTGGACAGTACCGCTTCGTGAACAATCAGGTAAGCGGAACGCAAGCGGCAGTGCTGTTTGGGGTCAAGGCTCCGACGGGTACAACCGATCTCGTTGACAGGTTCGGTGAACTCTTCGAGGCCGAATTTCAGCCGGGATCGGGCTCTTGGGACGGGCTATTCGGCGCAGCGTTAAGCCAGCGTCTAACCTCAGCGTTGAGCTTCCATACCAACGTGCTCGCGATTGCTACTGGCACCGGAACGCAAAATACCAACCTTGGCAACCGTTTCCATTATAACGCCGCGCTTTCTTACCGGGTTTTCGGCGAGACCACGAGCGAGCCGCATACGCACGATCCACGGAAAGCTTATGCGCATGCTGGTCGTAGCCACTCGATGGTAACCAAGGCTCCGACTATCGCCGCACCGCACGGCCACATTGCGCTCGATGCGCTACTCGAGATCAACGGCGAATGGCATGGCAGACAGCGAATTGCCGGGATCAGTGATCCCAATTCGGGCGGCAACGCCATCTTCGTTTCGCCGGGTCTTCGGCTCACGGTTGATAACTGGTCGAGCTACGTGCTTGTCGGCATCCCAGTTGTCAACGACTACAACGGCGTGCAAGCCACGCCCGCATGGCGCACCTTGGTAGGAGTCTCTGCTGTCTTTGGACCGTGATCGACATGTTGAGCACGTGGGTGCTGAGCTTCTAGTGAAGTCGCGTCCGCTTAAAGATTGTTTTGATGCACTAGCTCAACGGTAGCTAGTTTCCCCCGACTTGGCGGCGGCGGAACTCGAAGATTTCCCTGCCATACTTTTCGGAGGATGCACCCGCTCGGTTTCGGTATACAATTCGTGCGGTTGCCCCACTTGCAGGAGGTAAGCCATGAATAGATTCTATGCTCTCGCGTCGGTTGGGTTCTGCGTAGCTTTGGCAGCCTTCACCACCACTTCGGCATCGGCT
Source organism: Bradyrhizobium vignae (assembly GCF_004114425.1). GTDB lineage: Bacteria > Pseudomonadota > Alphaproteobacteria > Rhizobiales > Xanthobacteraceae > Bradyrhizobium > Bradyrhizobium vignae. Next base: position 8,739 of record NZ_RDQF01000099.1, on the reverse strand, counting down.
CTTCCAACGGAGGAAGTCCCGAAGACCGAACCAGATTACATCGCCAAGGTGAAGACCGCCGCCCCGCCGTCGGTCGTGAATAACGCGACGATCACCATGCCGCAGGCGGATGGGTCTTCTAAGACCGTCCAAACCGGATCGAACGGTTTCACGTGCTTTATCGGCACGGACGGAACGCCCGAATGCGACGACCAGAACGCCATGGAATGGCGCAAAGCTCTACAGGCCAAACAGGAGCCGCCGAACAAGATCGGCCTGATTTTCATGCTGGCCGGAGACACCGGCACGAGCAATCATGATCATGCCGAACGCCACACGCACAAGCATTGGGTCCAGACCGGCCCGCACGTGATGATTGTCGGGGGCGCAGCACGTGAGATGCTCAGTCCCTATCCGCGCGATCTGGACGTCAAGGACGCGACCCAGCCTTATGTCATGTTCCCCGGCAAACCCAATGAGCACCTGATGATTCCGGTGCACTCGCAAGAGCTTACCACGGGCAGCGCGCGGTGACGCGCGTGAACGCCGCCGTGCCTCGAGACCAGCGGCACGGCGAACGTCAGCTCGGGGCTTCAATGGGGGTAAAATCGAGTTAATCGGCTGCATGACGACGCACGTCGCCGTGTGGGAGTTGGGTCGCGAGCGGCAATGCTCTGACTGATCGTAGGATTTCCGTTTGGTCGTCGAAAGCTGACGTGCGCGACTTTGTGCGCCTCGCCTAGGCGACACTGCGCGTCGCGGCGCAGCCTGCGGCGCGCCGGATGCGTCAAGAGCTCGCCCCACAGGCGGAAGTGAGCGCCGGCATTCGCCTGCGCGACAGACCGCCACCTCTCGCACAGCAGATCAGCGAGATCTGCTCAGGGGTCATTTGGAGGCAACGGCCTCCTTGAACAGCTCAACCTTGCCGCACGTGTTGTCTGTCACCGCAAAGACCTCGTAGAAATCGATCTGCGGCTTCATGCCGTAGCGTTGGATGATGCCCTCGAGCCACGGCCCGGTGTAGAACGCCTTGGCGTCCTCGATGCGCTCCCACTGGTACACGCCGCCGGCCCAGCCGCTTTCGGACCAGATGAAGTGCTTGCTGATCAGCCCCGTCACCTCGCGGAAGTTGGGTGCGATCTTGTGAAAGTGTTCGCGACACGCGGCGCAGTCGATCTGCGGCGGCAGTTTGTATCGTACAACGGCGGTAATCATGCGACCTCCTTGAAGGATACCTCCGACCGCAAAATTGAGGCATTCCCGCGATCAAGCAAGCGAAGCGGGAAGTCGACATGGGTCAAAGGCGCAAAGCCGAACGAATCGTCAGTCCTCTACTGCGACAATCCGACTATTCCAGAGCCTGCTGGACCTAACGTTAGAAGTTCAGCCTCACCCTATAATAGTTGGAATAGGCATCCCTCAATTCGCGCAAGGCTACATGCTGGTGCGTTCGCACCCACCGAAAGATCCATCATCCGCTCTCGCCGATCGCGGTCAAAAGCGACAGACGCTGCCTTGAGCAGGTCAACACGATTGACGGGGGGCCTTAATCGCCGCGCAGCTTTCTGCTTTCAATTTTTTGCGGTAATGTGAATCGCTTCACGCTTATGTAGCAGACGGGCTCGCATGATGCCCGAAGAGAGGGGAGCTACGGCCCCGCAAAGCGCCACCCAGTTCCATTCCATTCACACGCGAGTTTGGGAGCGACACATGGAAAAGCGCGAAATTGGCAACAGTTTAACGAAAGATCTGTCCGAAGCGAAGCGGGGCGCCTTCTCCCGCCGCTCGGTGCTGTCGTTGGTTTGCACCCTCGGCGCCGCGGCGCCGTTTGGGATGTTCGGAGCGGCTCGCGCGCTGACTGCATCCGGGACTGGATCGCTGTCTTATATTCCGGGCGCGCCTTTTATTTGCCGCACCGCGGCGAACAGCGAAGAGTTGCAGGGCCCACCCCGGCACCTAAAGCTCGCCTGGAACGCGAACGCGGCGTGCACGGTCGCTGCGCCGGTCGCAAAAGAACGGGGTTTCTTCGCCAAGCACAATCTCGATGTCGATTTCGTCAATTTCGGCGGTTCGACCGACCAGTTGTTGGAGGCGATTGCGACTGGCAAGGCCGATGCCGGTTTGGGATTGGCCCTGCGCTGGCTCAAACCGTTGGAGCAAGGTTTCGATGTTCGGATCACCGCGGGTGTGCACGGCGGATGCATCCGGCTCCTCGGCTCCAAGGCCGCGAATATTGACAGCCTGGAGTCCCTGCGCGGCAAGGCTATCGCGATTAGCGATCAGGCGAGCCCGGCGAAGAACTTCTTTTCGATCTATCTCGCCAAGAAGGGCATCGATCCGGCCCAAGAGGTAGAGTGGCGCCAGTACCCGGCCAATCTGCTCGCGCTTGCCGTCGAGAAGGGCGAAGTGCAGGCGCTAGCCGAGATAGATCCGCTGCCCTACATCTGGCTGAAGGAAGGCAAACTCAACGAGATCGCGACGAATTTATCGGGTGAATTTGCCGACCGCACCTGCTGCGTTCTCGCGATACGTGGCAGCCTCACCCGAGGCGAAATGCCGGTGGCGGCCGCTCTGACACGATCGATACTGGAGGCGGCAGATCGAGTTGCCAGCGATCCCGCCGATGCCGCGGCAATCTATTCGGGCTACGGCGGGAGAGGGTCCGTAGAGGATCTCGCCACAATGTATCGTAGCCATACTCACCACAGGCATCCCGTCGGGGCGGAACTCAAGAAGCAACTTCTACTCTATACCGATGAACTCAAGGCAGTGAACGTCATCAAGCGAAGCACTGACCCGGCCAAGTTCGCCGACCGCATCTATCTTGACGTTCTAAGCTGAGCCGATTGGGAACATCTGCAGTGAGCTCGGTCATCGATGAAGTGCCGAGGCCATCAGAGAAATCGGGTTTCGGCTTTTTTGAAAGTTCAACAGCTCGGTCGCTAATCGGCGGACTGTCTGTGGCCGCCGCATGGTCTATGGTCGCCGCGCTCACTGCGTTCTGGCCAGATAAGCTCGAAAGCGATTGGGCCTACACGGGCGGCTTCGCCATTGCGTGCGGCGCATTGGCCCTTGTCCTTGCCTTGGCGGCCCTTGTCGGCGTTCGTTTCGTTGCTTTTCAGCGCCTCCAGCGGTTTTTTCCGTGGCTGTTCGCGCTGGCGGTGTTTTTGGCTGCTTGGGAGACCGTCACGGCAAAGCTCGGATTGCTGCCGTTGCCATTTTTTCCACCGCCGCAGGCGATCATCGAAGTCGTAATCGACGATTGGGGGCGGCTGGCTCAGGGCATCTTCGCCTCAGCTCGTCTGCTCGCGACCGGTTATTTTCTCGGTGCGGCGGTGGGGTTCGTAACCGGCGTCGCGATCGGCTGGTCGCGGCTCGCCGGTTATTGGATCCACCCAGTTTTGCGGTTCATCGGGCCGCTGCCCGCGACAGCTTGGCTGCCACTTGCATTTTTCGTTTTCCCGTCGAGCTTCAGCGCCAGCATTTTCCTGATCGCGCTCGCCACCGGGTTTCCGGTCACCGTGCTCACCTGGTCGGGCGTCGCCTGCGTGAAGAGCGCCTATTACGATATTGCGCGGACATTGGGAGCAACCCAGCGCTTCCTCGTGCTCAAGGTTGCCATTCCGGCGGCAATGCCGCATGTCTTTGTTGGCCTGTTCATGGGGCTCGGCAACTCGTTTGCGGTTCTTGTCGTAGCCGAGATGCTGGGCGTGAAGGCCGGGCTCGGCTGGTATCTGCAATGGGCGCAGGGTTGGGCGGCCTACGCCAATATGTACGCCGCGCTGCTGCTCATGGCGTTCTTGTGCTCCGGGCTGATCACGCTGCTGTTCCGCTTGCGGGACCGCCTGCTATCCTGGCAGAAAGGTGTAGTGCGATGGTAGCGGCAATCGCGAGCGATTACGCGGTCCGTGGATCGACGCTAACGCTCCGCGAAGTGAGCCATAGCTTCGATCTCGAAGGGCAGCCCCTGCCGGTATTGGACCGCATCAGCATGCAGGTCGGCCGCGGCGAATTCGTCGCGCTCCTGGGACCGAGTGGGTGCGGAAAATCGACCTTGCTGCGGCTGGTCGCGGGGCTCGACACTCCAACAGCCGGCTCCCTGCTAACGGAGGGAAGCGAAATCGAAGCACCCGATCCGTCGCGCGTCGTCGTTTTTCAAGACCCCACGCTTTATCCATGGCGGACGGTATGGAGCAACGTTGCGCTCGGTCTGGAAGCCCGCGGGTTGCTGCGCACCCATCGCGGACGTATCGAGGACGCGTTGCGCCTGGTGGGGCTCACGGGCTTCGCCCATGCCTACCCGCACCAGCTTTCCGGCGGCATGGCGCAACGCGCCGCTCTTGCGCGTGCGCTCGTCAACGACCCGAAGCTGCTCATTCTCGACGAACCTTTGGGCCAGCTCGACTCCCTGACTCGCATCGCGATGCAGGCGGAACTCGTATCACTTTGGCAACGCTCGAACTTCACGGCGCTGCTGGTCACGCACGATGTCGAGGAGGCACTCTTGCTCGCCGGCCGTATCATCGTGCTGAGCGAGCGACCGGCACGGATCAAGGCCGAAGTCGTCAACAGCCAACCCTATCCTCGCCACCGGGGCGATCCGCACTTCGTTGAGCTTCGTCGCGAGGTGTTCGAGCATCTCGGCCTCGATGAGGCATGGTAGCCGTCGAAAGGAGCTCGGCCGTGGCGGATCTTCTCATACATATCATAGAGCAGCCGCACGGCGTATTTGCCGCGATTGCAATGCGATTGCTTTAGCGGCTTGGTAGCCATGCAGACGAGGTCTAACAATCTGGGAAGCGCATGGAGACTTCGATGACCTCGGAATTCAACGTCCACAACGCTGCGGGCTATGAGCAACTCATGGGCCGCTGGAGCCGAAGACTCGCGCCGCTATTCATCGACTTCACAGGAATTGCCGACGGCGAAAGGATTCTCGACGTCGGCTGCGGCACCGGAAGCCTGACCTTCGCGCTAGCCAAAGCCGCCGACCTCGCCGAGATTGCCGCGGTCGACTATTCACCAGTCTTTGTCGAGGAGGTGATCCGGCGCAACACAAACCCACGAATAAAAGTCCGACAGGCGGATGCCTGCGCCCTGCCCTTCGAGGGCGGCACGTTCGATCGCGCTTTGGCGCTTCTCTTGCTCCACTTCGTTCCCGAAGCCGGCAAGGCAGTAGCCGAGATGCGCCGTGCCGTTCGGTCGGGCGGCGTGGTCGCGGCAACGGTGTGGGATCATCTCGGCGGCATGCCCGGCATGCGCATGATGGTCGACACGGTGGCGGCACTCGGAGAAAGCGGACGCGAGCTGCGCCGTCGCTATTGCTTTCAACCGATGATGCAGCCAGGCGAACTGAGACGGACATTTGCGGAACAGGGTCTCGTGGACATTGCGGAAATCGAGCTGATGATCCGAATGGACTACCAAGACTTTGCCGACTATTGGGCTCCGATTGCCGCTGGCGAAGGGCCGCTCGGCAAGTATGTGGCAGCGCTCGACGCTACGGAGCGAGCGCGCACCGATGCCGCCGTGCGCGATGCCTACGAGGCCGGCCGGCCCGATGGCCCGCGATCCTTTGCAAATGTCGCATGGGCCTGCCGTGGCAAGGTCCCCTGACTCGATCTCCTCCGAGGTCCTGAATCCGAAATCGTTCCCTCAACCGCGCAGCGGCGTTCGGAATTGTTACCGATGAGCGAGTCCGCTCAGGGTCAACAGCGGCGATTTGAGCCTCGGCCAATGACTTCCGGTCTGCCCCACACTTCCGACATGTCCTGCGCCGGGCAAACGCCCGGCAAACGGTCGCGAAGGGCCACACACGCAGACATTCCGCCGCGTTCAGTTGAAGATCAACTAGGCATCACACCGATCTGCTTCAGGAATCCGATGACGTCCTTTTCCGCCCATTTCTCGGCGAGCTTGCCGTTTGCGATGCGATGAATGGTTATTGAGGTCATCATTAAGTCGTTGCCGGTGCGCGGAGCTCCGGGCAGGTCGCCTTCATGCTTGCCGTAGGAAGTGAGGCGTGTGACGACTTTATCTCCTTCGGCAATTTGATCCTCGATTTTGTGATAGCCTGGCGTCGCTTTCCAGAAGATCTCGAAGACCTGCTTGAGGCCGTCGCGTCCCACCCGTAATCCGGGAAAAGGTGGGGGATTATGATCCTGATAGTCCTCAGCAACCAGTTCATCCATGGCGTCGAGATTGCCATTGTCAATCTCTTCGTAGAACCGGCGTACGATGCGCTTGTTTTCTTCGGTCGACATCAGACGCCTCCTTTCTCGCGGCCTTCTGAATTTGTCGCTCCACACCCATACTACCCTGGTTTCTGGGCGAACTCCTAAAATGCACGCGCAGAGTTGGTTGCTGGCGGTTCCGGTTAGGTCAACAGTGGCGATTTGAGCCTCGGCCAATCACTTCCGGCCTGCCCCACACTTCTGACATGTCCCCGCGCCGGGCAAACGGGTCGCGAAGGGCCACGAGCTGACGTTCGCCTCCATGCCACCAACCGCTGCGCTGGCTCGGAACCTGTCCCAAGCTTTTGAGTTGGTCTCACTCCCTTTTTGAGTTCCAAAAATGAAAAAGACCGCCGTCGGGGATGCCCGCAGCCTCGAACTGATGGTCAACGCGATTGTCGATTACGCGATCTTCATGCTCGATACGGAGGGCCTGGTCAGGACCTGGAACAAGGGCGCCGAGCGCCTCAAGTTCTATGCCGCCGATGAGATTGTCGGGAAGCCCTTCTCGATCTTCTACACGCCTGAAGATCGAGAGAAGGGTCTGCCGAGCAGAGCGTTGGCGACAGCCGCGGAGACCGGGCGCTTCGCATCCGAAGGCTGGCGAGTCCGGAAAGATGGCAGCCGGTTCTGGGCGCTTGTCGTTCTCGACGCCATCCGTGACGAGGAAGGCCGCCTGGTCGGTTTTGCGAAGGTGACGCGGGACATCACCGATCGGCAGCGGGCCCATAGCGACCTTCTGGAAAGCGAAAGACGATACCGCCGGCTTGTGGAAGCGGTCGTCGACTACGCGATTTTTCAGCTCGACCCTTCCGGGAATGTCGCAACGTGGAATCCCGGAGCCGAGCGCATCAAGGGCTATCGGCCGGAGGAGATCATCGGCCGGCACTTCAGCACGTTCTACACGCCTGAGGATCTCGAAAGAGGGGTGCCGAAAGCGGCGCTAGCGGAGGCCACCGAGAAAGGGCGGTTCGAAGCCGAGGGCTGGCGCATGCGCAAGGACGGCAGGCGCTTCTGGGCATCGGTCGTCATCGATCGAATTACGGACGAGAGTGGCGCGATCATCGGCTTTGCGAAAGTCACGCGTGATCTGACCGAACGCAAGCAGGCACAGGACGAACTTCAACGCGTCCAGGAGCAGCTCGTTGCCTCGCAAAAACTCGAAGCGGTCGGACAGCTGAGCGGCGGCATCGCTCACGACTTCAACAATCTTCTGATGATCGTCCTTGGCAATCTCGAGAACGCGGAGCGGAGCAGCCGCAATATCGGGGGGCCGAACCTGCACCGCGCGCTGACGAATGCGAAGCGCGGCGCTGAACGGGCTGCGGCACTGACAAGCCGGTTGCTCGCCTTCTCACGCCGCCAAGCTCTCGACCCGAAGCCGGTCAACCTCAATGGCTTCCTGAGTGGCCTCCAGGAGTTCCTTCAGCGCACCTTGGGCGAACGCATCGAAATTCAGACCGTCGGCGGAGCCGGCCTCTGGCAGATCGAAGCGGACGTCAACCATCTGGAATCAACCATCGTTAACCTGGCCATCAATGCCCGGGACGCGATGCCGAATGGCGGAAAGCTGACCATCGAGGGGGCGAATGTCTCCGTCGACGACGACTATTCGCGTATCAACCCGGAACTCGCGGCCGGGCAATATGTCGTCATCAGCGTGAGCGATACGGGCTCCGGCATGACTCCAGAGGTGCTCAATCGTGCATTCGAGCCGTTCTTCACCACCAAAGAGCCGGGGCAGGGAACAGGGCTTGGACTCAGCCAGGTCTATGGTTTCGTCAAGCAGTCGGGCGGACACGTGAAGATCTACAGCGAGGTCGGGGAAGGCACGAGCATCAAGATGTATTTCCCTCGCTACGCCGGCAATGCGCAACCTGCGCCCGACGATCCGGACGAGCTCATATCGGAAGGCGTGTCTTCAGAGACTATTCTCGTGGTCGAAGACCATGCCGATCTCAGGACCTACGTCTCGGACGTGCTGCGGGATCTCAACTACCGGGTTTTGTCAGCCGCTAGCGCGCAGGCCGCCTTGACCATCCTGCTGCAGGAGGATCAGCATGTTGATCTCCTTCTGACCGATGTCGTCATGCCCGGCATCAACGGCCGTGAGTTGGGAAAGCGCGCGCAGCAGATCAGGCCGCATCTCAGGATTCTCTTCATGACTGGTTACTCGCGCAACGCCGTCGTTCACCAGGGAAGGCTGGACGAGGGTGTCGATCTCCTGGAGAAACCGGTCACCCAAGCAAGGCTTGCGTTGAAGGTTCGCGAGCTTCTGGATCGAACCTGAAAAGCGCCAGATAGCCGCCCGAGTTATTAGATCTATCAGGTGTTGCTCGTGCAGTTTACGAGATCGATTGCCCGACCGACACAGACGCCCAGGCTCGGGCCGAGAAATTCTTAGAGCATGATGTTTTTATACGGAAACATAGCCTGAGTTTTTGAAGTAGTTGGTGCACTCCTCCTTGGAGAAGAGATCGAGGAGTTCACCAACCTTTCTCCAGGTTGCCTCCACGTCACGGGGCTC
>NZ_RDQF01000098.1 GCF_004114425.1 Bradyrhizobium vignae | reverse complement strand
ATCAGAAAACGCCACTTCTGCAGATAGTTGCGTTCAACCGTTCGGTCATAGCTGTTGTCTCGCATCGGATCGTTCCTCCGCTGCAGCGATCCAATCAGCGAATTATTGAACATGCACAGCAATGACGCTGGGGTGAACGCATGCCTCCAAGCCTCACGAAACTTGCGCAAAAAAAAGCCCGGTCGCGGTGGCGACCGGGCTTTCGTCGTGAGATTTGATCGTGCGCCCTTACGCGGCCGTCGAAGCCTTCTGCGCGGCCTTCGCCGCAGCGGCTTCGGCCTCGTCGCGGCGGATCTCCGACAGCTTCTTCTGGACCTGCTCGGAGAAGATGTACTGCGCCGGGCGCTGCTTGGAGAGATCGATCTCCGGCGCCATCGGGCCGCTCGTCCGGACGCCGCGCAGCGCCACCCACATCGCCTTCAGCGGGTTGTTGAAAGCTGCGGCCGCCGCGGTCGGCTCGTAGCCGCAATGGGCCATACAGTCGGCGCACTTCTCGTAGCGGCCGGTGCCGTAGCTGTCCCAGTCGGTGGTCTCCATCAGCTCCTTGAAGGTTTTGGCGTAGCCTTCACCGAGCAGGTAGCAGGGCTTCTGCCAACCAAAAATGTTGCGCGCGGGCATGCCCCACGGCGTGCACTCGTATTCCTGGTTGCCGGCGAGGAAGTCCAGGAACAGGCCGGAATGCATGAAATTCCACTTCTTGCCCTTGCCCATCGCAAAGACGTCGCGGAACAGCTTCTTGGTCTTGGTGCGGTTGAGGAAGTGCTCCTGGTCCGGCGCGCGCTCATAGGCATAGCCCGGGGACATCGAGACGCCGACGCCGAGCTCGGTGGTGAAGTCGAGGAACTTGGCGATCTCCTCGGCCGGGTGGCCGTCGAAGATGGTGGCGTTGACGTTGACGGTGAAGCCACGCGCCTTGGCGGCCTTGATCGCCGAAACGGCGCGGTCGAACACGCCCTTCTGCGACACCGCCTTGTCGTGGTGATCGCGCAGACCGTCGAGATGCACCGAGAAGAACAGGTAGGGCGAGGGCTCGAACAGGTCGAGCTTCTTCTCGAGCAGCAGCGCGTTGGTGCAGAGCGAGACGAACTTCTTGCGCGCAACGAGGCCGCGTACGATCTCTCCGATCTCCTTGTGGATCAGAGGCTCGCCGCCGGGAATGGCGACCATCGGCGCGCCGCACTCGTCGGCGGCGTCCCAGCACTCCTGCGCGGTCATGCGGCGGTTGAGGATCGCATCCGGATAATCGATCTTGCCGCAGCCGACGCAGGCGAGGTTGCAGCGGAACAGCGGCTCCAGCATCAGCACGAGCGGGTAGCGCTTGCGGCCAAGCAGTTTCTGCTTGAGCAAATAGCCGCCGATACGCATTTCCTTGAAGAACGGGATAGCCATTACAGTTTCTTTCTGGGCTTTGAATTCGGATGGGTCAGCTCGCGGCCAGTTGGGCCGGAAGCCGGAATTCGATGTCTTCCTCGCGGCCCGGCAACACCGAGACCTTCACGGGTCCGATCCGCCGCATCGCTTCGATCACGTCATCCACGAGTACCTCGGGCGCCGAAGCACCGGCCGTGACGCCGACGGTCCTCGCATTCTTCAACCACTCCGGATTGAGCTCGCTGCCGTCGGCAATCAAATAACTCGCGACGCCGGCTTCAGTGCCGATTTCGCGGAGCCGGTTCGAGTTCGAGCTGTTGGCAGCGCCCACCACCAAGATCACGTCGACCAGCTTGCTCAGGTTCCTTACCGCAGATTGGCGGTTCTGTGTCGCATAGCAGATATCCCGGATATCCGGGCCTTGAATATCTGTAAAGCGGGCCTGAAGGGCCGCGATGATGTCCCTGGTGTCGTCGACCGACAACGTGGTCTGGGTGATGTAGGCCACTGGCGTATCCGCCGGCAGGGTCAGGGCCTTAACCTCTTCAACACTCTGGACAAGCTGCACCGGCCCCGGGACCTGGCCCATCGTGCCCTCGACCTCGGGGTGGCCGGCATGGCCGATCAGGATCAGGGTCCTGCCCTTGCCGATGTAGCGCTTCCCCTGATTGTGAACTTTCGTGACCAGCGGGCAGGTGGCATTGAGCACCGGGAGGTTGCGCGCGGCGGCCTCTTCCTCGACGCTGCGGGCGACGCCGTGGGCGCTGAACACCGTCACCGATTTCGGCGGAACCTCGGAGAGCTCCTCGACGAAGATTGCGCCTTTGTTCTTCAGGCTCTCGACGACGTATTTGTTATGCACGATCTCATGGCGCACATAGACGGGCGGGCCGTACTTCTCCAGCGCCCGCTCCACGATCTCGATCGCACGCACCACGCCTGCGCAGAAGCCGCGCGGCTGCGCCAGATAAACTTCCATTGGACGCCCATCACGCAAGTTGCACCAATCCGCTTCAATGTCCCCGGCGGCACCCAGATACTGACCAATGAACTGCAATATCCGCACCATTGGTTCGCGCATGCGGTAGCTGCCCACCCCCGTGGGGCTCCGGCGCATGCAGGCGCAATACTTTGTGTCAAAAAATCGGCAATAGGGAAAGCCCGGAACTCTGTTGGACCGATTCTGAGGTATTTTAGTAAGGCATACGGGGGTGCGCAAGCGCGCGGCATTCGTGCATCGTCCTTCGTCACTTTCCCGCCTCAACTCCCCGGCTATACCGGCCGCCCCGCATGATTTTGCCGCGGCCTTGCGCCGTTTACCTCGAACCTTCTCGGGGCGAGAACCATCAAAACAGCAATAGGTTTCGCCCGGGAACTCCGATAAACAGCGGGCGTTTCCGGCAAGCTGTTAACCGCAGAAAGAAAAGAAGTGCTGCAAAGCGTCGTCGTCGCCATCGTCAGGGCCTGCACCCGGTTTGCCTCCCTCGTCGTCATTCTCGGGCTCCTGCTGTCGGTGGGAGCGGGCTATTACGCTGCGCGCCACTTCGCCATCAACACCGACATCAACTCGCTGATTTCTCAAAATCTCGACTGGCGCAAACGCGACCAGCAATTCGACCAAGCGTTTGATCAAAACGAAACGATTCTCGCCGTCATCGAGGCCCGGACGCCGGAGATGACGAGCGCCGCAGCAAACGCGCTCTATGCCGGATTGAAGGACGACAAGACCCACTTCCAGTCGATGCAGCAGCTCGGCAGCGGCGAGTTCTTCGAGAAGAACGGCCTGTTGTTCCTGCCGACCGAGGAGGTCGCCAAGATCACCGGCCAGTTCGAATCCGCCGCGCCCCTGATCGAGATCATGGCCGGCGATCCCTCGATCCGCGGCCTCACCGGCGCGCTGGAGACCGGCCTTGCCGGCGTCAAGCGCGGTCAGGTCAAGCTCGACAACACCGAGCGGCCCTTCAACCTGATCGCGCAGACGGTCGAGACCGTGCTCAACAAGGGCAATGCCAGCTTCTCCTGGCGCGAGCTCGTCAGCGACGAGCCGTTGAAGGATTCGGACAAGCGCGCCTTCATCGAGTTCAAGCCGATCCTCGACTATAACGCTTTGGAGCCCGGCAAGGATGCGACCGACGCGATCCGCAAGGCCGCCGCCGATCTCGATTTCCCAAACAAGTACCAGGCGCGGGTGCGGCTGACCGGCCCGGTCCCGATCGCCAACGAGGAATACGCCACCGTCCAGGAAGGCGCCGTCGTCAACGGCGTCGGGACCGTCCTCGTCGTGCTGCTGATCCTGTGGCTGGCGCTGCATTCGGCGAAGATCATCTTCGCCGTCTTCGTCAATCTCTTCGTGGGCCTTGCGATCACGACCGCGGCCGGCCTGATGATGGTCGGCTCGCTCAATCTGCTGTCGATCGCCTTTGCGGTGCTGTTCGTCGGCCTCGGCGTCGATTTCGGTATCCAGTACAGCGTCCGCTACCGCTCGGAGCGCTACAAGGTCGACCATCTCTCGAGCGCGCTGGTGCTGGCGGCCAAGCGCTCGGCGGTGCCGCTGTCGCTGGCGGCTATGGCCACCGCCGCGGGCTTCCTCTGCTTCATGCCGACCGATTACAAGGGCATCTCGGAGCTCGGCCAGATCGCCGGTGTCGGCATGCTGGTGGCGTTTGTTTCCAGCATCACCGTGCTGCCGGCGCTGCTCAAGCTTCTGAACCCACCCGGCGAACCGGAGCCCGTCGGCTATGCTTTCCTGGCGCCGCTCGATCATTTCCTCGAGAAGCATCGCGTGCTGATCGTCGGCGGCACGCTGCTGCTCGCGCTTGGCGGCCTGCCGCTGCTCTACTTCATGAAGTTCGACTTCAACCCGATGAACCTGCGCAACCCGAAGGCCGAATCGATCGCCACCTTCCTCGACCTGCGCAAGGACCCCAATACGGGCGCCAATGCCATCAACGTGATGACGACCTCGGAAGAGCAGGCGAGGCAGGTCCAGGCGAAGCTGGAGAAGGTGCCCGAGGTGCTCCGGGTGATGTCGCTCGACAGCTTCGTGCCGCAGGACCAGCAGCCGAAGCTGAAGCTGATCGCACAGGGCGCCAAGGTGCTGAACCCCGCGCTCAATCCCGATCAGATCGATGCGGCGCCGACGGACCAGGAAAATGTCGAATCGCTGAAATCTTCGGTCGACAATCTGCGCCGAACGGCGGGCGACGCGAAGGGCCCAGGGGCGGTCGCCTCGCGCCGTCTTGCGGACGCGCTCGAAAGGCTCGCCAATGGCGACGAGGCCACGCGCAACAAGGCGCAGGACGTGTTCGTCACGCCAATGAAGATCGTGTTCGACCAGCTCAGGAACGCCATGCAGGCCGAGCCGGTCACCCTGAAATCACTGCCGCCCGATCTCGTCAGTGCCTGGAAGAGCAAGGACGGCATCATCCGCGTCGAGGCGCTGCCCAAGGGCGATCCCAATGACAACGACACGCTGCGCAAATTCGCCGCGGCGGTGCTCGCGGCCGAGCCGACCGCGATCGGCGGACCGGTCTCGATCCTGAAGTCCGGCGACACCGTGGTGAAGGCGTTCATCCACGCCGGTATCTATGCGCTGCTGGTGATCGGGCTATTGCTGTGGATCACGCTAGGCCGGTTCGTCGACGTGCTGATGACGTTGGTGCCGCTTCTGGTTGCGGGTGCGGTGACGCTCGAGATCTGCGTGTTGATCGGCCTGCCGCTGAACTTCGCCAACATCGTTGCGTTTCCGCTGCTGCTCGGCGTCGGCGTCGCCTTCAAGATCTATTATGTCGTGGCCTGGCGGTCGGGCAGGACAAACCTGCTCCAGACCAGCTTGACGCGTGCGATCTTCTTCAGCGCGCTGACGACGGCGACCGCGTTCGGCAGCCTGTGGCTGTCGAGCCACCCCGGCACGTCCAGCATGGGCAAGCTGCTGGCACTCTCGCTGGTGACGACGCTCGCCGCTGTGCTGCTGTTCCAGCCGGCCCTAATGGGCAAACCCCGCAATCTCAGGGAGTAGGCAGATGTCGCCGACGGGGTCGGCGGCGCCCTTCTGACCGGGCTTGGCTGCGGCCTTCGGAGCCGCGGGCGCAGGCGCGGTCGCGCCTGTCGTGGCTTGGGCTGCTTGGGGCCCCTGGGGTTTCGGCGCGGCGCCACCGGATTTCTGCACGCCCTTGGCCATGGCGTTCGCAGGGCTCGAGGGGATTGGCGGGCCGACCCGGGTCCAGGTCTCGCCGCCGCAGAGGAAGCCCATCACGCAGCCCTTGATTTCGAGCTGATCGGGACCGGCCGGCGTGATGGTTGCGCTGTAGAGCTGGCCGTCCTTGGCGTTGTAGACCTGTCCTTCCCACTGATCTACGCCGGGCTTCTTCTTCATGTCGATCAGGGTTGCCATGCCCAGGGTCGGCCTGTTCTTTTTCGAGACATCCGGATTGTTCTCGTCGCGGCCGCCGGGCTGCTTTTCCCAGGAGACCGCACCCCACATGCTGCCATTGCACTGGGCGACACGGATGTTGGCGACGCCGTCAGCGACCCGCCAGTCGCCGGTGGGATCGGCTGCGAGGGCTGGGGTCAGGCAGGCGTAACCGCCAGCCAGTATAATTCCGGTGTAAAGGGCCGAACGCATGAGTGTTCCTTGGCAGTGCAACATGGTCTAAAGCTGTGCTTGCGAAGATGGTCCGAAAAAGGGCAAAAGGCCGCACAGACCGTTTACAGTAATGGTCCGGTTTTCAGTTGACGAGACGGCCCTCAAGCGAAGTATGTAGCGGATGCACAGCCCAAATCCAGACATGTCTCAGCTATTCGCGGACCGTCAGGCCCAGCGCAGCACCCTGCACAATCGGTATCTGAACGAGCAGTTCGTTCGGGTTCTCAAGACCATCGGCTACGATGTCGGCTTCCAGAAGGGCCAGGGGCAGTATCTCTACGACCGCGAGGGCGCTCGCTATCTCGACCTGTTGTCCGGCTTTGGCGTGTTTGCGATCGGGCGCAATCATCCTGTCATGCGGGATGCGCTCAAGAGCGTGCTCGATGCCGACCTTCCCAACCTCGTCCAGTTCGATGTCTCGACGCTCGCCGGCGTGCTGGCCGAACGGCTGCTGAAATACGTTCCCTATCTCGACAAGGCGTTCTTCGCCAATTCCGGCGCGGAATGCGTCGAGGCCGCGATCAAGTTCGCGCGCGGCGCTACCGGCCGGCCCGGCATCGTGTATTGCGCCCACGGCTATCACGGCCTGACCTATGGCGCGCTGTCGCTGACCGGTGACTCGAATTTCCGCACCGGCTTCGAGCCGCTGCTGCCGGGCTGCACCCCGATCCCGTTCAATGATCTGGCCGCGCTGGAAAAGGCGCTGGCCTCGCGCGAGGTCGCGGCCTTCGTCGTCGAGCCGATCCAGGGCAAGGGCGTCAACATGCCCACCGACGAGTTCCTGCCCGGCGCGGCCGCGCTCTGCAAGAAATACGGCACGCTGTTCGTCGCCGACGAGATCCAGACCGGTATGGGCCGCACCGGCCGCTTCCTCGCGGTCGAGCACTGGAACGTCGAGCCCGACATGGTGCTGCTGTCGAAGTCGCTGTCCGGCGGCCACGTGCCGGTCGGCGCGGTGCTGACGCGCAAGAGCATCTTCGACAAGATCTTCAACCAGATGGACCGCGCGGTGGTGCACGGTTCCACGTTCTCGAAGAACGACCTCGCGATGGCCGCGGGCATTGCCACGCTCGACGTGATGGAATCCGAGAAGCTCATCGAGGCGGCCGCCAAGCGTGGCGCCGAGCTGCGCCTTGCGCTGACGCGCATGGTGCCCGGCTACGAGCTGTTGAAGGAAGTCCGCGGCAAGGGCCTGATGATTGGCATCGAGTTCGGCCCGCCGAAATCGCTGCGCCTGCGCGCCTCGTGGAACGTGCTGGAGGCCGCCAACAAGGGCCTGTTCTGCCAGCTCATTACCGTGCCGCTGTTCAAGGATCACAAGATCCTCACGCAAGTGGCGGGCCACGGCAGCCACACCATCAAGCTGCTGCCGCCGCTCACCATCACCGAGGAAGACTGCAGCTGGATCGAGCGCGCCTTCGACGACGTCATTGCAGGCAGCCACAAGGTCCCCGGTGCGATCTGGTCGCTCGGCAAGACGCTGGTCGACAACGCGGTGAGAAGGTCGGCTTAAGGCTGATCATTCAGGCGGCCTTGGGCTTGTTCGGGGTCTCGATGCGATCGAGCGCTTGCCGAGCCGGGCTCTCGACTTTTCTCGTCATCGCTTCAGAAAACACCGCATTGAACAGCGGCAGGACGTCGCCATCCTTCTCGACCGCGAGAATGGCGCGGCGCTGCGTCGCATAGATCATCGGGATGTCCATCCAAGCTCTGCTTCGGATCAGAAGCGAATTGTTGGACGCGTCCTGCGAGACAGCGGAGAGACCCATCAGGAAATGCCGGTCGTCGATCCTCACCGATAGCGCGGCAATCGGTGCACCCTTGGCCGCTTCGTTGCTCTTCATGAGCAGGCCCATGACCTGTTTGATACTGCCGCCGGCGAAATCGAGCGAAGGCGCGAATTCGATCTGCACCGTGTGAGTGGCGGGCAGGGACGAATCGAAATTGCGTCGAATGGAGAGTGTCATCCGCAGATTTCGCGAAGGCACTTCGACGTCGCCGCGAACCGTGACGTCGCCGGGCGGGGCAGACGCATCTGTCGTCGGTTCTACCCGCCAGGTGACTTGTCCGACCGCGCGATCGCCCTTCGGGTTGCCAATGCTCTCTTCATAGAGGACAGCGCGCATCGTGGTGGCTAGTCCATTACGGGACGCTGCCGGTCCGCACGAGGCTATCGTCGAGGTGAAGACAATCACGAGAAAAAGAATGCGGTGCATGACGCCGAATTAGCAGCGACCGGTCAATGGTGCAACCATACGGTGCAGCTTCGCTGCCCTCTAGGAGCGCCTTTACCCCTCCACATTCGCCTTCATCGCCGCGTCGAACTTATCGACGAACTCGGCGAGCTCGTCGGCGCCGAGATCACTGACGGCCCAGAAGTTCAGGCCGCGGTCACCCCAGCGGCGGCAGTTGAAGCCCTGCATCGACTGCGTCTTCGGCGGCCGGTGCTCGGTGCTCGCGGTTTGCGACACGAACAAATTGATCACGTGCTGCCGACGCTTGTAGACGACGGCGCCGATGGCGCGCGCATCAATATAGTCGAGCCGGCCGCCGACCAGGGTAAAACCCTGCGCGGTGAGATCGATCACGGGCGGGGCGACGTCGAGCTTGCCGTTGAACCAGGGCTTGACGGTGTGCTGGTCGGTGGAGACGACGTCGGTGAGGTGGCCGGCCTGGAGCGAGCGCAGATGCGCGGAGACGACCTCCGACAAGATGCGCTGCTGGTCGTCCTGGCGCAACACCACGGCAACAACGCCGGAAGCGGCGAGCGCGGAGACCGCCGAGCCCATCGCAAAGCCGCGCAGCACGGCGCGGCGCGACGGCTGCTGGCGCTGCGCCTGCGGCAGCGAGGCTTCGATCCGGCTGCGCAGGCTTGCCGGTGCGGTGTAGCGTAAATTGGTGTCGGCGAGCACGCGCTGCATCTCGCGCTGTGCGGCAAGCTCGACTGTGCAGTTCGGGCAGCCGGCGACATGGGCTTCGACCTCGCGCGCATGGCCGGCGTCGAGCTCGTTGTCGAGCAACGCGTGAAGCAGGATCCTTGCTTCGTCGCAGGTCATCTTGCTTGCTCCTCTCCCGCCATCCAGGCCGCGCGCAGCATGGCGCGGGCGCGGGCGAGGCGGGACATCACGGTACCGACGGGGACGCCGACGGCTTCGGCGATTTCACGATAGGACAGATTGTTGATTTCGCGCAGCACGAAGGTCTCCTTGAACGGTTCGGCGAGCGTGTCGATCAGCTTGCGGATCGCGCCGGCATCGCGGCTGCGCAGCACTTCGGTTTCCGGATTCGCTTCGGTCTCCTGCCAGAGCGGCGTCTGCTCGGCGGCGCCGGGAGTATCCTCGATCGGGGTCGGTCTGTGCGCGCGCCGCGCATATTCGGCGTTACAGACGTTGCGCAGGATCGCGAACAGCCAGGGCTTCATTGCCGGCCCGCGATAACTGTCAAAATGCTTCAGCGCGCGCAGATAGCACTCCTGCACCGCGTCTTCGGCGTCGGAGGCGTCGCGCAGCAGGTAGCGCGCGAGCGTATAGACGTCGTCGAGATGGGGCAGCGCCGCTTCGCGGAAACGCTGCGCCTTCTGTACATCGTCGGTGGCGGGCATCGCTCCTCGCTTTGCCTCTGCGTCTTGTTTTGCCGTCATCGAACACGCACGCGCCCGGCCGGCGTGGGACCACCGGCCGGGCAAGACGTTGATGCCTAGGTTGAAGACGTTACTCAACCTTGATCATCCCCGTCATGTGCGGGTGCAGCGAACAAAAATACTTGTACTCGCCCGCATTGGTGAAGGTGAAGGAGAACTTGTCGTCGGTGTCCAGGGTCTTGGACCTGAACTTGCCCGCCGACACCACGGTGTGCGGAATGTCGTCCCGGTTGGTCCAGGTCACGGTGGTGCCGACCTTGATCTTGAGCTCGGCCGGCTGGAACACGAAATTGTCGATGTGCACGTCCATGTCGTCGGCGCGGGCTTTTGTTGCGGGCAACAGCATGGCTGCGGCCAAGGCCAGACCGAGCTGGACACCGAAGTCACGGCGATTGAGTGTCTTCATTGTCAGCTTCCGTTCAAACTCAGCCCTGAAGCGGTGTGTCGATGATCGCGAGCCGCTGCTCGTTCTGCTTGAAACTGATGCTGGCGACGCCGAGCATGGAGCGGAGCTTTGCGTCCTCGACCTTCATCGGTCCGGGCGAGGGGGCGGCCCCCGGTGCCGGCTGCGGGAAGGCGGTCGAGCGCGCGGTGTGGAAGGTGACGTTGCCCTCGACCTTCTGCATCACCTGATGGATGTGCCCGTTCAGCACGGTGACCGAGCCAAAACCCTTGACGTATTCCAGCGCGCGGCCACCATCCTCGGTTCCCCAGCCCCATTGCGGGTAGACCGTCCACAGCGGGATGTGCGCGAACAACACGATCGGCGTCGATTTCGACTTGCCGCGGAGATCGTCCTCCAGCCAGGCGAGCTGCTCGGCGCCGAGATTGCCGAGGCCGCCAGCCTTGAGATCGACGACGTTGACGAGGCCGATGAAGTGCACGCCGCCGGCGTCGAAAGAGTACCAGCCGTACCCCTTGGTGCCGCGGCCGTAGCGTTCGCGATAGAGCTTCACCTCCTCGTCGATGAAATCGTGTTCGCCGGGCACGTAGTGCACGTCGAGCTTGGTCTGCGAGATGATCCTCTCGGCATTGTCGAACTCGGCGGCTTTCGACAAATGGGTGATGTCGCCGGTGTGGATCATGAAGGAGGGTTTCGCCGGCATTGCGTTGATCTTGTTCACGGCCTCCTCCAGCGTGCCGAGCGCGTTGGGATTGGCCGGCTTGTCGAAGCCGACATGGCTGTCGCTGATCTGGAGGAAGCTCATGCCGGGCGCGGCCGCGGTCGCGGCCTCAGCGGAATCGATGATGCCGAGCGAGCGCGGCACGCCGCCCGTGACGGTCCAGAGCACTCCGGTGCCGGCCCAGGTCATGCATTCGAGCACCTTGCGGCGGCTGACGCCGTCATCCCCGTGATCTTGTCCGCTCATAGCGCCTCTCCACGTCGCCCGGAATTGGGCTTCGGGGACGTGATCAGGGGAGGGGCGGGTTTATTCCTGAATGGGATGACGATTTCGTGAGTGCAGTCCCGTGTCCCGGGCAAGGCGCAGCACCGCTTTGCGCTGCGCCGCGTCCGGGACACGATAGCGGCTACTTCGCATCCTCCAGGATCATCGTCGCCCCCTTCTCCGCAATCATCGCGGTCGGCGTGTTGGTGTTGCCCGAAGTGATCGTCGGCATGATCGAGGCATCGACGATGCGCAGGCCGCTGAGGCCATAGAAGCGCAGGCGCTCATCCACCACCGCCATCGGATCGTTTGCCGTGCCCATCTTGGCGGTGCCGACGGGGTGGAAAATGGTGGTGCCGATGTCGCCAGCAGCTTTGGCCAGCGAGGCGTCGTCGTCGCCGACCGTCGGCCCCGGCAGGTACTCGCTGGGCCGGTATTTTGCCAGCGCCTTCTGCTGCATCAGGCGGCGCGTGGTGCGAATGGCGTCGGCGGCGACCTGGCGATCGTCGTCGGTCGAGAGGTAGTTCGGCGCGATGATCGGCTTCTCGTCCGGGCTCGCGCAACGCAGCCGCACGGTGCCGCGCGAGGTCGGCTGGAGGTTGCAGGCGCTGACGGTGATCGCAGGGAAACGATGCAGGGGATCGCCGAACTTGTCGAGCGACAGCGGCTGCACGTGGAACTGGATGTTGGCGCGGGCGCGCGTCGCATCGGAGCGCGTGAAGATGCCGAGCTGCGACGGCGCCATGGTCAGCGGTCCGCGGCGGCGGAAGGCGTAGTCGAGCCCCATCAGGCCACGGCGGAACAGATTGTAGTAGGTCTCGTTCAGCGTGCGTACGCCCTCGACCTTGTAGATCGCGCGCTGCTGGAGGTGATCCTGGAGGTTGCGCCCCACACCGGGCTTGTCCATCACGATGTCGATGCCGAGCGGCGACAGCCAGTCGGCGGGTCCGATGCCGGAGCGGTGCAGCACCTGCACCGAGCCGATTGCGCCGGCCGAGAGCACCACCTCGCGCTTCGCGCGCACCTCGACGATCTCGCCGTTCTGGATGAATCGCACGCCGACAGCGCGGCCCTGCTCGATGATGAGACGGTCGACCAGCACGTGCTTCTCGAGCCGCAGATTGGGCCGCCTCAAGGCGGGCTTGAGGAAGCCGCGCGCCGAGGACCAGCGCCGGCCGCGCTTCTGGTTGACGTGGAAGTAGCTGGTGCCTTCGTTGTCGCCGGTGTTGAAATCCGGGATGCGCTTGATGCCCATCTCCTCGGCGGCGTCACCGACCGCGTCGAGAATGTCCCATGACAGCCGCGGCGCCTCGATGCGCCAGCCGCCGCCGGCGCCGTGATGCTCGCTGGCGCCGAGGAAGTGGTCCTCGATACGCTTGAACAGCGGCAGCACGTCGTCATAGCCCCAGCCGGTCAGGCCAAGCTGGCGCCAGTGATCGTAATCGGCAGCCTGTCCGCGCATCGAGATCATGGCATTGATCGCCGAGCAGCCGCCGATCACCTTGCCGCGGGGATAAGCCAGCGAACGGCCGTTCAGGCCGGGCTCAGCCTCGGTCTTGAACATCCAGTCGGAACGGGGATTGCCGATGGCGAAGAGATAGCCGACGGGGATGTGGAACCAGATCCAATTGTCGTCGCCTCCGGCTTCAAGGACGAGAACGCGATTGCTGCGATCGGCTGACAGCCGGTTCGCGACGATGCAGCCCGCCGTCCCGGCTCCGACGACGATGTAGTCAAACTCACCTTCAAGCCGCCTTGGCATTCTGTTTCCACCCGGATGGTCACTTAACGTTCCGTCCTAATAGGCAGACCCGCCGGACCGGGACAAGCCCGGCCATGTCCGTTCGTCAGGGCCAGACCCCGATCCCAGGGAGTTGGGTGGACTGACGCTTGCATGATAGACAGTCCTGTATTCCCATATTCCCAAGAAGGCTTGAGACCCTCCATGCCCATCGTGAACCGTGTCGCCGACCTCCAACCCGATATTCAGGCCTGGCGCCGGGACATCCATGAGCACCCCGAGCTGCTGTATGACGTTCACCGCACTGCAGCATTCGTCGCGGATCGCTTGCGGGAGTTCGGCTGCGACGAGGTCGTGACCGGCCTCGGCCAGACCGGCGTCGTCGGTGTGATCAAGGGCAACAGGCCAGCCGGCGAGGGGCTCAAGGTCATCGGCATGCGTGCCGACATGGACGCGCTGCCGGTGGAGGAGCAGACCAATCTGCCTTACGCCTCCAAGACGCCCGGCAAGATGCACGCCTGCGGCCATGACGGCCACACTGCGATGCTGCTGGGTGCCGCCCGCTATCTCGCCGAGACCCGCAATTTTGCCGGCGATGCCGTGGTGATCTTCCAGCCCGCCGAGGAGGGCGGCGCCGGCGGCGCGGCAATGGTCAAGGACGGCCTGATGGAGCGCTTCGGCATCGAGCAAGTCTACGGCATGCACAACGGTCCGGGCATCCCAATCGGCTCGTTCGCGATCAGGCCGGGTCCGATCATGGCAGCGACCGACGAGGTCGACATCATGATCGAGGGTGTCGGCGGCCACGCCGCGCGTCCGCACAAATGCGTCGATTCCGTGCTGGTCGGCGCGCAGGTGATCACGGCACTGCAGTCGATCGTCGCGCGCAGCGTCGATCCCCTTGAATCCGCGGTGATCTCGATCTGCGAATTCCACGCCGGCAACGCCCGCAACGTCATTCCGCAGACCGCGACGTTGAGAGGCACCATCCGCACGCTGTCGCCGGAAGTGCGCAAGCTGGTCGAGAAGCGCGTGCATGAAGTCGTGGCCGGCGTCGCACAGATCACCGGCGCCAAGATCGACCTGCACTACAAGCGCAATTATCCCGTCGTGAACAATCATGCGGCGGAGACCGAGGTGGCGCGTCGCATTGCCACGCAGGTCGCGGGCGAGGCCAATGTGCACGAGATGGCGCCGCTGATGGGCGGCGAGGATTTCGCCTACATGCTGGAAGCGCGGCCCGGCGCCTTCATCTTCTGTGGCAACGGCGACAGTGCCGGCCTGCACCATCCCGCCTACAATTTCAACGACGAGGCGATCGTCTACGGCACGTCGTATTGGGTGAAGCTGGTCGAGGAACAGCTCGCGGCGTCGTAATGCCGAGTCGTTCACCTTGTCCCGCTTGCTGTAGGCAATGGCGATGAGGTTCGGGCTCGGGCACTGACAGTAACCACAGCGTCATGGCCGGGCTTGTCCTGGCCATCCACGCCTTACCACGCAGTGCATAGAACGTGGATGCCCGGGACAAGCCGGGCATGACGACGTGTGCTGAATGTGCAAGGCAATTGCCCTTCCCCGTAAGAACGGTAGGGGAATCGCATATGGTGCTGGCAGGGTGTTGCCAAGCGGTTGGAACTGGATTCTTTGGGTGTCTCTCGATTCCAGAGGGAGACCTGAATGCGCAAGCTCAAGCGCCTGTTTCGACCGCTCA
>NZ_RDQF01000097.1 GCF_004114425.1 Bradyrhizobium vignae | reverse complement strand
TCAATCCGCTTCCACTCCGCCTCACTCAGCCAATATAGCTTTTGCCCCATCAAGCCCCCCTTCGACTCGGAGGTCTTGAATCACAACTCCGCCTCAGCGGGAATCCCTATTGAGTACAGACCCTAGCTCAGTGGGTTTTTGTTCCAACAATGGCTTGGATGCTTGGGGGCTGTTGTCGCCTCTTCCGGCTCGGCCTTTGGCAGCGCCGCCAGCCTTTGCCAGCGCGAGGACTGCGTCGCCGAGGTCGGTGAGCTTTGGGGCGGTGTCCACCGACTTTTTGCTTCGCGCGACTGCCGGTCTTGCGACCCACGTTAGCGGCTCGATCCTGCACCTGACGATGGCCAGACCCTTAAGTCGCCGATGCTGTTCGAGGTTATCGGCGGTAGGCTGACCGTGCACGAGCCGGCCGATGACGACGACGATTGCCCATTTTGAAGCCGGGGACACTGGAGCCGGCGCCCACGCCGCGCGAAGGAAGTCCCGGCCCCCGCTATCTGGAGGGACTTAGGTATCGGCTGTGCGGCGCTGGCGGCTGCGAAGACCTGCCTGAGAGAAAGCGCGGATTCTCCGCGCAATATCCCTTGCGACCGGACACACTCTTCAGACACTGTTCACGCGTTTGATAGGTGCAGTACCCGGGGTAGTCGTATTCCGACCCCTGAATGCACCATGGATAGTCATAATCCGCTGGCGCCGGCCCCGTGCCTGCAACGCCAGCTAGGACTGCGGCGCCCACCGCCAAAAGCGCCAATTGCGTGTTGCGCATAACCTGACCTCCCATGCTCGCGCGCGAGTGCTACCTTTGCCTTGAGTCAGGTTCTGGGAAGCCGCTTTATTCCGGCCCGTACACGCATCTTCGCCTTCGGATTTTTTTCTAGCGGACTAGCAGCGCTGCGATGGCGCCGGCGAGACCCAGCACCAATAGCCCGGCGGCTGTGAGGGCGACAAGGTCGATCGACGGGTTGTGGAAGTGAAGGCGCATGGCGACCTCCCGCGCATTAGCACCTCAATGGCCTGCAGCCGGCCGGGGCCTCGCCGCCAGTTGGAGATCGGCGGTGCGCCGAGACCCCGCGGGCCGCGCGACCCAATACCAACCACTGCCGCGGGTCATCTGTTCCAGCGGCCTGCCGCCGCACCTCCGCCGAACCCTCGATTTTGCAACATACCAGTCGACATTGATCTGTTGTATTTCAAGATTGAGGGTCTGACCATGACCAAGCCCGCAATCGCTTACATCCGAGTAAGCACGCAAAGGCAGGGGCGCTCGGGTCTCGGCCTCGAGGCGCAAGAGAATGCGCTCGCCCGGTTCGCCAAGGCCGAGAGCTTTACCTTCTGGGACCTATCAAGAGGTTGAGACAGCCAAAGGGTGATGACGCCATGGTCGCGATAGGAGGCATCGATCTCGCCGTTCCAAAATTGTGCGCTAAGACCCAGCCGACCAGCCAAGATGACGTCGGCGTCGGGGCGGGCTTGTCCAGGTGGAGGGACAATCGCTTGCCGAAGCTGAACGTGCGACTGTGCGTCCTCGCTTACTCGAATCCAATCTTCAGGGCTTCGCGCTCGAAGCATGATGCGATCGGCAGGACGACGTCGGCAAATGACGCTGTAGGGGTCATGAACAGATCCGCGTGGGCATAAAAATCGAGCGCTGCAAGGGCCGCGCGTCCGCGAGCGGGATCGCCGGAGCGAGCAGACATGACGAAGCTAAGAAGCTCTGGTGACAGACATGTGAGACTGTCCGTGCTATCCATACTACTCGCGGATGGCCTTGATGGACGGCTGGATCGTCAGGCGATACGCGACGAGCGCATTGCCTCGCGGGCGAGGGCGGCCTCGGCCTGATCGACCTGTGCCTCGAACACACGCGGATCGATTTTCGCAAGCACATCGCCTCGTTTGACGTCCTGCCCCTCGACGAAATTGACGCTGTCGAGCGTGCCCTGGACCTGGGTGCGGATGGTCGCGGTGTTGATGGGCGTCACGGTTCCGAGCCCTTCGAGCACGATGGGCACTTCGCTTTTGTGTGCACGCGCGGCCGTCACTGGAACCGGTGCGCGACCGTGGGCCGTTTTTACACGACCAAGACCCTGAGCAGTCATAAATCGGCCCGCTCCATAACTCTGACAGGATCCCCACATTGCGATATTATCCAATCCGCCCTGCCCGGTTGGGCGGGTCGAATGCATCTGAAACGGCGTGAGTTCGTTAGGAGGTCTCAAATGGACGCTACTCGACGTGCTCTTTTAGGCGCAGCCGCGCTTGGCGCTAGTGGGCTAACCCTGATGCAGAACGCGGCTGGAGCAGCCGCAAACGATAGCGGCAATCCGGGCGATGGCGGGTACGGTCGGAACTCGGTGCAGCTTCCGCCGGGCGCCAAGGTCGCGTACCACGACCCAAAGGACATCGAGGCCATGCCGAACTTCAAGTATGCTCTCGACGGCAGCATTCCGAAAATTACATCTGGTGGCTGGGCAAAGGAATCGACCGAACATCAACTTCCGGTAAGCAAAGGAATCGCGGGCGTTCACATGTTCCTCAATCCGGGAGCATCGCGCGAACTACATTGGCATGCCATAGCAGCCGAATGGGCCTTCGTCATTGACGGCCGATGCCAAACAGTGGTGATCGAGCCTTCGGGCGCGAGCGAGATCAACAACTACGAACCGGGCGATCTTTGGTACTTCGCCAGAGGCCACGGCCACTCGATCCAAACCATCGGCGACAAGCCTTGCCACTTTATCCTGTCCTTCGACAATGGTGCGTTCTCGGAGCACGGCACCTTTTCGATCACAGACTGGATTGACGTAACGCCGAAGGACCTCGTGGCGGCCAGTTTCAATCTGCCGAAGGATTTGTTCGACGCCTTCCCAAAAGGAGAAACCTACATACAGGCCGGGCCGGTTGTGCCTATTTCACAAGCGCTCGACGCGCCCTGGCCGAGGGAATCGACACACAAATTCAGGCTGCTGCGAGACCAAAAAGCAGTACGTGACTTCGAGGGCGGCACGTTCCGCCTCGCCTCCGTTGACGAGTTCCCGGCCTCCAAGACCATGTCCGGCGGCCTCATGATCATCGAGAGGGGGAAGCAGCTCAATTTGCATTGGCACACCAATGCGAACGAATGGCACTATTATCTGCGCGGCAAAGGGCAGGTCGCATTGTTCGGATCAGGTGGGCGCAGCAAGGCCACCGACGTGGGTCCGGGCGATGCGGTTTACATCCCTATGGGTTTCGGGCACGCGATCAAGAATGTCGGAGACGAAGACCTTGAAATCATACAGACGTGGGATAATGGCAAGTTCGAGGAGATCGACCTCGACCGCTGGGTGCGGTCGAGCCCAAACTATTTGCTGGCGAACAATTTCGCAGGGGTGCCCGAGTCTACGATTGACAGGATGAAACAGACCTAATTCTGACGTGCTCGACCTGATGGGCGGGCATATGTTGCGGATCACACGAGGACGGCATGAACACTACGCTGCTTGATCCAGGATGCTCGGCTTCTGGTCCCGCTGTCTCCGCGAACCCAAGCATCTTCTATACTGCCCTCGCGGGCGAGCTCAAATCCGCTGGGCGCGCCTCCCTGCCGTGCTGCCGCCGGGCACCAATCGCCAGAATACTCGGGACGATGAATCCGCGAGGCGTCAGGCCTCGACCATGCGCACGAAAAGCCAGTAGCCGCCGAGCAGGCTGATTACCGCGGAAACTGCATAGACCAGCCCAGTCGCCCTCATTGGCTTGGCGCGGTCAGTCGTGATCAGCCGGTCGAACAGGCCGAGCACCGGGAGTACGATCGCGACGATCGCGACCTGGCCGATTTCGACGCCGATATTGAAGGCGGCAAGCGCCGGCACGATCGCATTCTTCGGCAGGCCGACTTCATGAAGCGCGCCAGCAAAGCCGAGGCCATGGATCAGCCCGAACAGGAAGGCCACGCGCCAGCGCCTGTCTATGTCGCGCGAGAAGAAGTTCTCAACGGCGACGAACATAATCGAGGCCGCGATCGCTGGCTCCGCGACGCGGCTCGGGATCACAACGAGCTCCAGCGCCGCCAGCGACAGCGTGATCGAATGGGCGATGGTGAAGGCAGTGACGATCTTGATCACCGGAATGAGTCGGCGCGCCCACAGCACGACAGCGATCAGGAATGCGATGTGATCATAGCCGAGGAAGATGTGCTCGACGCCGGTGAGAAGATAGCGCTGCATCGTCGACCCCAGCGGCGGCGCCGGGGCCGAGAGCGTGACGGTGGTATTGCCGGCATCGAGCAGCGCCTGCGCCTCGGACTTGCCCTGCGCGACCAGCACCACCTGGCGCGCGTTCGGATCCTTCTCGGTCAGCGCTGTGGAGCGATAGACGATGTCGCCGGCGACGCCTGCGCAGACAAAGCTGTTGCGATAGATGACGCCGTCGCCGTCGGCCAGAAGCGCCGCTGTTCCGGCGGTGCAGGCCGTGCCGTCGGCGCCAGTCACGGCGAGATGCGTCTGCAGATAGGAAAGGATCAATGCGGCGGCTGCATCGACCGCGCCCTGATCGACGGCGTCTTCCTTTACGTCATAGATCTTCGTGCCGACGAGCCGGTCGACGTCGCTGCCCTTGAGCGCAACCTCGACAGTCACGCTGCCGTCGGCGGCCAGCGCCACGCGCGCCGTGGAGAGATTGACCTGATGCGCGCACGCCGGCTCGCCGAAGCTGAGCAGGACCACGCCGAGCAGCAGGAGGCGGAGCAAGCTCACGATCCCGCTCCGACCGCGCGGAGCAGCTCCGTCAAGCGGCGCATCTCGAACTCGGCCACGGTGACCACCGCGCCATCGGGCGCGAGACGAGCGTAGCGGTCGAGACTGTCAGCGGACGCGCCGAACTCGAGCCTCGCCAGCGGCGCAGCCGCATCGCGCGCAAAGGCCAGCAGGATCAGGCTCGGCAGGTTGAGCCCGTAGCGGGCGAGCTGCGACGGACCGGCCGGTCCGACGCGGGTCTCGACCGCGGCAGCATCGAACGCGCGCAGCGCCGCGTCGATAATGCGCGCCTGTTCGGGATCGGCGACGTGCACGACGTTGCCGGCGGCATGATTGTGCTGGCCGAGATGGCGGAACCAGTTTCCGGCGGCGTCGCGTTCGAAGCGAGTGAGCTTGCCGGCAAAGACGATCTCGAGCGCCCAGACCTGCGCCATCGATACCGGCAGCAACAGGCTCTTGCCGCGGCTTGCCGCGTCCGGCCCGGTCGGGCCACGTAGGCGGCGCGCCATGTCGAGCGTGACCCGCCACTCCTCGCCGACGTGGCGCGGCATCAGATAGACCGCGGGACGTCCGGCGATCCGGACATAATGAGAGGTGCTCGCCGGATTGAGCGTGCCCACGTTCACGGACGTCGTCGAGCCATCGGCCGTCTCGATCACGGCAACAGTTGCGGGTGGATCAAGGCCGAATGCGGCGAAGCTCGCCGCCGTGAGTTCCGTGGCTGAGAGTTCGCGCGCGGGCTCGCTGACGGTGACAAGCCGCAGCGCCGTTTCGAGATGCGATCGAAGTTCGGACGGCACGGCGCCATCCACCCCCTCGATCGTCCACGCACCACCCTTGCGAAGCAGGACGACACTGCTGCCGCTGTCCGAACGGATCTCCAGCCGCCGCGCGTCGCCGGGCGCGATGATCGCGAGACCCTTCGGTGCGAATGCGACCTTGCTGCGCAGCTCCGGCCATTGTCCGCTGGCGATCAGGATACCCAACAGCGCCGCCAGGCACATAGCGAGCAGTGGCGTCAGCCATCGGGTCATCCCGCGCGTGGCCACTTCGTCCGTCAACGTCGCCTCCACCACATCGCAACGCCGAACAGCGCGGTGCTCAGCGGCAGCAGCACCTCCAGCACGATGAAAGTGTCGCGCATCTGAGTGCTGGTCAACACGATCTCCGGCAGCTTGAGCGTCTGCGGTGCGACGCTCGGCATCGCGTCATCCTCGGCGAGCCAACGCAGCATGGCCAGCGACAGCTCGCCATTGGAGACGTAGGGGAAATATTCGTTGCTCGCGACCTTGCTGGTGCCGGCCACGATAAGACGGAAGTGCTTGCCCGGCGCTGCGCCCGGCCAGCTTCCTTCGAGCGCAACCGCGAGCGGCTGCGCGCTCCGCCGTGCGTTCGGCGCTTCCTCGTCCCTTGCTACGACCGCTTTGGGCGGACGCAAATAACTGTCCTGGCTGCTCGCGGCCAGCACGATAAGGCTGATCCCGGACGGCGGCTGCGCCACCGCAATCGGCCGCGCCTGCGGAAACACGGTGAGCGCGAGACGCTTCGTGATCGGATGCGGCGCATAATAGGGCACGGCGATCTTGTCCGCATCGGTGCGGAAATGATTGAGGGGATCGATGACGATCGCAGCCTCGCTCGATAATCCCACTGGCTTGAGCAGCAGCCGCTCGAAATCACCCTCGACCTGCGATAGCGGATCGATCAGCAGCAGAAGCCTGCCCCCGCCTTTGACATAGTCGCCGAGCAGCGTCGCCTCGTCAGCGGTGAAAGCCGTACGCGGGCCGATATCGGCAACGACCGAGCAGTCGGGCGGAATGCTGGACCCCGCCGCTGTGACCAGCTCGCGCATCTCAAAGCCGATCTGGTTCAGGGCCAGCAGCAACCGGTCTAGCGCTTCAGGCGCCGTTTCCAGCACGTCGCTAGCGCCGGGCGTCTCGTGGCCCTTCAGGGTCTCGACATGGCTGAAATGAAAATGCGAGGGCAGCGGCCGGAACGTCTCGCCGTGGCCGGTGACGAAGCAGACGGTCTCCACGCGCTTGCGCAGCACGCGCAATGCCGCATAGCCGATGCGAGCGGGATCGATGACGTTTTCGACCAGGACCTTGCGGTCCTCGGCTTGCAGCACCGCCGTATTGTAGGCCCGCACGCCGAGATCGCGGGCAAGGCCCGGCTCCTTGTCGAGATCAATGGCGCGGAACGCGAGCAGCGGATGGTTGCGCGCGGCGGCCTGAACGAGGTCACGGAGAGCGATCGCGTTGGCATCGCTCGTATTGTAGAAATAGGTCAGCGCGAGCGGCGTTCGCAATTGTGCGATCACGTCGGTGAGCTGTTGCGGCGGCGTATTGCGCGCTTCCCGGCTAACGTCGAAATGCACGTCGTGGCGGTAGAGTGCAACATTGGCGCCGATCACGGCCGCCACCGCGGCGACAACGATCGATGCGTTCGCGAGCCAGCCCGACCAGCGCGAGCCCCCGCGGCGCAGGGGAAGCCGAATCGCCAGCATGAATAGCGCGAGCAGGGCGAGAAAGCAGGCGGCGAACAGGAGGCTGTTCGATGCCGTCTCGCCGAGCCCGGCGAAGCCGAGCGCTCCGCAGACGATGGCGCCGGCTGCCAGGATGAGGAGCGCGATGTTCGATCTGGCCGATCCGCTCATCGCCTTGCGCCTCTCATCGCCGTGCGAGGGCGCGGACCGTCAACAGCAGCATCAGCAGGGTGACGCTGAGGAAGAAACCCACATCGGACAGATAGATCGAGCCGACGGCAAAGGGACGGAAATGCACCGAGAGCGACAGGTTCACCACGAGCGTGTCCGCGGGGCTCGGCAGAAGCCAACCGAAATTGTCGATGATCCAGAGCAGGAGAAACATGCTGAGCGAGATCAGCGCCGCGATCACCTGGTTGGCCGTCACTGCCGAGGTCAATAGCCCTGTGCCGACCAGCGCCGATCCGAACAGTAAGAGGCCGAAATAGCCACTATAGATCGGCCCGAAATCAGGATCGCCGAACCAGGCGAGCGCGGCCGCGTAGGCCCCGGACAGCATGAGCATGACGACGATCAGGCTCATCGCGGCCAGGAACTTCGCCAGCACGATCGCAAACTCGGAGACCGGGGCGGTCAGGAGAACCTCCAGTGTCTTCAGCTTGCGTTCCTCGGCGAACAGCCGCATCGTGACCAGCGGCGCGGTCAGCATGAACAGCACGAACATCTGGAAGAAGATGTGCACCATGCTGGGCTGATGGCTGAGGAACAGCGTGAGCGTGAAGCTGTAGCCCATGATCAGCAGGAACACCGTCATCAGCACATAGGCGATCGGCGAGGAGAACAGCGCCGTCGTTTCCTTACCCAGCAGCACCGCAAAGCTTCTCATGCGGCCACCTCCGGTCGCCGGGTGAGATCGAGAAACACCCGTTCGAGATCGGGACGCGCTTCGGTCAGCTCGCGCACCTGGATTTGCGCTGCGACCAGCGCAGAGACCAGGTCGGCCGCAAGCGAGCGACGTCGCTCCGCCCTGACGAGGAAGCGTCCCACACCGTCTGCGACGACCTCGCGCACGCCGGCAACTGTCTTCGTCGCATCACGCACGACATCCTCGGCCGCGTCCACCGACAGGCGCAACGTCAGGTCCTGCGCGACATGCTTGAGTGCGTCAGACGTCAACAGCACGCCGTCGAGCAGGATCATCACGCGCGAGGCGATCTTCTCGATCTCGGGCAGGACGTGCGAGGCCAGCAGCACGGTGTGGCGTCCGGCCAGCGACTGGATCAGGTCGCGCACGGCGATTACCTGGTGCGGATCGAGCCCGCTGGTCGGCTCGTCCAGCACCAGAACTCTTGGATCGCCCAAAAGCGCCTGTGCGATCGAGACGCGCTGGCGGAAGCCGCGCGACAGTTTGCCCGTCGTCAGCTTCATGACGCGCGCAAGATCGAGCCGCTCGGTGGCCTCGTCGACCGCCGCCCGCGCCTTCGGTCCATGCAATCCCTTGAGACCGGCCATGAAATGCAGGAACTCGCCGACCCGCATGTGGTCGTAGAGCGGCGCGTCTTCCGGCACATAGCTGATGACGCGACGTACGCCGAGGGAATCTTCCACCACGTCGTGACCGGCGACCTCGAGGCGTCCCGAGGTCGGCACCAGATAGCCCGTAAGCATGCGGAAGATCGTGCTCTTGCCGGAGCCATTCGGCCCGAGCAGTCCGACGATCTCGCCCGGCGCGATCGCAAAGGAGACGTCGGCGACGGCACGCCGCGGACCGTACCACTTTGTCACGCGCTCGGCGAGAACGACCGGAGAGACAGCCCGAAGCATGGAGACTCTACACACCCCTCTAGCGAACACCGCCCAAGCCTACCGCGCAAAATCCCGGGCGCGAAGGCCCGGGATGACGGCGCGTGCGGCGGCAGCGACCAATCACTCGTAGAATTCAGGCGAGTGCTTGTGCGCCTTGAACACATCGGGGTCGTGGGCATAGATGATGTCTGCGCCCTCGGTGTCGCGAACCCGCTTCACCCAGGCGTAGGCATCGAGCATGCCGACGGGATCATAGACGCTGCCGATGCTCGGCAGGATGTTCTTGTCCAAATTCTCCTGGAGATAGACGGCGTCGCTGGTCAGCACGACCGTGCCCGTCTTTGGCAGGCGCACCACCAGGATCTGGCTTCCCGGCGTGTGCGATACGGTCCGGTGGATGAAGACGCTGTTGTCGCCGAACAGGTCGAGATCACCGTCGAGCTCGATGGTCTTGTACTTGGCTGGCATGCCGCCGCCGACGCTGTTACGCAGCATGTTGAAGTCGTCGGAGATGAAAAAGGTGGCATAGCCCGGCGCCGGCCAGAATGCATTCCTGATCTCGTCGCGCTGGAACACGAAGGTCGAATCCAGGAACTTGCCGATGTTGCCGGCGTGATCGACGTGGAAATGGCCGAGGATGACATATTTGATGTCGGACGGCTTCACGTTGATCTTGGCGAGCTGCGCGTCGATGGCGATATCGGGCGAACGGCCCGGATCAAGCGCCTTGACGAACGGGCCCCAATAATCGGGGTCCTTGATGATGCGGTCGTTGTTGCCGCAATCGAACAGGACGTCGCCCTTGGGATGGCGGATCAGGAAGAAGCCGACGGGGATCTGGACCTTGCCGCTACTGCCGTTCTGAATGATCGACTTGTCGAGATTGAGCGCCCCCGAAGAGAAGACGTAGAGCTTCATCTCCTTTGGCGGTTCAGCGGCCAGCGCGGCAGCCGACATAAAAAAAAGTCCTGCGGCCAGCGAGCCAAGGACTTTTAACGCAGTCGCCCGCATGTCGTCCTCCCTGTTTTCGACGCGCTTTTTTCAGCGGATGTAGCATCCTACCATAGTCTAATGCGGCTGTGCAGGTCTCAATACACGCGAGCGGGCGAATAAAAATAAGCTGCGCAAGGCCTGACATTTTTGTGCGGCGCAATCGTCCCACTGACGACCCCGACCTGCTCAGGCGACCACGCCAGCCACGACTGCCTTCAGAACATCGCGCATCGGCTGGTTGAGCCGCAACCGCAAGCCGCGTTGACCGCCATTGATATAGACCTGCTCCTGCCAAGCGCGCTCTGCTCGACCACGGTGCGCACGAGGTTTCGCTGCCCGAAAGGGCTGATCCCGCCGATCTCGAAGCCGGCAACGCGTTCCGCCTCAGGCGGCTTCATCTGCGCCGACTTGCCACCGCCGGCAGCGGCGAGCTTCTTGATCAAGAATTCCTGGTCGGGGGACGATGACTCGGACCGGCTTCCTGTCAACCACCGCCTTCAGCGTCTTCAATACGCGCAGGATCCTCGCCGAGTCTGCAGTCCGATGCTCTCGGTGTGGGGATCGTAGTCGTCGGTGAGAACGGCGAAGGCAACGCCGGCGACCGCGAGCGCGTGCGTTTGCGCGGGGTGGACTGCGCGGATAAAATACCTTCAATAAAAAAGGCCAGCCTCACTCTAGGCTCGTGGAGAGGGGCGACAAAGGTGAGACTGCTCCTTCCAATATTCAGCCAGTTGCTTTGGAGTTCTCATATTCTCACCGCTGACGTGACAGGGCCGGTCATCCTCCTCTACGCTCTACCTCGCCCTTTGCATCAGCTTGGCCGGGTATTAGCCCAGCATCGAGGCGATCGCCGACGCGGCTCATCGCGCGCTTTCTAGCGCGCGTCGCAATCCGGGGTGCATCCAGTAGTGTTCGCCAAGCTTGGGAACATCGTCGTAATTGATCCTGTCCCAGTGGATTTTATTAGAGTCTTCCCGCATGAAGGAAATTCGCAGCATTTCCTCGGTCGATTCATTGCCGCGGATGTCATGAAATGGTCCGCTCTCACGGAAGACGATCGAATCGACTTGCGGGAATTTGGCGAAGACCGCCCAGTCGCGCCGTGTAGATGTTGAATCCGCTAACCGCCGTGCCGGCCGTCAGAACGGAGTCGACTGTGCGATTGATCACGAGCACCCCTTTATCAAAGGTCACGGACCAGCCGAACCCGCTGAGCGGCCCTCCAGCTGGGCGATGCGAGGGCTGGCCGCCCCGCGCCAATGCATAAAGACGGGGCGCGGCGCGGCCCTGCGCCCCATGTCGGCAAACGAACAGAAGAGTAGGACCGAGGTCGACTAGGCTGCCAAACTATTTTGGAAACCTACACGCTTGTAGTTGACGGCATCGCGATCGTCGTTTTCGCGGCGTTGGCGCTGGGAACACGTCCGCGCCGCGGAGGTCGAAGGCCGTCCAAGAGCCATCGTTCCGGAACGGGGCGATAGCTCGGGCGTTAGTCCAATTGCTCCCCGCCAAGCGGGAGCGGGAGGGCAGTCCCCAGCGGTGTCCATTCCGCGGTGCAGCGTTGAGGCTATCCTCTTTTTCTGGCGCGACGGGCCAGCGGAGGCCCGTGGTGCGTCGGAGCGATTGAGGGCGCCCTATCACCTACAGGCCGAGCACGGCCAACGCATGGGCGCGGCCGGCTGGCGGGCTGGCGCGGCGATCAGCCGCGCAGCATCGAGGCAACGGCCGAGGCGGTGTAGGGCGCGCCGCCGGGTCGCTTCTTGCCACGACTGGCCTTGGTGACGATGCCGGCCTCAGCGAGCGCAGCGCTGATAGCACGCAGAGATATGCGTGGCTGCTCGGCGCGCAGCCTACGGGCCATCGCAGCGGCCTCTGGATGGCTTTCAGCGATGGGCTTCCGCCCTTCGACACGGGCACCGGTACGGCGCTTACGTTCGCGGGCGCCGCGCAGCTTGGCGACGGTGATGGCCTTGTCGAACTGTGCGACGGCGCCGAGGATCTGGCGCACCAGCACAGCGGTCGGAGTGTCGTCGACGAAGGAGTCGGGCTTGTCGGCGGCGATCAGGTCGATGCCTTCGGAGCGAAGCCGGGCATAGCCGGTTTCCTGAACCATCAGATCGCGGGCGAAGCGGTTGGCGGTCTCGACAATGATGGTGCGGACGCCGTTGCCGGCTATCTGCTCCAGCGCAGCCGCAAAGCCCGGCCGCACGTCGATCGCGTCGGTGCCCTTGACGGCCGGGTCGTCGTGCCACGCCACGATCTTGTAACCAGCGCAGTTGGCGTAGTTCTGGATCGCCTTGCGCTGGCGGGTAACCGAGTCCTTGTCGTCGCCGCTGTTCGTCGCGGAGCTCGTTCTTGTGTAACCGATCGCTGGCTTACGCTGGCGTTTCTCGTCTGAGATCAGCGCGCGTCTGTGCCCTCAGCTCGCACCCGACTCGGTTGCATCAAGACTCGTGCCGATCCCGGCGGCGCGCCGGTCAAACGGTGGCGGCACGGTGGCGAGCGCCCGATAAAAAATCTGGAGGGACGCGGGTGCGTGGGCTGCTGGGGCCTGCAGCGCGCTCCTCAGAACGGCTCGTCAAGGTCACAAGGCTCGACCTTCACCTCGCCCAGGCTGATCAGGATTGACTCGGCGTTGTCGCGAAGATCGTGCAGGTGGCAGAGGTCATATTGCCAATGCTGGAACTGGCGGCGATGTTTCTGGCACAGCTCCAGAAACTCGGCATGAGCTGGCACAAACGCCGGTCAAACGGTGGCGGCACGGTGGCGAGCGCCCGATAAAAAATCTGGAGGGGCGCGGGTGCGTGGGCTGCTGGGGCTGCAGCGCGCTCCTCAGAACGGCTCGTCAAGGTCACAAGGCTCGACCTTCACCTCGCCCAGGCTGATCAGGATTGACTCGGCGTTGTCGCGAAGATCGTGCAGGTGGCAGAGGTCATATTGCCAATGCTGGAACTGGCGGCGATGTTTCTGGCACAGCTCCAGAAACTCGGCATGAGCTGGCACAAACGTGCAGCTGCGTTTGACCTCGCGAATGGTGCGGACGACGACGGGAGCTGAGAAGCCCGGTCGATAGCCTTGCCAGACCTCACTATCGAACATCACAGCATCCACGATGCCGCTCGCGTAGTGTTCGGAGACGCCCTTCGCGTTGGGGAAGCCGGCGAGCATCAGGTTGACTGCGGCCGCGAGCCAGTCGACCGGCGCCGGCTCGTGCTCGGCGGCGTGGAAGAGTCTTTCCGCCTCGATGAGCACCTTGGTCTGGTCGGGTATCATCCTGTAGAGGAAGCGGGCACCCTCCCGGTTCTTCTCCCGGAGCTCTTTCTCCGTGCTGATCCTGATCTTGATGTTGCCGTCGGAGTCGCGGTGCTTGTCGCACCATGAGAAGCACGGTTGCATCGTCCTGATCATGTCGAGCGTCGGCTTGGCCGGCGAGAACACCAGCTGGAGGTAGTCCTCTGGGACGGGGGCGGTGATGTCGCCGGTATTGGGGCGGACGATCTGGTTCATTGTGCGTCCCCGTTGCTGAGGAGGCGTTTGATGTACTGCTCGGCCCGGGCGGCGTGAGCATTCGCTGGCGGCGGCCGGTTAGGTGGCGGCGGTGCCGATATCACCGCGCCGTCCTGGTGGATCGTGCTCGTGATCGCCGCGCCGGCCGGCTCGTTCCCCCAGCTGCCGGCATTCAGCCACGTCGCCGGATTCTTCGTGAACTTCGGATCCCGCCCGCTTCGCTCCGCCGCGTAGCGTAGGACGCCGGCTAACAGCTCGGCTTGGGTCGCCAGCTTTCTCTTGATGACCGCGCGGTAGGCCTTCAGTGCGACCCGCTTGTCCGCCTTCTTCGGATATTGGACCCAGAAGGCCTCGAAGTCGGCGTTGGCGTCAGACGGAGTCTCCGGATCACGCCGCCCCGAATCTTCGTCACCGAGATCAAACCGAGGAGAGTCTTTCTCCTTCTCAATTCTATTCTCAGTTCTAGATTCCTTTTTCCGGTGTCAGCAGTGACAGGGTTGAGCTGATTTTGACAGGGTTGGGGTGCCACTTCTGACAGGGTTGGGTTGTCCTGAACGCTTTCAGTGCTGACAGGGTTAAACCCTTTCATGCGTGACAGGGTTGGCGCCCGAAGCTCGAATGAGTTGGCGTGCCTGCCGCGAGTCCTGTCGACGAGCAGCCAACCGGCTCGCTCCAGATTCTGGATCATGCGGCGGACAGTGCTCTCGCTCAGAGATGTGCCGAACACCAGCTTGCCGATCGATGGATTGCACTGACCGGTGTCGACGTTGTGATGGAGCGCGATCCGGGCGCCGACGATCTTTTCGCTGGCACCGAGCGTGTCGCGATTAGCTGCAAATAGCAGCTCGATCCAGGCGTTGCGGTCCTTGAAGGTTTTGATGGGCCAGGCATTGTTAGATGCTTGACCCGCGGAGGACGGATTACTACCTTGATGTGTGTTCACGGTGTTTGCCTCACTGTGAATGTTGGTGGCGAGCTGGAGTGGTGTCCGGCTCGATTCTTTTAGGAGCCCCTGCCGTCTATCCAGCGGTGGGGGTTTTCCTTTATGGCTTCCAGGAATTGCGACCTCTGCGTTTTCCCGTCCCCGGATGCGTCGCGGTCGCCTAGTGAGTCGTCCGTTAAGAAGCCGATTGCAGCGGTGAGCGGTCGCTGATGGCTGCGATGAGGGTGGCCAGGAAGAGGCACCAAAGAACCCTCAGCCAGGCGAGGATGCGGCGGAAGTTGTGACCGACGGC
>NZ_RDQF01000096.1 GCF_004114425.1 Bradyrhizobium vignae | reverse complement strand
GGATCGCCGACCGACTTGGTCGGCGTCGCCGAGATCGCCCCCTTGGCGTTGTCGAGCCCGGCCGGCTTGAGGATCGTCGGCACGAAGTTGCTGCCAATCGGCAGGAACTGCTGCGCGCGCCAGCCGAGCTCGCCCGCTTTGCGGATCGCCTGCGAGGTAAATTTGCCGGTCGACGCATTGAGGAAGACGTTGGCGTTGGTGCTCGCCAGCGCCACGACCTGCGAATCGACCGTGGGCGACGTGACTTCGTAAGGCGACGCCGCGACAATCTCGGCCTTGGGATCGAGCCGGGCCAGTTCGGTTTTGAAGCTGCGACGATATTCGCGGCCGTAGTCGTCGTTCTGGTACAACACGGCCACGCACGCACCGGGCGTGTGCTCGGCCACCAACCGCGCGTAGATCGCAGCCTCGGTGCTGAACAGCGTCATCCCCGAGATCGTATAGGGACTGGTCTTCGGATCGGCAAAGCGCTCGCTGGCCGCGAACACGAACAGCTGAGGGATCTTCTTGGCGTTGAGATATTTCTGGACCGCAGCGTTCTGTGCGGTTCCCATGCTGCCGAAGATCGCGACCGCCTCATCATTTTCAATCAGCCGGCGCGTCTGCTCTACCGCCTTCGGCGGACTATAGCCATCGTCAAGCGAGATCAGCTTGACCTTGTGGCCATTGATGCCGCCGCGATCGTTGATCATCTGGAAATAGCGGGTCTGCACCCTTGCCGACGGCGCTCAGGGCCGACGCCGGCCCGCTATACGGCATGGTCTGCCCGAGAACCAGTTCAGTGTCCGCCGCCCTGGCCGAACCGCAAGTAGCCAGTGCAGCCGCCAACACCAATGTCGCGCAAAATCCGTGCATTGCGCTCCTCCCCCGATTTTTCTTACCTGGAATATTCTTCCTAGGAAGCTATTTGTCAACCCGCGCTACGCGGCCGCAATTGGCCGCTGCGCCGCGCGGCCAGGCACAGGGCTCGAGCGAGACCAGGAACTTGCGAGGCGACACCTGAATTTGGCGGTGCTAGATTGCTGGAGCATGATGTCGGCGCAATTGGCCCGCGCGGTGAAGGGGACTGGAAGGGAATGAAGAAGAGCAGCGTGTCACACCGCGGCGAACCCGCGATCAAGCAGTCGCCATCACCTGACTCCGCCAAGCACGACGTCGCGGTCGAGGTCAACGCCCATCCGTGGCGGCTGGATCTGGATTGGCGCTGGCATCAAGCGGCGCTCGAGTACGGCTGTATGATGAGCATCAATCCCGACGCACGCTCAATTGCTGAGCTCGATCACATGCATTGGGGTGTCGAGATGGCGCGAAAAGGCGGCGTGCCAGCGGACCGAGTGCTCAATGCCATGCCTCTGTCGGACATCACGCGATACCTTCGCCGGCGACGGCGCTCCTTTGCACGTGCAGCCTGACGGACGATGGCGGGCCTACCTGCGTCATATATTGAGCGCGTCGCTGAACTGCGCCGGGCCCTGCCGCCGGTGGCAAGGTGAAAAATTACGAGTTCGAAGGCGACGTACCTGGCCGTCATGAACCTCTTCACTGCAAAATTGTCGGCTGGGCGATGCGCGATCACGTGCAAGTCGAGCTCGTCTCGTCCGCCCTGGCCATGGCGATCCACCAGCAGCGGCCAGAGCCCGGATTGATCCACCACCCCGATCGCGGCGTGCAGTAAAACCCGCGCAAAGCTTGCATCACGTCGCAGGTATCGTGTGATCTCGTGTGTTCGCTAACCCAGCCCAGGCCAGCGGAAGTGCTACAGCACAGAGAGCTGCCATCGGAAAGAAGGCGGCTCCGGGATGCGAGGCATACAGAATGCCGGATAAGAAGGTCAGCGCCACAGTTACCAAACCTGAGCCAAATGCGTAGAAGGCCTGCGCGGTTGCGGCGGCGCTTCTCGGGATCAGATTACCCATTATGCGCATGCACGCGAGATGAAGCAAAGCGAAGGTCAACCCGTGTAGCGGCTGTATCAGCGCAAGCGCCAACGCGGAGGTCGTCAGGCCGGCAACACACCAACGCACGATTCCGGCTCCGGCCGCCAAAACAGCTGCACCGCGGGGGCCCCAACGATCGAGGAATGCCGGACCGATGAGCAAGAACACGAACACTTCCGCAATGACCGCTTCTGACCACAGAAAGCTGATCGCCGCAGGGCTTATGCCAGCATCGGTCCACCGTATCACAGCAAATGCATCGTGCATTGCGTGGCTGCCATAGACCAAAGCTGATACCAGAATTACGGTTCGAAACGACGGAATCGCAAGTAGTGAACCGACTTCAGGGACGGAAGACCAAGGCGCACGCTGCCGTACGGCCCGACTGGGCACACCGGGTAGCAATGCCGTGGCGCCAGCGGCCGCGATCAGAAGGCCCGCGTTCAACCAGATGACCGCAGAGAAATCGGCGGGGCTAATGAACTGGCCGACTCCGAGGGTCCCCAGTATGAAAGCTGCCGAGGCGGAGCCTCTTATCCAGCCGTACTCGAACCGCCTTCCCGCTATTCGAGGCTTCGCCACGTTGACCGATAACGCATCTGCGATTGACGTCGTGGGAGCAAGAGCAGCGGCCTGAGCTAGCGCGATAAGAAGCAACAAGAGGAAAGTATCGGCCGAGATCAGTGCGGCCGCGGCCGCGGCGGCCAAGGCAGCACAGCCTGCGAGCAGTAAACGCAACGCTCCGATCAGATCGGCGAGAAACGCGACCGACGGTCCAGAGGCGAGCCGCATGAGCATGGCGGCAGCCAGCAGCATTCCGATCTGCTGGGGGGCCAGGCCTTTCGTTTCAAAAAACTTTGGCCAGAAAGGAGATGCGACGCCGAACGCTGCGTACAGGGCGACGTAGAGGAGAATATACGCGACTGGTCCAGGAATGCGCAGTGGCTTGAGCCCTTGGGATGAGTTTGGCAGGCCTTAGTGGCACTGCCCTAAGAGGTATTGACCCGCCCGCCGCCAGCCACACTGAACGGGTGTTGGTCCGCCCGGATCGCGTCAGATCGTGGTCTCCACGTCGCCTTCTATTTGCGAACTAACAATCGTCGTCGAAGTTATATTGAGTCCGAGTTCCAGCGAAGTGTCGAATATCGCATGCTGACCAACTCCAGTTGCAATCTCCGTCCAGCCGGTGAGGAGGAACAGTGCTACCTCGAATCGCTGATCCGCGAGGATTTCGGGCGATGTCATCCCGGTGACACACTGGACGATCTCAAAAGGCGGGGGCCGCCTTTTCAAGGGAAGACAAGGGACTGCTGCGGGATTGGATGGCAAGAGCTGTTAGACGCGCAGCCGATGACTCGGGCCATAACCATTGATGTGGGTGCTACCCGGGAGCTGTTCGATGCCGGCCACGAGGTTAGTCCGACCAGGAAAGACGCATGCACAGAGGCCGCTGCCAGAAATGCTTTGGCAAGCCACGCCGGATATCGGTCGACAGCGTGATCATGATCTCTGTTCCTTAGTCTTTCTCGACAATGATCTGCGACTCAGCCGCCAAACCGGCCAGCGAATTTGCAATTGTTCGGCGCAAGGCATCATCTGGAGTATCGGTCGCCTTCTAGACAATAATCTGTGGTGCCTCGCTCCGTCGTGACCAGACCAGGCCGTATTTACGTACGAGGCCGCCCGCCTGTATCGTCTCAAGCGCCTCCGAAAGCGCATCGTGGTTGCCGAGATAGCCGACGGAAGTCCTCCAACTCACTCGATTCCAGTCCTCAACATGGCGCGAGCCAGCTCGAGCTCGCCAATCGCCTGCCGCAGCGCTCTGCGCGCCACCCGCTTGTCACCGTTCGCACAGGCTATGCTCAGTTCCTTGAGGTGTTGAACCGCCGCTTCAGCGTGGGCGACAATATCTGCAGCACCTGCAAATCCTTGTTTCTTATCCATGGTCAAACCTTCTTGCGAAGAGTCGCCGATGTTCTCGACTGGCGCAGGTCTAAGCTGTCGGCGAGGCGTCATGACGTTTCAAGATCCCTCTCCTCTTGTGGCTGTACGCCCGCGAGATGGTGGCCTACCGCCGCTCGCGAACTAGGAGCGGAAGCTGAGTTGTTTCCATCTTGCTTTTGTTTCTCCCATCTAAGCGGCAATGCAGCTCTACGACTTGCTGATTCGACTTGCTGCGCCTGCGAGTGCCGTTCAGCTATCGGCTGAGCGAGCCGAAACGCCACAGGCGCCCCAGGTATGGGGTCTTCGCCTGCCGGTTTAATGAGCCCGCGTGCAATGAGCCTCTGCAATGCGCTTGTGAGTTCTCGATGGCTGGCCGACATACCTGCATTCGCGGCCAAGCTCTCGATCGTGATGCCACGCCCCTCACGACCGTGGCGAATAGCGCGCCTTCCAAAGTGCGGCCGTGCGGTCACCCTACGCGCCACTAAGCCGCTGCAGTTGTCGCAACGTCCGTTGCATTTGGCTGAAGCGTTCGATCGAGCCATTCAAGCTTTCGCCGTCGTGGATGCGGCACGAGGGGGGCAACTGCAGTCTCGTTGTGCGCGACCGTGCGAAGCTGCCGGTGATGCACCGGCGATTCCAGTAGCGTGTACTGTATTCCTTGCCGACGGGCATAGGGAGGCAACGCATAGTTGCCGCCCTATGATCGCAGTGTGCGCGTGAATCTCAGCAGTACATGTTTGAGATATTCGTGCAAGGTAGCCTCGCTACCGCTGCCAAGACAGTGGAAGGTCGTGGCTGTCAGGCTCCCGAGCACGAGAGGCAGGGTAGGTTTTTCGGGTAGAACCTCCTCTAAAACACCAGAAACGACATACGAAATAATCAAGACGGGGACCGATACGAGTGTCGTTGCCGCGAGCACAGCAATGGTTATCAGCCCGACGGGAATCGCAATCGGGAGCGCGAGGAAAGAGAGTAAGGTTAGGGCCAAACCCCTGAGCTGATCACCCAATCCGATGAAGTAGAGCGCGGCATTTAGCAGGGCCAGCACGGCACCAAGAGCAAACGGAATTGCAAACAGTATCATTACGAAGACGAGCATAACCGCGAGTGCGACCAGCAGCTCACGTGGCGATGCTGTCTTCACCCCTGTGATCCACAGGAGAAATGCTGTGCCCGCGATGAGTTGCAGGATCTTGATCGCAAGTTCGAACAGAGATCGGCTGCTCAGTAGATAGATCAAAGGATTGTTGGCGCATTGGGTGCCCAGACGTTGCGGCGTACATTCCCACCATTCAAAAAGCTGATAGGAGGCGAGTGCGTGCAAACTCTCCTCGTTCCAGTGGGAAACGGTTGCCCGTAATCCAACCAGCGCCAACACTTGCAGGGCGAGATAGAGCAGAAGAGAGGAGCCAAACCACACGGCTGCCGTCGCCCAGAAGGAGCTTTTGCGATGCTCGCTCTCACCTTTGGGTTCTTCTTCGTGTGGTGACGTATTCACCATCTTGTGGCGTCCTGTGAGCCGAACCGAGCGGCAGCCCGTCTAAGCGCTACAGCATCTAATCAAGGTTGGTGCTTGCTCATCTTGTTCTCCGGTAGAGGACCTCGCCTCGTCGTCCGAGAACGGGTGCCACACAGTCCTAATCTCCGACGGTCCTTGCGACAACGATGCAAATCTCGGCGGCATCCTAGAGCTTCCTCGTACAAAAGACGGCATAATCCGAGCAGCGCGTAAGAGAGCGCAGCACTCAGTTTGTGGCCGCGGGGCATGTTCCTGCCTTCTCACCCGTGAAGCAGAAGTCGCGGAGCGTTGCACATTTACAACCCGCACAGCCGTTGGAGGGAGTAAGCTGGTCGACCAGAATGACTGAAACATATTTCGTGCTTACTTCGATAAAATAGGGGCGAAAAGTGTTCGATGTCTATCGCAATGGGAAGCGCGACTTGCTCGTTCTAAGTACCGGGTCCCCCATACCCGCGGCTTGCTCCTCAAAAAAATGGCGCAAGAGCAGAAAACGAATTCTCAAAGTAAGCGACGAGATTAGGTCCAAGGTTCAGACACAAGGGTATTACGTCCGGAATCTCCGGATCGCGAAGGAGCGACCGATTTAGTTCAAACGCTTGAGCCTCTTCGGGTGCGATCTCGGCAACGTCGCCACGAGTAAACCGGCATGCTCGCTTGCTGCGCGTATCACCCTCGGGGTCTGCGCGTTGCACAGCCGTTCTCGCCGAATTTCGATAGTGTTCGGGTCACAACCTACATACTGCGATACCTGCTGCCCGAAACCTGATAATTGTTTGTCAAGCGCGTTGGCGTAAGTTCTTGAATATTCTAAGGGCGGATCGGCGTGGCCATGGTTATCGTGGCGAGGCTTAGTTCGGGTTGGCCCGTCGTTGTACTCGCGCATACCTGTAGTTTTCATCGCGTTTTTGATCGTCTTCGGCAACGCCGCCGAACCAAATAGAGATTTGCGACAATGTCGTCGGTGCTCAAATTTCGCCAACCGCATAACGCGAAGTCTAAGACAACCCCCTTGCGCCAGAATTGCCTGACATTCTGGCCAACATCGCCGCTCTGTTGTCGCAAGTGCAAGCTCTCGACATCCGAACAACAGATGACATCCGTCAGGCCATCTTCATTCTCGAACTCGCGAACGGCTGCATCCGATTGCTCGTCGGACAAACCAAACTGAACGAAGCGACCAGAACAAGTTTGCTGGCTCAGTCGGCGAGGATCGATTTGCTTATCGCAGAGACGCGCAGGGAGACGGCGCATTTATTTGGAGAAGCTGATTTAACGTTGGGGATTGCGGATGATGGAAAACAATCGAAAGGCACACCGTGTTCGGTTTGAACACAAGCATACGGTGAGCATCATGGGGGTCGATGGGACG
This sequence comes from Bradyrhizobium vignae, assembly GCF_004114425.1. Classification (GTDB taxonomy): domain Bacteria; phylum Pseudomonadota; class Alphaproteobacteria; order Rhizobiales; family Xanthobacteraceae; genus Bradyrhizobium; species Bradyrhizobium vignae. The sequence goes on along the minus strand of NZ_RDQF01000096.1, from coordinate 9,584 downwards.
TGGCGACGAAGCTGCATTCTCGTCGACGCCTCTGCAAGCGGTGCCAAGCTTGAGGTCGAGGGCTCAACAGACCCCCTGAAGGCGCAGGAATTCTTCTTGGTTCTGTCCTCCACTGGTCTGGCATTTCGACGCTGCGAGCTGATTTGGGTGGATGGATCTCACGTCGGAGTTCAGTTCGTCACCGCAAAGCCCAGGGCGAACGCAGGGGAACGTCTCGTCCGCTCACTATGAGCGTGGTCGGACGCCCCGCATGAAAGCACCAAAGCCAAAGCAGTGGACCGAGCAGGAGGTTCGGCGCTTAGCCGCGCTCGCTCGGCAGGGAGCCGGTGTATCGAAGATAGCTGCCGAGTTGGGCCGCCACGCCGGCTCGGTGAGGCGGATGGCGCGGTCGATCGGAATACTGCTGAAGAAGTAGTACGCTTCGCGACGCCTTATGCACTTTCCGTAATTTTACGGACATTGCTCATGATGTTTGCTGTCTACTTGCGACCGATTTTGTGACGAGCGCATTTTTTTGGACAGTTGGCGCATGAGTGTTAAAGCCCTTATGGCAACGATCCTTCAGAACTCGCATCGCGCGGCGTGCATGCATTGACCCCCGCTCACTATGAAGCCATCGTAGAGCGGCTACTCGAGCAGCTCAATGAACTCGAGGTCGCACGATGAAACTGAGAGAACCGCAAGCGTTCACGCCCTAGTGGGTTGAGATCAATCCATTTGCTGTAGCAACTATCCAACGATTGCCCCAGCGGGCGATCGACTCAATTCGCCCGATGCCGGGGATCACGTCACCCCGTGCTGCCATTCGAATCCCATCAGGCCCTTCGAGCACCGCCGTTCCGCCGCGAACGTCGAGGACTGCCCATCCTGGAATGGTCGTCGGTCTTGTCTCGGGGACCGACAGGAGCTGCCCCGCAGGCGCGAGGGAGCTCGTCACAGACGCGTCCGGCTCGAGAGCATCCGCCGATTGCGCCACACTTGGCGCTTTGGCCACAGGCTTCGCAGCAACGCTCGCGATGACTGTGGAGGGTTGCCCCAAAGCAGGCGCTGTTCGCGAAACCGACGCAATCTTTCGGACGCCTTCGGCTTTACCGCCTGCCCTTGTGTTCGGCATGCGGCGCGAAGCCGTTTCTAACTGAGCAGGTGGGTTGAGAGCCGACATCGCCGCAGGACCGTACCACGAACCAGCCCAACCCAACCCAAAGCCCACACCCAAAGCGGCCGCGACGAGCCAAATAGTGAGTTTAGGCCAGCCCGGCGCCAATAGCGCCAAGATCTCATCTCGGCTGGAAGTCGAGAAATCCGATTGATCGCGAGCGATGGGCCACGTGACTTCGCCACTGGAGTGATCTGGGGCGATCAGGATCCTTTCCAAGGTATTTGCATGGTGCAACTGCATGCTTGGGCCCCTTGCGGTCACCAATGATCCTGCCGGAAGCTAAACCAACCCTTAACAGCCGGTGCGCGCGGCACGAAGCTAGACAGCTGTCGCGCGAGGAGAGAGCAGAATGGGACTACCAACCCGAGAGACCGGGGCGCACGTGAATGCCGCGATACGAGGCCTGTAGCTTTGCCGAACAGGCCCAACTTTCGAATGAAACTGACCCGAAAGCGAATTGAAAGGAGCGCGCTGTGACATAGGTATAGGGACCTTTGCGTGGGAAGCACCACCAGTTTATGGGTTGTATTTTCCCACCTCCGATTGCATATTTTTCCTGTTATCGATGACGGCCTATTGCGTTCAACAATTACGGTTTTCCAGTAATGAGTAATCGAGGTCGGGTTTACAATTATTCGACTATGTTGGGCGAGCGGGTCGAGTGCCTCGTCGCACTATTTCGAGAACTGCAGACCCTCCGACGTCGCCTACGAGCCGCTCAGGCGAGAACGATTGCCAGGACTAGCCGTATCCGCAAAGCCGGTCGTAGAAGGAGAGTGCTTCGGCGGAGCTAGCTGTCGCAAGCTCGTAGAGCCGTTCAGTGCGACAATCGAAGTTGCCACTTCGTCGCTCCAGTCTTGCGGGGGCGGAATCAGCCGCCGGACGCTCCATTCTTGGCAAGATACGCTTCAACCGGTGCAATAACTTTGGACTGCAATCCATCAATGATATCTTGGGTGTCGTCGTATCGACTGACAGGAAGAACCCAAGGAAACTTCCGATAAAAATCGAACATGCCGGGTTCAATTTGTGACGAAAGGATAATCGGCTGCACCGGCACATTTGGAAGTTCGGGCACGAGGCCGCGGAGTTCTTGCAGCACGCTCTTTGCGTCCGATAGATCGGCCACAACGAACTTCGCCATCCGTGCCAAAAGCGCAATCGTCTCGTCTGTACTACGATGTTTTGGCGCCTCGAAGTCGAAGACAACAGCAACGTAGCCCCGAGTTGCGACTTCGGTTCGCAAACTGTCCAGTACGGCTTTCCGTTCCGGTGTAAACCTCCCTAGTATAAGAACGACCTTGGAGGTTATTCCGTCGATCACTCTCCTCAGTTGCATGTTGTCGATCATGAGATAAAGAAACTGGCCGATCTCAATATCGTCCACAGTGATCTCGGGCCCAACGTCATCCGTGATGACAATGGAACGCTGTATTGCTCCCTGAACATTCAGTCCCCAAGTGGCCGCTCCGTAAATCCGACAGCCGGTGAGATCAGCATTCTCAAGATTTGTTTTGACAAGTTTAGCGCCTCGAAGGTCCGCGGAACGAAGGTTGGCTCCCGTGAGGTCCGCTTCCGTCAGATCACAACCACGCAAAAGTGCCCCGCTTAAGTCTGCACGCATAAGTTTAGACCGCTGAAGATTTGCATTCGTCAAATCCGCGCCATTCAGATTTGCATCGCTAAGGTTGGATTCAACGAACGTGGCTTCAGACAGGTTTCCACCAGCAAAGGTCGCCTTAGAGAAATCAGCGTAATAAAATGCTGTCCATTTCATCTGTGCCCGAAATAGATTGATGCCTGATAGTTTAGCGTGAGCCGACCCTCTGAGATCAAATGTCGGCCTCCGCGTCATGAGCAGCGTTTCGCATACGTGATAGTAGGGTGCCTGCTGACTGAGGTCGGGTTCGATGACATCCGGGTTCTGCTCTCGCCAGATGTTCCATTTCTCCGGACCGGACGTAAGCAATTCGACCAGGTTCTCGCTCGCCATTTGCACCCCCAGGTCAATCAATGCGGTTTGCACTTATTGATATTAGGCGAATAAGGTCCTGATGCAACCCGAATGCGACCCCGCCTGAAGCGCAGAGGTTGAACAGCACGAAACGGCAGCCGGCAAGTAACTTGCGCAGCAAAGCTCGACTGCACCGACGAGCAGGCGGCGAGACGTCGGCGATCAGCTCGTTGCTGTTTTTTTAGATGCAACGTCGAAGGAGTCGAAGCGACCGCTCATCCTAAGTAGAAGGCCTGTCTCGGCTAAGCCTTCCGTTTCCCGTGACGCCTTTCGAGGCTTGTCCGCCATTTATGCGGCCAAGGCCGTAAGAATACGGTGTAGGGTGCGTTCAAACTCGACAACCGTCTGCTTTCGGGCGGATGGTGTTCAAGCGCCCTCCTTGCCGAGTTCACGTTGAGCCTGCCCTTTAACGCGCTTCGATCACGCTGTGGCTCGGCGCTAATGTGTCCACGTTCTGGCTCACCGCTCTTGCCTTGCTGTCCGGTTTGGCTCGCCGTCTTCTTCCGATTGTTCTCCTGCGCGTCAAAGCGCACCTGCCGGCAATCGCGACGGGCGTGTCGAGAGGGGCGCGGAGTAGCAACAAGCTATGCGACGCTCGTGGTCAAGCATTGCAATGTCAGAATCCGAACCGACTGGACGTGATCAAGTCTTGTCTAGTTCGTCCGTTGCTCAGAACCGAGTCATATTAGCGATTAGCCCGGCGCAAATGCCGGGCTTATTCGTGCGCTCGTCTTCGCGGCTCAGCTCGAAGCGACGAGCACGTGCGCCGGCGAGCCGGTCATATTAGCTTGGGGATCACACGAGCAGTCTCGCTTCGCAGCTCAGCCCTCGAGCACGCTATCATTTCCCTTAGCCGCTGGTGTGGTCTCGCGCTCTGGGACCTGCGAGCGATAGCGCGACTCGCGCTCACGAGATGCCGGCCGTTCAGACGGACTGCGACCAATCTTAGCTTGGAGTTCGATAAGGTCGGTGAACACGTCGGCTTGGCGGCGGAGCTCGTCGGCGATCATCGGCGGCTGGCTCACAATGGTTGAGATCACCGTGACCCGCACGCCGCGGCGCTGCACGGCCTCGACCAGGGGGCGGAAGTCGCCGTCGCCCGAGAACAGCACCATCTGGTCGATGTGCTCGGCGAGCTCCATGGCGTCCACCGCGAGCTCGATGTCCATGTTGCCCTTCACCTTGCGGCGGCCGGAAGCGTCGATGAATTCCTTGGTCGCCTTGGTGACGACGGTGTAGCCGTTGTAGTCCAGCCAGTCGATCAACGGGCGGATCGAGGAGTATTCCTGGTCCTCGATGATGGCGGTGTAATAGAACGCCCGCAACAATGTCCCGCGACTTTGAAATTCACCGAGTAGGCGCTTGTAATCGATGTCGAAGTTGAGACTCTTAGCTGTGGCATAGAGATTGGCTCCATCGATGAAAAGCGCAATCTTACTTGGACCTGACATGATGGGCGATCTCTAGACGTGAAGTGTCATGCTGCGGGCCCAGTGCATGTGAACCCGCCAATGAGACGGCACTTCCAAGGTTATTCATCGAAGCGTGACCTCGCAAAGCTATACCGTAGTCCTTTAACCTTCAAACAGTTTTGTCGGTCGCCGGGACTAATTAGCAAGCTCTCGCGGCCATCGGTGAAGTATTCCGCCCGGGAAATTGGGTCAGCGCTGTCGATTGTTCTCCGCGCGGCAATTCTTTTGCAGTGCAATCGTGAGCACGCCCGACCCTTGCGTTGCCCTAGCGGGCGCGCGCAAGCGCAAGGCATCACTGCCCGAGAGGGACCGATCTCCCGATCAATCTCCCTTCCTTTACGAACGCAAGGCGCGCTCGAGCGCTAGGCCAATCGGGTCCGGCGACCTGTTCCGTCCTCCCAATCGTACGCTATCGGACCGCTGGCGCGTAGCTCGTTGCGCAAAGCAAACAAGAAAAGATTTGGTCCGATGCTACGTGCCGCGCTCAGTTCTCGAAGCGCATCCTTCATTGACTGCGCACGACCAGGGTCGGTCGTGACCGTTAGAACGCGGAATGTTTTCCACGCAAATTGCGATTCGTGCTTCTTGGCAGCATGTGCAGCAATGTACGCCTTCATTTTACGCGCGAAGCTGGTTTGCGCGACATCGGCGCGCGTGATCGGCATCGTGCCCCGGTCGATTTCCACCATGAAGCAGCGCCGCGAGCCGTCGGAGAATCTGATTCCGAAGACCAAGTCCGGCACAAGCCCGATCTCCTGAGTTTTCCCGTTATGCGCCACACCGACTCGCATGCTGAGCGGATCGCGCATTCTGCGCGTCTGCTCTGGAAATTCTGATACAAGTTCAGCGGGGTGGATCACAGCGATGTCGCCGCGCTGCCGCACCGCACGCTCTTTGTAATAGGGGATGAGAACCGACCCACGGCCAACTGTAAAAACATCGGGGGCGTGCAATGAGTAACCGTAATCGGGCGTACAACCGCGTTGTCCTGTGCCTGCGCGCTCAGGCGCTTCTTTCTCAGCTTGCCGAACTTGAGACCCTTCGAGGCCGAGTGCAAGAGGCCGAGGAAAATACGGCTCACGGTCAGTCGGCAGACCCGGTGAAGTCAACCGTTCACTGATTGATCGCGGGTCTCGCGGTCGAGCGCGTGCTGCTGGGAGGGTGCGCTGCATCACCCGATTGCGCGCTCGCGTCAAAATACCAGAGTGGTAGAATACACTGCAAGAATTCGCACCAAACAGGGTGCATCGTGAGTGCTGCAAGTACCGGCGACGCGCGAGCGATGAACATCTTGCGCGAACTACACGAGGCCGAGACGGAGCTAGTCGGCAAGACCGTCGTTTTGAGTGACGGCAAGGCTGGCACAATTGATCGCGTCTTCCTCGATGATGAGCACGGACTTCGCATCTCGGTCGTGGGACATGACGGTCGCTGGCCGATTTCGACGGTGAAGCACATTGAAGACTGATCGGCCGTGCGCTCGGTAGCTGTGCCGCCGATCTATGGCGTCTCAGTCCGCGCATCGGCAGAGCGGGCAATGGAGGCGCGCAAGGTCTCCGACCGGCTTGCCTGTGAAGCGTGAATTAAACGCATGCTTGCCTTCCAAGGGCCTGGCCCAGCCATCGCCAGCGCATCGAGGATGCCCTTAACGCTGGTATCTGTATCTCGAAGTGAAGTGCCTCGGCTGCGAGACCCATCAGACTGTCGCACTCGATATTGTGTGGCGGCCGAAGACGACGGCGATCCATGAGCTGGAGCGATACATGCCCGTTTCAGCGTCTTCGCCTTGGCGCTCGCGTCCACACATCACGCTCGTTAAGGAACTGGTTACGGGTCGCTGTCACCATTCCCCTATTAGGCCGCCATAGGCGGCAGCCAATTCCAACAACGCTTTGATTTTTCGACACGCCCGGTTGGCGGTCTCTTGAAGGAGAGGCCCAATGTTTAAGGGCTTCACGGTGGCAGTTGTGGCGCTGATTAGCACAGCGCAGCTGGATCGATATTCGGTCGGTACACCGACAGGGCCACGGATCTGCTGCGGCAAATCGGGCGCGCATTTGGGGTCTAGCTAATTCTTTGGCGTGGAGGTGCGTGATGGATATCTCATGGGCTGATCTCGATAGCGATGAACAGCGCACCATTGCGGTGTTGGGAGCCGGACTTTCCATTGAACTGTGCGACCCTCTTGCCCTCCAGACGTTAAGGCGGCTCGGTCTCATCATAGGGGCCCATTTGACCGCTGCCGGACACAATCTGCGAAGGGATGCCGTTGCGAAGCGTGTCGCGGGCTGATCGTTGTGGGTGTTCATTGAGACTAGGATCGGGGACGCCAAGCGCAATCGAGCTTATCGTGGATGCTTACGTCAGCCTCAATGACAGGATAGCTCTCGACGATTTGCGCATACAGCGCCGGAAGCTGGTCGTGGACCTGAAGGCGCGCACCGACTTTGACTGCCGGACAACCATTCAGCAGATCGAGGAAAATATCATCGTGATCGAGGCTGGGCTGGCGCAGCTGAATGGTGCGGCGAAAACCTAACCACGCAAAGACATTTCGTGCTCGACTTAGATTATCCGCTCCTTGGTGACCCGCAAGCTGCGAACGTAATAGCCTTGGTTTTGAACAGCTGACTTGGCCGTCGTCGAGATGAGCCGGGGCAGACCACAGTGCTCAAAACGAAAGGGACGCGCAACGACAATCGCCATGGAACTTCAGGTGATCGGCGACCCTCGAGCCCAAAAGCCCGCGATCTCCGAACATCTGGTCATCCGGAAGATCGCTTGGCGGCTGATGGCGCTGATCATAGTCTGCTACTTCTTCGCGCACTCTAAGTACCCACTGCTCTGCTACGGGTAACTTGCCATCGCAGATCGCCCGGGCAATTGCCTCTATCAGCTCGTCCATGCGAGCGCGGATAGCGGCCTTCCGATCTTGCTGATTCATCAGCCGTACCTCCGAGGTGAGGTACAAAAAACTAACCTAAGTTAAAGTTCCGGCACGGGCCCGGCCTGCAGTGAAGCATCCCTCAGGCCTACTAACGCGGCGGCCGGAGGAGGTCTGAACCTGTCACAGCGGGCGACCAAGCCGGTCCCACTCTTCCATCTGGAGGTCGCTGACTTCCTCGCGCACCCAACGCTCAATGTCCTCGCGGCTCGGGGCCTCGACACTGAGGGCGGCTTCGACCTGCTCGCACATGTCAGCGGCAAACTCGGCGGCCAGTGTCGTGGTGCTCTGGTCCTCAAGCTTCAGGTCATGCCGCTTAACGAACCACGTGGCGATTTGAATTACGAGCCCCCGCTCCCAGTCCTCGGCTAGTTTCACAGGAGCCTCCGTCCGCTCGCCCTGTAGCCGCTGCCGGCTGTGTCGCTCTCTTTGCCCATCAGCGCATCGACGCTGATCGGGCCGCCGCCGGAGGCCGAAAGGTAGAGGCAGGCGAAGCAGAACAGAATCGCGGCGGTGCCGCCGTTGATCAGCGGCAGGAACACTGGCGAGCCGCTCTTGAACATGTGGCCCAGGAAATAAGCGAAGGCCATTTCACCCGACAAGATGAATGCCGAGAGCCGGGTGAACAGGCCGAGCATCAGCGCCGCACCGAGCACCAGTTCAAGGGGGCCTGCTGCGTAGATCAAGGGCGGGATGTTGGCGAATTGGGGGACCGCCGGAAACTTGAAGATCTTGGCGACGCCGTACTGGAACAGCAGCAGGCCGGTAACCAAGCAAAACAGGCTCAGGAGAAACCGGCCGAAAGGGCGTGAGAAAATTGAAGTCCATGGGGGCGCCTCCACCAATGCTGCCCGTATTCTATAGCGCGGAACGCTCGCCGGCCATGGCTAGGAACGAGGTGAGCGGAGCCCCGTTTGGCGTCCATGCACAAGGTCTGGCTTGCGGTAGTCGTCTCGGCGCTGACTGTCCTGGTCGCCGCCTTGGCCGTGGCGGTGCTGATGGTGGTGCCGATGCCGGTCTAGCGCGGAGCGCTCGCTACCCACGGCGCGGGGGCGGTTCATCTGGCCGAGCCCGGCGGAGAGTGTGGTGACGATCTCATCGGCGCAGCTCGGCTATCTCTTGTCCGGGATCGACTGGCGGCACCCACAAGAGACGTGGCGGCCGACATCGGTCGGATGAGGCTTTGAGCTTCCCGGATCGTGATGGATGTGATTCCATTATCGTCGTGACCACATCTGAATCGCTCCCCACCGATCTTGCCGCTGCGCATGCAATGATCTTCGCGGAGCGCGCCGCTCGTCTTCAAGCGGAAGCGGTCGCGGCGGGCGCCAAAGCGGAAGCTGCCGACGCGAAGGCGGCCGAGGCCCTGATCAGTTATCTCAAGCTCGAGATCGAGAAGCTCCGTCGCCAGATTTATGGTAGCCGGTCGGAGCGCAAGGCACGGCTCCTGGAACAGATGGAGCTTGAGCTCGAAGAGTTGGAAGCAACCGCAACCGAAGACGAGCTGGCGGCCGAGAGGGCGGCGGCCAAGACACAGACCGTCAGGTCCTTCCAGCGCAAGCGGCCGTCGCGCAAACCATTCCCGGACCATTTACCGCGCGAGCGTATCGTGATCGCCGCACCGCAGAGCTCCCTTGCTAAGCCCATGTCATGGCGGCCGAGCGGCTTCATGCCGATGATAGGACGGTGCCCGTGCTGGCCAAGGGAAAGACCGACACGGGACGGTGCTGGATCTACGTCCGGGACGACCGACCCTTTGGTGGTGCAGGCCCGCCGGCTGCAATGTTCTACTACTCACGCGACGGGTCGTGAATCCGGATACGGTTCAGGCGCAGATCCAGAGCGGGATCATCTTCGGTGCGACGGCCTGTCAACGGCGCACGGAATCTCCTCAGAAGTGGCGCCGCAAAATTCCCCAGTTGGCGGGATGGCGATCAGCCGTCGACGTGATCAGCACCTCCGTCTTTTGGTGGCCGGCCCCGCCGTTTCAGGGTC
>NZ_RDQF01000095.1 GCF_004114425.1 Bradyrhizobium vignae | reverse complement strand
CCTTGAGCGGTCGAAACAGGCGCTTGAGCTTGCGCATTCAGGTCTCCCTCTGGAATCGAGAGACACCCAAAGAATCCAGTTCCAACCGCTTGGCAACACCCTGCCAGCACCATATGCGATTCCCCTAGGGTCGACTGGGAGGGACGGCGCCAGGTGCTCGCGGTTGAGCTCGCCAACCGGGAGAGCCGATCGAGCTGGAAGGTGTTTTGGAAGGCCTGAAGGCCCGCGGCCTGCATGGCGTCGAGTTCGTCGTCTCCGATGATCATCCGGACTTGAAGAAGACCATTCCCGACGTTCTCACCGGCGTGTTCGCTGGCGAGCGACGGCGGCGGAGAGGGGGGGCGTGCATCCCCTTGATGGGCCTGAGCATCGTGGTGCAAATTTCTTCGTCCGCTTCGCGCTTAGGGGGTGCCGGATCACTGAAAACGGCTGAAACATAGTCATTTGGCTATTAAAGTCGGTTGCTAGTTCAGATCACTTGAGACTGCGGTGATCCATCGAGAGTTCTGTGTGTCAAGTTCAGCAAAATTGATCATGGGGTCCGGCCGAGCCATCCCCTCGGAGCCGCCGTCGCTCGCTTGCCCAAAAGCGCAGCGCTGGCGAGCGATGGCGGCGGAGAGGGGTGGCGTTCGTTGCACAAGATCGCGTTCGCGCTCGGCATCCAGGTCGCCGAGCTTGTGCTGCCACAAGGCACCGTGCTCGCGCAGGGGACGAAGTCGGCCGCGCGAGGCCGAGAAAGAAGCCCGAGAAGACGGGGCGTCCCATGAAGCCGCGCGAGCGCTGATCAGGCCGTGCTCGTCAGCAATGCGATCGAGCAGACTGTTCATGGCTGCTGAATATGTGCTCAGCTCTGTTTCTGTGTTTAGGATGCGGGTGTCGAGGTAGTCACCGTGCAGCTTCACACCTGAAGGGTAAGTGCGGCTCCCTGTTCCATTCCTCTCCGAGATCCGGCCTTCCTCCGCTCAGCGCCTTGCGCTCCAGCGCCAGTACGGAGGATCAGAAACATTAAAAATAGCCGTCGTCCGGAACGTCCATGGAGGTCATCGGTTGGTAGTTCAGTGACGATCGATGAATGGCGAGGCCAGAGCGAAAGCTGCGGATAAACCAAATCAAAGATTCGTCACAAGCCCCGCCAGGTTACCCCGGTAACCGGCGGGGTCCTTGTTTTGAAGACTCCTTGTTTTGAAGACCTCGCTTTAGGGATGATGGGGCCCGTTGGGATTTGCGTAGGGTCCAAGGTTCCGCGACGAGAAACCAAGCGCAACTATCCGTTTCACGCGTGATTGCGGGTACAAAGACTGCGCTTAAGTACCGCCGCATCTAGGGCAGGCCGGGGCCCTCCCACCGAACTCGAGTGGCCGTCAGCGAGGGGTCATCGGCGACGTTCCAGTCAGGCTGCAAGAGCGTCGAGATTGACCTCGTCCTTCGCGAGTGTCGTCAGCATGACGTCGGTCGCCTTCTCCTCCTCCAGGCTTTCGTGCAGGATGTTCTGGTCCTCCCTCAACTCGAGCTGCCCGGCAAGGGCGGCTGCGCTGCCGTAGGCGGCAATCTCGTAATGTTCCAGCTTCTGGGCCGATGCGATCATCGCGGCGTCGCGCAAGTCATCCTGCGTCACCATCTTCATCATCTTCGCAGTCTCCTCGATCAACGATTCCACGGCCTGATCGGTGTGCACGCGCGCATCTGCGCCATGCCGCCGCAGGATTTTCTGAAGCCGTTGACCTTGTTGCTCCGTCTCTCGCTGATGCTCGGCCAGAGCAAGTTTCAGGGAGGGATGCACCGCCATCTCGGCCATTCGTTTGAGTGCATCGCTCAGCTGGTCCTCCATGCTGACGAGTTCCTGCAGCTCGGCGATATACAGGTCTTTGAAGTTTTCGATCTTCATGATGTTCGTGTCCATGGCTTGGATTGGGATGACCCGGGTTCCGAATTTGGCGGTCAACCGCCTATCCGCGAGACTGTTCCGGGGTGCAAACGACATTTGAGCTCGGGGCCGAGGAATCAGCGAAGAAATTAGGAACAGCGCGACGGAGCTGTGCTTGCCGCATCGGGAAGGGCTTGCAAGGCGATATCGCCATGAACCATCTCGAAAACGCTGCCCTCGACAATGTCCAGGACCATCTCGGTGACCGTGGCTACTTCGTCGCCCCGCTCGACGACCTCATCACATGGGCGCGATCGGGTTCTCTGATGTGGATGACGTTTGGCCTTGCGTGCTGTGCGATCGAGCAGATGCAGGTATCGATGCCACGATACGACATCGAGCGGTTTGGCGCGGCTCCTCGCGCATCGCCAAGGCAGTCCGATGTCATGATCGTCTCGGGTACGCTCTGCAACAAAATGGCACCAGCCTTGCGCAAGGTCTATGACCAGATGCCGGAGCCGCGCTACGTCATCTCGATGGGATCGTGCGCAAACGGGGGCGGCTACTATCACTATTCGTACTCGGTCGTGCGCGGCTGTGATCGCATCGTGCCGGTCGACATCTATGTGCCCGGCTGTCCTCCGACGGCTGAAGCCCTGCTTTATGGGCTCGTCCTCCTGCAGAAGAAGATCCGGCGAACCGGAACGATCGAGCGGTGACCCGATGTGTCAGCCTCCGCGGATCCGGGGAAGGTCGGGTCTGAGGAACCATCACTGCAGGCGCGAGTTGGCCGGCCGGGCGGGGCGAAAGTCACGCGAGGCCAACCGTGCAAGACGACGTGCGCGTGCGCTCGACCGCGCAGATCGCGGGTCATCCGATCCATCCGATGCTGGTGCCGATCCCGATCGTGTGCTTCATCGGGGCGCTGCTGACCGACATCGCCTATGTCGTCAGCGCCGAGATCATGTGGGCGGATTTTTCGGCCTGGCTTCTGCTCGTCGGCGTCATCTTCGGCGTGCTGGCGGCGATCGCGGGCCTGATGGACTTCCTCGGAAACCGGCTGGTGCGGGCGCAGACCCCGGCCTGGCCGCATCTGATCGGCAACGCCGTGGCGCTGATCCTGGCGATCTTCAACGCGCTGATCCACACCCGCGACGCCTGGACCTCGGTTTGGCCGGTCGGGCTGGTTCTTTCGGTCCTCACCGTCCTGATCCTGCCCGTCACGGGCTGGCTCGGCTGGGCCATGGTGTACCGCCACGGCGTGGGAGTTGTGCGATGAGAACCTCGATTGCCCGCGCGCTGCTCTGCTCCTCCTCGCTGTGTCTTGCCGGCTGCAACGACGGGAGCGGTGATCCGAAGGCGCAAATCGGCGCCAATCCGGTGCTGCCCGAGATCCAGCAATATCTGCTGCCGCCGATTCATATCGCGCGCATCGTCGGCTGGAAGAAGGACGAGACGCCGACCGTTGCGCAGGACTTGCAGGCCAAGGCCTTCGCCACGGGCTTGCAGCACCCGCGCTCGCTTTACGTTCTTGCCAATGGCGACGTGCTGGTGGTGGAATCCAAGGCGCCGAAGGGCGCCCCGATCAAGCGTCCCAAGGAGATCGTGATGGGCTTCGTCGAGTCCTGGGCGACCTCCGGCGGCGACAGCGGCGAGAGCAATCGGATCACACTGCTGCGCGACAGCAATGGCGACGGTGTGCCGGAGACGCAAAGCGTCTTCCTCGACCATCTCAACTCGCCCTTCGGCGTCGCGCTGGTCGGCAACGAGCTCTACGTTGCCGACACCGATGCCATCGTCAGGTATCCGTACAGGGAAGGCGATACGAAGATCACTGCGGCCGGCACGGTGCTGACACCGCTGCCGGGTGGTCCGATCAATCATCACTGGACCAAGAGCCTGGTCGCCAGCCCCGACGGCTCGAAGCTCTATGCCGGCGTCGGCTCCAACAGCAACATCACCGAGAATGGCATGGAAGCCGAACACAACCGCGCTGCGATCCTCGAGGTCGATCGTGCCAGCGGCCGCTGGCGCGTGTTCGCAAGCGGCCTGCGCAATCCCAACGGCCTCAGCTTCGAGCCGCAGACCGGTGCATTGTGGACGGTGGTGAACGAGCGCGACGAGGTCGGTCCCGATCTCGTGCCCGACTACATGACCTCGGTGAAGGAGGGCGGCTTCTACGGCTGGCCCTACAGCTATTTCGGCCAGCACGTCGATCCCCGCGTCAAGCCGGAGCGGCCGGATCTCGTCGCCAAGGCGATCGTGCCGGATTACGCGCTGAGCTCGCATGTCGCCCCGCTCGGGCTCGCCTTCAATACCGGCACCAGTCTTCCGGCCAGCTATCGCGGCGGCGCCTTTGTCGGTGAGCACGGCAGCTGGAACAGGCAGGTGCTCAACGGCTACAAGGTCGTGTTCGTGCCGTTCACGGACGGCAAGCCGAGTGGTCCCGCGCAAGACGTCGTCACCGGCTTCCTAAACGATAAGAACCAGGCGCGCGGCCGCCCCGTCGGCGTCGCCATCGACAAGACCGGCGCGCTGCTGGTCGCCGATGACAGCGGCAACACGGTCTGGCGGGTGAGTGCGGCGCATCCGCAGCTGACGCAACGTTAAGCCCGGCACCGCGTTGAGAGTCCAGGCGATTTTTTGAACGGCAAATCAGGAGTAGGACAATGGGTCTGGCTCAATACGCCATCGTGCCGGTGCAGGACGAATGGGGCGTGCTGCATGACGGCGACGTCAAGAGCAGATACGCCACCAAGGAAGCTGCATTCGAGTCGGCGGTGGCCGCGGCATCCCTGGCCCTCCGTGAGGGACACGAAGTCCATGTCAGCGTGCCCGGCCGCGAAGCCGGCGATAACGCGCTCGGCGTGTAGAGCCCGCCGCAGACATGGCGTTCGAGAGAAGGAGGCCGCGATGACGAAACCCCGTGAGCTCAACGGTGTCGAGCAATCCCGCTCCGAGGACGACATCCAGCGCGACCAGCTCGGACCGCGCGGCGTGCCGGACGCGCCTGATCCGGCCAAGATGACGCCCCAGCGCGACAAGAAGACCCCGAAGCATATCGATCCCGGCCACACCGCGTGACGCCGCTCGGCGGCTGTCGTGATCACACGATCAGCCGCCCGCGCCCGGCAGGCGATCCCGATCGCGACCCCGGCGCCAGCGGCCGGCTTCGATGCCATCGCCGAGGACGACGCCACTTTGCGCCCCCATCGCTGCCGCCGGCGAGTCCGCCACCGCCATAACATCATGTTAGGTTTATCGCATAACTGGGTAATTGTGTTACCCCGGCGAAAGCCTATTGTCGTCCTCACCCAAGACACCGACCGGCAGTGCCAAGCGCTCGCGGAGCTCCGCAGAGCGCCGGGAGATTGCTGTCCAATTGTCCAACGAAGCCCGCCAACGGGACGTCAACGAACAAGCCAGATCGGGAGGAATTTTATGATGGCGACCACGCGCGCGATCCATGACAGGAGTCAGTCGAGGAAGGCTGCAGCAAGCGGCTGGATCGGCTCGGCTCTCGAATACTATGACTTCTTCATCTACGCCACGGCGGCATCGCTGATCTTCCCGCAGATCTTCTTCCCGTCGGACAATCCCACCGTTGCGATCGTCGCATCGCTTGCGACCTATGGCGTCGGATACGTGGCGCGGCCGATCGGGGCCTTCGTGCTCGGACATTGGGGCGACACGCATGGCCGCAAGACCGTTCTCATCCTCTGCATGTTCCTGATGGGCATCTCGACGATGGCCGTCGGTTTGCTGCCGACCTATCAGCAGGCCGGCATCCTCGCGCCGATCCTGCTCGTCATGCTGCGTCTCGTGCAGGGATTTGCCGTGGCCGGTGAAATCTCCGGCGCCAGCTCGATGATCCTGGAGCATGCGCCGTTCGGCCGGCGCGGCTTCTATGCGAGCTTCGCGCTTCAGGGCGTGCAAGCCGGACAAATCCTCGCGGCCGCGGTTTTCCTGCCGCTGGCGGCCTATATGCCGACCGAGGCCTTCAACAGCTGGGGCTGGCGGATCCCGTTCCTGCTCAGCTTCTTCGTCATCGTCGCCGGCTACATCATTCGCCGCGAGGTCGACGAAACGCCTGCCTTTGCCCGCGAGGAGAAACGGGGAGAAACGCCGCGCGCTCCGATCGTCCAGGCCATCAGGTTGAGCTGGCCCGACATGCTGAGGGTGATCTGCATGGCGCTGATGAACGTCATTCCCGTGGTCGCGACCATCTTCGGTGCGGCCTACGCGGTGCAGCCGGCCTATGGCATCGGCTTTGCCAAGGACGTTTATCTGTGGATCCCGGTGCTCGGCAACATGCTGGCCGTATTCATCATTCCCTTCGTCGGCCATCTCTCCGACAAGGTCGGCCGCAAACCTCCGATCATCGTGGGCGCGTTGCTCTCGGGCCTGCTCGCGTTCGGCTATCTGTATGCCATCAGCATCCGGAACGTGCCGCTCGCGATCCTGCTGTCGCTCTTGATGTGGGGCGTCGTCTATCAGGGCTACAACGCGATCTTCCCGAGCTTCTATCCGGAGCTGTTTCCGACCCGCACACGGGTCTCGGCGATGGCGATCTCGCAGAATATCGGCACGACCATCACTGCATTACTTCCTGCTCTGTTCGCGACCGTGGCGCCTCCGGGCTCGGCCAACATTCCCTTGACGGTCGGCGCGATCGCCTTCGGCATCACGGTCATCGCGGCGCTCGCGGCGGTGACGGCCCGCGAAACCTATCGGATCAAGATCGACGATCTCGGCAATCCCGAGGCCGTTCCGATGGCGCGGGCCGATTATGAGCGGCAGCGTGCGGAGGCGGCGAACGGTGCGGCCGCAATTCCCACCTGATTGGAACGCAAACAAGCCCGCCGCTGCGATCGATGACGTTTGCAGCGGCAGGGCTCCTTACGCTACGTCTATTCGGCTTTGGGCGCGCGAGCGCGATCATCATGAGGTCCAGGGATGAACCCCGTCGTCGTTGCAGTCGCTATCACCGGCTCCGTTCCGCGCAAGAAGGACAATCCGGCGGTGCCGATCCTGCCGTCCGAACAGATCGAGTCGACGCAGCAAGCCTTCGAGGCCGGCGCCACGCTCGCCCATATCCATGTTCGAAATGATGACGAGACGCCGTCCTCCGACCCCGAGCGCTTTGCGCTGGTGCAGGAGGGCATCAAAAAGCATTGTCCGGGAATGATCGTTCAGTTCTCGACCGGCGGGCGAGGGCGCGATCCCTCGGCGCGCGGATCGTCGCTCTACCTCAAGCCCGACATGGCCTCGCTCTCCACGGGATCGGTGAACTTTCCGACCATCGTCTACGAGAACAGCGCCGCGCTGGTCGAAACGCTCGCCACCGGCATGAAGGCGAACGGCATCCGGCCGGAAATCGAGATCTTCGATCTGTCGCATCTGCATGGCGCCCGGCGCTTGATCGAGGCCGGCCTCATCGACGCGCGTCCGCACGTGCAGTTCGTCATGGGTGTCAAGAATGCCATGCCCGCAGACGAGCATGTGCTCGACATTCTGCTCGGAGAGCTCAGGCGGCTGATCCCGAAAGCGACCTGGACCGCAGCCGGAATTGGCCGCCATCAAGCCGAGGTCATGGGCTGGGCGCTCGCGCGCGGCGCCGACGCGGTTCGCACCGGGCTCGAGGACAATATCCGGATCGACAAGACGCGCCTCGCCGCCAGCAACGCGGAGCTGGTCGCCATCGCCGCCGAGGCGGTCGCGCGCCACGGCCGGCGCGTTGCGACCGCAGCCGAGGCGCGATCCTTGCTCGGGATCGCGGGGTAGGGACGACCATCCACCGCCCGACATGCCCCCAGCTGCCTCCTGCCATTCGGCGGCCGGCGTTCCCGTGCGCCGAGTCTGCAGGTAAAGCAGATGCACAGGCGTGATCGGCGCCTGCCGGGCAGGCGACGGTTGGAATGCGATTCTTGAAGGCTGACAGCGGGCTCATCGGCATCCTGGTGGTGCTCGCGGTCACGCAACTGATTGGATGGGGGACGATCGGGCTGCCCGCCATCGTCGGCCGCGACCTTGCCGCAGATCTCGGCATGAGCCTGACGGCGGTGTTCGCGGGGACGTCCGTTCTCTACGTCTCGATGGGGCTGTGCGCGCCCTGGCTCGGCAAATTCTTTGCGCGGCACGGCGCACGCAAGGTCATGATGGTCGGCACGATCGTCACCGCGCCCGGCTTCGTGCTGCTGTCGCTCGCGCGCGAGCCGGTGCTCTACTTCGCCGCCTGGATCGTGCTTGGACTCGCCGGAAGCGCCACGCTCTCGACCGGCGCCTATATCATGCTGAACGAGGCCGCGGGAAAGCAGGCCAAGAGCGCGATCGGCGCGCTGATGCTGGTGACGGGCCTCTCCAGCAGCATCTTCTGGCCGACCACCTCGTTCCTGAGCGGTCATCTCGGCTGGCGCGGCACGTGCCTCGTCTATGCCGCCATGCTGATCTTCATTTCGCTGCCGCTCTATGCGTTCGCGGCACCCCGGCGCAGCGTCGCGAGGGACGATGGCAGCGCGCCGGACAGGCGCTCCGATGCGCCGGCGATTCCGCGCAGCACCTTCATCCTCGTCGCCGCCGTGATCACGCTCAACGCCTTCGTCAATTTCGGCATCAGCGCCGTCATGATCGAGCTGTTGCGGGCGGAGGGGTTGGCGCCGGCGCAGGCTCTGGCCTTCGGCTCGATGCTCGGCGTGATCCAGGTCAGCGCCCGCGGGCTGGATTTCCTGGGCGGCGGGCGCTGGGACGGCATCACGACCGGGCTCGTCGCCGGCACGGCCTTGCCGGTCGCCATGCTGCTCTTGATGCTGAGCGAGGGCGCCACCTGGGCGGTCGCCGTCTTCATCCTGCTCTATGGCGCCGGCAGCGGCGCGATGGCGGTGGCGCGGGCGACGATTCCGCTGGTGTTCTACGACCAGGCCGAGTTCGCCAAGGCGATGTCGATGATCGCGCTGCCGCTCAATCTGGCCTCGGCGATCTCGCCGCCCGTGCTCGTCGCGCTGCTGACGCAGTTCGGCAGCCGCGGCGCACTCGGTCTCACCTTCGTCTTCTCCTGCGCAACGGTGCTGATCCTGGTCCTGCTCGGGCGGCGGCGGCCGCGCGCGATCGCGGCGGTGGCGGTCTAAGGCGATCTTCGCGGCGCGGAAAGTTGCGAGCAGCAATCGGCGCCGCTCGCCCGGCAACAGATGGCCGTATGCCGTCAGTGCAGTGCTCAGGGCGCGAAAATGGTGTATCCGCAGGGAGCGCGGCCCTGCGATCTCGCCGCCGCGCCAAAATCAGCTCCAAGATCAGTTCCGCGGAGGAAATCGACATGTCGGCCTTGCCGCTCTCAGGCATCAAGATCCTTGACCTCACCCGTGTGCTCGCCGGGCCCCTGTCGGCCCAGATGCTGGGGGATCTCGGCGCGGAGGTGATCAAGATCGAGCGGCCGGGCACCGGCGACGACGCACGCGCCTTCGGCCCGCCTTACCTGACCGACCCCGAGGGCAAGGCCAACAACAACAATTCGTTCTATCTCTGCGCCAACCGCAACAAGAAGTCGGTCACGGTCAACATCGCCAAGCCGGAAGGGCAGGCGATCATCCGCGAGCTCGCCAAGGACGCCGACGTCTTCATGGAGAACTACAAGGTCGGTGATCTCAAGCGCTACGGCCTGGACTACGAGACCATCAAGGCGATCAATCCCAGCATCATCTATTGCTCGGTGACCGGCTTCGGCCAGACCGGTCCCTATGCGCCGCGTGCCGGCTATGACGCCATCCTGCAGGCGATGGGCGGCTTGATGAGCGTCACCGGCCATATCGACGGCGAGCCCGGCGAGGGCCCGATGAAGGTCGGCCCCTCGATCGTCGACTACATGACCGGCATGAACGCGTCGATCGGGATTCTCTCGGCGCTCTACCATCGCGACGCTAATGGCGGGCAGGGACAGCACATCGACGTCTGCCTGTTCGACACCGTCATCGCATCCTTGTCGCACTGGCTGCAGATCTATCTCGTCAACGGCAAGACGCCGCCGCGCCGCGGCACCTGGGGCAATGGCGGCATGCCGGCCGGCGTGTTCCGCTGCGCCGACGGCGAGTTGATGCTGGTGGTCGGCAATGACGGCCAGTTCCAGCGCACCTGCGCCGTGCTCGGCGAGCCCGAGCTCGCGAACGATTCGCGCTTCGTCAAGAACAACGACCGCGTCGTGCACGGCAAGGAGATCATGTCGATCTTCGCCGGCTTGTTCCTCAAGCAGCCGGTGGCCTACTGGCTGGAGAAGCTGGAGGAGGCGGGCGTGCCGTCAGGTCCGATCAACAATTTCGAGCAGGTGTTTTCCGATCCGCACGTGCAGTCGCGCGGCATGCGGGTCAAGGTCAATCATCCCTTCGAGCCCGATCTGTCGCTGGTCCGCAACGCGCTGACCTTGTCGGAGACCCCGATCAAGGATTACCGCGCGCCGCCACTACTCGGGGAGCACACCCAGGAGGTGCTCAGTGGCAAGCTCGGCTACGATGCCGGCAAGATCGAGCAGCTGAAGCAGCAGGGGATTGTCTGACGCTATCACCGTGCCCTGGAGGGCCCTCCTGGGGAGGCTGAGAAGACTTGTGCCGCAGGGCGCGCGCGCGATGCTGGAGCTTGCCTGAAGCTTGCCGCAATCCCCAGATTATCCCGGTCCGTAGTCGCACAGGCTTCCGCTTTGCGTCCGACTCTGGTTCGATACTTCCACTTGAGTTCGGGAGGGAAGCGAATGTCCTACACGATCGGGTTCCAGGCGAAGGACCAGAAGGCCATTCTAGCGACCGAGGCGGCCACCGCCAATCAGGCCGTCGCCATCATTGCCGCATTGCGGCAGAGCGCCGACGAGATAAAGTTCATCCGATCGCCGCAGGAAGGCGAGATGGGCATCGAGATGCTGCTGCTGCTCGCCAAGGAAGAGGCCGAGGAGATGCCGCAGCGGGCGTAGCCCGCCGTTACGGCTATACTTCGAGCATGTAGCAGAGGTCGTCATGCCCGGGATCGTCCCGGGGATCCACGTTCTTTGTGCTGCGTGGCAAGACGTGGATGGCCGTGAAAAGCCCGGCCGTGACAGCTAACGCGCATCCCGCGCCAGCGCGCGCGATTTGGCTTCGACCTTCGCCGCCGTCAGCGTCATCGTCGCGACGCTGACGACGCGCCCGACCACGTCCTCGACGTCTTCGAGATCGCATTTGCCCTCCGACAATTTGATCAGCCGCTCGCTCTCGCGGATGGTGTGGTGCGCCATGGCGAGCGCGAAGTTGAGGCCCCAATAGATATCGACCTCGCTGCGCTCGGGCAGGGACCTGCGCATCGAGGCGGCGAATTTGCGCAAATGGTCGATCTCGCGGTTCTTGATGCGGCGGATCGGCGGCACGGATTCGATCGAGGCGCGGATCATGAAGCGCGCGGCGGTCGAGCGCTGGTTCTCCGGCCCCAGGCAGCCGCGCAAGGTCGGCCCCACCAGCGCGCGCAGGATCACTTCGATCGGCGCGCGGCCGCCGCCTTGCTCCTCCGCCGCCTTCAATTCGCGCAGGCGCTCGCGGTTGGTCTGAACCGAACGAGTGACGAATAATTCCGCGATCAGTTCGTCCTTCGAGCCGAAATGATAGTTCACCGCGGCGAGGTTGACGCCGGCCTCCGCGACGATGTCGCGCAACGTCACGTCGCCGAAGCCGCGGTCGGCATAGAGCCTTTCGGCGGCGGCGAGAATGGCAGACCTCGTATGATCGCTGGCCATGACCTTTGTCCCGTCATTCCGGGGCGACGCGCCAGCGTCGAACCCGGAATCTCTCGCCACATTTCGAGATTCCGGGTTCAGCCCTGCGGGCCGCCCCGGAATGACGCCGTGAGCGAGGGAGTTGCAATTCAAACATTTGTATGAAACTATCGTTTGAAGGCCGGGAAAGTCAATCCGCGATCGGGACTCATTTGCAATTGCGATGGGTTCCGGTGCGCCCCGCAGTTCGCGTATTCGCGCTTGCGGGCCGCGCACGGCGGGAGGACAGTCCGGCGCAAAAGTACCAGCGAGAGAGAAGCGAGGAGCGTCCCATGGACTTCGACATGTCCCCCAAGCAGAAGGAATGGCTCGACCGCGTGAGGTCCTTCATGGCCAAGCACGTGCGCCCGGCGGTGCCGATTTACGATCAGCAGGACAAGAGCGGCGACCGTTGGAAGGTCATTCCGATCCTGGAAGACCTCAAGAAGAAGGCCAAGGCCGAGGGTCTCTGGAACATGTTCATGCCGCCGTCCGAGCACGAGGACGACGAATTCCGCGGCGCGGGACTGACCAATCTCGAATATGCGCTGCTGTCGGAAGAGATGGGCCGCATCACCTGGGCCTCCGAAGTGTTCAACTGTTCGGCGCCCGACACCGGCAACATGGAAGTGTTCATCCGCTACGGCACCAAGGAGCAGAAGCGCAAATGGCTGCGTCCGCTGATGGACGGTGAGATCCGCTCCGCCTTCCTGATGACGGAACCGGCGGTCGCCTCGTCCGACGCCACCAACATCGAGACCCGCATCGAGCGCGATGGTGACCATTACGTCATCAACGGCCGCAAATGGTGGTCGTCCGGCGTCGGCGATCCCCGCTGCAAGATCGCGATCCTGATGGGCAAGACCGATTTCAAGGCGGCCAAGCACCAGCAGCAGTCGCAGATCCTGGTTCCGCTCGACACGCCAGGTATCAAGGTCGAGAAGATGCTGCCGGTGTTCGGCTTCGACGACGCGCCGCACGGCCACGCCCAGGTGCTGCTCGAGAACGTACGGGTGCCGAAGGAGAACATCCTGCTCGGCGAAGGCCGCGGCTTCGAGATCGCGCAGGGCCGTCTCGGTCCGGGCCGTATCCATCACTGCATGCGCACCATCGGCAAGGCCGAGGAGGCGCTGGAGAAGATGGTGAAGCGGCTCGCCTCGCGCACCGCGTTCGGCAAGAAGATCGTCGAGCACAGCGTTTGGGAGCAGCGCATCGGTGAAGCCCGCACCAACATCGAGATGACGCGTCTTCTGTGCCTCAAGGCAGCCGACATGATGGACAAGGTCGGCAACAAGACCGCGCAGGCCGAGATCGCGATGATCAAGGTCGCAGCGCCCAACATGGCGCTGAAGATCATAGACGAGGCGATCCAGGCCTTCGGTGGCGCCGGCGTCTCGGATGAAGCCGGCCTTGCCAAGGACTACGCCCACATCCGCACGCTCCGTCTCGCGGACGGTCCGGACGAGGTGCACAACCGCGCCATTGCCAGGCTCGAACTTCGGAAGTATGCAAACTCTACCAGTCACTAAGAGGGAGAGCCAGGCGGCGCTCCCGACTTGAAGAAACGACAGGGCATGGTCCCATTCGGAATGACCGCTTGACGCAAGTGCGTCAGCGGTTACCGATTAGGATCATGCTCGACCTGCACAAGGTCAGGACTGAAGAGGGAGCGTCATCGTGGCGGACGGCGTCAGAAAGGACGAAGAATTCTCGGGCACCAAGCCGGTCGAGGAGCGGCATCGTTTCGACGAGCTGCGCCTGGAAGCGTGGATGCGCGAGCACGTCGAAGGTTTTGAAGGCCCGCTGGTCGTGCTCCAGTTCAAGGGCGGCCAGTCCAACCCGACCTATCGCCTCAACACGCCGAAGCGCTCCTACGTGATGCGCCGCAAGCCGTTCGGCAAGCTGCTGCCGTCGGCGCATGCGGTCGATCGCGAATACCGTGTCATTGCAGCCCTTGGTAAGCAGGGCTTTCCGGTCGCGCGCGCCTATGCGCTGTGCCAGGACGACAGCGTCATTGGCGCGGCCTTCTACATCATGTCGATGGAGGAGGGCCGGGTGTTCTGGGATCCGACACTGCCGAGCCAGGATCGCGATGCACGGCGCAAGATCTTCACCAGCAAGATCGAGACGCTGGCGAAACTCCACATGTTCGATCCCAATGCCATCGGCCTTGGCGATTTCGGCAAGTCGGGCAATTATTTTGCACGCCAGATCGACCGCTGGACCAAGCAGTACCGGGCGTCCGAGACCCAGCACATTCCCGAGTTCGAGAAGGTCGCCGAATGGCTGCCGAGGACCGTGCCGGAGCAGGCGCGCGTCTCGATCGTCCATGGCGACTACCGTCTCGACAACATGATTTTCCACGCGACGGAACCGCGCGTGCAGGCCGTGCTGGATTGGGAGCTGTCGACGCTCGGCGATCCCATGGCCGACTTCACCTATTTGTTGATGCAGTGGATCATGCCGGGCCTGGAAGGCGCCGACCTCGAGGCGCTCAACATCCCGAGCCTGGAAGAGGCGGCGCAGATCTATTGCAACGTCACAAAGATGACGGTGCCTGATCTCAACTGGTACTTCGCCTACAATCTGTTCCGTCTTGCCGGCATCACCCAAGGCATCGCCGGCCGCGTCCGCGACGGCACCGCCGCCAACGCCAAGGCGCTCGAATCCGCCAAGCGCACCGTGCCGCTGTCAAAGGCATCGTGGGAGTACGCGCAGAAGGCGGGCGCGGTGTAAGAGACGACAGGGCGCGGCGATGGCCGCGCCCTTTTTCTTCGGTTCTCGTGTCCCGGACAAGGCGCATCACGACGTGATGCGCCGCCGAGCCGGGACCGAGTCACGTCACGGATATCACCTACGACGGTGCCTTCGCACAATGCGCGATCAGCCTCTCCACGAAGCCCGCGCACTTCTCCAACTCCGCCATCTCCACGAACTCATCCGGCGTATGCGCCTGCGCGATCGAGCCCGGGCCGATCACCACCGCGGGGACATCGGCCATGCTGGCGAACAGGCTGGCTTCGGTGCCGAAGGCGACCTTGGCGTGGTCATTGCGGCCCGCAAGGCTCTTGGCGAGGGTGACGATCGGGGCGTCGGCGGCGGTGTCGAGCGCGGGGTAGTCGAGGATCTCTTCGAACGTGATGCCGCACTCGGCATTCTTCGCCTTCATCGCCGACTCGAGTTCGGCCTTGGCCCAGGCGACGATCGCATCCGTGACCTCGCGCGATTCGGTGATGCCGATGCCGCGGCATTCGAACTCCACCGTGCAAGTGTCGGGCACGATGTTAAGCGCCGCGCCGCCATGCACGATGCTGGTGAGCAGCGTCGAGTGCGGAACGTCGTAGAGGCTGTCGGTTGACCGCGCGGCCGCGAGTGCTACGGCGCGGCGGCGGATCTCGACGATCAACTCGGCGGCATATTCGATCGCATTCACCCCATCGGGCGCGATCGAGGAATGACGGGCGAGCCCACGGAACGTGGCGCGCACGCCGTGCTTGCCCTTATGGCCGATGATGACCTGCATCTGGGTCGGCTCTCCGATGAAGGCGCCGAGCGGCTTGACCTGCTTCTTCGCGACCTCACGCAGCATCGGCCGCACGCCGACGCAGCCGATCTCCTCGTCATAGGAGATCGCCAGATGAATCGGCGTCTTGAGCCTCGCCTCCACCATCTCCGGCACCATGGCAAGGCACACCGCGACGAAACCCTTCATGTCGGTGGTGCCGCGGCTGTAGAGCTTGCCGTCGCGCTCGACGAGCTTGAACGGATCATGGCTCCAGTCCTGGCCGACGACGGGAACGACGTCGGTATGGCCCGACAGCACGAAGCCCCGCCGGTCGTCCGGCCCGATCGTGACCCAGAGCGAGGCCTTCTGCCCGGTCGCGTCGACGATGCGCTCACTCTTGATGCCGAATGCGGCGAGGTAGCTCTCGATATGGGCAATCAGGGGCAGGTTGGTGCGGTCGCTGATGGTGTCGAAGCCGACGAGGTCGGCAAGCAGTTTGCGGATGCGATCGGGTCTTGAGCTCTGCATTGTCTCGGTCTGGTCAGGAAATGGAGGCTGAGTTGCCTGCAGGAACCATACCAACGTGATGGCCGGTCGGGCAAATCAACACAGACCCGTAGCCCAGGGATGGAGCGCAGAGCAATCGGGGCCGCTGTATCTGCGGACGCGATTGCGAAAGTCCGCGTCGCTCGATCCGGGCCACAATCCCTTGCGTTGCCCGTCGGGCAAAACACGCGAGCCATGGGTCAACGCACCCGGCCAAAAATATTCCACTTTACCGAAATTCGGAAACGGCGTATGTCTCGCCGCAATCCGGCCCAAGGAAGAGGGGCGTATCGCGATCGTCACGAACGCGGGCCGGGCGGCGGTGGACGTGGGTTGCACCGGCGCGAAGGGTTTTGCAGGGCGGGCAACCGTGAGCGAAGACCTCGCGCCAACGACGGGTGCGGTTCGCGTACGGCAAAATCGTGTGGTCCTGGCGCCCGGGGTCTGTGCGCCAAGTCTTGCGGTGATGTGTGTTGCCCGACCGGGCATGCACATCAGTCATCCGCAAGGCGACGGGGGCAATAGTGCATCGCTCCCCGAGGAGAAGCACGACATAAGCCGTCAAACCACTGCGCAGGGAAGGCCGGGATGTCTCCGGTTGCCCTGTTTCTCCGCCGTGCATGAAGCATACGCAATCTGCTCTTGGCATGGCGGTCGATGGGAGCCATCAATTGCCGCGCGATATGTTCCTCGCGCCACCCCCGGTCACGGCCTACATCATCAGCCTGATCGACAGCTGCTCGCGTCTGGCCTGGGCCGAGGTCCTGACATCCAAGAAGGCGCTGCCGGT
>NZ_RDQF01000094.1 GCF_004114425.1 Bradyrhizobium vignae | reverse complement strand
TCGAGTTCGTCTTCCCATCCCAGCATGGTCAGCCCTCCAAGAGCCGACCACCCATGAATCATTGAAAAATTGATTCGGGAATCCTATAAAACGCGCCAAAATCAACAATCTGCCAAAGTAGTGCTAGTTCAGTGTCGTTGGTGCTGGGGCTTTTTTCCGGGAGGATGACTATGACCAGAAGCATCCTTGTCAGCCTTGCTATCCTCGCGCTCTCCACTTCCGCCACTTTGGCCGCGCAACGGACTCATCATACCCGCGCGGTGAAGCCAAGCGCATCTGCCGCCGCGATGAACCCAACCCCATATGCCCGTCCGAACCCAAACGCCGCATTTGCGCGCATGGGTCCATCTCCGGTCTGGCAGGGCGGTGTGAGCAGCAAGGATCATGCCTTGTATCTAAAGAATCTCCACGACTCCGGGTACAATCCAAAGAACGATTACGCCAACGGGCTCCTGAAGACGCAATAGCGCCCAGTCTCTCGCCGTGGTCACTGCTGCCTCCAGGCCGAGACCACGTCGCGGCCGCGCATGATGACGACGGCCAGAATGCCGAACTGTCATTCGGCCTGCAATATTCTTGGTGCAGCTCCGCTTTATTCTGCGCCCGTGACACCGTGCTCTAGAAGAAAGCAGCGGATCTGATTGATGATCGCGGTCCGCTGCTCGCCCACCAGGCGGTAGCGCACGTGCTGAAGATCGAGCTGCTCGGTACCAGCAACGCATGCGGGAGAAGGCCGCCGCTAACTCTGTCGAGCAAGCCGCATCCGAGATCTTCGAGTTGCAGAGGTCGTCAAACTCGATTTGCAACTTGACGCCCAAGGAAAAGTCGAGCGTATCGGGCCAAACTTCACCTCATTCAAGTTCGAGGGCTCCTAGCCTGAAGTAATTTCCCTGCATGGTCGGATCATCGACCACATATCGACCTTGGTGCTCGAGATATCGAACCGCGCCAACAGCGGCCGTACCGTCGCTGTTGGCCCATACCGCGAGGCATCCTGTGTGACGGAGCGTGAACGTCAGACAATCCCCAACCAAACAGCAAACGAGACGCCGACGTCAGCCGAGGCGATTCACTTCGTCAACAAGTCATCCCAAAGCGTTGGTGGCTCGGGAGCTCACCAAGGACCATACGGATATCCGTAATATGCAGGCGCATAGCCGCCATACCCGGGCACGGCATAGGCACCGCAATTGTAATATTCCCCGTAACCGGGCTCAGGGCAGCCACGATCATAATACCATGGCGCATACCCACCGTAGTATCCGTAGCCAGGTCCCCACGCGTATGCGGACGAAGCGAGACCACCGATCACGGCTCCCGCAATTAGTCCGCCGGCCAGAGCGGGGCCAAATCCGCCGCGCCAGCCGCCGCCGTGCCAACCCCCTCGTGCGAATCCACCATGGAAACCGGGGCCATGAAAACCACTGCCGCCGAACCCGCCGCGTGCAGAAGCCCCAGTACAGCCATCGCCCTCGCGCCGACGGGGGCGAACAAGATAAGAGCTTTTCTGATCATCGAAACCTCCCTGAGTTCAGGGGACACTTCAACGTAAACGCCATGAAAGAACACTTCGATCCAAAAGCCCGTGAACGTGCGTCGCGCGGATTCCCATCGCGATCGGGCTCGTGAGCGCTTTGGGCCCAGCTAACAATTTCATCAAGGATAGCGATTAAGTCAGCCGCGCTGCACTTTCTGACTCCGCGAAAGCCTGCCCGTTCCGGCAGGCGCGGACTTTTGTCGGATGCGTCACACAGTTCAGACGCATCATCAGTCCCGCGACTCGACGTCGGGAGGTGAGCAGCTGCGGCTCATCGTTCGTGATCAGCTTCGAGCGCCGTAGCGCCGCGCTGATCTTCATCGGCGCGGCCCGCGGCAAGAGCGGCGCAGACGTTCGGCCGGACTTTGGAGCGAACAGCTTCACGAGTCCAGCCGACACGGCACGTTGAGTCTGGCGATCCAGCCCCCTGTTGGAACGGCCGTCTTGGCGCGCTGTCCGCCGATGTAGTGTCTGGACGCCCATGCTCGTAACTGTCGCTCTGCTGCGCGTGTTGCACTTCTTGGATCGCATGAAGGTCCAGTGATGACTAACCACCTCGGCCCACATTGGATGAGGCGTTATCGAGCCACCGTCGCGTCGCTTCGTCGCTCCAGCCGGGAACCGCGAAGCCGCGCCGGCGGGGTGACGCCTGTGCTGGAAGGAGCGATCGGCGTTTGGCGAGAACGGGGATGATGCGCCGTTGCGGCGTTCGCAGAAAGGGTAATGCCAAGGGGGCTCATCCTCAGTCCGGTCCCGATCCGAAGGCGCGATCGAAAGCTGCGCGCTTCAGCCGCCGGTCCCTTGTTCCAGCATCATACGTGCGGCATCGAACCGTGCGGCGGATCGGATGAGGAGCCATCAATTGCCGTTAGCGGTCTGCGCTGTGAAAGGCCCTAGCGTGAACTTGATGCTTGGGACCCGGTTGGAAATTTGACCAAGCTGCCGCAGCCGAAAAGCTGGCGGAGCTCGATAAACAGAGAGGATTGCAGGTCCAAGGCTTGCAGGTGCATCGAGAGTTTGATTTCCGCTTCGCTAATGGGGCGCTCGTTCGTGCCGAACGCGTATATCCAGCACTAGTGGGGGCTCGGGTGCTTTGGGTGGACGGCAGGCCGTCAAACAATCGGCTCGAAGAAGGTATTCTTCGGGACATGGGCATAGACTTACAAATCGCCCTCAACACGGAAGAGGCGCTCAATCTGGCTCAGAAGTATGATTTTGATCTTGTCATAAGCAACCTTATCCGGGAGCACGATACGAGCGTTTCGTTAGATCGGTGCGGCGCGTTCTATTTTGCCTTCCCGAACGGAGAGCTGAGTCAGAAGTTTGCAGGCCGGTCGGAACTGGCCGAGTTCGTTCGTCTTGAATCCAGGCCTGCCCCAAAGGAGTTCTGCGTATCATGGCCCCGCGCGCCAACTGGAAAGGCTTCCTGCGTCTGTCCATTACGATGGGCTTCCTGCCCTCCGGATCGAGTTGTTAACGGGATAGGTCAAGCATTCATTTCGTCGTGGCCATTTTGCATCGGCCGTCTCGGATTACCGCCAACCAACACGGATCATCCATTGCACTTCAAGCATTCACGTCGTCATTCCGGCGAGATTCATCAGCATCCGGACTCCGGCAGCGACGATCGCCAGCGCGGTAACGCTGGCCATCCAGATCAGGACCAGCCAGCCGATGCGGCGTGCCCAGAGCCGATGGAAAGGAGAAGACCTCATCAGTGGTAACCTTCCCCGGCTCTCACCTTGCCCCTGAACACGTAGTAGGACCACGCGGTATAGGCGAGGATGAACGGGATGATAAACAATGCTCCTACAAGCGTGAAACCCATGCTCTGCGGCGGTGCCGCCGCGTCCCAGATAGAAACGGTCGGCGGAATGATGTTGGGCCAGAGGCTGATGGCGAGGCCGGTATAGCCAAGGAATAGCAATAGCAGAGCGAGCACGAAGGGCGCGGCGTGGCTATCGCCGCCAAGTGTCTTCAAGAGCGCCCACGTGGCAAGCAGCACAAGCACTGGCACCGGCGCGAAGAAGAGGAGGTTGGGCAGCGAGAACCAGCGGCCCGCCACCTCGGCGTGCGCGTAGGGTGTCCAAAGGCTGACGATCGCGATTGCTACCAGCAATGCGATCGTGATTGGCTGGCCGAGCTTCCGCATCCGCTGCTGGAGTGCCCCTTCCGTCTTCATAACCAGCCAGGTCGTCCCCAGTAGGGCATAGGCAACCAGGAGACCGACGCCGGCGAACAGGCTAAAGGGCGTTAGCCAATCGAACAGCCCGCCCGCGTAGGCGCGTTCCCGCACCTCGAAGCCGTTGATGAAAGCGCCGAGCGCTACACCTTGCGAGACGGTCGCAATATAGGAGCCCCAGGCGAAGGCCTTGTCCCAGAAGGGCCTATGCGCCTCGTCTGCCTTGAAACGAAACTCGAAGGCGACGCCGCGCCAGATGAGGCCGGCCAGCATAAAGATCAGTGGCAGATAGAGCGCGCTCAGGATGACCGAGTAGGCCAGCGGAAAGACCGCAAGCAGCGCGGCGCCTCCAAACGCCAACCACGTTTCGTTGCCGTCCCAAACGGGAGCCACGGTGTTCACCATCGTGTCTCGGTCCTCGCGCGTGCTCACGAAGGGAAAGAGGATGCCGATTCCGAGGTCGAAGCCATCCATGATGACATACATCATCAGGCCGAAACCGATGATGATGGCCCAGAGGAGAGGAAGGTCGATACCCATGGACTAGCCTCTTAACCGATTGCCGGATTGACGTCGTCCGGTGCTGCGGAGAGCGGCCGCGCCGGACGCAGCGCCTGGCCGCGATTGCGCGCGCTCTCTTCCTTATCCTCCGTGCGTGGTCCCTTGGCGACGAGCTTCAGCATGTAGCGAATGCCAGTGCCGAACACGGCGCAATACATGACGATGAACAGGATCAACGTGCTCGACAGAGCGAGTGCCGAATGGTTCGAGACCGCGTGCTCGGTACGCATCACGCCATAGACGACCCAGGGCTGGCGGCCGATCTCGGTGGTCAACCAGCCGGCGAGAATGGCGATCAGCCCGCTCGGCCCCATTAGCGTCGCAAAACGCAGGAAAGCGCGCGAGTCGTAGAGGAGCGCGCGCCAGCGGAGCCATGCTCCCCAAAGGCCGAGCGCAAACATCAGAAAGCCAAGTCCGACCATAATCCGGAAGGACCAGAATACGATTGTTGAGTTCGGCCGATCTTGGGGCGCAAATTCGCTGAGCCCGGGAAACTGGCCGTCTGGGCGGTGGGTGAGGATTAGGCTGCCGAGGTGCCGGATCTCGATGGCATAGCGTGTGGTCTCTGCGGCCATATCGGGCCAGCCGAACAGAATCAGCGGGATACCTTGCCCGGACTCGTTGGACCAGTGACCCTCTACCGCGGCGATCTTCGCGGGCTGATGTTCGAGCGTGTTGAGGCCGTGCGCATCGCCGACGGCGATCTGGGTTGGCGCGACCACTAGCACCATCCACATGGCCATCGAGAGCATGGTGCGCGCGGCGGGTGTTGCGGGCCCACGTAGGAGATGATACGCGCCGGAAGCGCCGACGAACAGGGCCGTCGCCAGATAGGCCGCGATGGTCATATGCGCGAGGCGGTAGGGGAACGAGGGGTTGAAAATCACCCTCAGCCAATCGACGGGGACGACACGGCCGTCGATGATCTCGAAACCTTGCGGCGTTTGCATCCAACTATTTGAGGCAAGGATCCAGGTCGCCGAGATGAGGGTGCCGATTGCCACCATCACGGTCGCAAAGAAATGCAAGCCGGGTCCAACCTTGTTCCAGCCGAATAGCATGACGCCGAGAAAGCCGGCCTCGAGGAAGAAGGCGGTCAACACCTCATAGGCGAGCAGTGGCCCCGTGATGCTTCCAGCGAAAGCGGAAAAATAGCTCCAGTTGGTGCCGAACTGGTAGGCCATGACGAGGCCAGAGACGACGCCCATCGCGAAGTTGACGGCAAAGATCTTGGACCAGAAATGGTAGAGGTCGCGATAAACCACCTCTTTTTTCCATAGCCACAGGCCTTCGAGCACCGCGAGATAACTGGCGAGCCCGATCGTGATCGCCGGAAAGATAATGTGAAACGAAATGGTGAATCCGAACTGGATACGGGCGAGCTCGAGCGCCGTTAATCCGAACATAGCGCGTCCTCATTCGGCTCCGTCATGACATTCAGCTCCTGGACGACCAACAATGGCGGTTGTCCCTTGAACGGGACTGCAGGCTTCGGTCGCGTGTCGATCGAAAGCCTGAATACGTCGGGGCGGCAACATTCAAATCGAACTTGCCGCGGGCGACTCCGAAACCTCGTCGAACTGACGCTCTCCATGTGGGAGTACCCGACCGCCGCTTCGGTTATTGTCCGGTGGTCCAGCGCGAGCGCGACGACTACGGACGAACGCGTTCTCGTTCTGCTGAGCGGCGGTCCTGGCGAATTCAGAAATCCCCTCCATAGACTGCCGTTTATCCTTCGGAAGCTTCGCCCATTGGCGAATGATCTTCCGGCGGGCTTCGCGTTGCTTTTCCCTTACGTCAGGCATCGGGACGCTCCTTGAAGAGGATTTTTCCAGTCGACCTAGTATTGTTTGGGCTCACTAGAACTTCAACGTCCAATCAAGAACTCTTAGCCCCTCTGATCGTGCAGCGCTATACACGGGAGCGACTCTCATATTGGCTTTGTAGGCCCGCCGCCGTAGAATTTCAGCGATCGCAGGATGAGCAAAATGCGGTACGTTTGCGACGCGCCGAAGGGTAAGACCTGGTTCCGTATTGAGACGGAAGGTGAAGCGGCGCATGAGTCGCGCCTGATGGGCCACACAGTCGAGAAATATTTCCGCAACGAGCGAGAGAAGGCAGTCCAGTCCTGGCGTCCGGAGCGGCCGGACGCGATCGAGCGCGACATCGGCCTCGAGGCCTATGTACAGCGAGAGATGCCGGTTTTCCTCACGCTGCGCGACAGGGAGGGCAATGCCCTGGCTACAGCGATGCTGCCACCGGCTGGCAAGGATCGCGGCGGATTTCGGATCATCATCGTTGCCGCATCCAATGCCGATCCTTATCCCGAGCAGGACGCGGCCATCGCTGCGCTGGGAGCGCATTTCGGCCTCACACTCGATCGCCACCGCTGCTTCCCTTACGGCCGCTAAGAAGCCCGACAAGTATCGCCGCTTGATTAGAGCGATGTCGGCTTGGCCCGTTGGCGACCTCGCGCTTGGACGAAATGTCTGCTTCGCGCCGCGAACGGTCAAGCCTTCGATAATCGAACGCTACCGAAAAGCGTTCGATCGGTTGCGGCGATTTGGTGAAGTGCGAAGTGCCCTACTCCTTGGGGACGAACGTTGTTGCATGGTTGGGCTGGTCTAATTTGTAGCTCGTCACCGTAGTTACTCACGCGAACCTGGAGCGGACTGTCAAATATTGCAAACGGTCCAATGTCTTGGCTATTCCGGTTTGGAGGAGCGGTGACCCATCGATTGGCCACGACGCATTGCCGCGGCACAATCTTCAAGTTGCGGCAAATCTCTGAGGCGGGCCGGTACACACTTGTCGCTACAGATTGGGCCTCTCTCGATCGCTTTAGTTAGCTAGACCATGCCCACTTCGCGCCGTCGCGAACGTCCGCTTTGCGCCAAAAACCCGAAAACTACCTAGCGGCACGGACGCCGTCACTCGTGCGAGCGCCCATGCCCTGTCGATCATATGCGCCACGCTTGGAGCCCTGCTCTCATTGGCTTTCACAAGATCTTTCTTGATCTCCCGCGTTCAACGCGAGCAGATTTGTCTCGGACGCAATATCGTCTATCACTCCTATGATCTTTCCGATTTCCTTGGCGGAGAACTCTATTGCACTCATGGCGGCTACCGCCTGACGGACAATCTCTACCGTCCGAGATCCACGCCAGCTGATCTCTGTGCCGAAGTAGGATTGCGCCGATCGACACACCGATCGACGCAAGGTCAACGCAGCGGTTGCGCATCTAGCGGGTCGCGTCGGAAAGGACGGACCGCGTGCGTCTATGCCTTTGACCATATTGTTCATGGGGCAGAAGCGGCGCGATGACAACGTACACATGGCCACGCGGGCTCTGAACGGTCGATATGGACGACCGCGCGGAGACGGCGGATACTGGGCGGATCAGAGAGCCCTGAACAGGTCAGGAGGCGCGCCATGCTGAAGTCGATCGACCCCATTCTGAATGCTGATGTGCTCCATGCGTTACGGTCTATGGGGCATGGCGATGACCTCGTGCTCTGCGATACGAATTTCCCGGCCGACTCCGTCGCCCGACAAACCGCCCTCGGAAAGCTGCTCCGGATTGATAACGTCAGCGCGGGCCGCGCCGCGCGCGCGATCCTGTCGGTGCTACCGCTCGATTCCTTTGTCGACAGCCCGGCGCTGCGCATGGAGATCGTGGGGCAGCCGAACGAAATCCCGGCCGTACAGGTCGAGGTACAGAAGGAAATCGACGCCTCTGAAGGCCGGTCGCTGCCGCTGGCGTCGATTGAGCGGTTTGCCTTCTACGAACTTGCGAAGAAGTCGTACTGCGTGATCCAGACCGGAGAACGGCGCTTCTATGGCTGCTTTATCTTCAAGAAAGGCGTGATCCCGCCTGATGCGACCTAGGCCACCAAGGCATCGCGGCGGCACGGGCCACGCTAGGCATTCGGCGGAAATATGACGGCGACGCTACATCCCTCGCCGGAGCCAGCTCACGTATGATTGCCTACCGCGGCGCAAGAACGCAGGCATCGTTGCATTGCATATGGTCGATCACGCCCGCTTTGCGCGGATTCGTTGACTTTGATCGGTGCCGTTGCATACTCGACGCGGCTTCTCGCACCACGGCCCGCGACTAGAATTTCGGCGAACGTCACTTCTCCGTGGTGCTTAGGCGGCCCACTCTGACCTGACTAAGGCTTTATCATTAGCAGCGTCGAAAAACGGGAGGATTTCGTGGTGAAGCAGCAAGAGCATGATCAGCATCCCGCAATGCACCCGAGCCGGCGCACGGTGCTCAAGAGCGCGGCTGGAGCCGCCGCACTTGGCACGAGCGGCGCGCTTGGCACCTTCTCCGAGCTTGTATTCGCGCAAACCAATTTGCGCGCCGAGATCACGAAGATTCCAGGCATCGGCAAGGGTGCTCCGACCGACGCCGACTGGCAAAAGGTCGGTGAGCTCTGCCTTGGCCCGACCAAGGCCAGCATCAAGGAGGGCGAGTTCAAAGGCATCGACCTCTCCTTCATGGGGCTGAACAATCAGAATCTGCATAACCTGTTGTTTCGCGGCTTCCTGAAGCCGTGGGAGGCCTATACGGGCGCAAAGATTTCCTGGATCGATCTGGCACAGGCCGACTACAACCCACGCCTACAACAGGCGATCGCGACCAGCACGGTCGACTTCGACATCCTCGAGATGGGCGCTCCGTTCGAAGGTGATGTGTGTGGCAAGGGACTCGCCTCGGAGATGCCGGACTGGGTCAAGAAGCAGATCGATATCGATGACTACGTCGATTACCTGAAGCCGCCGGTCGGAACCTGGAACGGCAAGACATATCGCGTCACCATCGACGGCGATTGCCACAACTTCAACTATCGCACCGATATATTCTCCGACGCCACACTCGCCAAGGCATGGAAAGACGCCGGCAACACGAGCGAATGGGGGGTGCCGAAAACCTGGCAGCAGGTGCAGTCGGTCACGAAATTCCTCAACGGCAAGAAATTCAAAGGCCAGAACGTGTTCGGCTACCTCGACGCGCCAAAGCCCTGGGGCGGCTTCGGCTTCTATTTCCTGGCGAGCCGCGCCTCCGCCTATGCAAAACATCCCGACGACAAGGCGTGGTTGTTTGACGTCGACACGATGAAGCCGCGCATCAACAATCCGGCCTGGGTTCGCGCCATCCAGGACGTGATCGACGCACTGCCCTCGGAGCCTGCCGACCAACTCAACGCCGATCCGAACACCACCGGCTTCCAGCAGTTCCTTGCCGGCATCGGGTCGATGATCCCCTGGTGGGGAGACATCGGCCAGGTCGCGAAGGCGAGCGACACCTCGGTCGTCGGCGATGTCATCGGCTTCGACATCTTGCCGGGGTCGGACGACGTCTATAATTCCAAGACCGGCAAGTGGGACAAGCTCGCGAACGGCCCGAGCCATGCGCCGAACTGCGCCTATCTAGGCTGGGGCATCTATGTCATGGCCCGGGTCAATGGCGACGAGAAGAAGCACAAGGCGGCCTGGAGCGCGGCTGCGCATTTGGGAGGCAAGGACCTGTCGCTCTGGATGGTGATGTATCCCTCCGGATTCCAGGCGCATCGGACCAGCCACTTCCAGTTCGACGAGTGGGTCGCGGCGGGTTACGACAGGAAATACATCACCTCCTACCTGAATTCACAGCTCGGCTCCTATAACCATCCGAACCGCGCAGTCGAGCCGCGCATTCCCGGCATCTTCCAGTATTACAGCATCGCGGAGGACGAGTTGACCAAGATCTTCTCCGGCAGGGTCGACGCGCAGACCGGCGCCGATAACATCGCCGCCGCCTGGGAGAAGCTCACCGACCAGATCGGCCGCGAGCGGCAGATCGCGCTCTACAAGGCCTCTTTGGGCGCGTAGTCGTGTCATGACAATCGTTATTCCGGGGCGGTCGGACAGGACTAACCCCGGAATGACGGAGTGAGAAGGGCCGCATCGTCGCGGACAACTGCTTTTTTGGGTAACCGCGGATCCAGCAGAGTTCGATCTCGATGCAGATTCTTGTTAATACCCCGCCCCCGAAAGTGGCGCAGAAGCGCGCACCCGGCCGGCGGAAGGCGTTTGGCCGCGCGCTGACCGGGCTCGCCTCGCTTATCTTCCTGCTAGCGGTCGTCATTCAGATCCTACACGCGATCGGTACGATCACGACCGGATTTGCGAATTGGCGCCCAATCCTTGTCGTCTACCTGCTCTGGGCGATTGCGTTCGGCGCCGGACAGGTTTTGATGCGCGGTGAGCGCGGCCAGCGTGCGCTGTTCCTGCTACCTGCAGTCTTTTTCACCGTGGCGGTCGTGATCTTTCCGACGTTCTTCGGGCTCTACATCGCCGCTCTGGATTGGAATCTCTCCTCGATCGAGGGCCCGCGCTTCAGCGGGTTCGACAATCTCAGGAGCATGTTGACCGACACCTATTACTGGAATGCGCTCGGCAATATGGTCTTCTACGCCGCCGCGGTGCTCGGCGAATACGCGATTGCCTTTGCGCTCGCGCTGCTGCTGAGCGCTGAGATACGCGGGCGAAAATTCTTTCGCGTCGTGTTCTTGCTGCCGATGATGCTAAGTCCTGTCGCGGTGAGCTGGATGATCGGCAAGTCGCTCCTGGAATATCGCTTCGGCCCAGCGGCGACCCTGGCGCGCTATCTCGGCTGGGACAATCCTGCCTTCTTTGCGTCGTCCTGGATGGCACGCTTGACGATCCAGGCGATGGACGCCTGGGTTTCGATTCCCTTCATCATGATCATCCTGCTCGCGGGCCTTCAGGCCATGCCCAAGGAAGTGCAGGAGGCTGCCAAAGTTGACGGTGCGAATGGCTGGCAGTCGTTCTGGCACGTGACCTTTCCGATCATGCTACCGGTCAGCGTCACCGTCCTCATCATTCGCATCATCTTCAAGCTGAAGCTCGCTGACATTGTCATCAATGTTACAGCCGGCGGCCCAGGCGGGGCGACCGACACGGTGTCGAGCTTTATCTACCGCGTCTACCGCGACCGCTCGAACGTCGGATATGGCACGGCGCTCGCCATGGTTTATCTCGCCTTGATTATCGTGCTGTTGACCCTGATGCTGCGCCTGTCCAGACGCTGGACGCAGAGAGTCGCATAGGCAAGGAGCTGCGCGTGACTTTATTGATCGCATCCGACTCCGTCCGCAGACGTCTCGTCGCACCTCGGGTGCGTCGCACCTTCGGCCGCGCGGCGGTGTACGCTGCACTTCTGCTCTGGACCTTCATCTGCCTGTTCCCGATCTACTGGACCGTCACGACCTCGTTCAAATCGGCAGTCGACGTGACACAGGCCCATCTGATCCCCTGGCTGGACTTCCAGCCCGACTGGAAGGGGTGGCGCTCGCTCGGATTGTCGCCGGACACGCTGTTCGGGACGTCGACGGCGCGCTCGGAATTCGTCAACCGTTTCGTCAATAGCATCATCACCTCGGTTGGAGCATCGACGCTAGCGCTGATCTTCGGATCGCTGGCGGCCTACGGCCTCAGCCGCTTCCGCTACAAGTTCGCATGGATGCGCAATGACGACATCCTGTTCTTCTTCATGTCGCAACTGATACTACCGCCAGTCGTGCTCGCGCTGCCGTTTCTCGTGCTCTACAAAGCCCTGGCACTGCTCGACACGAGTTTCGGCCTGATCCTGCTCTATACACTGACGGTGCTGCCGATCGTCATCTGGATCATGCGTGATCAGTTCAACTCGATCCCGATCGAGCTCGACGAAGCTGCGTTCGTAGACGGCCTCTCGACCTGGGGCGCGTTTCTGCGCATCATCCTGCCGTTGGCCTTTCCTGGTATGGCGGCGGCTTTCATTCTCTCGCTGGTGTTGTGCTGGAACGAGTATTTCTTCGCGGCGCTGCTCACCAGCACCGATGCCAAAACTCTGCCCGTGATGGTCGCGAGCCAGACCGGTTCGCAAGGCATCAACTGGTGGTCGATGGCGGCACTGTCGACGGCTGCAATCGCGCCCCTCGTCCTGATCGGCATCTTCCTGGAGCGCTACATCGTCAGCGGGCTGACGACCGGCGCCGGCAAATAGGCGACGACCGACCTGCTTACACGGGCACAGACGCGCCTCAACCACGGAAAGCGTGCGCATCGGCAACTTCAGTCATATTGGGAGCCCGAGATGACGATGCTCAGACCATCACTGATAGTGCAAATTCGCAAGGCGCAACCATAGATGCGGACGTCAGTCGCAACCCGCGCATGAGCACGCGGCGGCAGGCGCGGTTAGCTCAGGAGGCAGGCAAGGAAATGAACATTGAGTGACAGTGCGTCTTCGCAGGTTTGATTTTTCATTCGGCAAGGAGGTTAGGATTAGATGGTTACGATCGACAACGTAGCGGGCCAGGAAGCGCCCGTCGCCTTTGCGGAGCCGAAATGTCAAACGCGGATGGTCGAGGCTGGGTGGCTGACCAAAGCAGGCCAGCACTACGTGCCGACTCCAGAAGCGCAGCGGTTAACTCGGTAGCGTGCTTCTCGAAGGCTCCAGGTCCTCGCTCAAGTCGCCTTTGCAATGGCAGGAAGCGTCACCACGACCGCGGCGGGGCTCCCTTGCCGCGCCAACCTATTTGGACCGCAATCGTCGCTCGACCCTCTTGCGGCTGCTGCCGACCTTCTTGACCGCCTTCTTCACGCCCGACGCCGATCGGCGCGCCTTCTCGTCGCTTCGTACCGCACCTCATAATCCTGTCCGCCCGCCACGCGGGCACGATCCAGCTTGCGCCCGCGGGACGATTGTTTCTTTGCTTTCTTGGCCATGTGTTGCTGAACCTCCGTTCGCTCGCGAAAACGAACGACGAGTCACGAGGTTCCACAATCGTCAGAGATCCCGCGGGGTCAGTGGCGTTGCTCGGATGTTCGGGTACCATGTTCGAGCCCCGGCGGCGGAAACTGCTGAAGTGGATAGATGCCTCCAAGGAGACGTAGATGGGCCGGCTGGATAAGCACATGGGTTCCTTCCACAGTGCCGCTGATTCGACTACGGACGATCGCGTCCCCGAGGATCTAGAACTTGAGCAAGGCGACACGGCGTCGGCAGTTGATCCGGGCCGAGAGGAAGGCGCCTTGTCACCCGCACATTTTGGGTCGGGCCGGGCGGCGGCCGGCGTCACGGGCTCTACAGGTTGGAGGGACCGAGCACGCCGCATCTGGCGGAGCCATCTTCAGCGCGATGAACTCCCTCGGACGGCAGGAGGGTCGACGAGAAACCTTGAGCGTTGGTTGATCGCAGGGCTGAGCGTCGGGGTTGTCGTGAGCTGCGTTTGCGCGATCATCGTCTTCAGGCAGGTCAACTCGCTCAAATTGGAGATCGCAGCACTTCAACATGACATCATCGCGCTCAAGCTAGGCGTAGCCAGAGTCGATCAGATCGCAAGCGCTAATGAGAGACGTGACAAGGCAAGCAGCGAAACGCCCAAGCGGTCGTCAGAGACGCATCCCGACCAGGCTCCGCTGATCCTGTCACGTGAAGAGGTTCAGCTTGTCCGCGACTATATTAAACCTGCGCCAGTTGCGGGCGTCGCGACTGACACAACCAAGGTCGGCGATCCAGTTTCGGGGGAAACTGTCGCCTTTCCGTCTCCGATCACGGAGAAGGTGCGAAAATTGCTTGGCGCGCGATTTACCATTCGCAATGGCATCATTGTCATCATCCGCAGCGGCAGTCGTCACGCTGATGCTGTGATTGGGCCGAATTGACGAGAACTGGCGTGGTCACAGTATCAGCGCGACTTATGGCTGGTTGTTTGGCGGCCTTTCAATGAAGCGCCGGCTGCCATTGAGAAGTTCAAGGTTATTGGCGATAACCGGGTTGCCTGAATCGAGCGAATAAGGCCTTCTCGAACTTCTGTCGCGCCGCACTGAGATTGCCGCGCAGCATGTACCGGTTGTCTGCTCAGGCCCGAACTGCGGCGCAAAGTAGGACACGGTCGCGCGACGGGTGCAGATACGGCTAAGATCAAGGCGACGTCCTTCGCCAACACTCCCGTTGGTGAGCGAAACTCGCCGCAAAGCAGTCTGTCGCAGCGGCGGTTAAGGGTGTTGGATGCGGCCTGTTGAGGGCATGGCGAACCCAGCCCACGCAACCGTCGCTCCTTGTACATTGCGAACCTCCCAGCCTGTTGCTCACCGGCGCAAATTGAGACGCACAAAAAGTCTACTCTCGTCCACGACGAGGCATCTCCGAAATTCTTTGGAGCAGCGTGGGATGGCCGAGAGTTGCGCGCAACTCCGACTTATCGAGCCAGGCGGCGGTGTCCTCGAAACTTTCGCATTCCGCGACCATAGCCAATGCGGTCGCAAGAGCTACGTCAACGGGCCCGAATCTCGCATGCCTCGCTGGCGACCCTCAGCGTCCCGGGCATCCGCCCGCCGGGGCTGTTTCGTTTGGCGGCACTTAGGCGCTGGAACTTCTCGTTGAGATCCATTCAGAATGACCGGCGCAGCGATGGCCATTGCAGCCCGCAACCTTATCCCGCTTTAGGCTACTCGCTTGCCGCTTGCGATCCGCTCCCCACCTGGGCCGGCGACGACGCGGTCGCGTCCCTCGTGCTTGGCCGTGTAAAGCGCTATGTCCGCCGCCCTGACAAGATCGTGCCGCACGTAGTCTTCGCCAGGGAACATGCACGCCAGTCCAATGCTGACCGTCGGCAGTTCGCCCTGTGTTTGTCGCAGGACCCTCAGCTTCTCGCGGATCTGACGCGCAACTTCGGATGCGCCGGTCTTGCTGACGCCGGGCAGCAGCACCGAGAACTCTTCGCCGCCATAGCGGGCACCAAGATCGGATGTGCGTTTGGTGCTGCTCGCAATACATTGCGCCACCGTTGCAAGCACGGCATCGCCAGCCTGGTGTCCATATCTGTCGTTGTATGCCTTGAAGTGATCGACATCAATCATCAGCAGCGAGACAGGCGCACGAGAGCGCGTGGCCCGGCGCCACTCGATCGCCAGAGCATGATCAAAGCGGCGTCGGTTGCCGAGCCCCGTCAGGGCGTCGGTTGTGGCCAGAACCGCGAGCTGGTTTTCCGCGGCAGCGCGGCGTTTCAGCGCCGCCAGCAGATAAAACATCAGAGCGATCGAGAATGCGACAAGCGCAGCCACCACAAGGCCGATCCACCACAGCTGTTGCCACCAATCCGCATAGATACTGTTGAGCGCGACGCCTTCCGCCAGCACCAAGGGATGCCTGCCGACCTGCTGAAAGACGTAGAGGCGGCTGATCTGGTCAACAATGGACTTGGTCGTATAAAAGCCGGAGCTGTGCGCAGGGAAATATTTGAAGGTCTGGGCGTCCTTGATGTTTTGCCCGATCTTGGTGATGTCGAAGGGCGCACGCATCAGGATCGTTCCGTCGCTGTTGAACAGCGTCATCGCATCCTGGGCGCCGAAATTCAGCTTGCTGAATAAACCGTGGAAATAGCTCAGCCGCATGCTTCCGGCGACAACGCCGTCGAAGGAGCCGTCGCGGCCCCTGATGCGCCGGCTCAGGCTAATGAGGTATTCGCCGTCAAACGTGACCCACGGTGCACTGATGTACAGCCCTGCGTCCGACCGTGTCTGATGCACCTGGAAGAAATCACGATCGGCAAAATTCGCTGGACGCAGGGTGAGAGTTCGAGAGTCCAGCCTGACATTGCCCGCCGCATCCAGAACCAGAATGGAACCCAAATCCTTTGCCGTAGCGGCCCGGTCGAACAGGACGACCTGCCGGAGTTCAGGACTGACGCGGTTGATCTCAGGCAGCTTCACGCCGTCGGCGGCAGCCTGTAAGGACAGATCATACAGCTCGATGTTTCGGTCAATCTCGCTCGCGATGCTGGCCACGAGATTGGTGGCGGCCTCTTTCGCGTGCTCAAGATCCTTTCGCGCCATCTCCCAGAGAATGGCCGCGCAGATGCCGGAAAAGCCCAGAATGAGACCGACGCCAAGCGCCACTAGCCGTTTGGCCGGGACCGTCCTCGGCTTTGTCACAAGCCCATACATTCGCTTCGCTTCCCGTAGTCCTTGCCCCAACGATGCTCCTCTCATAGGGCAACCGGCTTGAGGAAATGGGCTCGAAGCGGACGTAATTTGTGATTTCGAGGCAAGGATTCGTTAACCGAGGGGACACCGCTCCGCGATCTGCATGAAGTCTTTGCACGACGCCTATCGTGGTCCCCACCTCAATCATCATCAGCCATGCCGGTGACGACAGATGAAGAGCGCGATGTCTGGATGCGTGCATCATGGGACGAGGCGAAGGCGCTGCAACGGCCGTTGCCGAATGATGCACTCCCATACTATCGGCGGCCTTCATTGCGCGGCCATTGTACCGGACATCGGAACCCAGCGCTCGCCGTCGAAACGCTGCGGGCGCAGCGACGTGATCAGGCGATAATCATCCGGGCTGGTATTGACGGTGATGCCCGGGATCAGGCCCGGCAGCGCCACGTTCTTCAGCGCAGTGGCCTGCTTCATGATGTC
>NZ_RDQF01000093.1 GCF_004114425.1 Bradyrhizobium vignae | reverse complement strand
TGGCTTTCAGAGGGTGAAGCGACGAAGCAAAGCTCGGGCGAGTTGCGCCGCGAGGACGCGAAGGCATGTCTGCAGCCACGCACACGCTGTCACCTCACACTCCGTCATTGCGAGCGCAGCGAAGCAAATCCAGAATCTTTCCGCGGCGCGATTCAGGATTGCTTCGTCGCAAGGGCTCCTCGCAATGACGAGGAGGGGAGAGCGTGTACCACACGCCTCTCGCGTGCCCCGGGCGCAGCGCAGCGTGCCCGGCAATGCAAAGTATCGTCCGGAGTGATGCGCTGCAGAGCCGGGGCTCATGTCGCCGCACCGCGCCCTGTTGCCCGGGGTCCCGGCTCGGCGCCGCAGCGCTTCCGCGCGACAGCTTATCCGGGACGAGGTGAACGATGCGCCGTTAATTCAAAACCCGCTTGCTGTCCGGGCTGTCCAGCGAGAATGTCGGCACGTCGATCTCGAACCGCTCGCCGGTTTCGCTGACCATCTGGTAGCGGCCGGTCATGAAGCCCGAGGCGGTCGAGAGCGGCACGCCGGAGGTGTATTCGAAGCGCTCGCCGGGGGCCAGGATCGGCTGCTCGCCGACCACGCCCTCGCCCTTCACCTCCTGCTGGCGGCCGGAGGCATCGGTGATGATCCAGTGCCGCGTCTTGAGCTGCACGGTCTCCTCGCCCGAATTGGTGATGACGATGGTATAGGACCAGAAGTAGCGCGAGCGGTCGGCCGACGACTGCTCCGGAACAAAGTTCGGCTCGACGGTCACTTCGATCTGGCGGGTCACGGCGCGGTACATGGCTGCCATCATACCGAAATCCGGCCGGGGAACCAAACGCCGCGGCTGGCTTTGGCGACATCGTCCCGCCAGAATTCGAGGGGAAGGACGCTCCCCAAGCGAGACACCCTTATGTGATCCGGCTGCTTTGCGAGACGACAGCCGGACCATTAAACTCCTTCAATGTCGCGATTTGCGGAAGGGTTGTTAGGCCCCCGATGACCATTGCCGACCAAGTGACGGGATCGACGATCTCGGGAACCGCGGAAGTCAAACCCGCAGAGGCCAAGCCGCGCGCCGCCGCGCCGGCCATCACGCTGCCCGCCGTCGGCGAGCGCGAGCTCCGGCTCGATCTGTTCCGCGGCCTGGCGCTGTGGCTGATCTTCATCGACCATCTGCCGACGAGCCTGCTCACCTGGTTCACCATCCGCAATTACGGCTTCAGCGACGCCACCGAGATCTTCATCTTCATCTCGGGCTATACCGCTGCCTTCGTCTACGGCAGGGCGATGTTGGAGGGCGGATTCGTCATCGCCACCGCGCGCATCCTGCGCCGGGTCTGGCAGATCTATGTCGCCCACGTCTTCCTGTTCACGATCTTCCTCGCCGAAATCTCCTACGTGGCGACCAGATTCGAGAACCCGCTCTACACCGAAGAGATGGGCATCATGGACTTCCTCAAGCAGCCCGACGTCACCATCGTGCAGGCGCTGCTCTTGCGCTTCCGCCCCGTCAACATGGACGTGCTGCCGCTTTATATCGTGCTGATGCTGGCGCTACCCTTGATCCTGTGGTCGATGAAGTGGAAGCCAGACGTCACGCTCGGCCTCTCGGTGGTGCTCTATGCCGTGACGTGGGAATACGACCTCTACTTCTCGGCCTATCCGAACGGCTTCTG
Source organism: Bradyrhizobium vignae (assembly GCF_004114425.1). Taxonomy (GTDB): domain Bacteria; phylum Pseudomonadota; class Alphaproteobacteria; order Rhizobiales; family Xanthobacteraceae; genus Bradyrhizobium; species Bradyrhizobium vignae. The sequence goes on along the minus strand of NZ_RDQF01000093.1, from coordinate 15,931 downwards.
GGCCTTCAATCCCCTGGCATGGCAATTGCTCTTCGTCTTCGGTGCATGGTGCGCGCTCGGAGGTGCGCGCCGCATGTCGCGTATCCTGGCCTCGCCGGTGACCATGTGGATCTCGATCGCCTATCTCGTCGCGGCGTTCTACGTGACGCTGACCTGGTACGTGCCGCAGCTCTCACAGTTCATGCCGAAGCGTATCGAGCAGTGGATGTATCCGATCGACAAGACCGACCTCGACGTGCTGCGCTTCACGCATTTCCTGGCGCTCGCCGCGCTCACCGTGCGCTTCCTGCCCCGGGATTGGCCGGGCTTGAAATCGCGCTGGCTGCGACCATTGATTCTATGTGGTCAGCATTCCCTCGAGATCTTCTGTCTCGGGGTGTTCCTGGCCTTCGCCGGCCATTTCATTCTCGCCGAAGTCTCCGGCGGCGCAGCCATGCATGCGCTGATTAGTCTCTCCGGGATCCTGATCATGTGGGGCGTGGCCTGGGTGATTTCGTGGTACAAGCGCGTGGCTGACAAGAGCGGTGCGAAAACCAAAAACGCCGTCGGCAACGCCGATCTGGCGGGAGGGGGCTGATGAAGGCGAAGGTTCTCCTGAGCCTGATCCTGCTATGCGGTGGCCTCGCCGCGCCTGTGGCGCGTGCGGGCGATGCTGCGCCTGTCGCTTCCCATGCGCCCGCAGCCTGCGAATTGCCGCCCTATCTGCTGACCAGCGAAAGCCAGCTGCCCAAGGTCGCCGACGCCGTCAAGGCCGGCAAGCCGCTCGACATCCTGGTCATCGGCAGCCGCTCGACCACGATTCCGTCGTCGGAGAGCAGCTCATACCCGGCGCGCATGGAGGCGATCCTCAAGGAGAAGCTGCCACCGTCCGAGGTCGTGCACGTCTCCGTAGAAATACAGAGCAAGAAGACGGCAGAGGAGACCGCCTCCACTTTCGTTAAGCTGCTGGAAGCAAGAAAGCCTACTTTGGTGATCTGGCAGACCGGGACCGTGGATGCTATTCGATCCATCGATCCCGATGAATTTCGTAGCGCGGTGACCGACGGGGTTGTTGCGCTGCAAAAGACAGGGGCTGACGTCGTCTTGATGAATTTGCAGTACAGCCCGCGCACCGAAACCATGATCTCGGCGCAGCCTTTTCTCGATAATATGCGCGTGGTGGCGCAGGAGCACGACATCCCGCTGTTCGATCGTTTCGCGATCATGCGGCAGTGGAATGATCAGGGCCAGTTCGACCTGTTCAGCCCGTCCCACGGGCCTGAGCTAGCGAAGCAGGTCCATGATTGCCTTGGCCGGGCGTTGGCACAATTCGTGATCGACGCCGCTCATCTGGAGCCGGCCCAGCAGCAGAATTGAGGTCTAGCGTTAATGAGTTCTCTCCGCCCTTTTTGCCTGACGTCATGGCTGGCCGCGCCCGCAGCCGCAGTGCTGTTGTTGCTGACGCCGGCCTCGCAGTCACGTGCACAATCGCAGTCCGCACAGGCGACACCCGCACCCGCGCAGCCGGCTGATCCCGCGTCCGCTTCGCCTTCCCAGACCACCGTCGCCGCAAGGTCGTCCGAGCAGCGCGGCGTCACGTCGCGCGCCATCGACAAGGTGAAGGAGGTCGCAAAGTCTGCCGCCGACATCTTCAGCCGCGTGCCCTGCCTGCCGCCGAAGGGCGGCTCGAAGGCCATGGGCTCGCTGCCGCATGTCGCAAGCAAGCTCGTCGCCGGCCAGCCCGTCGTCATCGTCGCGTTCGGCTCGTCGTCGACCGCGGGATTCGGCGCGAGCTCGCCGGAATTCAATTATCCGAACCGTCTCGCCGCGCAGCTGCGCCGGCATTATCCGACCGCCGACATCACCGTCGTCAATGCCGGCGTCGGCGGCGAGGATGCACCGGAGATGATGAAACGCCTGCAGACGCAGGTGATCGACGTGCATCCGGATCTGGTGATCTGGCAGGTCGGCACCAACGCCGTGCTGCGCAATCTCGATCCGGCCGAGACCGCAAAGATAGTCGAGGACGGCATCAGCCGCATTCAGGCCGCCGGTGGCGCCGACATCGTGCTGGTCGATCCGCAATATTCGCCGGCCATCAACCAGCGTAAGGAGAGCGCCGGCAAGATGGTGAAGCTGCTCGGCAAGGTCGCCGAGCTCCGTCACGTCGGCATCTTCCCGCGCTTCGAGGTGATGCGCGACTGGCACGAGAACCAATCGATCCCGGTCGAGAGCTTCGTGATCGCCGACGGCCTGCACATGAACGATTGGGGCTACGCCTGCTTCGCCCAGCTGCTCGGCGATGACATCATTCGTTCGGTCGGCCAGATCAGGATCGGTGTGAACGTGCCCGCGGACGTGAGGACGTACCGGCCGATGTAGGCACGCTGCCGTAGGCTGAGCAAAGGCGCACCGCGCCGTGCCCACCATCTCGTCATTGTAGTCGAGAATGGTGGGCACGCTTCGCTTTGCCCATCCTACGAGACCTTCGCTTCCCTCACGCCTTCTCCAGCGCCGCCGTCAAATCCTCGATCAGATCGTCCGCATGCTCCAGCCCCGCGGAGAAGCGGATGAAACCCTCGCTGATGCCGAGCGCGGCGCGGTCTTCCGGCTTCAGGCGTTGATGCGTCGTGGTCGCCGGATGCGTGACGAGGCTCTTGGCATCGCCGAGATTGTTGGAGATCTTCGCAAGCTTCAGCTCGTTGAGCACGCGGAACGCCGCCTGCTTGCCGCCCTTGACCTCGAAGCCGACCAGCGTCGAGCCGCCACGCATCTGCTTTCTCACCAGCGCCGCCTGCGGATGATCGGCGCGGCCGGGATAGACCAGCCGCGAGATCTTGGGATGGCTTGCCAGCACCTCGGCGATACGCGCCGCCGTGTCGGTCTGCGCGCGCACGCGCACGCCCAGCGTCTCCAGGCCCTTGAGCAGGACCCAGGCGTTGAACGGCGATATCGAGGGGCCGGTCTGGCGCATGAAATTGTGGATGTGCTCGGCGATGAAGGCTTCCGAGGACAGGATGATGCCGCCGAGGCACCGGCCCTGGCCGTCGATATGCTTGGTCGCGGAATAGACGACGACGTCGGCTCCCAGCGCGAGCGGGCTCTGCCAGATCGGGGTCGCGAACACGTTGTCGACCACGAGCCGCGCGCCGCCCTTGTGCGCGATCTCGGCGATCGCGGGAATGTCGAGCACGTCCAGCGTCGGGTTGGTCGGGCTCTCCAGGAAGAACGTCTTGGTGTTGGGCTTCAATGCGCGCTGCCACTGGTCGAGATCGAGCCCGTCGACCAGCGTGGTCTCGATGCCGTAGCGCGGCAACAGGTCCTGGATGACATAAAGGCACGAGCCGAACAGGGCGCGCGAAGCGACCACGTGATCGCCGGCCTTCAGTGGCGCCAGGATCGCGGTCGTCACCGCCGCCATGCCGGTCGCCGCCGAACGCGCGGCCTCGGCGCCTTCGAGCTCGATCATGCGACGCTCGAACATCGCGATGGTCGGGTTGGAGTAGCGCGAATAGATGAAGCCGGGATCCTCGCCCTTGAACCGCGCCTCGCACTCCTCCGCGCTGGCGTAGACATAGCCTTGCGTCAGGAACAGCGCCTCCGATGTCTCACCATATTGCGAGCGCAGCGTCCCGGAATGGACCAGGCGGGTTTCGGGGCGGTAGTTGGCAGGCGACTTCGACATAGGGTCCTCCGACATGACCATTGGGCGAAAATGGTCACAAAAAAACCGGCCTGGATATCTCCACTGGCCGGGATCACAGAGGTCCCCGGCCTGTTTAGCGATTTATTTAACGTGGCTGCAAGCCGGCCGGCTCAAATCACCACGGGATAAGTGATGCTCATATTCCGCAATCCCCTTTCCGTCAAGGCGTCCATCGGCTAGCCGTAAAAGGCTGGTATGTCCCGCATTTCGGGATGCGTTTGACCCCTGATGAGGACCTCCGGTTGACGTTCACGGTCGCCGCCGACGCCAATGGTATCCTGCCCGACCGCATGATCGCGGCGATGGCAGAAGAAGGCCTCATCCTGCCCGCATACGACTTCGTGGAGAGCCAGATCCAGCCGGCAAGCCTCGATCTGCGCCTTGGCGACATCGCCTATCGCGTTCGCGCCAGCTTCCTGCCGGGGCCCGGCGCCACGGTCGCGGAGCGTATCGACGAGTTGAAGCTGCACGAGTTCAGCCTCGCTGACGGCGCGGTGCTGGAGACCAACTGCGTCTACATCGTGCCGCTGCTCGAAAGCCTCGCGCTGCCGCCCGAGATCGTCGCGGCGGCGAACCCGAAGAGCTCGACCGGCCGCCTCGACGTCTTCACCCGCGTCATCGCCGACGGCACCCGCCGCTTCGACATGATCGGCGCCGGCTATCACGGTCCGCTCTACGCCGAGATCAGCCCGAAGACGTTTCCCGTGCTGGTGCGCGAAGGCTCGCGCCTCTCCCAAGTCCGCTTCCGCACCGGCGACGCCATCCTCAATGCCGACGAGCTCGACGCGTTGCATGCGGCCGAGCGCCTTGTCGACATCGACGATGCCGATCTCTCGGGCGGCGTTGCGGTCTCGGTGGATCTGTCCGGCGAGAAGGCAAATGGCTTCGTCGGCTACCGCGCCAAGCGCCACACCGGCGTCGTCGACGTCGACCGTCGCTCCGGCTATGCGGTGGAAGATTTCTGGGAGCCGATCTCGGCCCGCCCCGATGGCAGCCTGATCCTCGATCCCGGCGAGTTCTACATCCTCGCTTCCAAGGAAGCCGTGCAGGTGCCGCCCGACTACGCCGCGGAGATGGTGCCGTTCGATCCCCTGGTCGGCGAATTCCGCGTGCACTATGCCGGATTCTTCGATCCCGGCTTCGGCTATGCCGGTGCGGGCGGGCTAGGAGCGCGCGCCGTGCTGGAAGTGCGCTCGCGCGAGGTGCCGTTCATCCTCGAGCACGGCCAGATCGTCGGCCGCCTCGTCTACGAGAAGATGCTGGCGCGTCCCGACGCGATGTACGGCCAGCGCATCGGCTCCAATTACCAGGCGCAGGGCCTCAAACTATCGAAGCATTTTCGGGTGTAGCCCGATCCTGTAGCCCGGACGAGCGCAAGCGCGTTCCGAGAAGGCCTCACTTGTGGCGCGATCCCGGATTAGCTTCGCTCCATCAGGGCTACAAGGTCTCGGCATGACCGATCCATCCCAACTCGACGCAAACATCCTCAACGACGTCGCGGACGCGCTGATCTATTCCGATCGCTCCGGCACGATCATGCGCTGGAATCGCGCATCGACCGCCCTGTTCGGCTTCTCCGCCGATGAAGCGCTCGGCCAGAACCTCGATCTGATCATTCCCGAACATCTGCGCGCGGCGCACTGGAAAGGCTTCGAGGCCGCGCTCGCGAGCGGGACGATGAAGCTTGCGGGCAAACCGACGCTGACCCGCGCGCTGCACAAGAGCGGGGGCAAGCTCTACATCGAGATGACCTTCGCGCTGGTGCGGGACACTGATGGCACAGTGCGGGGATCGGTCGCCATGGCACGCGATGTCACCGAACGCGTCGAGCGCGAGCGGGCCGCCAGGCTTGCGCAAAATTCGTGATGCGGAATTGCCGGGCCGCCGTGGCAGGGCACCCTGCATAGCCGTCACCGATTGCGCGGACAGAGCCTCACCCCTCCCTCTCCCCGTAAGCCCCGTAAGAACGGGGAGAGGGAGACGAGAGAGCCGAATTCCATTCATCGAAATGCGCTCCCGCAAGGCACGCCTGCGCCCTGCGCAGGAGGAATCGGCAATCGCCGTGCTAACAAGCCCCTGCCGCGCCCTGCGCGCGAAGAAATTGATTGGCACACCTGTTCATTGCCGCGCCGCAAATGGCGCTCGCGCCCGGGAGAGGACATGTCCGACATCGCCGAGATTCCGGTCGATGATCACGAGCGCCCGCTGCCGCCGCCTCCGCGGCAGGTCAAGAGCGCGCTGACCGACGGGCCGATCCTGCGCACGCTGCTCTCCCTCGCCTGGCCGAACGTGATCGGCCTGTCGGCCGGCATCTGCGTGGTGATTGCCGAGACCTCCTATGTGGGCCGGCTCGGCGTCGAGGCGCTGGCGGCGATGGCGCTGGTGTTTCCGACAGTGATCCTGACCATGACGATGTCCGGCGGCGCGATGGGCGGCGCTGTGGCGTCCGCCATCGCACGTGCGCTCGGCGCCGGCGACCGTGAGCGTGCCGGCACGCTCGCCGTGCATGCGATGCTGATCGGCATCAGCTTCGGTCTCGTCTTCATGCTGGGCATGCTGATCTTCGGGCCCAGGCTGCTCGAAATGCTCGGCGGCCGCGGCAATGTGCTGGCGCATGCGATCGCCTACACGCAGGTGTTTTTCGGCGGCGCTGTGCTGCCCTGGCTGCTCAACACCATGGCGGGCATCTTGCGCGGCACCGGCAACATGAAGCTGCCGTCATTCCTGATCCTCAACTCCGCGGCCTGGCAGATCGTGCTCGGCGGCACGCTCGGCCTCGGGCTTGGCCCGGTGCCGCAGCTCGGCATGCGCGGCGTCGCGGCCGGCGCGCTGATTGCCTACACCATGAACATCTGCATCATGGGCTGGTACCTGTTCTCCGGCCGCGCGCGGGTCGCGCCGAAGCTTCGAGGCCTTCGTATCCAACGGGCGATGTTCTTCGACATCCTGAAGGTCGGCGCCATCGCCTGCTTCTCGCCGCTGCAATCGGTGCTGACGATCTCGATCTTCACCCACATGCTGGCGAAGTTCGGCACCGCGATCCTCGCCGGTTACGGCATCGGCGCGCGGCTCGAATTCCTGCTGACCTCGATCGCTTTCTCGTTCGGCATCGCCTGTGTGCCGATGGTCGGCATGGCGATCGGCGCCGGCCGCATCGCGCGGGCCCGGCGCATCGCCTGGATCGCCAGTGCTGCCGCTTTCGCCGCGGTCGGCGCGCCGGCGTGCCTCGTTGCGATCTTCCCAGATCTCTGGGTCAACATCTTCACCGACAGCGTGGCCGTGCGCGCGGCAAGCCATCAATATCTCTCGACGGTCGGGCCGTTCTACGCGTTTTTTGGCCTTGCCACGACAATGTATTTCTCCTCGCAAGGCGCGGCCAAGGTGATCGGGCCGGTGCTGGCGCAGACGGCACGGCTGATCTACATCGCAGGCGTCGGCTGGTGGCTGTCGACGCACGACGCCAGCGCGCAAAGCTTTTTCTGGCTGGCCGCGAGCTCGATGGTCGTGCTCGGCCTGCTGTCGTGCTCCAGCGTGGTGCTGACGCGCTGGGGGCCACGCGCGACCAAAGCTGCGATCAGGCCGGCGCTTTCGGCTGCCGACTAGCGTTGTGACGGCGATGGGGGGCTAGGCCGCCGCAGCTGGAAATGCCCTTTGCATGGCGGCCACGGCCTCCTTCGTCTGCCCCTGAACGTAAGGCGCGAGCTCGTTCGGCAGCATGTCGATGATCCAGACGAGGCGGCACCTCGATTCGCCGTCGGCAATGACCTGCACCGAGGCGCTGTAATGCTTCAGCCGCTCGTTGTTGATCGCATAGACGAGACGCTGCCGCGCATCGTCGCAATCGACCAGCAACTCGCGCGCCACGGAGCCGTTGGCGAAGCTGACGATGCGCGCATCGCCGTCGAGCGTGCACGCCGTAACGAAGCCCGGCACCAGCCGGTGATGCAGCGCGCCGAAATCGCGCACCGCGTCCCAGACGTCGCGCGCGGAGGCGGGGAGGGGAATGTCGTTGTGGATGGAGGCCATGAAAAGCGTCCTTGATTTCGAAAGGTCGTTGCCGCAAACACCGTCATTGCGAGCACAGCGAAGCAAATCCAGTGATATTTCCGCAGAGACAGTCTGGATTGCTTCGTCGCAAGAGCTCCTCGCAATGACGAAGCAATTGGCTAGAGCTCACACACAAACCGCCTCGACATTATTTCCGTCGGGATCGATCAAAAACGCCGCATAATAGGTCGGGCCATAATCCCTGCGCGGCCCGGCGCCGCCATTGTCACGGCCGCCGCTCTTCAGCCCCTCGCTGTGGAACGCCTTGACCGCGTCGTGGTCCTTGGCGCGAAACGCGATATGCGCACCATCGGCCTTCCGTCCCTTGTTCAGGTGCAGCCACAGCGCTGGCTCGCCCTTCGGCCCGAACCCGGCATAGCCGTCGCCACTGGAACAGACGACGTAACCGAGCGGCGCCAGCACTGCGGTGTAGAAGCGCGTGGCGGCGTCGAGGTCGGCAACGCGCAATCCGATGTGGTCGTACATGATCATCTCCATTGTAGAAGCGTGCCGCGAATGGCACGCGCCGGAGACGACCCTAGTCAGTTGAGGGCAAGCTGCTCTTGGAGAATCTTGCGCTGCCCCTTCGAGGCCTGCCGGAACTTGGTTGGCGACACGCCGGCGGCGCGATGGAAGGTGCGGACGAAATTGGAGAGATCGCCGAAGCCGACGTCATAGGCGATGTCGGTGACGGCGGTGTCGTCGTCGGCAAGCTTGCGCGCGGCGTGCCGCAACCGCGAGCGCACCAGATATTGATGCGGGGTGACGCCGAGCACGCTCGAGAACAGCCGCAGGAAATGAAACGGGCTGAGGCCGGCCTGCTTTGCTGCCTGTTCGAGGTCGAGCTCGGCATGCGAGTTGTCGTCGATCCACAGCGCGGCCTCCACCGCGCGGCGGCGGTCACGCGCAGTCGGCGTGGCCGGCTTGCGGGCCTTGCCGGAGACGACGTCGACAAAACGGCCGGCGAGGATCTGGCCGATCTCGTCGAGGCCGAGGTCGCTGTTGCCATCTGCTGCCGTCTGGGCCAGCTCGCCCAGCACCATCAGTTCGGGCAGCGGCGGTGTCGCGCCGATCTGCCAGGTCTCGCGCCGTCCCCCGAGGGCATCGACCAGGTCCTCGCTGAAGAAGAAGCCGAGGCAGACGTCGCCGCTGACATGCTCATGCGTGCAGGTGTATTCCTCGCCGGGCGCGCCGATCAGCAACGAGCCCGCCACCAGCTCGAAGAAGCCGGCGCGGCAATGGCAGCCGAAGCTGCCAGAGCGCACATAGGCGATGGAATGGCCGGTGCGGCATTCCGCAAACGGCGTGTCGCCCGGTCCCGCATCGCAGCGAAACTCGGAGACCGTCATCGATGGCGTCGTCAGCAGCGCGGTCGCGTCCATCCCGCCTATCTAGGTAGCAGCGCGCGGCGGAGCAACCGGCAGCAGCACCTCGAACAGCGTCTTGCTGGCGACGGGATGGGCGCCTTCGAGCGCCAGCAGCCGTCGCTTGGAGATCACGCCGCCATAGGGCGAGAGCCGGCCGGTGTAATTGCCGGCCTCCAGCACCCGGTGGCAAGGCACGATCAGCATGAAGGGATTATTCGCGATCGCCTGCGCCACCGAGTGCGCCGCGCCGGAGGCGCCCAGCGCCTTGGCCACCTCGTGATAGGTACGCGTTTCTCCGCGTGGAATGGTGCAGGCGAACTCGTAGACCCGCCGGTTGAAGCCGGGCAGCCCGCCGGCATCCAGGCTGACGTCGGAGAAATCAGGATCACTGCCGCGCAGCAGGCCTTTGATGCCCTCGATCGCAAGCTCGGCGTTCTCGGACGGGCGCTGCTCGCGCGCCTCGGGATGGACCTGGAAGATCCGGCGGCGTGTGTCGATCTCCCGCGCCTCCGGCAATTGCACGGCGACCACGCCGCTGCTGCTCCAAATGATGCCGCAGCGCCCCAGCGCCGTGTCGAATATCGCGTACGCGCGCCCCACCATGCACACGCCCCACTCAGTGCACGTTTTCTCCCCCGACAGATCGATCATAACACCGCCACAATGCGGCGCACCTGGAATCTTACCAGGACGTTAACAACCGTCCGGGCGGACGCGCCAAACCGCTTGGCGGGAGGCGCCGTCTCGGCTAATCAGGAGCGGCGCAAGGCGCGCATCCGCGGGCGTAGTTCAATGGTAGAACGGCAGCTTCCCAAGCTGCATACGAGGGTTCGATTCCCTTCGCCCGCTCCAACACTTAGCCGGAAATTGCCGTACGGTTTTGTTGGCGGTTTTGCAGGATCTGTTCACTTCCTGTCTTCCAACTTCCTGATCCGCGCCTTGATGGCGGCGGAGCGGCCAACGTAGCGGCGGATGATCTTCTCGACCGACTCCTCCTCCCAGGCGAGCGTCTCGGCGATCTCGCGCATGGTGAAGCCGGCGATGTAGAACTTAGTCGCCGCGGTACCGCGCAAGTCGTTAAAGTGCAGATCGCGATCGGACATGTGGGCGTCGATCTTGGCCTTATTGAACGAACTCCCAAAACCGTCGGCCGTCCACGGTCGACGTTTGCTGCTGGTGAGGATCGTGGTTGCCCGCTTCGGAATGCTCGCGAGCACCGCACGCAAGCCGTCGTACAACGGAATGATCGCCTCGCGGCGGTGCCTGCTCTTGCCGGTCGTCAGCACAATGGCGTCATCGCCGACGTGAGACCAGGACAAGCGGATCAGGTCGCCGAGCCGCAAGCCGGTGTGTCCGGCGAGGTCGACGGCATGGGCGATCTCGGCCGAGCAGCTGGTCTTGATGCCGGCGATATCGGAGTCAGTCCAGATGATCTCGGATCGATCGTTCTCGTAGAGGTGCTTGATGCCCTCGCAGGGGTTTCCGGCGATCTTGCCGAGCTCGACGGCATGGGCGAGGGCGCGGGACAGAACTTGTAGCGCATAGTCAGCGGTGCGCGGTGTAGCCGCCCATCGGCCGCGCCAGCGCCGGATCACGGGCCGAATCTTTTCCGGCCGATCGAACTGCGCAATTCGGAGATCGCCAAAGTAGTCAGCCACGCGATCGAGCCATTTCCCCCATTGCGCGCGCGTCGAGTCCGCGAGCTTCTTGTATTCTCCGCTCGCCTTGTAGTCGGCGACGATGAAGCGGAAGCGGCTCTTGTCGGGCGTGCGGTGCTGCTCGACGGTCTCGTTGTAGGAAGCGACAAACTCAGGTGTTCCCGGCTCGCCGCGAAGGCGGGGACCGCCCCGCCATGCGTACCAGTAGGTGTGACCTTTGGAATTGACTTTCGCTATGCCCTTCAAATCAATCTTGACCATGGCTAGCCTCGAAGTCCGCGAGCTCTTGATCCAGATCGGGCTCTGCGGTTCCGGCATCCTGCTCCGGCCGACCCGCAATGACAATGATCCTGCCGCCCTCGATCTCGACCCGCGCGACCGGCAGGCCGGCCGCCACTGCGGCCTTGATGGCCTTAGTGACGTCGGCTTGGCGGAAGAGCTGGCGGCCGCGGCTCATGGATCAGGCGGTCCCAGCCTTCACGTTGTTCAGTCGCCTATCGAGAAAAGCCGGGATGTCCGGCATTTCTGTTGCGGTAGTGCCGGCTTCCGGTTTCCACCTGTCGGTGACGACCTCCTTCTTCTGCTCCGACGCCATAGCGACGGCCATCAGGAAGTCTGCAAGATTGCGTAAGGCAGACGGCGAGCACAACCCGACAAATCTATCGGCGGGCTTCGTGTGCAGCTCGAGCAGGGCCATCACGTTAGAGACAAACGATCCAGTCTCCCAATCCGTCTCGACCCCTAGCTTCTGTGGTTCTGGTGGTGTGACCGAAGACGGTAGGTCCGGCGGCGGTCCGTCGAGGATGGCATCGGCGTTGCGCTTGGCTTCCCACTCCGCCTCCCAATGCGCCTGCTCTGCTTCCCGCTGTGCCCGATCTGCATCCGAATGCGCCTGCGCAATCTCGTCGACGATAGATTCAGCAACCTCGTCGGTCTCTGGATCCTGCTCCAGAAGAGCCGCGACCGCTTTCTGGTAACAAGGGTCTTCTTTGAAGTCGTCAAGCTCCACTAGCTTGACCAGCGTGGCGTCGGGGTGGTCGTCACCATGACGGTGTCGACCGATGCCGACCTTGATCACACGCTCGGCCTCTCTATGCGTCAGCCGCTTGTCGGTGGCGTGCTTAGCAAGCTCATCGATGATCGCGGGCAGATCGTCATCCACGCATTCATCGACCAGTGCATAGACTGTGTTCGCAGCGAGTCTCAAATTCCGCACTATGGGGAATTTGGTGTTCAGCCTGGCCGCGTTCATGTATCGCTCGGCCGTGCTCGGTGCATACTCAAACTCGGTCCAGATCCAGCTGAGCCAATTACCGTGCTCGCATTGCGCCTTGGCCTCGATCAGAAGATTGCCGAGGTCGAAGATGCTGGCGCGCTGGAGTTTGTGGATATCGTCGGCGATCGTCTCAAGAGACCGGTTTTTCCGCTTCGTCATATGATCAACCTCCGACTGGAAGCAGCATCGTAGAGGGCGACGGCTTTGGGATTGAGCTTGGTGCCGATGCGGAGTGGCATGTTGAGCGGCGCGATGTGCCCGAATAGCCGGCCGCGCTCGTATTCCCATTCGCCGTTGCGCCAGTCGAACGGGATACCGCGCCGGACATCGGAAAGCCCCAGCTCAAATGCCGACGATGACATGATCTGCACAGTTGTGATTGTGACTGTTGGCACTTGATCCACATCGTGCTGGTATGCGCGCATGCGTTTCCTGGTCGCCATCAGCCGGCCGCCTTCTCGCGCTGCTGCTCGCGTTCGGCTCGCTCGCGGATCGACCTGTTCAATTCGGTGGTCATCGATGACAAGTTGCGAGCCGCCCATTCCTGAAGCTTTCGCTTCACGTCAGCGGCGATTTTCACGGTCAACATTGACGTATTCTGCGCTTGGTTCACACCTCACCTCCTGTGTGGAAAAAGTTGAAAAATCACGGATGCAATATGGATTGCGCCACTATGGCAAACCTAGGGCATCCGTTCCGAAAAGACCTGCAATAACATGCACTTAACCGGTGCATGGTTTTGTTGAATCCATTGAGGAATTTCGATTGCGAGTCTTGGGGAGGCGCTGGCGCGGTCTTGGTGAGGAATTTATCGCGCACCTGTGATGATGAAAAACAGAAAAGGCCCGCCGCGGTGAACGGCGGGCCTTGCGATTGATGATGGCGGATCAGCGCGCGGCGACGCGCTCGGCGTCTAGCTTCAAGATCATCTCGATCAACGTCTCTGCATCAAGCGAGCCGACCACTTCGTACTTCTGCATGAACGCAAGCTTGGCAACATTCCCGTCCTCCGTCTGCACGGGATACGCCGTAATTCTGTACTCGAGGTCGACTGTCTCCCAGCTGGCGGCCCGGTACTCTGGCGTGTCCGTGGCGGCATCGTCGCCACCTCCGCCTTATCAGCAAGGACATCCCAGCGCGCGAGGAAGAAATCCGGGTCGGCACTGCGAAACACAACGACCTATGGCAGAGAGAAGATCCTGCAGCTCGGCAATCTGGATCGATCACGTTTATGGGCGGATTGTTCAATGTCGCGATCCACAGTCCTGTGGACGGTCGCTCGATCGTGATCTGGGGGCATGGACAACTGCATTTGTTCTAAGAGATGACTTCGTCCGCGCGAGCAGCTTGCCGGTACTTCGATTCCGGCCGCGGCGGCCGTACTGAGGTTGATGACGAATTCGAAGGTTGCCGGTTGAACGAGGGCGATAGTCATGCCCTATGGCGAAGCCGTACAGCGGCTTTGGTGCTTGGCCGGTCTGAGTGCGTGGAAAGGGCCACGCCCTCTATCAGCATCGTTCTACAACACCTCGGCACGAACTTGAGCCACGCCACGATCCGTAATCCCTAAGCTGTGCGCGGCGGCCAAGGATAGGTCTAGAATGCGGCCCCGGACCCATGGCCCGCGGTCATTGACGGTGACAATGACGCTCCGGTTGCCGTAAGTGACGCGTAACTTGGTACCGAACGGCAGGCCGCGGTGCGCCGCGGTCATGAGATTTCGATCAAACAATGAACCGCTAGCCGTCCTGCCTTTGGCATACGAATAGTAGGAAGCCTTTCCGGAAAAGACCCGCTTGAAAGATTGAGCTGGATGATCGTTCGGGGGCTCTTGCGCCGGTTGCGCTTGCTGTACGGTCGGAGGTTGCGATTGCGGCTCATCCTTCTTTGTCTGATTAAGTCCGTCAAGAGTTGGCTCCGCGTGAGCCTTTGGGATGATGGACCACCTGTCATCGAAGGACTGCGCCACAGCAGGATTCGCATGGATCGCCATCCACGCCGGCATTGTTGCAATCGCGATCATTCCGCAAAAAAGTCGCATGATCGGCCTCACGCACAAATGACACTGGTGGACAATGCAAACTCATTCGCCCGCGTTCCTGCGCACGCGTTCACGTGCAGAACAAAGGTGAATTGGTACCGGTGGTTGAACGTGATGTTCCGGAGATGTTCAGGAGCGGCGCAGCAAACGGCCATTTCGCTGCGGCGCATCACACCAGGTGAGGTGTTTCGAGTTTTACGAAATGAAGCGCTCTAACCGGCCCATGGAAAAATTCGTGTGCGGGGGCGGTGAATCAAGATTTCTGACAAGAAAGGAATTTAGTCTAGTGACGAAATCGAATAGTACGGCACCAAAGCATCTACGCAAAGAGTCTGGCGAATTCTCCGGTGTTCTAACTCCCGCATCGGATGAATCCGCTAGAGGGCAGCAACTGGCTCGCCGCGGAGGTAGCGAAGATCCTTCTTTTTGGTGATCCAAGGCACGGGTGTACGGACCTAGGGTGCGCGTGGTACCGCCGAAAAGAAGAGCCCGAAGACGGTCATCTTCTTGATCTAATCGATCTCAGCCATCAGCTCGGGGCAGAGCACTTCCCCGGCTTCGTCGAACAACAGCCACCAAGCTGCTTCGCCATTCACGCCCAACTTCAATGCTCTTCCTCGGACAAACCTCTCGTGAAGGTGTTCTGCAGGATCTCGTCGCGATTGCTGTTCAGGATGGCGCGGACCTGGTCCATCGCAGTTCCGATCGGGGTTGGTGCCCAGTTCGCGAACCGAGTCTTGAACGAATTCGGCGTCTCGGCGAGCACGCCGGACTCGCTCGAGAGATGACCGCTGCCAGCGAGGCCGGTCCCCTGCAAAACTGCTTTTGCCTTGCGGATCATGTAGCGTCTCCTTTGTTATTCCTGTTCACTCAGGGATTGTGCGTATGTCTTGCGATAGGGATAGAAGCGCTCCTTCTGGCCCTGCTGCCACGCCGCTTTGAGCTCTGGGGTAGTGATGTCCCGATCCGGTCGGCATTTTCTGGTGACCGCACGCAGGTCCTGACGGAGTTCCGCCATCGTGGGCCGGCCGAAGAACCAGTAGCCGTTGTAGATCTTGTAGATGACGAGACCGGGCTCGAGCACGACCACATGCGGGATCATGGGATTGTGCGCGGGATCGGTGTATTCGGCGATTTCGAGATCCTTCTGGACGACACGTCGGGGATCGGACAGGAACGGCCAGTGCGCACCGACACCGCTGCGGCTTTCGTTCGTCTCTGCGATGGTGTCGGTGCTGATCGTCACCAGGCGGCAGTAGCCCACTTCCATCTCGCGATAAAGCTGGACCAGTCCCTCAGCCTGCCGGCGATCCTTCGGGCAGTAACCGCCGCGGCTGAGGACGAGGATCATCGGATCCCCGCCCTGCAGCTCCGATAGCCTTCGACGCTTTGCGAAGTGGTCGGTGAGTTCGTAGTCGGGAAACACCGCACCAGGGACCATATCAGACCGCATTGGAACGTCCTCCGCCTCTCTTTGCCTACGCCTTCAGCAAGCTGACATCGACCGGCATCTTGCGCAGGCGCTTGCCGGTTGCGGCGAAGATCGCATTGGCGATTGCGGGAACAATCGCGGATGTCCCGCTCTCGCCCAGACCGCCCGGCGGCTCCGTGCTTTTGACGACGTGGACTTCGATCGCGGGTGCCTCGTTCATTCGGATCATCTGATAGGTGTAGAAATTGGTCTGTTCGACACGGCCGTTCTTGAGCGATCTCACCATAGACGGCGGCCGTGTGAGTGGCGGAGTAATTCTCCCCACTTATGGCATTTGAAAATTCCCCAGTTTTCGTGACGGCCGACCGGCCAGGGCATGCCCTGGCCGGTCGGCCGTCGCGTCGAATCGCCGACGTTCCTCCTGC
>NZ_RDQF01000092.1 GCF_004114425.1 Bradyrhizobium vignae | reverse complement strand
CCCGCTCCGAACCAGGGTCACCCCATCACCGCGCGCCGGCGGCGTCAATCATCCCGACCGCGCTATCCAAAGCATTCCGCGCAAGTCAAGCCCGGGCACCGGTGATACTATCGTGACGCTCACGGTTCAGCTAGGGCTTCCCGGCTGTACCACCGCGAGCGCCTCTTGACCGAATAGCCCGGCGCGCCGCTTCGTCCAGGTCCGGCCGCCGCCAACGCTGCCCGCGAAGAGCGCATTTTTTTGTTGTAATAGTTTGCGGCCGGATTGCCCGCTGGACGGCGTTGGAGTCGATCTCGATACGGCCGTTGCTTAGAAAGCGATCGTACGGTGCAAGGGATGTCTATTGAACAAGTGTCGCTACAATCCTCAAGCTCGCCGAGAAAAAGCTGGCGTCGCGTCGATGGCCACAACCAGTTGCCGAAACTCTCCCTGCGTAAATTCGCCAACGGAATCGAAGTCGCAGACCCAACTGAGTCCACTGCCGCCTAGCCCGCTCCGGCACCAACATTTGGCGATAGCACTTTAACCCACGATAAGTCGCACCTTGGATCGAAAGACAAGTAATCGCAAGTCAGTTCTTCACCCGGTTGTACGTCACGGGCTGTGAAAATTCGGCAATGATCGTCTTGGTAGGTGTTTGGTTGACTGCTGTGATTCATGAAACGGGCGTTGTCAGCATTGTACTCTAGAACACCATCATCAACGTCGAGGTCTCTTGGATAGGCATGCTTGTCAAGTAAAGCTTGAAAGGTACGAGGTAAGGTTTCGTACTGTTCAGGTGTCACGGCAATGTCAACGATTGGGTTATGAATCCAAATTAATGTACCTTTAGGCAAAAAAGTAGCAGAGAAAAGTCCAATACCGCCAAACTGGTCTGGCTTCAAAATAGTTTCAACAATCAACACTGACATATCTCCCAAAGTCACTAACATCAGCAAGCTAACCAACCTAAGCCGTGCAATCTTCTGCAAAAATTGGTAGGGTCGTTTAATCGCGTCCCCCGTCACAATCTCGATTTTTCTTCGATCTCTGCATTCGTTTTCGGCAGCGGCTGCTACGGATCGGGATCTCGGCTGTCGCTCGAGGAGGAGATGCTGCAGGACTGGTGCCACGGTTCGCGTTCCGCGGTGGAGGTGCTGGAGAGGGCCTGCAAGAAAGTACCGGTAACGTGCCGCGTCGATCACGGCAGCGAATGGTGTCGCGCGATCTTGACGCGTGAGCATATGAGCGCTGCGTCACGCTGGGCTTCTCGCGGCCAGGCTGCCGACACGACAACGTGTTCATCGAGGCCTTCCGGGCCGAATGCTTCAATGCCAGCTGGTTCCTGTCCCTTGCGAATGACCGGGAGAAGCTGGAGCCTTAGCGCAGGTACCGAAGATCGGGCCCATGGGACGATCGGCAATCGACTGCCGATTTGCTGCACAACCACGCCGGCGCACCAGCCCGCTAACATGATCACGGCGCAAAACTCTAATTCTGGGTGGTCCAAAGTTCGCTCTCGCTGCAAAAGGCCCGAGACTCTAACCGCTGCGGGATGGGGGACAATTTCGCGGCGTATCCAAGAACGATACGGTGACGCATGACCGATCTGCCGCTGGCCGTTTGGGTCGTACAGCTCCGGTGATCGCCCACCGCTTCCGCCGCAACGCCGTTCTGTGCGGACGCCAGATCTCACTGAGCGTTTCGCCGGCGGAATGGGCGTCATCGGCGCGACGCACGGCGAGGCTGAGTCTATGGTCCAGCATCTCGGGCTGCGGCTTAGCGGTCGACGGACGGGAGCTTTGCAAAAGGGCTGGTGCTGCCAGTAAGCAAGGACAAGACTACGCGTTTTGTCCGACGCGCGAGCCGTTCGTAGGCCGATTGTCTGAAGGTGATCGGCAACTCACCAGCCGCGGCTGGGGCGCATGAACGAATGGCTATGTTCTCAGCGTCGAGACCCCAGAGCGGAGCTGAACGCAGGGTAGACGTTCATTTCCCGGAATCGAAGGATTAGCCTCAAGGGATCATAGCCAACAGTCAATCGAACCATCAATCAGTGCCTGCCTTACTTGCTCGGCCCGTTCCCTAGACAGCTTCTCGGCCAAGCTGTGATCCTTTAACAGCGCCGGCGCCTTGCGTTCTCGATCATAAACCATCCAGCCGGTGGTCCCCCTTCGAACGAGGAACCTGGACCGTTGCGGAGGTAATTCGTGGCTCAATAGTTCCTCCTACATTGACCTGTTACGAAATCGCGCCGAGTGTCCCAAGGAAAGACGACACTCGTGTCACGAAAATACGCGGCGCCCTTTATGATTGAGCCGGGACACTGAAATTCCCACGCAACAAATGCACTGCACGCCCTGTGCCACGGGTCGAAGCATCTTTCGATGCGGCGTTCGTCTATCCCACCGCCGCAGAACGGGCATGCAAACGCCTCCTGAAATTGATCACCTCGCCCGAGGCAATACGCGCCCATGCCCCCGGTCGGCGTAACCGGATCGGCCCTGAAGGCTTGCACTCTCAGCTAATGCAGAAGATCGTTGCTGTGATCGCCAGTTTAGGTCGGCAGGAAGTCCGCAACGCCTCGTCGGTTCGCGCAGGCGAGCCCTTGTCTACGACTTGTCTCAGCCTGCGATGTGAAGTCGTTCACACATGATGATCGCGCTATAACTTAGATGGAGGTAGTAGCTTCGGTCGAGCTATCGCCGAAAGTTGGTGATGGCGGGAATCGGAAAGGCGGCATATCGTGCGTGCTTGACGCCTTCACTTCTCCAGCGAACGAGCGATATGCCGTGTCCAAAGACAACATCATCAAGTTCCGCCAGGAATCGGGCCGATAACTCACAGAAGTTTTGCGCAGCGGGGCGCGTATCTTCTCGCGCTGGCGATCGAGGCCGAGGTTGCGAGGCGTGGTCGAGGGCGGGCTGACCCAGGCCGCCGCTGCAGATCGGTTCAACACGACAGCGAAAGCGGTGGCCAAATGGGACAAGCGGTTCCGCGCAGGAGGTGTGGATGATTTGCGCGACCGCTCGTCGCGACCTCATTCATCGCGGAGCCAGACCCCGCCAGCCACGCGTGTCGCCGTCGAGGTGTTGCGTTGGCAGAAGGCGAAAAGCTAAGGCCTAACTGTCTTAAGCCTCGAGGCGAGGGAGAAAGTGCCGTCCATCGTAACCATGCGGAAGGCCAGCAAAGTCATGCGAGCGACGCACACCAACGAGGTCCTTACGTGCCGAGACAATAAAGGCCCTCAATAGCCTTATAGTTCGCCCCGGAGCTTGGAATTACCGCTCTGAACTATGTGGGAATTCGAGCTGAAGAAGCTCTTGGCGCCTGGGTTGGTTGACCCTGATGGAATGCATCGGTGTCATCCCGTCATATTTCTGAAATTGCTGAGAACACATGCCCGATCACCTGCTAGTAAACAGGGAGGATGTCGATGACGAGATGTTTAAGCCATAGGCCAATTCATCTAAGGTTCAAGTCGGCCGAGAAGCAGTGGACAACCTTTATGTGAGGATCTCTGGGCCTGCGTGATGGCTGCTGCTTCTAAGGCCGGCGCTGTAGCTAGATATGCTTGGTCGTTGTTGGAGCGGATCTTCCAACGATAACTTGGTCGCGATCTTATAAGTCGGCCATTCGATTGGTTCCCCAACGAGGGCTAGTGTAGGTCTACCTCGCCGGCGCGACCGACTGCAAAGTGCATGACGAGCCCAAAATGCAGCGATCGAGGTTGAATATAACTGACCCGTCTTTCAGCTACTGCTGTCCACGGCTACGGATGTCTGGTGGAGGGGGATACAGCTGTATCGACGTTGAGTTTTGTCCTTTCCCCGGGGCCTGACTCTGACCAACGAAATTGTTAAACGTCTTGCGGGCGTCCTCGCAGGTTTGGCCTGTCGGACTCAATTCGCAAGACCGGATACCTCGGATCGTCGCGACTGCCTCCTCATCAGTCGGACACTCATTTTTGTCCGAGTCGCAAAAGCACCACGTGCGCAGCGTCATCGTGGATGCGACGTTGGAATTTGCGATCAATTTGTTTTGCGTCGCTACGCAGCCCTGAAAGTTCGAAAATTCCAACTGTGAGGTGCTTTGCAACGACCATATGTGCTTGCCTTCATATTCAGGGCGGCACTTGACGATTGTCGCTAGTTGTTTGACGTCGCTGTGAGAAAGGCATTCCTTTTCGGCCTTGTTCGTTACATTGGCTGCCGGAGTAGTGAATAACATCATGTACAAGATCCACTTCATGGCGGCCTTCCACCTGTTACTGTGTCTGCAGTCTGCGTATCGCCGTCTCAATACCCTGCAGGTCTTGACGGACCTCCGGTGCGACCACGAGCACTCGCGAAGTAACCCGCTTTGTATATTGCTGACTATTCGGAAGGGAGGTGATCTCGAGAGTTTCCTTATCGGCAATTGGAATCATGCTAATGTTCAATTGCTCGTCGAGTGAATAGCTACCACCAAAACTCGCAAGATCGGTTCCGCCAGGAAACGTGAAGGTATACGACCCGTTTGCCGACAATCGGATCGTGAATTCGCTGTTGTAATTTGGCTTGTCGGCCGAAAGCGAGGAGGCAATTAAAAGCGTTTCAGCTGACCGAAACAACCATCGGCCTACACCCAAGTGCTGAGCCAATACGTGGATTGACGGATAGTCGGGAGGACATACTAATGTCCTGTCCGTCATAAGTTTTCCCGAAACGAAGCTGTAGGTTATGCCACTACTCCGAATACTCTTGTCGTCAAGCTGAAAGCCGGGCCCGCTGAGGGCCCAAGTCGTAAAGCGCAAAGGATTGTTTAGGGTTCGTCGTGTCAGACCGCCGCCCGCATTGAGATCGAATTCCGCTCTTGGCAGGAGCGTGATACTGACCTGCCACTGCTTTGCTTTGAAACGCTTGAATTCTGGTGTTGCATCAATTGCGATAAACGCGTCGCGAAGCTCGCAGGCTGTTTGCGCGACTATCGCCCGGACGGGAAGGGCGAAGTCGGGTGGGATTTCAGGAATGACTGCGCAAGCGCCCAAACAGGCAACTACCAACGCAGCAAAAACGCCACGAAACGCGGTCAAGGCAATCCCCCCGTCACCTTACAGCTTTAAATAGCAGAACAGATGACGTTCCCTATGTCAACCGACCTGCGGTCGTAAGCCGACAGCGCTGATGGCAATCGAATTCAAGCCGAGGCAACAATACCGTTCATGACTTTTTTGGATGAGGTCAGTATCCGAGGGGCGAGCGAAATTTGCTGACCAATACAAGTGTTCGGACAAGAATGTCATTGCCGTCTTTCGCATGGACATAACCAGTTTCGGCAGCTCTGAGTCAAGCATTTGTCTGATCAACGATCTTGTCAGTCTTGAGCTCAATGCGTTTCTAGTGAAGGTGTGCAGGAACACAACCATTTTGGGCTCACCAGATCCCGGCGCCGAAATAACATGCGGCTATGCGTGGCTCGGATCATCCGTCGTGGACCCGGAACGGCCAGGCACGCCGCCTTCCCGTTCGAGGCAGCGTTCTCGGACTACAATCGTGCAATCCACGGCACGCAGGATACGGTCATGTTGGACCCGACCGGCGCCCATCGCGCCGATCGCGCGCTTCGCGCAGTCTCGTGAGATCGCAGCTTTGCTTTGTCCGGTCCTCTGACGTTGCCGCAAGGGAAAATGTTTGCTCTGGAGCCGCTGTTGAAGCCGTTGCTGCCGGACAAGCGTCATGATTGGACTTCCCAGGCAGCCACAATCGTCTTTCGGCAGTCGCCTTTCTGCGGCGCAAATCAACCGAAGCCCCGACGTTGAAACGAGGGGCGGGCCACCACAAAAGATTGGCGTACTGACGCGTTGAGGCGGCTCATGCTTACCGTAAGATCCCGCTTCGATCCGTCGTGGCCCACGGTAGAGTCGCACGCCCTGCCGGAGGAGTTCAGGCCTCAAGTCTTGCGTTCACCGAAAAGAGGCGAGTCGCGGTTGAGCACTTTTTGGTTTTAGAATTACGGAAGGCGCGCTAGCTTAGCTTATTGCCTGAGACTTGCATCTTTACGCCTTGCATCGTGATTTTGCTGGCTCGAGCAAGGTGCACATGAAGAGCATCCAGGCTTCGCGGGTTTACGAGAGTCATTGCCTGCATTTCCCTGCTCCTGCTCGCTGTGCTTATCGCCGATGTCAGCCACACCAAAATAATTGGCCGGGACGATGAGCCCGCCGTCACTTCTCTGATCGCGAAATCCGGTCCGACAAGTTGGCCAGCCCGTCGGTTTACTGCGTTCTGAATGATCTGGCGGCTTCAAAGCGATCTGTACTGCGGTCACCGTTTCTGATCGACACATCCAGACTGCATTTCGCTGTGCGGCGGGCGTACACAATGCGATGGCTGTTTTCGGCCAAAGGGAGTCGGAGTGTGTCAGCTTCCCTGTCCAGATACCCCCGGGGTCGAGATCAATGAAAACCTCGGTTATGCCATCCTCAAAGCCGAGGGGCGCATCCCGGAGATTCGGCGCCGCCAAGCTATTGTCATTCCGCCCAAGGTGACCGGTAACTCCAGCTCTTTGGTGTGGCCAATGATGTCGACATTGCGAGTCCAACGAAGGCCAAGAGCACTTTACGGTTGTAAGATATTCAAAGACCCCTTATTATAAGCAATTATTTCTGCAAGCCATTATTTCAAGTCGGCACTGCTGCTGTCGTTCGCGGCGCGAATGTCGGCAGAGTTGCGGATGCACGGTGCAATCACATGACACGTGTCATTCTGGAACTCATTGGTCGATTTGCCTTATCACTGCTTGTTGTGCTCGCTGCAAGCACTGCGCATGCCGCAACCGTGGGTGCTGATAACTCGGTGCCGGTGGCTTCTCTGGCGCCGAACGATCCAGTTCGGCAAGCCGCGCAACCGGTCGGACTGTTGCGTTCCGTGCTGCCGGATGGAACCGCGCAGATCTGCACGGCCATCATCATTTCCGATCGCCACATCCTGACTGCGGCGCATTGCGCCGTCGGTGCCGAAAATCTGACGGTCGTTTTCGGCCTGACAGAACAGGCCCGGAAGTCATTCCGCGTGCAAGGCTCTCCGTCCGAAATCGACAAGCAGCGGGGTTATGCCGTCTTCGACGTGGAAGGGACTCCCTCTCAAACATTCGGCACAGCGAAGCTGTTGCTTCGCATCCCACTCAAGGGCGAAAGTGCATTCTTTGTCGGCATGAATGAGAAAGCCGAGTTACGGACAGCCGCAAATTGTTCAGTGCTTGGCACCAATAGTCAGGGCACGATTCTCCACGATTGCGATACGGCGGGAGGCGGCAGTGGTGGATTGCTCTACTCGGTCAGGGACCTTGCCATTCTCGGTCTTCACAACGGGTCAGACGGTCGAACCAACCAAGCATCACCCATGTATCTGATCGCTTTGGCGAGTGATCTGATCCGTGAAAGCGCCGCTCGCGCCGAAGAAGCGGCCGCGCGTGAGGCCGCTGCGCGAGAGGCTGCTGCGCGTGAGGCCGCGGCGCGTGAGGCTGCTGCTCGTCAAGCTGCGGCTGCCCGCGAGATTGTGCCGGTCAAACCACCGGTGATCGATTTCCGAACGGTCGGCAACAAGCCAGATGAAATTGCCGCCGATTTCAAGCGCTTGTACGTCGCGCTCTTCAATGATGGACGACTTCCTTTGAAGCTCTATCAGACCAAAAGCTTCACCACAATTGAAGACGCATTTCGAAGGAACCGGCTGTTTTATGGATCTCCGTTTCCGGTTGAACTCGATAGTATTGCGTGTGATTTGAATCCGAAGATCTGCGAGCGTGGAAGGGTAGAACCTAGCCCAGAAGAACAAAGGTCGGGCGCGTACATCCGCGACGTCATACCGGATCTTAAGCGGCCCACCGGAAAATCTAGACCCTCGATCGGTACATGGCACGTCGAGCCCCCTGCTTCCCTGTTGCTTCCGAGTGTCCCGATTGAGGAGGAGCAGGGATGGGTCGTTTATCGCAAGCGCGCGGGCCAAAAGATTAGCGACATTGTGGTTCGTGAACTTGGTACGTGTGACCAGTACGACGATCAATGCAAGAACCGGATACTCGCAGGAAACCGCAATCAAGAGGAGAGGCTCAGGCAGGATTACTCGGGTGTGGTTTTGCTTCCGAAGATGTCCTACATAGCGCGAAGCATCGATATCTCGACCGCGTCGGAGAAAGGCTCCGGTCTTACGGTGGAAATAACGCCGCCCGCATCCTCGGAGCAGAGCGGTCCGCTCGTGTTGCGGACTGGAGAGGTACCCGGCAAGGCCTCGCAGTCAACTGAGCCGGAATATCGAATTCAGGCGCCCGGACAGGTCACTACCGCTCCAGGCCTTGAAGCGGTGTTCAAGTCGCTCGGTACGACGGCATCTGGCTCGGCGCGCCTCGCGCCGAACAGCACCGCTCTGGGGCCGGAATGGGACACACGTTGCAAGGGTATCGAGACCGATCCTTGCGAGCTGGACCCCTCAGAGCTTTCGAAATTTCAAAAGCGGGTTCTTGAAGGGCTGGCTTTTCCCTACAAGAGTCTTTCAGATTATCCGGTGGCCGTTCAGCAAAAGGGCGGGAGTATCGGGGTCGTCGACACGGATCTCGACCTGACGCATTGCGCGTTCGAGGAGCTAACGAAAGCAGGACGTCTAAAGCCGATCGAAACCGGATCTCTGACATCGACCCCCACCCCCACACCTGCACCGATAGCGGCGGTTCCGTCTTACGCGCCCTGCACTTGGTTGAAGCCATCCAAGCTGATTAGCAGTGGCACACATGGGACACATGTCGCGAGCCTGATGGTTGGCAAGGTCAGCGACAAACTTTGGGGCATCAATCCGTTCGCGACGCTTTATGCCGGGCAGATCAGCCAAACGGTCATCGGTCAGGAGGTGGAAGTATCGAGTCTGGAGTTGGCCAGCCTCTTGCGGAAGATGCTGAACGCCGCGCCAAAAGGTTTGGATGTCGTCAACATCAGCATGTTTTATCAAAAGGTACCAACGGATGTATCCGGTGGAACCAGCTCGGGTGGAGCGGACAGCCGTGGTCCGCACGGCGATCCGGTACTCGACGTGATCCGCGGCGATGCTTATGAAACCTTGTTCGTCATTGCCGCGGGCAACGCTGGGGAGGAGTTCACTGCGATCTGCGATATGAGGCCGGCCTGCCTTGATCTGCCGAACGTGATTTCGGTTGCAGCACTGGACCGCGGCACCGACGCAGCACTCCTTGCGCTCGCGGGTGTCGGGAGCAATTTCGGACGGCGGGTTCACGTCGCGGCGCCG
This sequence comes from Bradyrhizobium vignae, assembly GCF_004114425.1. Taxonomy (GTDB): domain Bacteria; phylum Pseudomonadota; class Alphaproteobacteria; order Rhizobiales; family Xanthobacteraceae; genus Bradyrhizobium; species Bradyrhizobium vignae. Next base: position 8,752 of record NZ_RDQF01000092.1, on the reverse strand, counting down.
GGAGCCGATATTCTGGGTTCGGTAAAGGGCAATTTTCTTGGACTTCTCAGCGGCACCTCGCAGGCCGCGCCGCAGGTCGCTGCAATCGCGTCGCTGCTGCGGGCTATGAGACCTAAAGCCGCTCCTGCGGATGTCAAGGAACGGCTTATCACCTGCTCAAAATCCGTACCGGCGCCTATAGGGACTGGCGATGAGGAGACGAACGCTATCTTCGGAGGTCGAGTCGATTCCTCTTGCGCTCTTATTCCTGAGGGCGATGGCCTGCTTCAGGACAAGAGCGGAAAACGGTACCGTGTCAAAAACGTAACAAATTCGGACGACGCCGATTTGGAATTCCGACCAGTTATTTCCGACTACGCATACAGTATTGTGATTCCGCCATGGCAGCTGAGAGGGCTGCGCGCGAATGCCAATCCACGCGAGCTCACTATCTTTCACAAACGATCACCGGAAAATAGCAGAGCGTCTCTGTCGAAGGATGCGCGAGTGTTCGCCAAATATGGGACGCTCAGATTGGATGTCATGGAAGAGCTCCCCGGTGGTGGTCTTGGAGCGTTGGAGCAGGGGCGCGCGTTTCCGGTCAAGGATATTGTTCGATACGTCGCTCCGATGGTGAAGCGGTAGTGTCGCTGAAGACGGCCTATTTGCAAGGGAGGACGTTCTTGACATGCGGACAGGCTGCGTCGCTGCCGTTTTGACGGTGATGCTTGGTTGTGAGGTCGTCGCCCAAACTGTCGAGCAAGGGCGCGCGCCGCTAATTGACGGCCAGTTACAAGACGTCAACCGAGAGCTTTCGTCGTTGGATCGTACGCCTGACGGCAGAATAGCCGTCATGCAAGGACGCGCAACGGCCAGGACCATCAAGCTTCGCCTGGAACATATTCTCGGATCGAATGCTCCATCCGACGTTGCCGTGGTCGTTCGTGACGCCGCCAACAACGAAGTGGTCCGATACACGGCCGAGAAACTGGCTGAGGAACGCTATGTGTGGACGCCAGAAATCAAGGGAAGGTCGGCATTGGTCGAAGTGACGGAATCGACTACGGCCGGAGCCGAATTCCGCGTCCTGATTGCTGCTATTGCATCTCACGTTCCGCCATCAAAACCGACGCTCAATATTGTCAGGGACTTCGACCTGGAAAATATCGAGTACATCCGCGCAAATCAGCCCGAAATTTTTGTTGCTAGTCGTCCTGTAGCAAAGATCTCGTTTGTGAGCAGCAAGGGCCCCGCAGCTTGTACAGGGTTTATGGTGAGCGACGATCGGATGCTCACCAACTATCACTGCATCGGTTCCGATGCGATTTGCAAGTCAGCGGACATAATCTTCGGCTTCAACAAATCCGACTCTCCGCTCGGGGACGAGATGCAGAAATGCCTGCGACTCGTCGACAAGGACGAAGACCTTGACGCGGCCCTGATAGAGGTTGCCGGTTCGCCCGGCAAACGATGGGGCTCTCTTGCGCTCAGCGATGCCATTCCAATTCTCAAAGAGCCGGCTGTCGTGGTCCAGCACCCCGCAGGCTTTCCAAAATTTGTTTCACGCATAGACTGCGTTGTATCCACAATGCCGGCAGAGGGAGTGAAGGTGGGCGAGGAAAGCGACTTCGGTCACTCGTGCGACACCATGGATGGCAGCTCCGGATCTCCGGTGCTCAGGCGGGCTGATCTCAAGGTGATGGGTCTCCATCACTGGGGGTTTGTCGATCACGGGGGAAAGTGGAGTGCGGAGAACAGGGCGGTGCAAATACACTTCGTCAAGAAAAGATTTGGTCTTTAATTTGGCTTGAATCGACCCGCCCGGGAACCGATTTGCGGCGAATTTTTCAGCGGGTCGACGTGACGAAGAGAAGCGGTACGCTCGCCAAGAGAGTCGCACTTTGGAGAGACAATGTGAAGCGAAGCATGCGTGTGAAGAGTTTCATTGTTTTGGCAGCGGCCAAGCTCTTGGCAGGACTTGCATCGCCTGCGCTCGCGCAACCGTCGACGGACCTCGCTCCGTTGGTCATTCTCGTCCGGCACGCGGAAAAAGCCTGCACGAACTCAGACGATCCACCATTGTCACAAGCTGGTAAGAAACGCGCAGAGGCTCTTGCGGCTGCGCTCGCCAGCGCCGGGGTGAGGCACGTGATCACGACGGATTTTCGGCGTACGAGCGAAACCTCGGGACCTTTGGCGCAGGCGCTTGCGGTTCAACCCGTTGTCATAAATTTGAAGAACGGTCCGATCGATTTGCCTGGTCACATCCGGAGGGTTGTGGATGCCGCCCGCGCATCGAACGATGGTGCTGTGCTCATTGTGGAGCATACTGTCACAATTCCGGGTATTATTACCGGTCTAGGCGGACCTGAGATAGGAGAGATTTCGGAGTCCGAGTATTCCAACCTGTTTGTCCTTGTTGGAGGCTCCAAGGTACGGGTGGTTCGGTCTCACTACGGAGCGCCCGATCACAACTCGCAGCCGGACTGCAATTGAGCACTGCTTTGTCGTCGGACGGGCGGCATATTTAGCACCCATTTGCGTCTGGACTCGGACGAAGTGAGCGTTTCTTTGTGGGCTTGCCGTGCGTGGTGCGCTGCGTGGGCAACATGCGCCGAGAGCGCGCTGGCAGAACCTTAGTATTGTGATAGGATCATTAAGGTTGTTGTTGGCTAGTTTTACGACTTGATTTTAGAGGAGCACACCATGGTTGTTGGATGGTCTTTTTCACCAGTATTGCCCCAACGAGCTCGCCGGCCGCTAACCGGGACGATCTTGGGGTTGGCCGTTTCGGTGATTGCTAGTTCCAATGCTCTTGCGCAGGACAGCAAGCCGCCGTTCAGCCCCGACGAAGGCAAGCTCTTTTTGCGCAGTGCCGCCGAAAAGGCGAGAGTGAAGCAGAAGGAGGCCGCCAAGACGTTTGAGGAATTCAAAAAATCGGTCACCAAAGAGCCGTTTCAAAATGGGAAGTATATTGTGAACGGGGACACGCCCATTTCCACCGACAAAGGGCTCGAAGAGTTCTACAAGCAGAACGTAGAGGCCCCAGGACATGCGACCACTGAGTTTGCCGTCATGACCATACTGGGAGTAGACGTCATTTGGAAATCGGTAGATAAGAAAGCACTCACATACTGCGTGAACAACGCTGCGGCGGATTCTGGCGGATTCGGAAACCGCTATAATACAGTTGTGAGCGCCATGGCCGATGCGACGCGAGCTTGGGAAGCAGTTGCCGACATCAAGTATGTGCACGTAAATGCAGAGGATTCAAACTGTACGCCGGCCAACTCAAACGTCAAATTTGATGTCAGGCCGGTCAATCTCAACCAATATTTGGCGCGCGCGTTTTTTCCGAACGAAGACCGCGTGACGAGCAATGTCCTCATTGATAACTCAGCATTCGAGCTTCCGGCTGGGGGAAAGCTCTCGCTAACGGGCATTCTCCGGCATGAGCTCGGACATACGTTGGGCGCACGGCACGAACAAACCCGACCAGAGTCGGGAACTTGTTTTGAGGACAACGATTGGAGAGGTGTGACTGACTATGATGCCTTCTCGGTCATGCATTATCCTCAGTGTAACGGAAAGGGCGATTGGTCGCTAACATTGACAGCCCAGGACAAGAATGGAATCGCCTGCCTGTACGGGCCGGCACCCGGATTCACGATAGACACGACTATCTGCAAACCCAAGCAGTAATCCAGGGACCTGTCGAATGATGCCGTTAGCAGCCTTGGTCAAAGCTTGGGCTGCTGGCGCTAAGGTTTACCCAAGGTACCACTATGAAAACGGCGTCTTTGCTGCTCTCGGGACTTGTTGGTTTATCGTTCCCCTGGCAACTCGGCCACGCTTACAAGACGATTGAGACTGCACAACTGCACAAGACGCTGGATCTGACTGGACCTCCGGGGCAGGCGGCCAATCGCGCCGCGAACATTGCGGTTATCGACGACGGATGGATTATGCGCACGGCTGGATCTATTGACGCGGGTCGTGACACCGGTCCGCCGGACGCCGTTCTCGAGCTTCAGAGCTTTGCCTTTTACGCGCTCTCTCGGGGCAAAGGCCTGTCCGAGAGGGGACGGCAGGTGCTCGAAGATTTTCGTGAACTCCTGCGTGGGATGAAGGCCGAAGGTCAGGTGGTCGAGGTTTCGGACTCGAGAATCGGGCTCGAGGGCGAAACGAGGATATGCGCCAAGTTCGCGAGTTCAGAGTCGACCGGGAAAGCGTGGATGCAAATGCAGCGCCTTTCAGCCGGTGTGGACCTCGTGCAGCTCAAGCCAGAGAAGTGCTGAATATCACCTCAACTGTCACGCAGATGTAGATTTGGCTGTGGAGGCCGGAATTCCGTTCCTTGCAGGTGCGTGGCTCAGCAAGAGCGTTGCTGTCGGGACGGGCCGGCGTTAATTTGTCCGGATGGCGAAAGCCGATCTAGGCTTCCGCAATAGTGACTTTCGCTGGCGTCATCATTTCGACGGGCGGACACTGCCCCGCCGTGGAACGTCAAGAAATGGGCGGGAGCCGTTGGATAGCAGGGCTACAGCGATAGCGTCGCCACACGGGGAAAGGTCTTGACGCGAATGTCGGAAGTTTGACGTTCGTACGAACAGACAGCGAGACAAGCTTTTTGCTGGCGGATTGATCGGGGCACAAAGCTCATCAGTTGGGTTGGGGCCATGTATTCGCATGCGATTATGAAATGATAAGTAAACCAGGTTCTTCCAGGTCTCGGTCGTCCGTCCTTTGAGGAGAGACCAGATAGTGGACCGATTATTTCCAAGATGGACAGCGCTTCGTATACGCCTGCAGTAGCTGAGACCCGCGGGTAGCGATTCTTAATTGGGTCTGCACCTGACAACAGGCAGACAGTTACCGGCCGACCTAAGGACAAGGGTTGGTTTGAGAATATCCAGGGATCGACATCGAGATATCAGTATAAGGGAAGGCTGACCGTCAAGGCTTGCGCGACTTGCCATCCGGTCTCTTAACCTCAGCTATCAGGAAGAGCATCGCTGCGGCGCGCTGCTTTTGGTCGTCGGTGATCTTGAATTTGGCAGCTTGCTTGATCGAATTCCGGCGCTATTCTAGGCTGAACAATCGCGGCCGAATGATAGCGGTAGAAGGCGACTTGCCTGCAGAAGCCTGCGGCACCGATCGCCGGCTGTGCCAATATCTTGCCGAGACAGGCATTGTTGCCGGGCGGCGTTGGCAGGAGGCCCGCAACTTTAAATAGGCCGTGCGAGAATCTCGCGATATTCTCGATCTACGTTTGGTGTCTTTTCAACTTTGTGACATTTGCGCATCGTTCGACTGAAGACGGCCATGGACTCTATTTTAGATCTCTTCAGGGCGGAAAATGAGCTCTCGATCTGCTATATTCTGGATCTTTATTGCGTCACTGATGTTGCCGGCTACCGCATCGCCGCTTAGTCCGTACGCCGTCCAGATATTGCCAGGCTTGGAAGGGGACGCATCTTCCATCGACGTCTTTGATGGAGGTGATCATCTCATCGTCCAAGCGAGGCTTATCAACACCGGCGAAGGTTTTTTTGCGGTGGCGCTCGTGCCGACTTTTCCAACAGCCTGGTCCAACGACGGCACGACCTATACGATGCAGGAAGCAAGTGGCATCACTATGTGTCCAGTCGACAGTCCGACCATGGCGCATGCCTGCATTGGCGATCCGTTCACGCAGAGCGTGACGATTGGCCCGGGCGCATACACGGCTCTCGCACCCGGCAGAATTGCGGCCATGAATTTCCTTATGAAAAGAGAGCGTGGTGCAGGCCGCGGTACCGACGCTGTATTTTCGGCGCGTTTCGCCATACGGATGTTTTCTGATTTGGATGAAGACGCAGCGCGCGGCGATAGTGAGAGCTTCAAACGGACACGCATCCAAAGTGTGCAATTTAAGAAGGCGGCAATCGTCGATATGGCTGTCGTTCGCGACAAGCTAACGAAATGATGTGCGGAGTGTTCGCAGCCAGAGTTAACCGTTGCTCGAAAGCGCATGTTTTCCTGAAATCATTTGTGCCTGATCTGCATCTCTCCCGAGTAAATTGCCGGCTCATTTGCTCGCGGTTCGTGCCTAACTTGTCCCCGGTGTAGCGGATCGAAGTGCGTTAGAAATGTTAACACCCTCTGCGCTATCGTTTCGCGCTAGTATTTAATTTCGTCAGTTGGAGCCGTAGAAATGCAAATGCTCAGCCGCCGTAGTCTGGTCCAAACTTTTCTCGCGGTTGGTAGTGTAACGCTTGCGGGAGTACGATCTGCAAGCGCTCAGCGTTTCGATTGGCTTGCAAGATTGCTTGTTGGCGCCTCAGGAGCGCCACCTGTCGATTTGACTTTTATTCCTTCAGTTCGGGGCGCGGAATCTATCGTCCCTGAAGTCGCGAAGCCTATTGAAGCGGACGCATGCTACATTGAACTCTACTTGGAATCGATCCGGCTGGCGAAAGCCAGGCGGTTCGCAACTCGCTTTCATGGAATTGCCTATTCATTTGTAACGCTGGCCCGCGAAGGAGATGCGCGCGCGCAACTCGCCGCTATCTCAAAGCCCGATAAGCTCGCTGAACTCGACCGCGGTGCGATAGACAAAGTAATCGTGGTTTCTAAGCAGATGATGGGGCCAACCGCTTATCGTGGCGGTCCTGTCCTCCTCCAATTCGGTCTATTTTCAGTGAAGAGCGGCAATCTGTTGAGCCCGGTACTCGACTACGTTACTCGCGTATCCTCGGCTGCTGGGAATAGCTACGTCGGAGCAATCAAACCATTTTTGCCGCTTATTGCCGAAGGGATGGACCTGATTGCTGGCCAGCGCGAAGATACAGCCTTAGAAGTTGGCGTCGACACTGCAATAGATCTTAAAACCGGAAGCGTCTCGGCAATTGTTGATCTTCCGCGCGGATCGTTCAACATCGACAAATTGACCTTGGATAAAGATCGGAAGCTTCTCCTAGATGGTAAACCAATAGACGCCGGCTATGCGGTCTTTTCCTTTCGACCTTCGGCCGAGAAATCTGACTACGGGGAAATACCAGAGCTGAGAGATCGATATGCAGCCATTCAATCCGCGCTAAGAGCTGGAAAACTGAAGGATGCACAAGATGCGTTAGCTGCTTTTAGACTTGCGGCTATTGCATCTCCGGATCTGATTCCGGCCGATGCAAGCAAATTAGTCGAAAAGGCAACCCAAAAGGTAAGAAAGGCATTTCCGCCGGGCGGGGTGGGGGACGTCAGTGGTCCGCGGCCCAAGGCTGAGAGCTTGTCAGAGATCCAGCTATATGAATGAAACCAAGTTTTGGATGCCGACAGGACTAGGATCTCCATGTGCGAAGCCGATTTGCTCCAGAGGCTAATGAGACCCGTAACTCTATCGACGCTGGCGGGGGCCGTCTTAGCTTGCTCTGTGTTCGGCTCCGTCGCTGCTGTCTTCGCTCAAATGCGAAACGAGGAGTTTTCAGACCGCGCGTTACGGATAGAAGCCGGTCTAACCAAAAGACTGCCTGGGCGCTGGTCTGCTGTGAAGGACGAGCAGGATGTCAACATCATCAGCGGGGACCCGTATCCGCGCCGCGACAAAAGCAGTTTTGTTCCGGCTCTAGGACAGCTTGTATGGGAGTTGCCGCAAACCGTGGCGAGCCAGGTTACGTTTTCTGCCCGAGTTTATCAAACCGAACACAACGTGCGCGTCGGGTACGTTCGGCTTCCGCGCTTTGATTATCATCCCGAAGCTGCAAGAAAATTCGCGGAGGTGATAGCGATTTTTGAAAGAGAAACGCAGGCGTTGGTGGTCGATGAAGTAAACAATCCTGGCGGAAGCATGTTTCAAATGTATGCGCTGCTTTCCTATCTCACGGATAAGCCGCTTACAGTGCCTAAGCACCAGTTCAGATTTCAGCAGGATGACGTGGATGTTGCTTCGGAAGTGGTCGATCGTGTGAATGCGAACAGTTTAACATCTGAAGATACACCTGAATCGGTCGCATACGCGCGCTTCGTACTCTCCGAGGTAAGGGAAGGGCGTGGACTTGGGACGAAGAACACGAGGCCGGGTTTCGTTGGAGGCATCACTGAGATTGCGCCAGCGCCAAATCACTACACGAAAAAGGTAGTGGTTACTGTCAATGAAAATTCCTTCTCCGCCGCCGAATTTCTCGCAGCAATTATGCAAGATAACCATCAAGCTATCATTTTTGGTCAGCGAACTGGAGGAGCCGGAGGGCTAGTGCGCTCCGTTGAACTTTCGCCTGATTTCAAGAAAGCCGGCATTTCAGATTTCAAATTAACTTGGACACTTGCCTGGCGCAGCAGCGGATCTCCGATTGAAGATCTTGGTGTGACGCCAGACATATTCTACAACATCACCGTCGACGACCTTCGTTCTGGTTACATAGGTTATCGTGAGGCGTTGCTCGCGACTGCTGTCAGGCAGTAGATCAGTCGGCTTCTTCAGCGGTTTTGGAGTCTAATCCTTTCGTTGCAAACCGCGACTAAACTCCTTGCCAGGGCAGAACTGGCCTCGATCCGCCGTCGAGTCAGTTTGACAGTCGCTCAATGAGTTCTCGCCTCTAATGAGCGGCTCCGGCGGAGCATCTCCGACCTGTGAGTGGCCGACGATTACGACTCAATGGCGAGATCAAGCGTGAGCGTCACGATAGTATCACCGGTGCCCGGGCTTGACTTGCGCGGAATGCTTTGGATAGCGCGGTCGGGATGATTGACGCCGCCGGCGCGCGGTGATGGGGTGACCCTGGTTCGGAGCGGGTAA
>NZ_RDQF01000091.1 GCF_004114425.1 Bradyrhizobium vignae | reverse complement strand
GGAAGGATGATCGAGCAACATCGTCGTCTCCAGGTTGAATGGATTCAGCAACCCTCAGTCTGGCCTCAGACCTGGTCGCTATCCACTCCCCATGGAATCTTCGTCGCAAGGGCTCCTCGCAATGACGGGATAGTGCGTCGTCCCCCGCCAGAAGCTTACTGCTTCAGCGTCTCCAAAAACCGCACCGGCTCGCCCTGCGAGGGCGTCACCAGCTCGCCCTGCCACATCACGCGGCGGCCGCGGATGAAGGTGCCGACGGGCCATCCCGTGACGCGGACGCCGTCATAGGGAGTCCAGCCGGCTTTGGACGCGACCCATTCGTTGGTGATGGTCTCGCTACGCTTCAGGTCGACGATGGTGAAGTCGGCATCGTAGCCGGCAGCGATGCGGCCCTTGCAGGCCATGTTGTAGAGGCGTGCCGGACCGGCGCTGGTGAGATCGACGAATCTTGCCAGCGACAGGCGTCCGGCGTTGACGTGATCGAGCATGATCGGCACCAGCGTCTGCACGCCGGTCATGCCCGAAGGCGAGCCCGGATAGGTCTTCTGCTTCTCTTCCAGCGTATGCGGGGCATGGTCTGAGCCGAGCACATCGATGATGCCCTGCTCTATGCCGCGCCAGATGCCGGCGCGATGATCGGCCCCACGTACCGGCGGGTTCATCTGCGCGAGCGTACCGAGCCGCTCGTAGCATTCGGGCGCGACCAGCGTGAGATGGTGCGGCGTCGCCTCGCAGGAGGCGACGTCCTTGTGGTCGCGCAGGAACTCGATCTCTTCCTTGGTCGAGATGTGCAGCACGTGGATGCGCTTGCCCGTCTCGTGCGCGAGCTTGACCAGGCGCTGCGTCGCCATCAGCGCCGCGCTCTCGTCGCGCCAGACCGGATGCGAACGCGCATCGCCCTCGATGCGCTGCGATTTGCGCTCGTTGAGGCGGTACTCGTCCTCGGCGTGGAAGGCGGCACGGCGGCGGATCACCTGGAAGATGCGGCGCAGGCTCTCGTCGTCCTCGACCAGCAGCGCGCCGGTGGACGAGCCGATGAAGACCTTGACGCCGGCGCAGCCCGGTGCGCGCTCGAGCACCGGCAGGTCCTGCACGTTCTCGCGGGTGCCGCCGATGAAGAAGGCGAAATCGCAATGCATGCGGTGATGGGCCCGCTTCACCTTGTCGGTGAATTCGGCCTCCGTCACCGTCAGCGGCGCGGTGTTCGGCATTTCGAACACCGCGGTGACGCCGCCCAGCACGGCGCTGCGCGAGCCGGTCTCGAGGTCTTCCTTGTGCGTCAGCCCGGGCTCGCGGAAATGCACCTGCGTGTCCATCACACCGGGCAGGATGTGCAGGCCCTTGCAGTCGATCACCTCGGCGGCTGAGCCTTGCGACAGCGGGCCCAGCTCGGCGATGCGACCGCCCGCGATTCCGATGTCGCGAACACCCTCGCCGTCCTGGTTGACCACGGTGCCGCCCTTGAGAATCACATCGAAACGCTGGCTCATGGCTGAAGGCCTCTCTCATCCCCAAGCGCAGGGCTCGAGGTCTTGTCGTTTATGCGTTGCGGGCTTACGTTCCGGAGCAACATGTCGCAAGAGATTTTCGCATGAAATCGGCGTTTCTTCCCGACCGGGGCGTGGTCAAGGTCGCGGGCGAGGATGCGCGCAACTTCCTCAACGGCCTGGTCACGACCGACGTCGACAGGCTGAAGCCCGGCCTGGGGCGATTCGGCGCGCTGCTGACGCCGCAGGGCAAGATCATCGTTGACTTCCTGATCACGGAGGCGCCCGCCGGTCACGGCGGCGGGTTCCTGATCGACTGCCCGAAAGCGCTGGCGGACACCCTCGCCACCAAGCTCAAATTCTACAAATTGCGCGCCAAGGTCACGGTGGACAACCTTTCCGACGATCTCGGTGTGCTCGCGGCCTGGGACGGCCGCCCCGCGGTCCAGCCCGATCTTGCCTTCGCCGATCCGCGGAACGACGGGCTCGGCACCCGCATCCTGATCCCGGAACATCTCAAGCAGAAGCTGTCCGACCTCATCGGCGCCGAGCTGGTCGATGGGGCCGAATACGAGGCGCACCGTATCGCGCTCGGCGTGCCGCGCGGCGGGCTCGATTTCATGTATAGCGATGCGTTCCCGCACGAGACCAACATGGATCGACTCGCCGGCGTCGATTTCGACAAGGGCTGCTATGTCGGCCAGGAGGTCGTCTCGCGGATGCAGCATCGCGGCACCGCGCGCACCCGCAGCGTCAAGGTGCTGCTCGACGGTCCTTCCCCCGAAATCGGCGCGACCATTCTCGCCGGCGACAAGCCTGTCGGCACGATCGGCTCGACGGCCGGCGGCAAGGGCATTGCCTTGGTGCGGATCGACCGCGTTGCCGATGCGCTCGACGCGGGTCAGCCGCTCACCGCTGGGGGGCTGAGTTTGACGCTCGCTGAACCGGACACCGTTCGAATTCCAGCCAAGCAGCCCATCGCATGAGCCGCGCTCCCCGTCTGCATCCGGATGGTCTGACCCGCTGCCCCTGGCCGGGCGAAGATCCGCTTTATGTCGCCTATCACGACACCGAATGGGGCGTGCCGGAATATGACGATCGCGCGCTGTACGAGAAGCTGATCCTCGACGGCTTCCAGGCCGGCCTGTCCTGGATCACGATCCTGCGCAAGCGCGACAATTTCCGCAAAGCCTTCGACGATTTCCAGCCGGAGAAGATCGCGCGTTACAATTCCAAGAAGATTCACGCGCTGATGAACGATGCCGGCATCGTGCGCAACAAGGCCAAGATCGAAGGCGCGATCCTGAGCGCGAAGTCGTATCTCGACATCATGGAGAAAGGCCCGGGCTTCTCGAAACTGCTGTGGGACTTCATGGACGGACAGCCCAAGGTCAACCATTTCAAGACCAGTGCAAGCGTGCCGGCCTCGACGCCGCTGTCGGTGCAGATCTCCAAGGAGCTGTCCTCGCGCGGCTTCAAATTCGTCGGCCCGACCATCGTCTACGCCTTCATGCAGGCGACCGGCATGGTCAACGACCACCTGGTCGACTGCCACTGTCACGCGACCTGCGGCAAGACGCAGCGCAAGCCCCGCCTCAAGGCCAGATGACGGCGAAGAAAGCGGCGCGCGACGAGGAGGCCCGCGCCTGGCAGCGCATGCTGTCGGGCCGGCGGCTCGATCTGCTCGATCCCTCTCCGCTCGACATCGAGATCGCCGACATCGCCCATGGGTTGGCGCGGGTGGCGCGCTGGAACGGGCAGACCCTTGGCGCGCACATCTTTTCGGTCGCGCAGCACACGTTGCTGGTGGAGACCGTGCTGCGGCACGAGATGCCACGTGTCGATCAGCGCGTGCGGCTCGCAGCCCTGCTGCACGATGCGCCCGAATATGTGATCGGCGACATGATCTCGCCCTTCAAGGCCGTACTCGACGGTCATTACAAGGCGGTCGAGAAGCGGCTTCTCGGCGCCATCCATATCCGGTTCGGGCTACCGCCCGTGCTGCCGGAGGAGATCACGCAATCGATCAAGGCTGCCGATCGCGGCGCCGCCTACCTCGAAGCAACCGAGCTCGCCGGTTTCAGCGAGAGCGAGGCGCGGCGCCTGTTCGGCAAGGATCCCGGCCTACCCGACAGCGTCCGGCGCGACTATCTCACGCCCTGGACCGCGGCGCGGGCCGAGAAGCAGTTTCTGGAGCGCTTTGGCGCGGTGCTCGCGTAGCATCATCCCTTCCTGGAGGGGGCAAAGCGGAAGCGTGCCCACCAAACTAGATGCGCGCGACTGCGACATGGTGGGCATGGCGCGATGCGCCTTTGCCCACTCTACAAGCGCTCGCTATAATCGCCGGCAAAAAGGTCCGCCATGATCCACGTCTGTTCCCTCGCCGCGCTTCCCGAGACTGTCCGCACCACAGGCGCCAGCCATGTGCTGACCGTGATGGCCAATGTCGAGCAGGTCGCGCGCCCGGTGTCGGTGCTCCCCGCCAACCACCTCAAAGTGTCGATGGACGACATCACCGAGGAGATGGACGGCTTCATCGCGCCATCGGAGACGCATATTGAGCAGGTGCTGAACTTCGTGCGCGGCTGGGACCGCAGCGCGCCGCTGGTGGTGCATTGCTATGCCGGCATCAGCCGCTCCACCGCGAGCGCGTTTGCGGCCGTGTGCGCGCTCAATCCCAATCGCGACGAGATCGAGATCGCCAGGAAGATCCGCGCGGCCTCGCCGATCGCCTCACCCAACCGGCGCATCGTCAGCCTCGCCGATCGTGCACTCGGGCGCAACGGCCGCATGCTGCGCGCGCTCGACGAGATGGGCCCCGCTGCGATGATGGTGGAGGGACGCCCCTTCGTGATCGAGCTCGAATGAGGCGGGAGTCGAATAGCAGCCGCGACGGAACTGCGCGCGTTCTGATGCGCAGATGCATCCACATCGTCATGGCCGGGCTTGTCCCGATCATCCACGAGCTTTCCCGCGGCCCGAAGAACGTGGATGCCCGGGACAATCCAGGACATGACGTGGCAACACCTGCAAGCCTAACCGCATGAGCGACACGCAGCTGACGCCGATCGAGATTGGCCTCACCGCCGCGATCGTCGCGATCGAGGATCACGAGCCGCTGATCCTCACCGCGCGCGGTGCTGACGGGCTTGCCGGCCTGCCGTTCGGTCCGTTCGACGCAGTGAGCCATCGCACCTTCGAGATGGGCCTGCGCGCCTGGGTCGAGCAACAGGCGGGCCTGCGGCTCGGCTATGTCGAGCAGCTCTACACCTTCGGCGACCGCGGCCGTCATGCCGAAGCCGGCGACACCGGCGCGCACATGGTGTCGATCGGCTATCTCGCGCTGACGCGCCCCGTGGACGGCGAACTCGCAGCAAACGCGGCGAGCTTCGCGCCATGGTACCGCTTCTTCCCCTGGGAAGACTGGCGCGAGCAGCCGCCAGAGATCATCGCCCGCGACATCATCCCGGCGCTGACCAAGTGGGCCGAGGAGGAGACGCCGGAGACGACACGCGCGCTGCCGAGGAAGGACCGCGTGAGGTTCTATTTCGGTCTCGACGGCGCGCCTTGGGACGAGGAGCGCGTGCTCGACCGCTACGAGCTCTTGTACGAGGCTGGGCTGATCGAGGAGGCGCGGCGGGACGGCCGTCCTGCGGCATTAGCGCGCAAGTCGCTTCCTCCGCTCGGGACCTCGATGCGGTTCGATCACCGCCGGATTCTCGCCACGGCGATCGCGCGGCTGCGTGCAAAACTGAAGTATCGTCCTGTCGTCTTTGAACTTTTGCCAGCTGAATTCACACTTACCGAATTGCAACACACGGTGGAGGCGATCTCCGGCCGGCATCTGCACAAGCAGAATTTCCGCCGCCTGGTCGAAATGGAAGCCTTGGTCGAACCGACCGGGGTGATGTCGACACAGACGGGCGGACGGCCGGCGGCGCTCTACCGCTTCCGCCGCGAGGTGCTCCAGGAGCGGCCCGCACCGGGCTTGCGCGTACGCTCCCGGCGCTAGATCCTGATATTTGTGGTACCGGCCCCTGCCCGCCGGTTACCTGGAGGCTTCATGTTCGACGGCCCGTTCGACGTCTTGGCGCTGATCATTGCGATCATCGCCTTCCTGATCGCGATCAAGGCGTCCAGCCAGGCGACCGAGCTGCGCCGCCGGCTGAACTTGCTCGAAGAGAAGTTTCACGCGCTGCGGCCTGTGCAACCGCCGCCGCTGATGCCTGCGCAGGTGCAGGCTGAAGCGCCCGCGACGACCACAGCCGCTGAGCCGCCGCCGCTTGCGCCGGAAGCCGAAACGGCACCGCCTGCGCCCATCACCGAAGATGTATCACCGCCTCCGCTTGAACCGGGCACGGGCGCCGACGCGCCGCCTCGCGTAACGGAAGCGGCGCCAGGGTTCGAGGAACGCCTCGGCACCCGCTGGGTGGTGTGGATCGGCGGACTTGCGCTCGCGCTCGGCGGCTTCTTCATGGTGCGCTATTCGATCGAGGCCGGGCTCCTCGGCCCCGGCGTGCGCGTGCTCCTCGGCGGCCTGTTCGCGGCTGCACTGCTGGGCGCCGGCGAATGGACGCGGCGCAAGGAGAGCATCTCCACCGTCCAGGCGCTGCCGATCGCCAATATCCCCGCGATCCTCACCGCAGCCGGCACGGCAGTGGCGTTCGCGACCATCTACGCGGCCTACGCGCTCTACGGCTTGCTCGTGCCGGCGACGGCTTTCGTGTTGCTCGGCATCGTTGCGATGGGCACGCTGGCCGCAGCGCTGCTGCATGGGCCCGCGCTGGCCGGCCTTGGCGTGGTCGGCGCCTTCGTGACGCCGATCCTCGTCTCCAGCGGCAAGCCGGATTATTGGGCGCTCTATATTTATCTTGCGATTGTGACCGCCGCGAGTTTTGGTCTCGCCCGCATCCGGCTCTGGCGCTGGCTTGCGGTCACGACCATTGCCTTCGCTGTGCTCTGGATCTTCCCGGGTCTCGATACGGAAGAGTTACAGGTCGCGCCACACGCCTTCCATGTGATCGCGGGCTTCGTACTCGCCGCACTGCTCGTGGTGTGTGGCTTCATGTTCGGACCCAGCTTCGAGGACGGCGAGATCGAGCCGGTCTCGTCGGGCGCGTTCGGCGCTTATCTGTTCGCTGCGATGCTGGTCGTGCTATCGAGCGCACATGCGGATCTCGCGCTGATCGCCTTCACGCTTCTCGTCGCGGGCACGCTGTTCGTCGCCTGGCGTGCGCCAGCGGCCACGGGCGCCCTCGGCGCCGCCGCGGCGACCGTCTTCATCGTGTTCGCCGAATGGGCGGTGCGCGCCAATCCCGACATGCTGGTGCTGCCGGGCGGCGCCATGCCCGGCATCGGACCGACCGCGATCGACAGCGCGGTGACGCTGCATCTGGTGGCGGCCGCGATCTTCGCCGCCGGCTTCGGCATCGCCGGCTTCCTGGCGCAAGGCCGCTCGAACTCGGCGATCATTCCGGTCGTGTGGTCCGCATCTGCAGTCGCGACGCCGATTGCGATCCTGGTGGCGCTCTACGCGCGTATCGCTCATCTCGACCGCTCGATCCCGTTTGCAATTCTCGCGGTACTGCTCGCCGCTGCCTTCGGTGCGGCGACCGAAGCGCTCACGCGCCGCGAGACCCGCCCGGGTATGGCGATCTCCACGGCCCTGTTCGCGACCGGCACGCTCGGCGCAATGGCGCTGGCGCTGACCTTCGCGCTGGAGAAGGGCTGGCTGACGATCGCACTGGCGCTGATGTCGCTCGGCACCGCCTGGATCTCGTTGCAGCGGCCGATTCCGTTCCTGCGCTGGCTCGCCGCCATCTTCGCCGGCCTCGTCACCGCGCGCATCGCCTACGATCCCCGCATCGTCGGCGATGCCGTCGGCACCACGCCAATCTTCAATTGGCTGCTGTGGGGCTACGGCCTGCCGGCGGCATCGTTCTGGGCCGCGAGCATCTTCCTGCGCCGCCGCGCCGACGATGCGCCGCTGCGCATGGTCGAGACCGCCGCCATCCTGTTCACTGCACTGCTTGCTTTCATGGAGATCCGGCACTTTGCGACCGGTGGCCGCATGACGGTGGCGCCCTCGCTGCTCGAGTTCGCGCTGCAAGCCTGCGTCACGCTGGCGATGGCGATCGGGCTGGAGCGCCTGCGGCTGCGCAGCCGCAGCATCGTGCACAATGTCGGCGCGGTCGTGCTGACGGCGATCGCCGGACTCGTCAGCGTGTTCGGCCTCTTGATCCTTGAAAATCCGCTGCTGTGGCGCACCGACGTCGGCGGCGCGGTGTTCAATCTGCTGCTGCTCGGCTACGCGCTGCCGGCGGTGCTGCTGCTGCTGTCCTATGCCGTGGTAGAACAGCGTGGCAAGGTCTACGCCAATACGATTGCTGGTTGCGCGCTCGTGTTCGCGCTCGCTTATGTCACACTGGAGATCCGCCGCTTCTATCACGGCTCGATCCTGTCTACCGGACCGACCACGGGTGCCGAGCAATACACCTATTCGATCGGCTGGCTCGCTTTCGGCGTGGTGCTGCTCGGCGTCGGCATCCTCGTCAATTCGGAACGGGCGCGGCTGGCATCGGCCGCGGTCATTGCGCTGACGATCCTGAAGGCCTTCGTCATCGATATGTCGACGCTGACCGGCGTCTATCGTGCGCTTTCGTTCATGTGCCTCGGCGTCGTGCTGGTCGCGATCGGCTGGCTCTACCAGCGCATCCTGTTCCGGCGACAGGTCGCACCGCCGGCTCCGCAGACGGGATCGTAAACGTCAGGCGAGATGCTCACCTCTTCACGCGGTCTGCTCGGCCAGTGCCTTGACTTCGGAGGCGACGACGGCAAAGCCGCGGCCGGCTTCGCCTGCGCCCGCCGCCTCGATCGTCGCGTTCAGCGCGAGGAGGTTGGTCTGGCCCGCGATGGTGTTGATGAGCTCGACGACGTGCACCTGTGCCGACGCAGCTCCGGTCTCGCCGGCGCCGCGCTGGATTTCGCTGATGTTCGCCGAGACTTCGGAGGTGCCTTGCGCGGCGTGCTGGATGTTGCGAGAGATCTCCTGAGTCGCCGCCCCCTGCTCCTCCACGGCCGCGGTGCGCGAAGGGAAATGATCTCGTCATCGTTGTAAATTGCAGCTTCAAGTCGGATCTAGGATGCCTTGCATCCGACCGCCTCACCGACGAGGCTGATTCGAAAGACCGGCTTCTTGTTCTCGTCGAGCAGCTCCATGCACCACGCGGCGTTCGGCTTCAGGCTGCGCGCGATGCCGCCGAGCAGATTGGCGCACACCTCGGTCATCTCGGTCCAGGCGGCTGCGCGATCCTCGAACTCGTACGGCAGGTCGGCGGCGCCGGAATAGCGGCCGGTGCTGATGCGGAAGAAATAGAGCGACATCGTTGAACCCTTGCGTGGGACCGCCCCCCGGCCGCACGCAAACTGAAGCGCGAAGAGCTACCAACGCATGAAGGCCGCCGTCCGTATGACTACGGCACGGCGGCTTCGTCGATGGACGTCTTCGACGACAAAGTGCGCGGATTGTTCCGCGCAGGCCAGCTCACTGGGTCGACCGACGCAGCTCCAGCGGGCCCTCGTTCTTCGCTGGCTCGGACTTGGCTTCGGACCTCACCGGCTCGAGCCGGCTGCTCTCGACACGCGGCGTCTCGACGCGTGCGGCGACTTCGGTGTTCGAGGCGGCGACCGAGCCGGTGTGCTCTGCGGAGCGCAGCGAGCGTGGCCGCGCCGCAGCCCGCGCCATCAGCATCTGATTGCCGCCCTGGTGATGGAAGTCGCAATAGGCGAAGCCCATGCCCGACACCGAGCCGCGGAAGCTGCGCTCGTCGGTCTTTTCCAGGTTGAAGCAGGGCTCGAACGGTATGCCCTTGATCGAGGCGCAGACGTTCTGGCCGCGGATTTGGAGGGTATTGCCGGGGAGTCGGAGATGCTTCACCGGGCCTGAGCCCGAGAACTGCACTGCACCGGCGGCGCCGAGATCGTCGAGGATGCGGCCTGCACCGCGGGTGCCGTCGAAACAGGTGAAGGCAAACACCTTGCCGGCCACGAAGCGGCGCGCCTCGTCGGCGTTCATGCTTCCGGCAATGGCCGGCGCGAACGTCGCTGCCGCCGTGACAGCCCCCAACACAATACGCGCAAGCATGCTCAACTCCGAACCAACCCCCGCAGCGGGCGATGCCTTATCTCTTTACCCGCTGCTTACCATACTAACCAAGGCAACATTGAAGCAGCTTGGTTGGTAAAGTCTGAACGCCGTTAGACAATTTTTACCACGACGCGGCCGCGGACCTGGCCGGCGAGGATTTTGGCGCCCCATCCGGGGACCTCGTCGAGCGAAATTTCCTGAGTGATTTCAGAGAGTTTCGTCCGATCCAGATCGGAGGCCAAACGCTGCCAGGCGGCTTTCCTGGGCGGAAGCGGGCACATCACGGAATCGATGCCGAGAAGGCACACTCCGCGCAAAATGAAAGGCGCGACAGAGGACGGCAGGTCCATGCCCGCCGCCAGGCCACAGGCGGCGATCGCGCCACCGTATTTCGTCATCGACAGGAGATTCGCCAGCGTGGTCGAGCCGACGCTGTCGACACCGCCGGCCCAGCGCTCCTTGGCGAGGGGTTTTGCCGGTGCCGACAATTCGTTGCGGTCGATGACCTCGGCAGCACCGAGGTGCTTGAGGTAGTCGGCTTCGGCCGCGCGGCCGGTCGAGGCGATGACGTGGTAGCCCAGCTTGGACAACACGGCGGTGGCGACCGAGCCGACGCCGCCGGCCGCGCCCGTTACCACCACGGGGCCGCTCTTTGGCGAGAGACCGTGCTTCTCCAGCGCCAGCACCGAGAGCATCGCGGTGAAGCCGGCGGTGCCGATCGCCATGGCGTCGCGCGCCGACAGGCCCTGCGGCAAGGCGACCAGCCAGTCGCCCTTCACCCGCGCCTTCTCGGCATAAGCGCCGAGATGGGTCTCGCCCATGCCCCAGCCGGTGCAGACGACCTTGTCGCCCGCCTTCCACTGCGGATGCGAGGACGCTTCGACCGTGCCGGCAAAGTCGATGCCGGCGATCATGGGGAAGCGGCGCACCACCGGCGCCTTGCCGGTCAGTGCAAGGCCATCCTTGTAGTTCAACGTCGACCATTCGACGCGGACCGTGACGTCGCCCTCCATCAGTTCGGCTTCGTCGAACTGCGCGAGCTGCGCGGTGGTGCCCTTGTCCGCCTTGTCGATCCGGATCGCCTTGAATGTGGCCACGATTACGCTCCCTGACTTTGTTTGTCGGGATTGTTTAACCGATCAGGCCGGCTGCGCAACTGGCGCTCCAATTCCGAAGTTCGCAAACCTCGTCGGCGCCACGCGAGCGAACTTCGGAATTAAGAGGAGCGCCAGCAAACACATTATATCCTAGTGCCGGTTATCGATTTGAAGTTCCTGAACGATTTCGCGGCTTGCTCTGCAGGAACTTCAAATCGCCGGCACTAGCCGTGCGACGGGTTTCTCCACGATCGGAAGGTTGATCAGCGCCGAGAGCACGCCGAACAGGATCGAGAGCCACCAGATCGGCGTGTAGGAACCGAAGCGCTCGAACACGATGCCCCCGAGCCAGACGCCGAGGAAGCCGCCGACCTGATGGCTGACGAAGGCAAAGCCGTAGAGCGTCGCAAGCCAGCGCGTACCGAACATCAGCGCCACCAGCGCGGAGGTCGGCGGCACCGTCGACAGCCAGGTCAAGCCGGAAATCGCGCCGAATGCGATTGCCGAGAACGGTGTGATCGGGAACGAGATGAAGGCGAGCGTCGCAAGCGCGCGCGTGAAGTAGATGGCCGAGAGGATGTAGCGCTTGGGCAGATAGTTTTGCAGATAGCCGACGCTGAGCGAGCCGATGATGTTGAACAGGCCGATCGCGGCGATCACCCAGCCGCCGGTTTGCGTCGAGACACCGCGGTCGACCAGAAAGGCCGGCAGATGCACGGTGATGAAGGCGAGCTGGAAGCCGCAGGTGAAGAAGCCGAGCACCAGGAGCACGTAGGAGCGGTGGCCGAAGGCTTCGGCCAGCGCCCTGGTGAAGGTCTGCTCATCCGCCGGCGTCGCGTTTGCCGTATTCGCGACCGGAGGCGTCGAGAGCGCCAGCGACAGCGGAATGATCAGCAGCATCAGGAAGCCGAATACGGAGAGCGCCTGCTGCCAGCCGAAATTATCGATCAACGCAACGCCGATCGGCGCGAACAGGAACTGCCCGAACGATCCCGCCGCCGTGCCGGCACCGAGGGCAAGGCCGCGCTTCTCGGCCGGCAAGAGCTTGCTGAACGCCGACAGCACGAGATTGAACGAGCAGCCGGCGAGGCCAAAGCCGACCATCACGCCGGCGCCGATGTCGAGCGACAGCGGCGTCGAGGAGTAGCGCATCAAGAGCAGGCCGCCGGCATAGAGCAAAGCGCCGACGCACATCACCCGGAACAGGCCGAAGCGATCCGCGACCGCACCGGCGAACGGCTGGCCCAGCCCTCACAACAGATTCTGCACGGCGATGGCGAGGCCAAACACGTCGCGGCCCCAGCTGAATTCGTGGCTCATCGGCTGCACGAAGAAGCCGAGCGCCGAGCGTGGTCCGAAGCCGAGCATGCCGATCGCGCAACCGCAAAGGATGATGACGGCCGGGCTACGCCAGTTGGAGGAACGTGAGGCCGGAGCGAGCTCGCCGATCTGTGTCGACATGGTTGTCCTCGTCTGTCATTCGCGGATCCGCAACTCAGCAGCCGCGGGAGAGCCCGTTTAATGCATCTGCATGAAAATCCCAAGTCAAAAACGGTTGCATTCCACGAGGAGCTGACGCGGGAGCATTGCGTTTCAATGCGCCCTCGCCTGGCGCATCAGCCGCGAATTGACGGGAATGTGTGCGGCAGGACCTAGCGGCACGCGGCGGCGCGTGCTATCTTGGATTTACTCATATTGAGCATATTAGGTCCCAACGACGTTTGACCGGCCTCTCGGCCGGATTTCTCGGACCCCATATATTCTCAATATGAGCATAACAACCATGCTTGGGAGGCTTCAATGCCGATCACTGGAATTTACGGTCCCGACGACTTTGCCAACCGGCCGCAGGGCCAGCCCGACACCTCCCGCCGCGCGGCGCCCGTGCCCGCGGGATCGACATTGCCGATGCCCTCGCTGGAATGGACACCGGCGGTCGAACGCGCCACCGCGCCGCTCTACGACCGCGTGAAGCACGTGATCCCGCCGATCGAATGGCCGCTGATGGCACCGACGATTCACGCGATCAACGAGCTGAAGCGCGCGCGGGGCGCGGTCATCCTCGCCCACAACTACCAAGCCCCGGAGATCTTCCACTGCGTCGCCGATATCGGCGGCGACTCGCTCCAGCTCGCGGTCGAAGCCACCAAGGTGAAGGCCGACGTCATCGTCCAGTGCGGCGTGCACTTCATGGCGGAGACCTCGAAGCTGCTCAATCCGGACAAGACCGTCTTGATCCCGGATTCGCGCGCGGGCTGCTCACTTGCCGCGAGCATCACCGGTGCGGACGTGCGGCTGCTCCGCGAGAAATTTCCCGGCGTGCCCGTCGTTGCCTATGTCAACACCTCGGCAGAGGTGAAGGCGGAAGTCGATATCTGCTGCACGTCCTCGAACGCGGTGCAGGTGGTCGAGAGTCTGAACGCGCCGAGCGTGATTTTCCTGCCCGACCGATACCTCGCCACTTACGTGGCTTCGAAGACCGACGTGAAGATCATCGCCTGGAAAGGCGCCTGCGAAGTGCATGAGCGCTTCACGGGCGAGGAGCTGCGGAGCTTTCGCGAGGCCGATCCGTCCGTCCAGATCATCGCGCATCCGGAGTGCCCGCCGGACGTGCTGGCGGAAGCCGACTTCACCGGTTCGACCGCGCACATGATCAACTGGGTGCGCGCGAAGCGGCCGCGCCGGCTCGTCATGATCACCGAATGCTCGATGGCCGACAATGTGCGGGCCGAGCTGCCTGACGTCGAGATGCTCCGCCCCTGCAATCTCTGCCCACACATGAAGCGCATCACGCTCGCGAACATTCTGCAGAGCCTGTTGACGCTTCGCGAGGAGGTGACGATCGATCCCGCGCTTGCACAACGCGCGCGGCACTCGGTCGAGCGCATGATCAATCTCAGGAATTGAGACGCAGCCACAAACGCAGCTGTGGTCCCGGACAAGCGCGCAGATCCGGGCCCCATAACCACAGGAAGATGTTTGGCGAAGAACAACGAGCTTCGCCCAGCAACTTCTGGCGCGAGGTATCGGCCCCTGCTTTCGCAGGGACCACAGCGGAGTGACTGGAGAAAACCATGGCAACAAGCAACATCCACAACCTCATCCGCAGCAGCGACGACGTCGTCATCGTCGGCGGTGGCCTTGCCGGACTGTTCTGCGCGCTGAAGCTCGCGCCGCGGCCGGTGACCTTGATCTCGGCGGCACCGCTCGGACAGGGCGCATCCTCCGCATGGGCACAAGGCGGCATCGCGGCAGCAGTGGCCGAAGGCGATACGCCGGAGGCGCACGCCGCCGATACAATCGCGGTCGGCGGCGGACTTGTCGATGAAGCCGTCGCACTCGGGATCGCGCGCGAGGCTGCATCGCGCATCCATGATCTTCTCGCCTATGGTGTGCCGTTCGATCGCGATCTCGACGGCAGGCTTGCCGTCGGACGCGAAGCTGCGCATTCGGCCCGTCGCATCGTGCATGTGCGCGGCGATGGGGCGGGCGCCGCGATCATCGCGGTTCTGAGCGAGGCGGTGCGTCGCACGCCCTCGATCCGCCTGATGGAAGGTTTTGTCGCCGAGGCACTGTTGACCGAGGACGGCGCGGTCACCGGCCTCCAATTGCGCGAGGCCGGCAAGCCCGCTGCAGCCCCGGTCGTGCTCGCCTCACGTACGGTCGTGCTGGCGACCGGCGGTCTCGGCCATCTCTACGCCGTCACCACCAACCCGCCGGAAGCGGGCGGTTCGGGCCTTGCGATCGCAGCGCGCGCCGGCGCCGTGATCGCCGACCCTGAATTCGTGCAGTTCCACCCCACCGCCATCATGGTCGGCCGCGACCCGGCACCGCTCGCCACCGAAGCGCTGCGCGGCGAAGGCGCGACGCTGATCGACGGCAATGGCGAGCGATTCATGAGAGCGCGCCACCCCCTCGCCGAGCTCGCACCGCGCGATATCGTGGCCCGTGGCGTGTTCGCCGAGATCGCGGCCGGACGCGGCGCCTTCCTCGATGCGCGGCAGGCGCTGGGCGCGCGCTTCGCGACGAAGTTTCCGACCGTGCATGCGAGCTGCATCGCAGCCGGCATCGATCCCGCGACGCACCCGATTCCGATTGCGCCCGCCGCGCACTACCACATGGGCGGCATCGCCGTGGACGCGCGCGGCCGCAGCTCGATCGACGGGCTCTGGGCCGCCGGCGAAGTGTCCTCGACCGGGGCGCATGGCGCCAACCGGCTCGCCTCGAATTCGCTGCTCGAAGCCGTCGTCTATGCCGCCCGCATTGCCGACGACATCGCGGGCCGCACGGTGCCCTCGCCCGCCCGCCTACCAGAGGCATGGGTGACGCCGCGCTCTGGCACGCTGGATGCTGCAGCGGTGAAGCGGCTGCGCACGATGATGAGCGCGCATGTCGGCGTGATCCGCGACCGTGACGGGCTTGCGCAAGCGGTGCGCCACTTCGCCACGCTCGAGCACGAAGCCGGCAACGTCGCTGTCCGCAACATGGCGACATCCGCCCTGCTCGTCGCCGCTGCGGCCTGGACGCGGCACGAGAGCCGCGGTGCACATTTCCGTTCGGATCATCCGGCCGATAACTCTGCGCTGGCGCAGAGAACGATGACCACGCTCGCCGCGGCGCGCGAGGTCGCGGAGAGCCTGAACGAGCATTCGCTGCCACGCATTGCGCAATCCGTGATCGCCTGAGGAGACTCCATGATCACCCCGAGCTCACTACTCAATTCCGATGCCTTTCTCTCTCCGCTCGCGACCGATGCGGCCGTCCAGCGCGCGCTCGACGAGGACCTCGGCCGCGCCGGCGACATCACCTCGCTTGCGACGATTCCGGAAACGACCAGGGCACAAGCGATCCTCGTCGCGCGCCAGTCCGGCGTGATCGCCGGGCTGCCGCTGGCGCTCGCAACCTTGCAGAAGCTGTCGCCTGACATCGAGGTGCGCGCAGATGTCCGCGATGCCGCGCGGGTCGCTCGCGGCCAGCATGTGCTGACGATCTCGGGTCCCGCGCGCGCCATTCTCACGGCGGAGCGGACCGCGCTGAACTTCGTCGGCCGCTTGTCTGGCATAGCCACGCTCACGGCGGACTATGTCGCACGCACCGAAGGCACCAGGATGCGCATCTGCTGCACGCGAAAAACCACGCCGGGATTGCGCGCGCTGGAGAAATACGCGGTGCGCTGCGGCGGCGGCTTCAACCATCGCTTCGGGCTCGACGATGCCATCCTGATCAAGGACAACCACATCGCGGTCGCCGGCGGTATCCGTCCCGTGCTGGAGCGCGCCCGCGCTCACGCCGGCCACCTCGTCAAGATCGAGATCGAGGTGGATACGCTGGCGCAGCTGCGCGAGGTGCTGGACACTGGAATGGCTGACGCCGTGCTGCTGGACAACATGGATCTTGCGATGTTGCGCGAGGCGGTCAGGATCAACGAGGGCCGTCTCAAGCTGGAAGCGTCCGGCGGCGTCACGCTGGAGTCGATCGCGACCATCGCGGCGACTGGGGTCGATTACGCATCGGCGGGTGCGCTGACGCATTCGGCGCCGAACTTCGACTGCGCGTTGGACATCGAGGCGTGATGTGTTTGCCACGCCCCGCAAGCGGAGCATGGGAGCGCAGCTGCGCATGCGGCAGCAGGCCGTAGGCTACCGCCGCTCGCCCATTTCGGCCGAGCTCTTGGCTTCCTGCGCGAGTTCGGCCGAGAGTGCGGCGGTCTGGGCCGGGGTGCCCCAGCTTGGTTCCTCGCTGCCGTCGCCCCAGTTGCGCGGCCGATAGAAGGTGTGCACGCCGGTCTTGTACATCTTCTTCATCTCGGCGACCCAGGACGGGCGCACCCAATAGGCGTGGTAATGCGTCGACTTGCCGACCTCGGGCAGCCAGATCTGGCCATCCAGCATCGCCTTCGAGATCTTCTTGGCGCGCTCCCACATTTCGGGCTCGCGGATCACGTCCGGATTGTTGTCGCAGGCGAAGGTGAACTGGCAGGCGAAATGGCGGTACTTGTTCTGGTAGACCACGCCGCACACGGTCTCGGGATATTTGCCGGAGAACACGCGGTTCATCACCACCTGCGCCACCGCGATCTGGCCGCGCACGGCCTCGCCGCGAGATTCGAAGTAGACGGCTTCGGCGAGGCACTTCTCCGCCTTCGCGCGCGACTTGTCGTCGAGCGCGAGCCGCTCCGCCGGCGATCTGCTGCGCTGGTTGTCGACGTTGACCTCGCCCTTCGGAGCAACGCTCTCGCCGCTCTCGATGTCCTTGGCGATCTCCGCCGTCGGCGGTGTCAACGAGGCCGTCACCTTCATGTCGGGGTCGGGAGTCACGATCAGCGGCTCAGCCCCGGGCTGCCAGCTCTCAATGGTCTCGAGATTGCCGCCAAGCGAGGAGCTGCCGAAGAACAGGCTCGAGGTCTTGACGCTGAAGGGATCGCGCGCGGGCGCGACCGGCGTCGTGGCCCGCTTCAGCGCTTCCAGCGGCTGCACTGCGAACGCGGGCGCCGCATCGCTGGCCTGCGGCGGGTTGGAATATTGCGGCAGCGGCGGTGCGCGCAGCGCTTCCTGGAGCTCGGGGTCGAGCGCGGCCGCCGATTCCGGCGACATCGCCCGAGGTGATGCCGCGGTCTTGGCGCCGAACACCGAGCTGTTCGACGTCGCGGGATCTTCCTTGGCGGGCGCCGCAGCTGGCGCGACCGTCTCGGGAGATTGCGTCGGCGTGACGATTGCGAGGCGATCACCTTTCAGGGAGCGATCGACCTTGGGAAAGTCGGACGACTGGTAGCGCGCCGGCGCTTGAAGTGCAGGATTGCGGCTGATCGCGCCGGTGACGTCGCGGCCGTCGAGGCTCGCGAGCCGAACCATCGCGCTCTGCGGAGCGGAGGTGCCAATGGGGCGCGAAAAGCTGTAGGTGGCGAGCTGGATCGAGGACGCCGCGGAGAACACCTGCTTCTGCCAACGCTCGGCGACGCCGGGTTGGCGCGCCAGCAGAGAGGCAATGTCCTGATAGCCGGTCTCTCTCGGCATCAATGCGAAGATGCAGAGACCGATACCGAAGGACGCGAACCGCGCGCCCTTCGGATGGTTACGCAACACTGACATCGATACGCTCACGCTACGCTTACGCTCGTCCGATCGAACTCAGTACATCCGTGCAATTCGATCTTTATCGTCAGTAATCAATTTAGGTTGCCGGGGCGTTAATCCGCGTTGCGCGAGCGGCACACGCAAGCGAAGACAGGTGTTTTCACGGGGCGATGTGGCGCATTGGTAAATGCGGCCCCACGTGAAGCGGTAAACATCTGGTCAACGCGAATGGTGAAGGAACCCTTGCGCGCACGTATCATCACGGGACGGGGGATGGGTTCCCGGCGTTGGCGTTCGCGCAAAGCGCTTCCTCATCACCGGTATCATTCCCCGCGACCCGGCTACGCCGAGGCTTCGCCGAGGTGAAGGCCCAAAGGCGCCGTCCCACGAACTCGTCATTGCGAGCGCAGCGAAGCAAATCCAAAGTCTTTTCGTCGAGGGATTCTGGATTGCTCACATGGGGATTTGGTGTGTCAAGGCGGTTTGTTCAGCTCTTTGTTCGATTGCAGGCCAGCTCTTCGTCCCGACCGTGGAGCACGTAGGATGGCGCGCGCAGATCGAGTCAAG
>NZ_RDQF01000090.1 GCF_004114425.1 Bradyrhizobium vignae | reverse complement strand
ACCTTGACTCGATCTGCGCGCGCCATCCTACGTGCTCCACGGTCGGGACGAAGAGCTGGCCTGCAATCGAACAAAGAGCTGAACAAACCGCCTTGACACACCAAATCCCCATGTGAGCAATCCAGAAACCCGCCGCGGAAAGATTCTGGATGCTTCGCTGCGCTCGCAATGAGGGGAGAGACCCGTAGCCCGCACGAGCGCAGCGATATGCGGGACGTCGCCTTGGCGTGATTCTGCTTGAGACGTCCCCGAGTTTCGCTACGCTCACCCGGGCTACGGCTTTGTAACGCGAGGCGACAATGTCCCAGCCAGCCGCCCTCATCACCACCGAGCAACTCGCCGCGATGCTCGACGATCCCGATCTCCGCCTCTACGACTGCACGACGTACAACGAACCAGTCCCGCCGGGCAGCGACGTGCCCTATCGTGCGGTGCCCGGCGACAAGACGTTCGCGGCTGGCCACATCCCCGGCGCCGATTTCCTCGACCTGCAAGGTGAGTTCTCCGACACCTCGTCGCGACACTTCTTCATGATGCCCGATGTGGCCCAGCTGGAGGCTGCCTTCGGCCGCCATGGCCTCGATGCGGGCAAGACCATCGTGCTCTACAGCATCGGGACCATGATGTGGGCAACGCGGTTCTGGTGGATGCTGCGCTCGCTCGGCGTCGATGCCCGTGTGCTCGACGGAGGCTTCGATAAATGGAAGGAGGAGGGGCGGCCGATTGAGACGGGCGCACCGAGGGGCTATCCAGCCACGACCTTCAAGGCGGCGCCGCGCGCGGGCTTTTTCGTCGACAGGAATGTCGTGAAGGGGCGGATCGGCGATCCCTCGACTGTCATCGTCAACGCGCTCGGGCCCCAGTTTCATCGCGGCCTCGATCCGAGCCGCTACGGCCGGCCGGGCCGCGTTCCCGGCAGTGTCAACGTTCCTGCAGCCATGCTCGTGAATGCCGACAAGACGCTGACGAGCCTTGCAGATGCGCAAGCGAAGTTCGCGGCCCGGGGGATCACGCGCGACAAGACGGTGATTCTCTATTGCGGAGGCGGCATCTCGGCCACGATCGACCTCTTCTTGCTGACGCAACTCGGCTACGACAAGCTGACGCTGTACGATGCCTCGATGGGCGAATGGGCAAGGGACCCGGCGCTGCCGATCGAGACGGATTGAGGGGGCGGCTCTTGGCCTCCGGGGAGGGTAAGAGCCACGAGTAAACAAAATCGGGAACCTTTCCCCTGGCCCTGCATCCAATGGCCGGAACCAATGGAGACGAGGAAACCGCCATGCCAGGGACCGCAGCCGGCCTGTCGGCGGGCGCCAGGACTTCGGAAGCCGCGCTGGTCGACCGGGCGCGGCGCCGGGACGAGACCGCCTTGCGCGAGATCATGCAGGCCAATAACCGCAGGCTCTACCGCCTCGCGCGAGGCATCCTGCGCAGCGACAGCGAGGCCGAGGATGTGGTGCAGGAAACCTATGTCCGCGCATTCACCCATCTCGACGGCTTTCGCGGCGAGTCCGGACTGTCGACCTGGCTGTCGCGCATTGCCATCAACGAGGCACTTGGCCGGGCACGCAGCGCCAGACCGCATGTCGAGCTCGGCGCGGTGCCGGAACAGGCGCTCGAGGCGCAGATCATCAAATTCCCTGTTTCTCCTCCAGGCGATCCGGAAAGGACCATGGCCCAGCGTGAAATCCAGCGTGTGGTCGAACGCGCCATCGACGAATTGCCGGATGTCTTCCGCATGGTCTTCGTCGCCCGGGTCATGGAGGGGATGACGGTCGATGAGACCGCCGATCTGCTCGGTGTGAAGCCCGAAACGGTGAAGACGCGGCTGCACCGCGCTCGCACCATGCTGCGCGAGAACGTCGAGAAGGAGATCGGCCCGGTGGTTATGGATGCGTTCCCCTTCGCCGGGCGACGATGTGAGCACTTGACCGAGGCTGTGCTGAAGCGGCTCGGGTTCGGAGCCTGAAGTTTTCGGGAACGTTTGCGCGAAATGTCCATCCAACTCCTGTGAAGCAACGTGCCGGCCAAACGTCCGGCACCACAGGAGGATCAAGCCATGTTCATCCGATCGAGCGCGGCAATCGCCGCCGCCGTTCTGCTGTCGAGTCCCGTGCTGCCACAGGGCGCTCGTGCGGCCGATAAGCTCACCGATCCGCAGATCGCGCATATCGCCTACACCGCCGGCGTGATCGACATCAACGCGGCGAAGCAGGCGATGAAGAAAGCCAAGAACAAGGATGTGAAGGCGTTTGCCGAGGACATGGTGCGCGACCACGAGGCCGTGAACAAGCAGGCGCTCGCGCTGGTCAAGAAGCTGAACGTCACGCCTGAAGACAACGACACCAGCAAGGCGCTGTCGAAGCAGGCCAGCGAGAAGCTAGCCGAGCTCGACAAGCTGAGCGGCGCGGCCTTTGACAAGGCCTATGTCGCGAACGAAGTCGCCTACCACAAGACGGTCAACGGCGCCCTCGAAACCCAGCTCATTCCGTCCGCCAGCAATGCCGAGCTGAAGAACCTGCTGCAGACCGGCCTGAAGATCTTCCAGGGACATGAGCAGCACGCCGAACATGTCGCGGCCGAGCTGAAATAGGAGATGGGATGATGCCGGGACGTCTCGCTTCAACCGCGCTTGCAGTCGTCTTCCTGACGATGGTCGTCCCGGCAGACGCCGCGACCATAGAGATCACGATGGAGAATCTCGTGATCTCGCCGGCCGAAATATCGGCGAAGGTGGGCGATACCATTCAATGGGTCAACAAGGACGTCTTCGCTCATACCGCGACCGCGAGGAACGGCGATTTCGACGTGACGCTGCCGCCGAACAAATCGGCGGCGTCGGTTCTGAAGAAGGCTGGAACGGTCGAATATTACTGCCGCTATCATCCCAACATGAAAGCGATGCTCAAGGTCGAGCCTTGAGGAGGAAAGGAGCGCGTTCGCGATTGCAGCGGGAACATCTCCCGGCGATCGCGAGACAAATGCTTGTCCGGGTGATGCGCTAAAGCATGATTCGGAAAAGTGCGAAGCGGTTTTCCGGAAAGATCATGCGTAAACAACAAGCTAAAGCGCGATGACGATTCATCCAAATCTCATCGCGCTTTAGTTCAGCCGGATTTGCTTGAGCGCTGCGCGAACGCCGGGACTGTACGATCGGCTGCGATAGTAGTGCATCAAGGCTTCGTAGAGGCGCCAGGAGCCGGACCATTTTCCCGGTCCCTTGCCAATTCCGCTGGCCCATACTTCGACGTCGCCATAGAGCTGAATGTCATCGCACAGAAATGCTCTTTCCCGTGCCGTAGGCCGGGTCGATGCGCGCTTTGCGATCCATTTGTTGTCCCCGATCCCGTCATCCGGAATCTCGAATGCGACGCTTTTCGTTTCTTTGGGGACCTGCTCCAACCACATCTCCATACAGAGTTCAGGTGTTTTGCCCTTGGTCGCGCGGATGGGGTCGCCATTCTCCTCTTGAAATTTCGCCATAAGGACGGGGGCGGATGATGCGCGGTCTCGTCCGATGGCGCGTGATTGGTCTCTAAGTGCCTTCTTGATCTTCTCCGCGACCTTGTCGGGATTTTCGTGCTTCACGGCGTGAAATGATCGCAACGGAGTCGGAATTGCTGTGCCTTCCACGAGGATTGCAATCACCGGGATGCCGGCGCCCCTTGCAAGCGAATATTCGTAGGTGACCCATTCCGAACGTCTGCTGGCCTCGGTGACGAGAACGACGACACCACGGGAATCGCGAATACCGTCTTCAATGTCGTCAAACCATTTCGCGCCTGGGCTGATGCTGTGTTCATCCCGCCACACCGGCAATTTGTGGGCCTTCAGGCTGCGCTCAAGATCGCGAGCCAGGTCCTTGTCGTCCGAGGCATAAGACAAGAATAGACGCTTGATCATGGACTCAGCTCGTCGGGAAAAAATTCGATGAAAAACTTATGGTAGCGTATGCAAGTCGGTTCAGCCAGAAAGAATGCATCGCTGAACGCGCTGTATCCACAACGGCCGAATTTCATTTCAACATGAAGGCGACGCTCAAGGATCGCACCGTGATGGAAGGGGGAATTCCTGATCGTATCAAGAACATTTCCCGCTCATTGCAAGACTAATGCTTGTCCGCGGGGAACGGCTTTCATGCGATAAATCGCGGCAGACTTCGCGACGACTTTCGCAAAGTCATTCATCCGCCAACTGGCCCCGCCCACGTGGCGGGGATTTTCGACAGACTTACTGCCTGGAGATGCCGACCGAGAATTCGCCGTTGCGAATGCGGCCGGGAAAGCCCTCGACGAACTTCGCCACCGCGTCCTCGCCATAGGTGCCGACGAGCTCGGCCAATGCCGCGAACAGGCTCGCCTGCGCCAGGCAATCACCATCGATGCCGTCATGGCGAGCCTCGGCCCAGGCCTCGTTGAGATAGTTCAGGGCAGCCTTTTTCTGCTCGTGATCGGGCAGCGGCGCGCGGGCGGGGGCGTAGGAAATCGGCTGGCTCATGAAACTCGATCAGGGCTGGGGCGCGATCCACGGCGATGCGCTGTGCGAGAGGTGTAGCACGGTCGTTAACGACGGCTAGGCCACATCTTTAAGAACGGTTAACGGCTATGAACAAAATCGATGACAGGGTTCCCGCACTGCGTGATTCCGCGGCGTGCGCCGCGCGAACCCGGAATGACGAGTAGAGAGAGCTCAGTTCGCGTAGCGCGCCGTGAGATCCCGCGAGATCTTCGAGCCTTCCTCGATGTAGCGGCGGATCGCCACCGTCGCGGCCGGCGTGCAGCTGCGGTAGGTCTGCTGAAAACCGTTGTAGCCGCGGTTGAAGCCGGCGATCATGCGGGTGCGGCGCTCCCCGGAGGGAGTTTCGGCATCGATCAGCGCCTGCATCTCGTTGCGCCATTTGTTGCCCTCATTGGTCCCGCAGATGCCGCGCAGATAGTGCAGCCCGCCCAGGATCTCGGCCAGCCGCTGCAAATCGGCGTCAAACGGCGCCGCCACGTCCTGGGCCCCGGCGGGCCCGGCGGCGCAGGCAACAATCAGGGCAAAAATGGCCAGAGGTCGCGTCGACATCGGCGGCTGTATGCCCCCTTGGGATGGCTGGCGCAAGGCGGGCCGTCAGGCGCCAAGCAGCCGGTGAGCGGACAGGATAACTTCCTCCAGCCCCCCGGTCAGCTTGAGGTCGCAGAGACTGCCAAGAGCATCCGGCACGATCCAGCGGTAATCGTCGAGCTCGTCGTTCAAGGCCGGTTCCTTCGCCGTCCAGCGGGCGGCAAAAGACATGATCAGGTAATGGCCGGCGCCGGCTGCGGCCGGCAGCACTTCGCGCCAGCCGGCGAGGCCGATGATCTCGATCTCGAGCCCGGTTTCCTCGTCGACCTCGCGGCTCAAGGCCTGATGCAACGATTCGCCGAACTCGACCCGGCCGCCCGGAAGCGAATAGAATCCCTTGGCCGGCGAGCGGGCGCGGCGGACCAGCAGCACCTTGCCGTCGCGGAAGATGGCCGCGCTGACCGCAAGCTGGGGATGGGTGGGCTGGACGACCGCGGCCAATCTCGTCACCTATCCGGCCGAATTCGCCATGATGGTGTCGACGTCGGCTTCCGCCCCGCCATTGATGATGCCGCCGCAGGCCGCAATCAGCGGCTTGACCCAGAGCGCGGCCTGCTCGGCGAGGCGGACGCGGGTCGTGTCCTTCTCGACCTCGCGCATGGCCGAACCCACCGCGGTCAGGATCGAGGTCATGGTATCCGTAATGTGGTCGAACTGGGCCCGGACGTCGGGATCGGCCTTCTCATAGGCCTCGATGGCGAGGTCCCGCGCCTTGAAATTCGAGGCCGTGAAATGCTCGGCATAGGACAGCGGCGTCCAGGTCAGGAAGTCTTCGGCGCATTCGGGCATATCAGGGACCATTTCGAGCAGCATCACGGCTTCATTGAAATGGTTGAGATAGTCGGTGGCAAGCCCGGTCCGCGGGTTGATGTTGGCCACGCGCAGCCGTTCGGCCCAGGCCTCGACCTCAGGGCCCGTCTGTACATGCGTGCGCGCGGGTTTGGAGGCCGTTGAGCTCATCTGCCGCAGTGTTAGCTTTTGGGGTTAAAAGGACCTGAACGGACCCTATATAGATACCCTGGTATGTGTGGACGCTTCGTCATAACTTCGGCCCCCGCGGCTTTGCGGCAACTGTTCGGCTATGTCGAGCAGCCGAATTTCCCGCCCCGATACAATGTCGCCCCGACAGAGCCGATTCCGGTCGTATTGGCCGAGAACGGGGCGCGCCATTTCCGCCTGATGCGTTGGGGCCTGCTGCCGGGCTGGGTCAAGGATCCCCGCGGCTTTACGCTCCTGATCAACGCCCGCTCCGAGACGGTGCTGGAGAAGCCCGCCTTCAAGAACGCGATTCGTCGCCGGCGCGGCCTGATCCCGGCCGACGGCTATTACGAGTGGAAGTCGGAGGGCGGCCGCAAGCAGCCCTTCTTCATCCACCGTGCTGACGGCGCGCCGCTCGGCTTTGCCGCTGTGTTCGAAACCTGGCTCGGGCCGAACGGCGAGGAGCTCGATACGGTCGCGATCGTCACGGCGGCGGCGGGCGAGGATCTCGCCGCGCTTCATGACCGCGTGCCCGTCACCATCAGCCCGCGCGATTTCGAGCGCTGGCTCGACGTCAGCGGCGACGAGGTCGATGCGATCCTGCCGCTGATGAGCGCCCCGCGTATCGGCGAATTCGCCTGGCACCCGGTCTCCAGCCGCGTCAACCGCGTCGCCAACGACGACGAGCAGCTGCTCTTGCCGATCAGCGCGGAGCAGATGGAGGCGGAGGCAGAAGCTGCCAAGCCCAAGAAGGTGGCGAGGAAAGTTGCTGCTGCGTCATCAGACGACGGGCAAGGGTCGTTGTTCTGAACAGCGATGCCGGTGGGCAATGGCGCGCAACACGCCGCGCCCACCGTCCGTCCAATTATTTGACTCAAGCCGCTGCGACGGCCGATCCGAGCGCTGCGTTGCTATAGGCCTCGCCTCCAATGCCCCAGCCGCCATCGACGGCGTAGCTGACATTTGCAAAAATGTGCTCGCGCTTGATGCGTCCCTCGGCGGCCTTCTCGAGGATGGTCGTGCCCTCGGAGATCCAGGCGTCCTTCATCTCCTGCGTCGGCAGCACGAATGACGGCACCCTGAGCTCGAACACGGCGATGTCGGCGGGCTTGCCGCCGGAATAGGTGCGCCGCTTCGGCACCACGGTCACCTCGCCGATGACGTTCGGCGTCATGAAGCGGTTGCCGGTGAGGCCGTGCAAACGCAGCAGCAGCTCGGTCAGCTTGCCGAACGCCTCGGCTTCTGCGGCCGGCGTCAGCGCGCCTTCGGGAACGATGATCTGGATGGGCATAGAGAGGTTTCCCTTTGAACCGTAACATAACGGTCGTTATATAAAACATAACGATCGTTATCCCGTCAAGCGTAATATAACGATCGCTATCGAGAGGTGACCGATGGCACGACCGAAGAAGAGCGACGGTGACGCGCGCGCGCGGCTGGCGGATGCGGTCGGGCGCGGCTTCCGCACCGGTGGATTCGGCGGCGCCGGCGTGGACGCGCTCGCCAAGGGTGCGGGCCTCACGTCGGGGGCGTTCTACGCCCATTTCGAATCCAAGGCGGATGCGTTCCGGCTTGCGGTAGCGGACGGGCTCGCCTTCCTGCGCGGCGGCATCGCGCAATTTCAGGCGCAGCACGGCAGCGGTTGGCGCGATCCGTTCGTCGATTTCTATCTGGGTGAGCGGATGGAGGTCGGCCTCGATGAGGCCTGCGCACTCCCCAGCTTTTCCTCTGACGTTGCGCGCTCGGACGCCGCAACGCGCGCCGTCTATCAGGGAGAGCTGGAGCGTCTGGCGGACCTCGTCGCGCAGGGTTTTCGCGGCACGCATGCGCGGCAGCGGGCGATCGCGCTGCTTGCGATCCTGACAGGCGCGGCCGACATGGCGCGCGCGGTGAAGGATGACGCCGTCAGGCGCGAGATCCTCGCCGCCGCGAAGGTCGCGGCGAAGGCAATCTAAATTAGTCCTCAGACGATCTCGCGCGCCCGCAGCGCCGCAATCTCCGCCGCGTCAAATCCGAGCTCGCCCAGCACCGCATCCGTATCCGCGCCCAGCTCCGGCGCCATCCGGTCCAGCCTGCCGCCGCCATGGGCGAGTTTGAACCCGCTGCCGGCAAAGCGCAGGCGGCCGTATTGCGTGTCGAGCTCCTGGATCGCGCCGCGCGCCTTGATTTGCGGATGGTCGATGACCTCCTCGACCTTCCAGATGCTGGCGCAGGGCGCGCCGGCGTCTTCCAGAATCGTCTCCCATTCGCGTGCAGGCTTCTTCGCGAGCGCCTCCTCAATGATGGCGCGCAGCGCGCCCTCGTTCTCGTTACGCGAAAACCAGTCGGCAAAGCGCGGGTCGCTCAGCGTGTCCTCGCGGCCGAGCGCGGACATCAGCGCGCGGTACTGCTTCTCGTTGTTGACCGCGAGCAGGATGTGGCCGTCGCCGGCCTTGAACAGGTTCGCGGTGGTCTTGCGGCTCACCGCTTGATTGCCGGAAAGCTGCTGACGATGGCCGGCAACCGACCAGTCCGCGATCTGGCCCGAGAGAAATGCCAGCGTCGCCTCCAGCATCGAGACGTCGATGAGCTGCCCCTTGCCGGTGCGGTCGCGCTGGTAGAGCGCGCTCGACACGCCGAACGCCGCCGTGGCGCCCGAAAGCACGTCGCAGACCGCAAAGCCCGCGCGGGTCGGCCCGGTCTCGGGATGGCCGGTGATGGCCATGATGCCCGACAGCGCCTGCATCTTGCCGTCGTAGCCGGGCCGCAGGCGGTCCGGACCGGTCTGGCCGAAGCCGGAGACCGCGCAATAGATCAGCTTTGGATTGATCGCCGACAGTGCCTCGTAGCCGATGCCGAGCTTGTCCATCACGCCCGGGCGAAAATTTTCCATGACGACGTCGACCTGGCTCGCGAGCTTCTTCACGATCGCGATCGCCTCCGGCTTCTGCAAATCGAGCGTCAGGCTGCGCTTGTTGCCGTTGATGGCCTGGAACGCCGGTGCCAGCCCGCGCTCGGCCCATTCGCGAGAGAGCGGCGTGCGGCGCATGTCCTCGCCCTCGCGCCGCTCGACCTTGATGACGTCTGCACCCAAGAGCGCGAGCTGATAGCTCGCATAGGGGCCGGCCAGCACTTGCGTGAAGTCCAGGATCTTCACGCCCTCGAACGGTCGCGTCACCTCGCTCTCCCTCGATTATTGTTGTTGGACGACGTCAGGCGGCGCGGTTGCCGCGCGCGATCTCCTTCTGCTTGTCGAATTCGGCGCGGCGGCGCGCCAGCTCCTCGGGCGAGAGCTGCGCGACATTGTTGTAGTCGAGCTTCCAGGAGGCGTCCTCGCTCCAGCGCAGCGGCGATTGCATCGTGGTCTGTGGGCCGCTGGCGCTCTCCAGCAGTCTCAGCGCGAGCTCGAGCGTCTGCGCCTGCGAGGCGACGTCGTGCGGCTTGCCGGCGGAATTGCCGAGCGGGAAGTCGCTGAACAGGAAGCGCGGTACCGCCGCGTGCTCGATGATGTCCTTGGCGCAGCCCATGATCACGGTCGCAATGCCGTTGCGCTCCAGATGCCGCGCCACCAGCGCCGTGGTCTGGTGGCAGACCGGGCAGTTCGGCACCAGCACCGCGACATCGACCTTGTCGGCCAGGCAGCGCGACAGAATCTCCGGCGCGTCGGTGTCGAGCGTGACGCGATGGCTGCGGTTGGTCGGCGCGCCGAAGAAGCGCGGCGCGACTTCGCCGATGCGGCCTGCTGCGGATGCTTTCAAAAGCTGCGGCAGCGGAAACCAGGTCCCGCTGTCGGTCGCCGACGTGTGCTTGCGGTCGTAGCCGATGTGGGAGATGCGCAGGTCGTGCTGCCTGGACGTGTCGCCGTCATAGACCTGATAGAACTTCGCGCTGCCATTATACGCCGCGCCCGGCCCCTGGTCGCCCTTGGCCGGATCGTAAGGCGCGGCCGTCGTGATGATGGTGACACGTGACTTGGCCAGCGGCTTCTTCAGCGGCTGGAACGGCGCCTCCGTGTAATGCGCCCAGCGATATGGCGTGGTGTAGCCGATCGCTGCGTAATAGTCGCGGGTGCGCTGCATGTAGGGAACAGGGGAGTCGTGGTCGGGCGCAAAGCCGAATTCGTCGTCGCGCGGAGCGGACATGGCGCGTCTCCTGGTTCTTGGTTGGCGCCAGACTAGAGGTAGTTTTGGCGTTGCTCAACGGGGGGCGAGCTGACGCAGGACAGAATTGCAGATGAAGTTGGTCGGCATCGGTATTGCTGACCCTCTCCCACGAGGGCAGAAGGGTCTGCACCTTGCGTGCGAATAGGTTCCTTACCTGAACACATGCAGCGCCACGTATTGCAGCAGCATGATCGCCTTGGCGTCGATGATGCGGCCGTCGGCGATCATCGCCAATGCCTCGTCGATGGGAAGCTCCAGCACCTCGATGTCCTCGCCTTCGTGCTCGAGGCCGCCGCCGTCGCTCACCCGCATCTCAGGCTCGTATTCGGCGACGAAGAAATGCAGCTTCTCGGTGTTGGCGCCCGGGCTCATGAACGCCTCGAACACCTTGTGGACGTGATGCAGGCGATAGCCGGTTTCCTCCTCGGCCTCGGCGCGGATGCGCTCCTCGGGCGAGGCATTGTCCAGCACGCCGGCGGCCGCTTCGATCAAGAGATCGTCGTAGCCGCGGATGAACGCCGGCAGGCGGAACTGGCGCACCAGGATCACCGTGCGCCGGGCAAGATTGTAGGGCAGCACGGCTGCGGCGTTGTCGCGCTCATAGGTCTCGCGGTGCTGCGTCTGCCACTCGCCATTGGCGCGGCGGTAGTCGAACGTCGTCTCCTTCAGGGGCGTCCAATTGTCGGAGAGCACGCGGACGTCCCTGATGCGGACGCGGTCGGAAATGGTCATGGCTCGATCTCAGTTGCTTGGCGTGGTCGCGCGGCCGTCGAGCCACTTCTGGAACATCACGGACGTCGACAGCTCGAAGCCCAGCGAGCCATAGAACGCATTGGCCTCTGCATTCTCGCGCCGGACGAGGAGCTGCAGCTTCGGAATGCCGGCGCTCCGCAGCCAGTCCTCCGCCGCCGCCATGATGGCGCGACCGAAGCCGCGCTTCTGACAACCGGGATCGACCGCGACGTAATAGACCCAGCCGCGATGGCCGTCATGGCCGACCATGACGGTGGCGACGATCGCGCCGTTGTCGCGGCCGACCAGCACGGTGGAATTGTCGCGCCGCCGCGCCAGCGCGATGTCGGCATGCGGGTCGTTCCAGGGCCGCGTCAGGCCGCAGCGCTGCCACAGCGCGACGACGCCCTCGACGTCGGCATCTCTGATGGCGTCAATCGCAGGCGCGGTCACAGCACCTTCCCCGGATTCATGATTCCCAGCGGATCGAGCATCGTCTTGATCGACCGCATCAGCTCGATCGCGGTCTTGTCCTTCACCTCGGGAAGCTCGTCGCGCTTGAGCACGCCGATGCCGTGCTCGGCCGAGATCGAGCCGCCCATGCGCAGCACGATCTCGAACACGACCGCGTTCATCTCGTGCCAGCGCGCCAGAAAATCCGCGGTGTCGGCGCCGATCGGCTGGCTGACATTGTAGTGCAGATTGCCGTCGCCGAGATGGCCGAACGGCACCGGCCGTGCGCCCGGGATCAGCTTCACCACCGCGGCATCGGCCTCGGCGATGAAGGCAGGCACCGCAGCGACGGGCACGGAGATGTCGTGCTTGATCGAGCCGCCTTCCGGTTTCTGCGCCGCCGACATCTCGTCGCGCAGCTTCCAGAACGCGCCGCGCTGGGCGAGGCTCGCCGCGATCACGGCGTCGTCGACGATCTCCTCCTCCATGGCGCGGGCGAGGATCGTCTCCAGCGGCGTGCGGGCATCCTCGCTGGGTGAGGACAATTCCATCAGCACGTACCAGGGATGCTTCTGTGCGAGCGGGTCGCGCACGTCGATGCCGTGACGGATCGAGAAGTCGACCGCCATCTCCGACAGCAGCTCGAAGCTCGTCAGCGCATTGGCGGCTTCGCCTTGCGCGATCGTGAGCAGCTTGAGCGCCGCTGCCGGCGACTTCAGCCCGACGAAGGCCGTCTCGATCGCCCGCGGCTTGGGAAACAGTTTCAGCGTTGCCGCGGTGATGATGCCGAGCGTGCCTTCTGCGCCGATGAAGAGGTTGTGCAGGTTGTAGCCGGTGTTGTCCTTCTTCAGCTTCGACAGCGCGTTCAGCACACGCCCGTCGGCGAGCACGACCTCGAGCCCCAGCGCCATCTCGCGCGCGACGCCATAGGCGAGCGCGGCGGTGCCGCCGGCATTGGTCGAGAGATTGCCGCCGATGGTGCAGCTGCCTTCCGCGCCCAGCGACAGCGGAAACAGCCGGTCCACCTCCGCCGCCTTCGTTTGCGCGACCTGCAGCACCACGCCGGCCTCGCAGGTCATGGTGTTGGAGGCGGTGTCGACCTCGCGGATCTTGTCGAGCCGGCGCAGCGACACCACCACCTCGCCATTGTGCGGCGTCTGCCCGCCGACGAGCCCGGTGTTGCCGCCCTGCGGCACCAGGGCGATGTTGTGCGCCGAGGCGAGCTTGCAGATCGCGGAGACTTCCGCGGTCGAGCCCGGGCGCAGCACCAGCGGCGAGCGGCCGTGGAACAGGTTGCGCTCCTCGGTGACGTAGGGCTCGATATCGGTCGCATCGGTGATCGCATGGCGCTCGCCGACGATCTTGCGGAATTGGTCGATCAGCTCGGGCGCAAGCGGCGGGGCGGCGGACTTATTGACGTTCATTCTCGTATCTCTTCTCAAGCTTCTTATCGGGCAACTGCCGCCCGGCGCAGCCGGTCGTTGATCGCTTCGCCAAGTCCTTCTTCGGGGATCGCCATCACCGCGATCGCCCGCGGCGCTCTCGCATCGAGGCTGCGAAGATAACCGAACAGATTGGCCGCGGCTTCATCGAGATCACCGGTGGGCGACAAATTCATGACGGCCGCGGCAGCATCAATGCCGGGCAGGCGCGACGGCCCGAACGCCAGCAGCGCCTCGTCCGGCGCGACATCATGCGCATTGAGCCGCACATTGGCGCGCGGCGCGTAATGCGAGGCCAGCATGCCCGGCGCAAGCGGCTGGCTGTCGTCGCTTTCGGCTTCCATAGCGGGTCGCGCGAGTGGGGCGCCCAGCACCGCCTCGATCCGCTCGCGCGACAGTCCGCCGGGACGGAGCAGCATCGGCATCTCGAAGCAGCCGACGATGGTCGATTCGACGCCGACCTCGACCGGCCCGCCATCGACGATCAGGTCGATCCGCCCCGCAAGGTCGCTCTCGACATGGCCGGCCAGCGTCGGCGAGACGTGGCCGGAGATGTTGGCGGACGGCGCCACCACCGCCCCGCCAAAGGCGCGCAGGATCGCCTGCGCCACCGGATGGGCGGGAATGCGGATCGCGACCGTGTCGAGGCCGGCGGTGGCGAGATCCGCCACCGGGCAGTCCTCGGTCTTCGGCACCACCAGCGTCAGCGGCCCCGGCCAGAACGCCTCTGCAAGCTTCAACGCGCGCGCGTCGAAGCGCCCGATCCGCCGCGCGGCCGCGATATCAGCGACATGCGCGATCAGCGGATTGAACGCCGGCCGGCCCTTGGCGGCGTAGAGATGGGCGATCGCCGCAGCGTTGGCCGCATCCGCCCCAAGCCCGTAGACCGTCTCGGTCGGAAACGCGACCAGCCCGCCGGCCGCCAGGGTCCGGGCGGCGGCTTCCGCGCCGGCCTCGCCGGCCGGCAAAATCAGCGTTTCAAGACACGTTTTCACAGGGATAAAATTCCTCATCTCGGCCGCTTGCAGTGCGTCAAACCCGACGCTATAAGCCGCCTTCTTGTCGGAGTGTGGCTCAGCCCGGTAGAGCACTGCGTTCGGGACGCAGGGGTCGCAGGTTCGAATCCTGCCACTCCGACCATTCTTCCAAAAGTCGACGTTCTCCTGAAGGCTTGGCGGACCGGTCGCCGGCGCCTCGGGAGCGCCTTTTTTGCAACGATTTTCGGGGCGGGTCCACGGCCGATTTGGCCCTCGCAGGGCGGCTTGTTGCGGTGGCATGGCTTGCCAGCTTCAGGATGACCCGGCCGCCCGGGGCTCGAACGAGACCGCGACCCGCCTGGCCTTGATCCGGCCGTGCACCCCATAGCTGGATTCGAAGCTCAGTATTGTGCCGTCGGGATCGATTTCGATGCCGAGCGAGAAGATGATTCCCGCTTCCGTGAAGTCGAACAGCTGGACCTCGATCGGCTCGAAGATCGTGAAGGTGACGTCCACATGCTTGGTCAGCACGAAATAGCCGCGTGCATCGACCTTCGGGGTCATCTGGAAGGCGTGGGCGACCAGCCGGCTTGGTGCGCCCTGGCGAAGCTCCAGCTCCCGCAACGTCGCATCGTGGAATGAAGGTACGCCCTCGCACCAGGCACACAGCGCTGCGCCACCTTCCAGATCGCCAATGTTTGCCTTCGCCATGGAACATCTCTCGCACGCAAATGTGTCGCGCAAGCTATCGGGAATTCGACGACGGAGCATCTGCGTGCAGGCTTGACCGCCGAAGCCCCTGCGCGCGATCAAATCGCTTCGTTCGGCAACCAGTTGCCATTCGGTCGGGCCGGCGGCTAGATGAGCGCATAGTCGGTCGCGCGTTCGAGAGCGTGATTCGCCGAGAAGGAGAACAGGGTTGGAAACCATGAACAAGACTATCGTCGCGCTCGTTGCAACGTTTGGTTTTGCTGCTTGCGGCCCGGCATGGGCCGCGTGGCCAGACGAGAAGCCGATCGAAGTCGTCGTCGGCTTCGCGCCCGGCGGCGGCACCGATGTCATGGCCCGCAAGCTTCTTCCCTTTGTCGAGCGCGCGCTGGGCGGCAAGGCGAAGTTTGTCGTCCTGAACAAGCCCGGCGCCGGTGGGGAGATCGCGTTTGCCGCGATTGCGCGCGCCGCGCCCGACGCTTATTCCATCGGCGTCGTCAACGTGCCGGGCTACAACTTCCTGCCGATGACCCGCAAAACCCAATACACCACGGATGAAATCCGGCTGGTCGCACGGGTCGTCGAGGATCCGAACGTCGTCGTGGTGCCTGCGGACAGCCGATTCAAGAATCTGCCGGATGTCGTTGTGGCATTGCGCAGCAAGCCCGGCTCGGTGACCTTTGGTCACAACGGCGCCGGCACCAACGGTCATCTGGCCATTCGCATGCTCGCTTCCGTCGCGAAGGTCGAGCCCAACGAGATCTCCTACCGAGGAACGGCGGCGCAGCGGACTGACCTTTTAGGCGGGCATCTGGATGTCGGGATGGTCACTCTCAGCGAGATTCCCGAACTGCATGGCGCCAACAAGGGGCCGCTTCGCGTCATCGCGATCCTGTCGAAAAAGCGCTTTCCATCGCTGCCCGACGTTCCGACGGCAGAGGAGGTGGGCTTTCCAGTGGTGACGACGGCCGAGCGTGGCTTCGCGGTCCCCAAGGGCGTTCCGGACGACCTCGTCAAGAAGCTGGAAGCCGGGATCGCCGAGGGCCTGCGCAATCCAGAGTACCTGACGGGTTCTCCGGGGGATGAGCCGGTGATCGCCTTCCTGCCTGGTGCAGAGTGGCAGAAGCGCCTCGACGACATGTCGGAGGCCCTGCGTCCGTTCGCCGACCAGATGCGGGCAAGCGAACAGAAGTAGTGCTGTTGCAAGCGGCTCCGGCGCGCCTACCTTCGCGCCACCAGCGCCCCCAGCAGAAACGCCACCAGCAGCGACGGCAGCGGGGCTTCGCGCACCATGCCGCGGACGATGTCTTGCCAGTGCTGCTCCGGCACCAGTCTCGGCGATCGTACGTGGGGCGCCGGCTCGATGCCCCAGCTTGAGGCAAGCTCGGCGATCTCGCTTTGCGCGAGGCGCACGCCGTCACGGACGCGGAAGACGGCGGCGTCCGTTCGTTTGCGCGGCGCGAGCCGCATCAAGGTCTCGACGGCCGTGCGCAGCGTCATCTCGCCGTAGCCTTGCAGCCGCACCGACTCCTCGGGGTCGGATGTCATGCGAAATCCCTCACAGCGCCGAATTCTTCATAACGCAAAGTGGCGCGCGATGGTGAAGACCGCCGCCGCGCATAGGACCAGCGTGGATACCGCGCCGGCCACGCCACGCGCGAGATGGGCTCGCGTCAGGTGCCTGCTCATGATCTTGCTCCATGCTCTGTATGAAAATGGCCGCCGTGGAGCTTGGTTCCTTGCGCGCGATCCGAATCAGCGGGCGCCGGCTACTTCCGCAGCAGCTCGCTCAAGGCTGCTGTCGCCTCGGCGCAGCGGATGTCGTCGATCTCGCGCGACAGGCTCAGCACGCTCGCCCTCAGCTCTTCGAGCTTCCAGCTGTCAGGATGCTGGTTTTCGAGCTGACCCAGACGCTTGTTCAGATCGTCCAGTCTCGATTGAAGCTGCCCGATGCTGGCGGCCCCATTCACTTTCCAAACACGTTGTGCACGCATCGTCATTCCCCTGGTAGTCTCACGGCCTTGTGAGAGCGGTTCGTGGCCGGAATGGGAGTTTGTTTTGTCCGGCTTCAGACTGTGTGGAACCGTTGCAGATCGGCAACGAAGTTCCGGTATTGTCGGCGAGCCGTCGCACGATGGTCCCGCCAGGCATGGGATTTGATTGCGCCATCGGCGGAAGACCGAGGCGGCTGCGCGCAGTGGCTGGGTAGCTCCAGGTCCGACGCAATCAGAAACGTAAGGGAATGAGTCGTGGCGAGATTTGTGACCATCGCAGCCGGCCAGCTCGGCCCGATTGCGAGGAGCGAGACCAGGACCGCGGTCGTGGCGCGGCTGATGGCGTTGATGCGCGAGGCGCGCGCTTGCGGCTGCGACCTGATCGTCTATCCCGAGCTGGCGCTGACCACGTTCTTTCCGCGCTGGTTCTTCGAGGACCAGGCCGAGATCGACAGCTTTTTCGAGCGCGAGATGCCGGGCCCTGAGACGCAGCCGCTGTTCGATCTCGCGCGCGAACTCGGGATCGGCTTTTGCCTTGGCTATGCCGAGCTCGCGGTCGAGGCCGGAATCGTCAGGCGCTACAACACGTCCATTCTCGTCGACAAGAGCGGCGCGATCGTCCTGAAGTATCGCAAGGTCCATCTGCCCGGTCATGCCGAGCACGAGCCGTGGCGCGAATTCCAGCATCTGGAAAAGCGCTACTTCGAGCCGGGCAGCGGCTTCGGCGTGGTCGATGCCTTCGGTGGCGTCATTGGCATGGCGATCTGCAACGACCGCCGCTGGAGCGAGACCTA
Organism: Bradyrhizobium vignae; assembly: GCF_004114425.1. Taxonomy (GTDB): domain Bacteria; phylum Pseudomonadota; class Alphaproteobacteria; order Rhizobiales; family Xanthobacteraceae; genus Bradyrhizobium; species Bradyrhizobium vignae. The sequence continues at coordinate 1,137 of NZ_RDQF01000090.1, read as the reverse complement.
TCGGGTGATGGGCCTGCAGGGCGTCGAGATGGTGCTGATCGGCTACAACACGCCGGTGCACAATCCGCCCGCACCCGAGCATGACGATCTCTCGCTGTTTCACAATGGTCTGGTGATGCAGGCCGGCGCCTATCAGAACGGCACTTTCGTCGTCGGGGTCGCCAAGGCCGGCCGCGAGGAGGGCGTCGATCAGATCGGCGGCAGCTGCATCATCGCGCCCTCGGGCGAGATCATCGCGGCCTGCACCACCAAGGGCGACGAGATCGCGCTGGCGCGCTGCGACCTCGATCTCTGCAATTCCTACAAGCGCACCACCTTCAATTTCGACGTCCACCGCCAGCCGCGGGCTTACGGGATGATCGTCGAGCGGAAAGGCGTGACGACGATGGCGGATGGGACGCCGGTGCTGTCGAAGGGGTTGATGCTCCCGTAGCCCGGAATGGAGCGGAAAGCGAAATCCGGGGCCGCTCGCGGCATCTTGCACTTCCCGGATTGCGCTGCGCTCGATCCGGGCTACAGGTCCGGGCCTGTTTCGCTTCTCTGTCAACCCACCGGCGCGAAAATATTCCACTTTACCGAAATTCGGATTTGTCGTATGTGTCGCGCATCCCGGCTCATTCTCGAGGGGCGATCATGAGGTCGTCATTGTCGCGAGCCGGGCTTGCGGTGGACGCAGCAGCGTCGGGCGCGAACAGCCAGGGGCAGGGCGGATTGCTCTCCGTGAGCCCTAAGGCATCGTGCGGACGAACGGCGCTGTCAGGTTCGTCTCGTCATACTTCGATGGCAACGTGCACAACGCCATCGGACCCTGCGGCGAAATGGCGAACCGTGCGTACGGCAAAACCGTGTGGTCCTGGCCGTCGTTGCTACGGTCAAGCGCTTGCGAATGCGGCAGTCGCGTCAACCGGCGCGGCTGCCGGTGAATTCCGCGAGCGCGAGGGAGGCCAGAAGGAATTCGGCTCCCGGGAGAGCGCGGCATAAGCCGTCCGACCATCGCGCAGGGAAGGCCGAGTGATTGGCACCACCTGTATGCTGCTGTGCGGTCTTTTTGCGCGATCCTTTCGCGCAGCAGACCGCGGGTGCGAGGTCAGCACCCGGTCTTCCCCATAGGCGTTAAGTTTGTTCTTGAGTGTTGGA
>NZ_RDQF01000009.1 GCF_004114425.1 Bradyrhizobium vignae | reverse complement strand
CACCGGATCTGTCCCTCGCTCCCCGACAGGCTCAAGGCCTTTGAGCACGAACGGGCTCAGATCCAGCGACGGGCGGTTTTGCGAGAACCGCCCGTTCGCACATTCTGGCAGATTTTCTGGACACAAGCGCACGAAGGACACCGTTAAAACCAGCCGCGCAGGGAAGGCCAAGCGTTCGGCGAGACCTGTGATCCACCCCGTGTGCATTCTTGGAAAGCGCACGGATCTGCGGGTGCCAGCCGGCGCCGGCCTTCCCTGCGCCCTTTGGCATCCAACGGGCGGCAAAAGTCAGCAAGCCTCGGGCAGAACCTGCCGCGGGACTGCAAGGCCGTGGCCGCGGCCCAGCCAGATCATTGGCGCCGAACAAGGGGAACTCTCATGCGCAGAGCTGCTGCGGGATTCATACTCCACTGAGCCTTCGCGCGGACAAAAACGCCTCACCACAGCGGAACGAACGCGCCGCAGGCCCGATTCAAGCCACATCCTCTCCGGATTTGCGGCTCATTGCCACCCAAGTCTTTGACGAGAAGGGGCTGGTAGAGAGTTGCGTCATGCGTAACCGGGAGACCAGGATGGGCAACCGCGCCGCAAAGTTCATTTCGACCCTCGTCGCCAGCATCATTGCCGGCGCGCCATTGGCCGCGGTATCGCAGAACGCGCCAACCGCATCGAGCACGGCCAACGCGGCCCCCGACTGCCTGGCTTCACCGAAGGATGCCGCGCCGCAGGGCCAGCACTGGTACTATCGCCTCGACCGCACCACCAAGCGCAAATGCTGGTATCTGCGCGCCGCCGGCGACAAGGACAGCGCGAGGACCGCGCAGACCACGCAGACCACGAGCGATACACCGACCGCAGATGCACCGGCGCCGCAGCAGCATCCGGTGCAGGACGCGCGCGCCGAATATCTGACGCCGCGGAATGGCGCCGACCCCAAGACGCCGAATGCCGTCGCGCAAGGAGCCGCCGCGACACCGGTACAGCAATCCGCGGATCAGGCCACTGACGGCAGCGCGCAGCAACCCGCCGGCGCCGCGCCCTGGCCCGATGTCTCCACAGCGTCCGCTCCGCCGGCGCCACCGCCGGCACCGACCGTTGTCGCGGCAGCCGCGCAGCCGAGCGCAAAGCCGTCGAAATCCCCGTCCCCGCTCGCTGCTGCAGACAACACGACCGACAAGCCGACCGGCTCGCTCCAGATGCTGCTGCTCGTGATCGGCGGCGCGCTGGCGCTTGCCGGAATCCTGGCCAGCCTCATCTACCGCTTCGCCGGTGCGCGCGTCCGCCTCCACTCGGCCGGCCGTCACGCACATTGGGCAGATTGGGAGGCGCAGCATCAGGACGGAAGCCATGCGCCCTGGCTCGCTTCACAGCCGGCCGTCGCTCAGCCGCCGCGCCCCGTCGACTTCGATGCGGCGCGCCCGCAACCGACGAGACACGTGACGAAACTTGCAGCGATCGGTCGCGAGCTCGAGTTGATCGATGCGCGCGGGCGGCGTGCCGCCGCTCCGGCAACTGAACCTGTCGAGGCCAGAAGCGGCAATGTCGAGATCAAGCTGGTCGAGAAGAAATTCGAGACCGTCGCCGCTGCGCCCCAACGCGCCGCCAAGGAAATCAGCAAGGATCACGATGACGCGCCGGCAGGCCGTGATGCCGATGCCGTCGACATCGACGCTATCACGTCGATGCTGGAGCAGCTGGCGAAGGAAGGGCCGCGCCTGTCGCGGCCTAACCTTGAAGCTGACCTTGCAAACTTCGCACGAAGCCTACGAGGCCAATCCGCCGCTCGCGCTTGAGGCGTTCGGCCTTCAGGATCGACTGCACCTCGGCGAAGGCCTCGTCGACGTCGCGGTTGATGACGATGTAGTCGTACTCGGCCCAGTGGCTCATCTCGTGGCTGGCGCGGCTCATGCGCTTGCGGATCACCTCGTCGGAATCCTGCGCGCGCGAGTGCAGGCGCTTCTCGAGATCGGCCGCCGAGGGTGGCAGGATGAAGACGCTGACGACGTCGGCACGCGCCTTCTCGCGCAGCTGCTGCGTGCCCTGCCAGTCGATGTCGAACAGCACGTCCTGTCCCGCCGACAGCGCCGCCTCGACGGGGCCGCGCGGCGTGCCGTAACTATTGTCGAATACCGTCGCCCATTCCAGGAGCTCGCCGGCCTTCGCCATCGCGTCGAACGTCGCCTTGTCGACGAACGAATAATCCTTGCCGTTGACCTCACCGGGACGCATCGGCCGCGTCGTCGCCGAGACCGACATTTTCAAGCCGGGCGTCCGCTCCATCAGGAGACGCGACAGCGTCGTCTTGCCCGCGCCCGACGGCGAAGACAGCACGAACATCAATCCGCGCCGCTCGACACCGTCAGTTCCGTGACCGCCCGTCGCCATCGATCACTCCAGATTCTGGACCTGCTCGCGGAATTGCTCGACCACGTTCTTCATGGCCAGCCCGGTGTTTGTCAGCTCGATGTCGTTCGACTTCGAGCAGCAGGTGTTGACCTCGCGATGAAACTCCTGCGCCAGGAAGTCGAGCTTGCGCCCGATCGGGCCGCCCTTGCCGATCAACTCGCGCGCCTGCGCGATGTGCGAGGCAATGCGGTCGAGCTCCTCGCGGATGTCGGCCTTGGTCGCGATCAGGATCGCCTCCTGCATCAGGCGATCGGAATCGAAACGATCGGTGGTGTCGAGCAGCGTAGCGATCTGCTCAGCGAGCTTGGCCTTGATCACCTCCGGCTTGCGGCCGGGCGCGGCCTCGGCCTTCTTGGCCAGCTGCTCGATCTCGTCGACGCGCTGGATCAGAATCTGCCCCAGCGACGTGCCCTCGCGCTTGCGCATCGCGACGAGGTCGGCGAGCGCCTTATCGAAGGCGTCGGCTGCAGCGGCACGCGCGGCCTTGTCCTCTTCCTCGTCACCCTCGGGCTCGGCGACCTCGACGACGCCCTTGATGGCGAGCAGGCCGTCGATGCTCGGCGCCACCGCGTCGACCTTGCCGGAAATCAGCGCGGCGGCCTTCAGGACCGCGTTGAGGACGTCCTCGTTGACGCGCACCGTGGCGGCAGCGTTGGTGCGCTTGACGTTGAGATTGGCGTAGACGGTGCCGCGCGAGAGCAGCTCGCCGGCGCGCTTCTTGGCATGAGCCTCGAGCTCGTCGAACCCCTGCGGCAGCCGCACCCGCAAGTCAAAGCCCTTGGCGTTGACCGACTTCAATTCCCATTCGAAGGTGTACGGCCCGCTCGCGCCGTGGCTTCGGGCAAAGCCGGTCATGGACGACAGCGCCATCAGTTCAGATTCTCCAGGAACTCGGGATTCGTGAGGCCATCAAGCCACGCGAATCTTAAGACTATTTTGCCGGAAAGTGGAATCCGCAATGTCCGCAGGCAAGCTCCGCGAGCCTAGCGCTGGACCACCGGCGGCGAGGATTGGACCGCGCCCTGCCGGGCCGGTGCGGGATTGGCCGGGCGCGCCGCAGGCGGCTTCTTCTGCTGATTGGGCCGCGCCGGCGTGGTCGCAGTCGGTGTGTCGGCAGGTCCGGGAGCGGCGGTGGCCGGCGGCTGCGCGTCCTCGGCCGGCTCGACCGTGTCGTTCTGGATCTGCTTCTCCATCGCGCGCAGCTTGGCGACGTTCTTCTGGTGCGCGTCGTAGGTCTCGGTGAAGGCGTGCCCGCCGGTGCCGTCCGCGACGAAATAGAGGTCGCGGGTGCGGGCCGGGTTGGCGGCGGCTTCCAGCGAAGCGCGGCCCGGATTGGAGATCGGACCCGGCGGTAGGCCCTCGATCACATAGGTGTTGTAGGGCGAGGGCTGCGTGATCTCGCTGCGCTTGATCGGCCGGCCCAGCGTCCCCTTGCCGCCGACGAGCCCGTAGATGATCGTGGGATCGGACTGCAGCTTGATCCTCTGCTTCAGGCGGTTGACGAACACCGCGGCGACGCGGCTGCGCTCATCGGGCTTGCCGGTTTCCTTCTCGATGATGGATGCTAACGTGACCAGCTGCTCCGGCGTCTTGACCGGAACGTCCTGATTGCGGCGCTCCCAGATCTCGGCGAGCACACGCTTGTGCGCCTGCTGCATGCGCTGGATCACCTGCTCGCGCGGGGTGCCGCGCGGGAATTTGTAGGTCTCCGGCAACAACGTACCTTCGCGCGGCAGCTCGCGCACGCTGCCGGTGAAGATGTCGTTGTCGGTCAGCCGCGCCACGATCTGCTCGGAGGTCAGGCCCTCCGGAATCGTGACGGCATGCTGCACCACCTTGCCCTCGACGATCGTGGCGATCACGTCGCGCAGCGACGCGTTCTTCTGGAACGAATACTCACCCGGCTTGAGGTCCGAGCTCGCCTTCAACGCGGCGACGCTGGCGATGAACACCCAGGGATTGAGGTCGGTCACGCCTTCCCGGTTCAGCGTCTCGGCGATGTCGCGCTTGCCCGCACGCTGCGGGATGTTGACGATCTTGTCCTCTTTCAGCGGTCCAGGCGCCTCGAGCACCTGCCGGCCGTAATAATAGATGCCGCCGGCGCCGAGCATGGTGATCAGCACAAGGGTGATGATGGCATTGCCGACGATCACGAGCGGGTTGCGCGCGCGGTCCGACCGCTTGGGCGGCGGCGGGAGCTGCTCGGGCTCGAGCGCGGCCCGCGGACTCCGGGGTGAAATGGGCGGCCTTTCACTCATTGAGACAACCTGAATCCTGCCGGTTCAATCGCGGCCCGGCAATCGCTTGCCCTGCCAAAATGCACGCGCCCACGTCCATGACTATCGCCGAATACGGCAAAACGGTGGATTCGTCTCAAACGCAAACTAACTGGCCAGGCGCCGGACGATCACCGACGCATTGGTACCGCCAAAACCAAAAGAGTTCGACAACGCGACGTTGACCTCACGCTGCTTCGCCTTGTGCGGCACGAGATCGATCGCGGTCTCGACCGAGGGATTGTCGAGATTGATCGTCGGCGGCACGACATTATCGCGAATCGCGAGAATGGCGAAGATCGCCTCGATCGCGCCGGCCGCGCCGAGGAGATGGCCGGTCGACGACTTGGTCGAGGACATCGCAACCTTGGAGGCGGCATTGCCGAGCAGGCGCTCGACGGCACCGAGCTCGATCTCGTCGCCGAGCGGTGTCGAGGTGCCGTGCGCGTTGATGTAGTCGAGATCGGACGGCGTCAGGCCGGCACGCTTGAGCGCCGCCGACATGCTGCGGAAGCCGCCATCGCCGTCCGGCGACGGCGAGGTGATGTGGTAGGCATCGCCGGAGAGGCCGTAGCCGATCACCTCGGCATAGATCCTGGCGCCGCGGCGCCTGGCGTGCTCGAGCTCTTCCAGCACGAGGACACCGGCGCCCTCGCCCATCACGAAGCCGTCGCGGTCCTTGTCATAGGGACGCGAGGCCTTCTCGGGCGTCTCGTTGAAACCGGTCGAGAGCGCACGCGCGGCATTGAAGCCGGCAATGCCGATGCGGCTGATCGGCGACTCGGCGCCGCCTGCGACCATCACGTCGGCATCGCCGAGTGCGATCAGGCGGGCGGCATCGCCGACCGCGTGCGCGCCGGTCGAGCAGGCCGTGACCACCGAATGGTTCGGCCCCTTCAGCCCGTGCGCGATCGAGACGTAGCCGGAGGCGAGATTGATCAGGCGGCCTGGAATGAAGAACGGCGACACCCGGCGCGGCCCACGCTCCTTCAAGAGGATCGCGGTATCGGCGATGCCGTTGAGGCCGCCGATGCCGGACCCGATCATGGTGCCGGTCGCACACTTGTCCTCTTCGGTCTCGGGATGCCAGTTGGCATCGTCGAGCGCCTGGCCGGCCGCGGCCATGCCGAAGATGATGAAGTCGTCGACCTTGCGCTGGTCCTTCGGCTCCATCCACTTGTCGGGATTGAAGCTGTCGTTCGACCCGTCGCCGCGCACGACCGTGCAGGCGATCTTGGTCTGAAGATCGGAGACATCGAAGCTCTCGATCCTGCGCGCGCCGCTTTCGCCGTTAAGGATGCGCTTCCAGGTCGGCTCGACGCCACAGCCGAGTGGCGAGACCATGCCGAGACCCGTGACGACGACCCGCCTCATATCCGAAAACTCCGCATCGAAAGATTCACGGCCAATAACAAGAAACCGGCTGACCGCTGCGAAGCGGCCCGTCCGGTTTCAATGTTGTCCCCGCGAAAATGAAGAGCCTTAGCTCTTCGCGTTCTTCTCGAGAAACTTCGTGGCGTCGCCGACGGTGAGAATCGTTTCCGCGGCGTCGTCCGGAATCTCGCAACCGAATTCCTCTTCGAACGCCATCACCAGCTCGACGGTGTCCAGACTGTCGGCGCCGAGGTCGTCGATGAAGCTCGCGTTGTCGACAACCTTCTCGGGTTCAACACCAAGGTGTTCGACCACGATCTTCTTAACCCGCTCGCCAATGTCACTCATTGCTTAACCTCGTGTTGTTCCCTGTAGACCCGACCCCCCGGGACGATACGAGCCGTCGTGGTCGTTTGACTGCCTTCGCTTACGAACTTTGATTTGGCCCATCCTAACAGATGCGGCCCCGGCGAACGACGGCCAAAGGCTCCGCATCGCCAATATACAGGGTTTCAAAAACCTGCAATGGCGTTCTTTGCCCATCCGTTGAAGGTCCGGTTATCATACTTCAATTGCCTTGACTACAAGCCTCATTTCGCTCCGGAAACGGCCGTTTGCCGCATGCCGCGCCGCCCTGACTGGCGGCGCGGCTCGAGACGTCAGATCATGGCCATGCCGCCGTTGACGTGGATGGTCTGCCCGGTGACGTAGGATGCTTCGTTCGAGCTCAGGTAGACGGCCGCCGCCGCGATGTCCTCGGGCGTCCCCAGGCGGGCGGCCGGAACCTTGGTCAGAATCGTTTCGCGCTGCTTGTCGTTGAGCGCATCCGTCATCGGCGTCTTGATGAAGCCGGGCGCGATGCAGTTCGCGGTGACGCCACGCTTGGCGTATTCGGCGCCGAGCGTCTTGATCATGCCGATCAGGCCTGCCTTCGATGCAGTATAATTGCCCTGCCCCGGATTGCCGGTGACGCCGACCACAGAAGTGATGGCGATGATGCGGCCGAAGCGCTTGCGCATCATCAGCTTGGTCGCGGCGCGCGCCAGGCGGAAGGTCGCGGTCAGATTGACGTTGATGACCTCGTCCCAGTCCTCGTCACGGAGTTGCACGAAGAGGTTGTCGCGCGTGATGCCGGCATTGGCGATGAGAATGTCGACCTGGCCCATCGCTGCTTCCGCAGCCGGCACCAGCGCCTCGACCTCATCGGTCTTGGAAAGATTGCATGGCAGCACATGGGTGCGTTCGCCGAGCTTGCCCGCAAGCTCGTCCAGCACCTCCTTCCGCGTCCCCGATATCGCGACGGTGGCGCCCTGCGCGTGCAGCGCCTGCGCGATCGCGCCGCCGATGCCGCCGGTCGCGCCGGTGACGAGCGCCTTTCGGCCAGTCAGATCGAACATTGATGACTCCTTTACGCCTGCTTCACGGCGGCCAATGCATCCTTGGCGGCGGCAATATCGTTCGGACCGCCGACCGCAACGCCGACGGCACCGTCCGCAATGCGCTTGACGAGACCGGTCAGCACCTTTCCGGCGCCGATCTCGAAGAAGCGGGTGACGCCCTGCCCGGCCATGTAGGCGACCGACTCGCGCCAGCGAACCGTGCCGGTGACCTGCTCGACCAGGCGGCGGCGGATCTCGTCGGGATCGGTGATGGCGCTCGCCAGCACGTTGGATACCAGCGGCGCCGCCGGCGCCTTGATCGTGACCTTCGAGAGCGCCTCCGCCATGGCGTCGGCGGCGGGCTGCATCAGCTTGCAATGGAACGGCGCGGACACAGGCAGCAGCATCGCGCGTTTGGCGCCCTTGGCTTTGGCAATCTCGACGGCGCGATCGACCGCGGCCTTGTCGCCGGAAACCACCACCTGCCCGCCACCATTGTCATTGGCGGCCTGGCAGACCTGGCCCTGCGCCGCCTCGCCGGCGACCTCCAGGGCGGCCTCATAGTCGAGACCAAGCAGCGCGGCCATCGCGCCGGCGCCGACCGGGACGGCCTTTTGCATTGCGAGACCGCGGGTGCGAAGCAGACGGGCGGTATCCGAAACCGTCAGGCTGCCGGCCGCGGCCAGCGCCGAATATTCACCAAGCGAGTGGCCGGCAACGAAGGCCGCGTCTCGCCCGACGGAAAAACCAGCCTCGGCTTCGAGCACGCGCAGGGTGGCGATAGACACTGCCATCAGCGCCGGCTGGGCGTTCTCGGTGAGTTGGAGGGTTTCGGCCGGACCGTCCCAGATGATGGCCGTCAGCTTCTCCCCAAGCGCAGCATCGACCTCGTCGAACACGGCGCGCGCCACCGGAAAGGCGTCGGCCAGAGCCTTGCCCATGCCGACAGCCTGGGAACCCTGCCCAGGAAATGTGAATGCAGCCGTCATCGGCGCTCCCTGCTTGTCAGGCATGATCCTCTCGAGAACCGGCAGCCGATTACGCACGGCCTTGGGCCATGGTTCCGGATCATGCTCCAAAGGGGGCCGTAGACACCGTCCGGGGCCGCACTGTCAAGCCGAGACGGGAACTGGGGCCAGCATTCAACGGGGGAATGGCCCTTAGAACCCGCCGGCAGTCTGGTTGGCATCGACCTCCGCCCCGGCCCGCGCGCGGCGCGCACTGTTGACAAGTTGCCCCGGCCGATCCTCGCGGTTCGGCCTTGCTGTCGCCAGCCGCAGCACCGCCGCGTAATTCGGCTGCACTTCCATCCGGCCGGCGTACCGGCTCGCGCTCAGCAGACGATGCACCTTCGGCAGATTGTAACAGGGCACATAGAACAAGAGATGATGCTCAAGGTGGTAATTCACGTAGTACGGCGCGATGAACAGGCGCTCGAGAAAATTGGCATGCGTGGTGCGGGTGTTGCGCAAAGGGTCATTGCTATCAGGAACGACGGCGTGCTCGGCGATGTTGCGGATGCGGGTGATGACCATCATCCAGGTCAGCAGCGGCACCAGCCAGAGCAGCGGATAGGCCCACCACACACCGGCCCCAGCGAGCGCCGCAAACATGATCGCGTTGACCGCACATTGCGGGCCAAGCATCTGCCAGAAATGCGCCGCACGCTGCCGCCATGACCAGTCCTTTGGCCCGAGCGCGTTGAGCAACTGCGCCTTGCGCTGCTGATAGCCGGTCTGCCCGGTGATATCGCGAATGAACTTGCGGCGGTAGCTCAACTTGGTGATCGGAAACGGCGCCGACAGCACGAGATCGGGATCGTCCTCCTGCTGGGTGCGCGCATGATGCTGAAGGTGATAGCGCCGGTAGCTGCGCGTCTCCGCAAACAGCGGATAGGCGCAGAACCACTGGCTCAAGGCCAGGTTGGTTCTCTCGTCGGCGGACAGGCAGCCATGGGCGCCGTCATGCATCAGGATCGCAAGGCCAAGCTGGCGCGAGCCGATGATGGCGACGGCGAGAACGTAGGTCACCGGATTCGGCAACCATGCGACCAATGCGACGGCACCGATGATCAGCGCCCAGGCGTGCGCGATCAGCGCAGCGCCTTTCCACGTCGCGCGCTCGCGCACCTCGGCCAATTGATCATCGGTCAGGAAATCGCGGGCACGCATGCGAAGCGCGGTCATGGCCTAACCCTCTCCATTCGAATTGCTGGATGCGTCGCGCTCCTCGACGAGACGCAGGCGCCCGGTGTCTTCAGTGGATTTCGCCTGCTCGCCCAGCACGCGCAGCATCTCGGCGCAGAGCTCCTCGGGCGAACGGCCCATCGCGTAGCCTTCGAGAATGACGCCGATGGCGACGGCCCAGAAGCGCCGCGAGCTTTCGTCGGGCGCGCGCAGCGAGCGCCAGCCGTGCCGCTCGACCTGGCCCGCATAGGCGCGCGCGCCTTCGCTGTGCAGGCGCTCGATGGTACGCTCGACCAGCGGTGCGAGATCCTGGCGGCGACGTGTCAATGCCAGCGCTTCGGCGAAGAAGGCGACCGAATCGCCCGCCGTCACGGTCGCGGCCAGCGCGTGGGTGTATTCCCGGGGCGTGCGCGCCTTCAGCGCCGCCTGCTCGGTGGCGCGCGCCAGGTACAAGAGATCGCGGCAGGCGCATTCGACGAACAGCGCCTCCTTGGTGCGGAAGTAATAGGTAATCTGGCTCGGGAACGCGTCCGCGGCGGCTGCGATGTCGGTGATCGACGTGCCGGACAGCCCGCGCTCCCGAAACAGCGGGCTCGCAGCATCCAAGAGCAACGACCGCATCTTGCGGCCGGCCGACCGCGTCGCGCGCGCAGCGTGCTTGGGATCGCCTGCCGCCTCGAGCGGTGCAAAGGCCGACGTTTCCGCCATGGGATCCTCTTCGTTGATTTATTTGTATGACATACAAACAAATAGATCAAGCCGGATGTGGTATGGGAGGATGGGCCTGACCTCGCCGCGACGGGACGATCCGGATCGAAGATGTCCCGTCAACCTTGCAAAGCCGGCCAAAATCCGTATAAGGCGCGCATCCGCAGACCCCGGCCGGGAGCTGAACGGACGGTCTCAGCAAATCATTCGTGATTTTGGTGTGGCAGGGCCAGTCGGCCCGTCGTCCCGTGTTTCCGCCTTCTGAGCTTGATCCCAGAGTCCTTTCCGAAGGTCTCTTAAGGGTTTGACGCCGGGCGATGCGCCAACATGAGGAAAGGACGTCCATGCCTCTTTACGAGCATGTTTTTCTCGCGCGTCAGGACGCGAGCCCGCAGCAGGTCGAAGAGCTGACTGCGCAGATGACCGGCATCGTCGAAGGTCTCGGCGGCAAGGTCACCAAGACCGAGAATTGGGGCGTGCGCTCCCTCACCTACCGCATGAACAAGAACCGCAAGGCGCACTTCGTGCTGCTCAACATCGATGCGCCGTCCGCGGCGATCGCCGAGATCGAGCGCCAGGAGCGCATCAGCGAGGACGTGATCCGCTATCTCAGCGTCCGCGTCGAGGAGCTCGAGGAAGGCCCGTCCGCGATGATGCGCAAGGCCGATCGCGACCGCGAGCGTGACGATCGTGGCGGCGGCTTCCGCGGTGAGCGCGAAGGCGGCTTCCGTGGCGACCGTGAGGGGGGGTTCCGCGGCGATCGCGGCCCGCGCCGCCCGCGTGACGAAGCTGAAACCACGGATGGGGAGTAAGACCAATGGCTGAAGCTGGTGCACGTCGCCCGTTTTTCCGTCGTCGCAAGAGCTGCCCGTTCACGGGCGCCAATGCGCCGAAGATCGACTACAAGGACTCCAAGCTGCTGATGCGTTACGTCTCCGAGCGCGGCAAGATCGTGCCGAGCCGCATCACCGCGGTGTCCGCGAAGAAGCAGCGTGAGCTCGCCCGCGCCATCAAGCGTGCGCGCTTCCTGGGCCTGTTGCCCTACGTCATTCGCTGATACGACCACTTCGACCGGCGGCCAGGCCGCCGGTCGCGACTTCTAGAACTCATAAGGCTTCCGGGTCGTCCGGTCGCCGATGGTTGGGGCAAACGATGCCTCTAACCGCTCGAAGGGAGCGGGACAGCTGATGATGCCATTTGTGCTGATAGCTCTGATCGCCGGCGCCGCGTCGGCCCTGATGTTCGCCTCGATCATCTCGGGCGCACTGATCTCGCTCGTCCTGTTCTATCTCGCACCGCTGCCGCTGATGGTCGCCGCGATCGGCTGGGGACCGCTTTGCGCCAGCCTCGGCGGCATTGCCGCCGCGATCGGGCTCGGCGCCCTGTTCGGCCTGCCCTACTGCATCGCCTTCGCCGTCACCGTCGCGTTGCCGGCCTGGTGGCTCGGCCATCTCGTCCTGCTCGGCCGCCAGGTGGCTGGTGTCGCGCCGGACGCTGCCGAGCCGGAGATCGAGTGGTACCCGGTCGGCCGTATCCTGCTCTGGATCGCAGGCTTCGCCGTGCTGACCACGATCGCCGCTCTGCTCACGCTCGGCACCGACGCCGAAACCATCACCGGCACGCTGCGGCGCGGCCTGATGCGCCTGCTCCGCGCCGCCGACCCGCAAACCTCGGGCGAAGCCAGCCAGTTCGTCGACGCGCTGGTGCACATCGCGCCAGCCGCCGCCACCATCATCGCGATGATGACCCTGACTCTCAATCTCTGGCTCAGCGCCAAGGTGACCGCGACGTCAGGTCGGCTGCGCCGTCCCTGGCCGGATCTGATGACGGCCGAACTGCCGCCGATGACACTGGTGGCGCTCTGTATCGCCCTCGCCCTCTGCTTTACTGGCGGGCTGCTCGCCATCGTCGCGCAGATCGCCACGGCCGCGTTGATGATGGGCTATGCGCTGACCGGTTTCGCCGTGCTGCATACGCTCACGCTCGCGCTGAAGAGCCGCACGTTCTGGCTCGGCTCGACCTACGCCGTCGTCGTCGTGTTCGGATGGCCCGTGATCGCGATGGTGATCCTCGGCCTTGCGGATGCCGTGTTCGGCTTCCGCGAGCGCTTCCTGCGCAGCCGGCAGCCGCCACCACTGCCAACCCCTTAAGTCACCTGAAACTGAAACTTGCAGAACACTTCAAAAGGAGAACGAATATGGAAGTCATTTTGCTGGAACGCGTCAACAAGCTCGGCCAGATGGGCGAAGTCGTGAAGGTTCGCGACGGCTATGCCCGCAATTTCCTGCTCAAGCGCGGCAAGGCGCTCCGCGCCACCGCCGACAACCGGGCCAAGTATGACGGCATGAAGGCCGAGCTCGAGGCTCGCAACCTCAAGGCCAAGGGCGAAGCGTCCAAGGTCGCCGAGAAGATCGAGGGCAAGAACATCATCGTGATCCGCCAGGCCTCCGAAGCCGGCCAGCTATTCGGCTCGGTCACGGTGCGCGACCTCGTCCTCGCCTTCGAGACCGACGGCGTCCATCTCGACCGCCCGCAGGTGCAGCTCGACGCACCGATCAAGGTCATCGGCAAGCACACGGTCACCGTTGCGGTTCACCCCGAGGTCGAGGTCGAGATCACCGTAACGGTCGCGCGCAGCCAGGACGAAGCCGAGCGCATCAATCGCGGCGAGGACATCTCGACCCGCAACGAGGATCGCGATGCGGCCGCCGAGGCGATCGCCGCCGCAGGCGAATTCTTCGATCCGGAAGCCCAGCACGAAGACGTCGTGCCGGCGCCGGCTGCGGAAGAGAAGTAAGAGTACAACACGTCATGCGTGGGCTTGCCCCGCGCATCCATCATCAGGCCTCTTGTTGAAGGATGGATTGCCGGGTCAAGCCCGGCAATGACAATGGAGGGTTGGATCAGCCCGGTCGCCTCAGGCGGCCGGGCTTTTCGCTTTGCCGGCAACATCCTCGCTCAACATCGCGATCGAGGCGAGTGCGGTTGCCGTATGCTTCTCCACACCATCACTGACGCAGAACACATCGGCGGCGACCACCGAGACCTGCCGGCCCGGCTTGATCACCCTGGCGCGGCAGATCAGCTTCTCGCCGACCGCAGGCGACAATAGGTTGAGCTTGTATTCGGCCGTCAGCGCCGGCTGACCGCGCGAGCTGGCGGCTGCGATCGTCGTGGCATTGTCGACCAGGAAGGCGGTGACGCCGCCGTGGAAGAAGCCGTGCTGCTGCAAGAGCTCCGGCCGCCGCTCCACCGCGATGGTGCAGGTGCCGCGCGACAATTCCGAGAGCTCGGCGCCGACCAGGTTCATAAAACCCTGCCGGCCGACATTGGTGTGGATGCGCTCGGCAATTGGCGCGAATTCCGGATCAGCGTCGACTCGCATGCAGTCGTCTCTCCTCATTGCTTGTTGATGCGGTCGCATGGCCTCAGCGCACGATTGGCGCAGGCGATCAGCGTGTCGGCCTCAATTCGCGGATCGGTGCGGTCGCGCCCCGACAGGTAGGCGCGGCAGAAGATCTGCGCCGGACCGATCAGCTGGCTGACGAACATCACCGGCGTCATGGGCAGAAGTTCGCCGCTTGCAACCAGAGGCGCGCGCCAGCGTTCAATGCCTTCGGCAAGCCGCGCATTCTGTGCGCGCTGGGCGTCGCGCACGTCCTCGCCCCATTCGCTGCGCGAGATCTCGAACAGGTAGCGCGCCTCGCGCCGGCTGGTGACGACCCAGTCGAGGTGCGCCCGGATCAGACGATCGATGCCCTGCTCCGCGTCGGGGACGGGATCAAGCGCGGCCAGCACCGCGGCGTGATAGTGCCGCAAAACCTCCAGAAACAGCGCGCCGGCGAGCTCCTTCTTCGAGCCGAAGACGTGAAAGAAGCTGCCATTGGAGGCGCGCGCCCGGGCGCGGATCGCGGCGACCGTCGCGGCTTCGAAGCCGACACGGTCGAACACCATCAGCCCGGCTGCCAGCAGATCGTCGCGCACGCTGTTCGCCATCACGCCTCCGAGAGCATCACTCTAGAGTGTTACTCTACTGCTGGTCAATACGACGCGGAGGCCGCGATGAAGGCGGCCTCCGCATGTCGGTCAAAAGAAGTGGCGGCTTAGCGCGAGATCGGCGGTGCCGGCGGACCGGATGACTCGGCTGGCGCAGCGGGCACGGCTGCAGCGGCGGCGGGCGATGCCTGCTCCTGCTGCGATTTGGCCGCGCGTGCGGAGCTGGCCGCAGGCGCGGCGGGCTTGGAAACAGCCTCTTCCGCCGGCTTGGGCGCCGCCGGCTCGGCAGGCTTTGCGTCGGCAGCTGCAGCCGGCGTCGCTTGCGGGACGGGGTCGGGTGGTAATGCCGGAGCCTCGCGCGGCTCGACCTTCGCGCTATCAGGCTTGGTCTCGACGGGCTTCTCGGATGCCTTGCCGCCATCGGGCTCGGCCTTGGCGCTGTCGGGCCTGACGGTCTCGGCCTTTGGCTCGCTCTTGTCTTCGATAGCCGGGGCGGCAGCATCGACCTTCGGGGCTTCCCCAGTCCCGGGCTTAGCGCGCCGCCTGCCTTTGCGTGGCTCGGGCGCCGCCTGTCCCTCCGGCTTCGCGCCGTCCTCGCCGGGCCGCGCAGCACGCTTCTGACGCGCGCCCTCGGTGGCCGGAGCGGTGCCCTCGCCCTCGGGCCTGGCGGCCTCTTGCGAGCGCTGGCGGCGGCCGTGATGCTCGGGCGACTGGCCCGGCGCGGTGCTCGCTTCCTTCTCCTTGGCGCCGTCCTTCTTGCCGTCCTTGGCCTGGTAGCGGGTGTCGGTGGCACCGTTCGAGACCAGATATGAGGCGAGGATGCCCGCCATGTCCGAGCTCGTGGTGTAGTGCTGGCGCAGGAATCCCGGCAGCGAACCCGGCGCCACGGATTTCAAAAGTCCGCGCGGGCTCTTGTGGCAGGCATTGCAGGTCTGCGCGAAAAGCTGGGACGGGGTCTTGCCGGCCTCGAGGTTCGTCGCCTGCGCAAGAACGGAATCGGCTACACCGAAGCAGATCAGAAGCAACACCGTCACCGTCGCGAGGCTGAGCGCTCGGCTCGACATTCCCATTATCTCCGTTGAATTTAACGCGAATGCAGCCGGCATCCGGCGCGGCGGCGGGTGACCTTTTAACCGATTGAGCCGCGAATGGAAGCAGCCTCACGCGCAAGGATGTGATTAAGCGGTTTTTGAATATCGGCTTTGAGCACAGTGCAATAGCGCGGCTGGAACCGCCTCGCTACATTTAGATGCAAACGCATAGGAACCGCTGCGGCGCCTGGGCGTCAGATGTGAAGGCCGGGTTAGTCGCATCTTTCGGGTTCGCTCGAGAGGAAGTGCCGATGGACCGTTTGTTGCGCAGATTCCTGTCTCAATTCATCCGCCGCGGGTCGATGACGGTGACCAGCGCAAGCGGATCGAAGTTTACCGTCGGCGACGGCTCTGGTGAGCCGGTCGCGGTGCGCTTCGTCACCGCGGACGCGGAGCGGAAGATCCTCATCAATCCCGAACTGGGGCTTGGCGAGGCCTATATGAACGGCGAGTTCGTGGTCGAACGCGGCACCATAGCTGATGCCCTCGCGATCCTGCTCGATCAACCCGACCTATTGCCGCAGTGGGCAAAACCGTGGTGGCACCTGCGCTACCTGACCCGACACTTGAAGCAGTTCAATCCGCGCTCGCGCGCCCGTAGCAATGTGGCGCACCATTACGATCTCGACGGCCGGCTCTATTCGCTCTTTCTCGATGCCGACAAGCAATATAGCTGCGCCTATTTCGAAACGGCTGAGATGCCGCTGGACGACGCGCAGCTTGCCAAGAAGCGGCACATTGCGGCGAAGCTTCTCATCAAGGACGGCCAGCGGGTGCTCGACATCGGCTCCGGCTGGGGCGGCCTAGGGCTCTATCTCGCAGAGATCGCCGGCGCCGATGTCACCGGTGTCACGCTATCGACCGAGCAGTTGCAGGTCGCCAACGCGCGCTCAGCCGAAAAGGGCCTGACGGCCTCGGCCAGATTCCTGCTCCAGGATTACCGCGACATTGATGGTAAGTTCGACCGGATCGTTTCGGTCGGCATGTTCGAACACGTCGGGGCAAGGTTCTACGAGGCCTACTTCCAGCGCTGCGCCGAACTGCTGAGCGAGGACGGCATCATGCTGCTGCATTCGATCGGCCGTTCGCAGGGCCCGGATTCGACCAATCCCTGGATCGCGAAATACATCTTCCCCGGCGGCTACATCCCCGCCCTATCGGAGGTGCTGCCGGCGATCGAGCGCGCCGGCCTCTTGGTCTGCGACATCGAGATCTTGCGCCTGCACTATGCCGAGACGTTGAAGGCGTGGCGGGAGCGCTTCATGGCGCGGCGTGAGGAGGCCGTGCAGCTCTACGACGAGCGCTTCGCCCTGATGTGGGAATTCTATCTGGCGGCCTGCGAGATGACGTTCCGCAAGCAAGCCATGATGAACTTCCAGATCCAGCTCACCCGTCGCCAGGGCGTGGTGCCGATGATCCGCGACTACATCCCGCGGGAGGAAGCCCGGCTGCGGGCGCGTGAAGGCGCGAGCAAGCCCCGGCTCAAGCTGGCTGGTGAATAGGGCCAAGTCTCCTATTGGGCCAAGTCCCTGGTCAGAGGTCCTAGTGGCGCAGGGTCGAAATCCGAGCTGTGCGGAAAGAGGCGGTTAAAGCCAGTTGCGCCCGCAATTCCAGCAGGACCTCGGGTGCGACCGGCTGGCGACGCACGTCAGGGCGTTCAGCCTGCTTCATGGCCGCGATCAACCCGGACAGCCAAAGCCGGCTGCCTGCCTCGCTTCGCCAATTCTGGTGCTGCTGTTCTGGCCGCATCGCTCGCCTCGTGTCCCTGTTGGCGGGGGAAATGGGACAATCTCCGATCCGCCTGCCAGTTCCGGCATTAGCCCCGAAAGAATCCGGGCAGATGTGATCTGCTTCACATAAGTCTGGTCGGGGCTGGCTTAGACCGCCGCCATGAGCAAAAAGACCCAAACCTCATTCGACGTGCAGGACGACCTCCGCACCGATTACGCCCTGATCGTCACCGGCGTCGGGGCGGCCCTGGTTGCGCTGGTCTACCTCCTGTTGGTCTGAACCCGAGCCGAAGCCGGCCGGCGCGCGTCAATTTCGCGCGCTCCTCGATAGGTCTGCGCGCCAGCCGACAGGTTCATGGGGTCCAGGATTTTTCCACGGCGCGACCGCGCGGCCGCTTCCAGCGCGCACCGGTTCCGCGAAAATCTCGTCAAGCGCGGCGCGTGCCGCAGCTGCCAATCATCCACCATTTTAACTGAGCGGTTGATAGCGGCCAGCTTTTGCTTCCGCTTTGGCTTGAGGCGGCGCTTTATCCCGGCCCCGCATCCGCCCAAGAAAATTGCTAAGCACGTCCGACCATGGCCCTGACTGATTCGAACGTTCTCAAACTCGCGCCCGATGCCGGAACTCCCGCCTATCGGAGCGCGCCGCACAATATCGAGGCGGAACAGAGCCTCCTGGGCGCGATCCTGGTCAACAACGACGCCTTCTACCGCGTCTCCGACTTCCTGGAGGCGAAGCATTTCTTCGAGCCGCTGCACCAGACCATCTTCGAGACCGCCGGCAGCCTGATCCGGATGGGCAAGATCGCGACACCCGTCACGCTGAAGACCTTCCTGCCCGCCGACACCGATGTCGGCGGCATGACCATCGGTCAGTATCTGGCGCGGCTTGCGGCCGAAGCCACCACCATCATCAACGCCCAAGACTACGGCCGCACCATCTACGACCTGTCGCTGCGGCGCGACCTGATCGGCATCGGCGAGGACATGGTCAATGTCGCCTATGACGCGCCGGTCGACTTCGCGCCGCGCGCACAGATCGAGGACGCCGAGCGCCGTCTCTACGAGCTCGCCGAATCCGGCCGCTATGACGGCGGCTTTCAGAAATTCTCGCAGGCGCTGACGGTTGCGGTCGATCTCGCCGCAAAGGCGTTCCAGCGCGACGGCAAGCTGTCGGGCATCTCGACGGGCCTGCGCGACCTCGACACCAAGATGGGCGGGCTGCAGCCTTCCGACCTCATCATCGTCGCGGGACGTCCCGGCATGGGCAAGACGTCGCTGGCGACCAACATCGCCTACAACGTCGCCCAGGCCTACGTGCCCGAACTGCAGGCCGACGGCACCATGAAAGCCGCCAATGGCGGCGTGATCGGCTTCTTCTCCTGCGAAATGTCGGCCGACCAGCTCGCCACGCGTATCGTCGCCGAGCGCACCGGCATCCCCTCCTCCCACATCCGCCGCGGCGGCATCTCGGAAGCCGATTTCGAGAAGATCCGCCAGGTTTCGATCGAACTGCAGTCGCTGCCGTTCTATGTCGACGCCACCGGCGGTCTGTCGATCGCGCAGCTGATGGCGCGCGCGCGTCGCCTCAAGCGCCAGAAGGGCCTCGATCTGCTGGTGATCGACTACATCCAGCTGCTCTCAGGCTCGGGCAAGCGCGCCAGCGACAGCCGCGTGCAGGAAATCACGGAGATCACCACCAGCCTGAAAGCGCTGGCCAAGGAGCTCAACGTTCCCGTGATCGCGCTGTCGCAGCTCTCGCGTCAGGTGGAATCGCGCGATGACAAGCGGCCGCAGCTCTCGGACCTGCGCGAATCCGGCTCGATCGAGCAGGACGCCGACGTCGTGCTGTTCGTGTTCCGCGAGGAATATTACCTCGCCATGAAGGAGCCGCGTCCCGGCACCGAGGAGCACGCCAAATGGCAGGCCGACATGGAACGCACCGTCGGCCGCGCCGAAGTCATCATCGGCAAGCAGCGCCACGGTCCGACCGGCACGGTCGAACTGCACTTCGATTCCTCGGTCACGCGCTTCGGCGACCTCGCGCATGACGGCCAGCTGCCGGACCGCAGCGACTACTAGATCGTGCCCCCGGGTTGAACGGCGCGGGCCTCTTGCGTAAAACGGCGCCATGACAATGGCGTCCGACCCGAAAACGATCCCGCAATCCGGCCCTCTCTCCGCACAGGCCAATCAGGCTGCCGCGCTCGCCGCCTATGGCGGCGTGCTGACCGTCGATCTCGACGCGATCATCGCAAATTGGCGCAAGCTCGAGAAGACGGCGGTGCCGGCGGAATGCGCGGCGGTGATCAAGGCCGACGCCTATGGCTGCGGCGCCGCCGAGGTCTCGCGCGCGCTGAGCAAGGCCGGCTGCAAGACCTTCTTCGTTGCCACCATCGAGGAAGCGCGCAAGGTGCGCGCAGCCGTTCCGGAACCCACGATCTACGTGCTCGGCGGCTATTTCCAGAACACCGGCGAGCACTATGCCCAGATCAACTGCCGGCCCGTGATCGGCGATCTCAACGAGCTCGCCGAATGGGACGTGTTCTGCCGCCGCACCGGCTGGAACGGAGGCGCTGCCGTTCACATCGACACCGGCATGAATCGGCTCGGCCTGACCTTATCGGATGCGCAGGCCATCATCCCCCGCATCAACGCCGGGGATCACGGCATCACGCTGGTGATGAGCCATCTGGTCTCGGCCGAGCAGCTCAACAGCCCGGTCAATGCAAGACAGCTCGCGACCTTCCGCAGCATCGCCAGTGAGTTCTCGGGCGTCCCGGCGGCCCTCGCCAATTCCTCCGGCATCTTCCTCGGCGCGCCCTTCCAGTTCGACCTGGTGCGACCGGGGGCTGCGCTCTATGGCGTCAACCCGACCCCGGAAGCCGACAATCCCATGCAGCAGGTGGTCGACCTCAAGGCACGCATCGTGCAGATCCGCACCATCGAGCGCGGCGAGACCGTCGGCTATGGCGGTACCTGGACGGCACGGCGGCCGACCAAGCTTGCGATCATCGCGGTCGGCTATGCCGACGGCTATTTCCGTGCCGCGAGCTCCAATGACGGCACCCGCGGCGCCGAGGTCATCGTGGCCGGCAAACGCTGCCCGATCGCGGGCCGCATCTCCATGGACCTGATTGCCATCGACATCACCGACCTGCCGCCGAACGCGGCGCGACGCGGCCACATGGTGACGCTGCTCGGAGACGGCATCACCGTCGACGAGCTCGCGCACCATTTCGGCACCATCGGTTACGAGGTGCTGACCAGCCTCGGCCACCGCTATGCCCGCGTCTACAAGGGCGGCAATGTTGTCGAGCCGCTGGTCAAGCCTGAACTCGTGCAAGGGGCCGAGCCGCCGCCGGTCGAGCAGCCCGCAAACTCTCCGCGATCGCCGAGCTAAGCGACTCGTGCCCCGGACGCAGCGCGCCGCGATTCGCGGCGTAGTGCGCTGCAGAGCCGGGGCCCATCTCTCAACAGCATACCGTGTCGCCGTCTCGGTCCCGGCTCGCGCTCCGCGCGTCCGGGACGCGAGGTCTACTGCTTCTTCCGGCTGTCGATCGCCGTCTTGCAGGCAGCGCTGAGCTGATCGCGCTTGCCGTTGAGGCAGGCAACGACGCGGCCGCCGCCTGGCGCGACGCCGGCGCAGAATTTGTCATAGTCCGCCTTGCACGCGCCGCGCGGATCGGACGATTGTGCCGATACGCCTCCGGAGAACGCGATGACGAGTGCGATGGCAACAAAGCTCAACTTGGACATTGGATCTCCGGTGACGGAAGGCAGGAGCCGCTAGCTCTACATGAAGATCGCGACATTCAACATCAACAACATCAACCGCCGCCTGCCCAATCTGTTGGCATGGATGCGCGTCGCGAAGCCCGACGTCGTCGCACTTCAAGAGTTGAAGGCAAGTGATGGCGAATTTCCGGCGGCCGCCATCGAAAAGGCCGGCTACGGCGCGGTGTGGTGTGGACAAAAGACCTGGAACGGCGTCGCCATCCTCGCCCGCAACGCCGCGCCCGTGATGACCCGCGATCGCTTGCCGGGAAAGTCGGGCGATCTCGAAGCCCGCTACATCGAAGCCGCCGTGCGCGGCATCATCGTCACCAGCATCTATCTGCCGAACGGCAATCCGCAGCCGGGACCGAAATTCGACTACAAGCTCGACTGGTTCGCGCGGCTGAGGCGCCACGCCAAGACCTTCATCAAGCACGACCTGCCCGTGGTGCTCGCCGGCGACTACAACGTCGCGCCGACGGAAATCGACATCTACCCGACGCGCTCGTGGGACAAGGATGCGCTGATCCAGCCGAAGAGCCGCGCCGCGTTCGCCGCGCTGGTCGAACAGGGCTGGTGCGATGCGATCCGCGAGCTGCATCCGGGCCAGCGCATCTACACCTTCTGGGACTACAAGCGAAACCGCTGGCTGCGCGATGCGGGCCTGCGGCTCGATCATCTCCTGCTCAGCCCCGCCCTCGCCCCGCGTCTGGCCAAAGCCGGCGTCGACAAGAACATTCGCGGCGAGGACGGCGCGAGCGATCATGCGCCGGCGTGGGTGGTGTTGCGGTGACCCTCACCACAAATTCCTGCCGTCGATCACGTTCACCGGCACGGCATCGAGATCGAAGTCGTCGAACAGGCGCGCATTGACGGCGACCTTGGGATTGTCGAAGTCGGGCTTGCCGCTCGACCAGTCCGGCGACTCCGAATAGGTGCCGCAGCCGCAAGCCGCGCAAAAATGGTGTTTGACGGTGCGGCTGCCCCAGAGATACGTCGCGACGTTCTCCGCCGGTGACAGCAATCGAAACTGCGCCGGCGTGTAATAGGCCCACAGCGCGCCGCGCTTGGCGCAGAGCGTGCAGGTGCAGCGCGTCACGCTCGAAGGCGCCTCCGTCACCTCGAACACCGTCTCACCGCAATGACAACTCGCCTCGATCGGCATGATCCGCTCTCCCCATTTGTCAGGAGAGGCTCGTAGCCCGCCCCTGCTGCCAACATGCTGTCAGCAGCGCGGGATGCCAGGACAAAAACATGAAAAACAACCCCATGCACAGTAGCCGATCCCTGTCCGTTCAATGACTTGCGCTTATTCGGAGTTCGGTTTGACTCGTCGGGCAAAACACTGGCAGGATGTCAGCATCCAGGAACTCCACAGGTGCCTCTCGGCGGCGGCGAGTACTCTTCGGGAGGCTCGACGCGATCCGCGTTATTGCTGATGGCCGGTGCACTGCCCGATAGCTGCCCTCGCGTAGAACGCATCGCTCGGGGCGCGGCCCGCGGCTAAACTCTCCCGATTCGTGGAGATCGCCTTGGCCTTCCTCTTCGTCCTCACCGTCGGCCTCATCGCCGGCACCATCTCAGGCATCGTCGGCACCGGCTCGTCGATCATGCTGATGCCGGTGCTGGTTCATGCCTATGGGCCGAAGGAGGCCGTGCCGATCATGGCCGTGGCTTCGGTGATGGCGAATTTTTCCCGGATTTTGGCGTGGTGGCGCGAGGTCGATTGGCGGGCCTGCACGGCCTATTCGGTGACGGGCATTCCGGCGGCTGCACTCGGTGCGCGGACGTTGCTGGCGCTGCCCTCGCATGCGGTCGATCTCGCCATCGGCAGCTTCCTGATCGCGATGGTGCCGGTGCGGCACTGGCTGGCACGGCATGACCTGAAGGCCAATCTCTGGCATCTCGCGATCGGCGGCGCGGTGATCGGCTATCTCACCGGCATCGTGGTCTCGACCGGCCCGCTCAGCGTGCCGCTGTTCCTGTTCTATGGCCTGTCCAAGGGCGCTTTCCTTGCCACCGAGGCGGCCTCCTCGCTCGGCCTCTATTTCGCGAAATCAGTGACCTTCGAGCGTTTCGGCGCGCTGACGGGCGACGTCTTCATCAAGGGCCTGATCGCGGGCTCCTCACTGATGTCAGGCGCTTTCATCGCAAAACGTTTCGTGCTGCATCTGAAGCCGGACGTGTTCCGCCTCGTGATGGACGCGATCATGATCGCGGCCGGGCTCTCGATGCTTTGGAACGCAGCTCAGCCGTGACACGGCGGCGGCTCAGGCAGCGAATTCCGGGGTGATCGATGGGCTCTCGGTGATGACGCGGCTCGCCGCCGCCGGCTGCCCGTCGAGCCAGTGCAGCACGGCCTCGAGCGGCTGCGGCCGCTGATAGAGGAATCCCTGCCCGAGCCCCACGCCCATCTCACGCATGGCCTCGGCCTGATCGGCCCGCTCGATGCCTTCTGCGACCAGGGTCAGCCCCAGCGTGCCGGCGAGCGATGCAATGACGCCGACGATGGCCTTGTCTTCCGCGCTGTCCGGAATCTCCCGGATGAACGCCTTGTCGATCTTGACCTTGTCGAGCGGGAAGCGCCTGAGATGCGCGAGCGAAGAGTACCCGGTGCCGAAATCGTCGAGTGCGATCGTGGCGCCCAAGCGCCGCAGGCGATGCAGCGTCTCGGAGGCGCTGGCGATGTTGTTGATCAGCGATCCCTCGGTGATCTCGAGCTCGAGCAGCGATGCCGCGACACCGAAGCGCGCGCAGGTCGCGCGCAGCTCGGCGGCGAGCGAATGGTCGGCAAGCTCGGACGGCGGCAGATTGATCGCGATCCGGATCTGCGGCCTGCCGGCGGCTGCCAATCGTTGCAACGCCCGGCAGGCATCGGTCAGCACGTAGCGGGTCAGCCGCGCATTGTTGCCGCTGCGCTCGATCAGCGGCAAGAATTCGCCGGGACCGATCAAGCCATGTTCAGGATGGCGCCAGCGGATCAGCGCTTCCAGACCGACGACCTCGTGGCTTTCGAGATCGACCTGGCTCTGGTACCAGACCTCGAACTGCCCTTCGGCGAAACCGGTGGGAATGGCAAGCTCGATATCCCGGCGGCGGCGATAGTCGCGCTGGAGCGCTTCGTCCAGCACGGCGACCGTGCCGGGCGCCTTGCTCTTGGCATGATAGAGCGCGATGTCGGCGAGCGTCGGCAGATGCGACAGCTCCGGATCGTCGGCGTGGCGCACGGCAAGACCGATGCTGGCGCGCGGCACCACCTGCTTGTCGTGAAGCCGGATCGGTTCGGAAATGGCATCGAGCACCTGCTGTGCGAATGCGTGCGCGGCCTGCTCGTTGCTCACCTCGGGACGAATGACGACGAACTCGTCGCCGCCGAGCCGGGCAACCCAGTCCTCCGCTTCGACCGCGCCACGAAGACGCTGCGAAATCTGAACCAGGAACGCGTCGCCGGCCTCGTGACCGAAGGTGTCGTTGATGCCCTTGAAGTCGTCGAGATCGATGAAGCAGAACGCGACCAGCGTACCCGGCGAGCCTCCGTCCCCGCTTGCCACGGCAAGGCGCTCGGTCAGGGCGCGCCGGTTCGGCAGCCCGGTGAGCGGATCGTGCGTGGCCATGTGCCCGAGCCGGTCCAGCGCGCCTGACGTCGTGTGCTGCATGGCGTTGAAGGCGCGCGCGAGTTGACCGAATTCGTTCGAGGATGTGACGTCGGCCGGATAGGCGCGGCCGTCCTGCTTGCTGCGCTGGATCGCCCACATCATGGCCGCGAGCGGCCTGCCGATGAAGATGTTGGCTGATATCCGCATGGCGATCAGCGTCGCAAACGTCGCGAGCAGGCCGACGACCAGCAGCAGCACCAGGCGGCTGCCCGCATCCGCATACAGCGTCGTACGGGAATAGGCGATGGCGATGCGGCCGGCCTGAACGGCCATGTTGCCGTTGCTGTAGTGGATGGGGCGCGAGACCTCCGCGACCGACTGGCCTTCGGGGCGCGCGACCACGCGGGCGATCGCGGCGCCGGTGTCGTCATAGACCGCCGCCGCCGCGATGGTCTCGTCGTGCATGATCTCGTTGAGCACGCCCGTGACCTGGTCGTAGCGCATCTTCCAGAGCGGCTCGGCGATCAGCTCGGCCCGGCTCTCGGCGACGCGGACCATGCGGGCGTCGAGCTGCCTGACCTGCGACCAGAAGCTCGATGCTTCGACGCCGGCGGAGGCGAGCAGTTGCACCAGCAGCAGAACGGGCACCGTGGCCCAGATCATCGCGTGGACGACCGAGCGCAAGCGCGGTGGCGCTCCCTCCTGGTTGCAGTCCGGATCGATCATCGCCTCGTCCTTGCGCATCAGTCCGCGACGCCTTCTGCAAGCGGCAGCGACGAGATGAGCGCATCGAGAGAGAAGTCGTATTGGCCGCAGCGGCCGGCCTTCGCCCGGAACCGCGTAAAGTCGATCCGGTCGAACGCACGCATCCTGATGAGGTCGCCGATCGAAGCGAGATTGTCGCGCGTGATCGCCGACGTCTTGACCTCGACGCGGGGGGAAACGGCTGCGAAATCGCAACCGTCGGCATAGTCGCGCAGGAGAACAATCGACCAGCCGCCGAGCAGGAAATGCCCGCCGTCGGTCAGGAGCAGACGACCCGCCTTGATCTCGCGCAGCGCGTCCTCGGACCAGTTGAGACCCACCACCTGGATGTTCCGACCGGGCACGAGGCCGGCAGCGATCACCGCGTGCAGCGCGCCGAGTGCCATCGGATCGTTTCCGGCCCAGATGCCGGCAGGCCGGATCTCCTTGCGAGAAGCCCAGCCCAGGTAGTTGGCTGTGACCCGCTCGGCCTCCGACTCCGTCCAGTTGGCGAACAGAAGTCGGTCCACCACGACGTCTGGCGCGGCATCCACAGCGAGCTTGAGACCGGCGTTACGGGCGATCGAGGCGGGTGTGATCTCGTCGCCGCCGATGCCGAGGATGTGGATCTTGCCGTCGGGGCTCTGCCATTTCTCGGCACGCGCCACGCCGATCAGCGCATTGGCCATCCGGGCGCCCGCGGTTTGAAGATCGGTGGTGATGTCGCCGAGCCAGGTCTTGAGCTTCTGACGTGGCGGTCCAAGACGCGCCGCATCCTGGCCGATCAGCGTGTTCGAGAGCAGCAGCGTCTTGACGCCCGCAGCCTCGGCCGCCTCCAGGATCGGGACGGCGGCGGACTCCTCGTTCGACAGGATGAGGAAATCGGGCTTGTCGGGACGCGCCACCACGCTAAAGCCGAGCTCCTGCATGGTGCGGTAATTCCGCTCGCTGGTCAGCACCTCGACATGCGCGTCGAGCTTGCGGCCGGCAGCCTGCATGCTCTGCGCGACCATGTCCCAGAAGACCTCGCCGGTCTTGCCGGGGTTGACGAAGACGATGTCGAGGGGCTTGGCAAGGCTACGGCCGGCGGACGCGAAAACGCCGCAGGCCATGCCCGCAGCGAGCAATATTCGCAAGAATCTCGTCATTTCTCTTCGCCGCCCCCCAATGGTTCCGAGATTGGACCTGCGTCCGCTAACATTTGGCAAAATCCAAGCGGGCACCGCAGCGCAGAGCTAACGAAAGGTATATCCACCGTGCCGAATCGAGATCATGGAAGCGCCGGCGATCAGGGCGCTATTTCCGTGCTATCAGCAATCTGAAACCCGCGACTCGCTATCCTCATGGCCAAATCCACCCTTTCCTTCGTCTGCCAGAACTGCGGCGCGGCCTATAACCGCTGGCAGGGCAAATGCGAGTCCTGCGGCGAGTGGAATACGCTCGCGGAAGAAGACACCGGCGGCAACGTGCCGGTGTCGATCCGCTCCAAGCGCAAGGGGCGGACGTTTGCGCTGGAGAGTCTCGCCGGAAAAAGCCCGGATGCGCCGCGCCTGTCCTCGGGGATGACCGAGCTCGACCGCGTCACCGGCGGCGGCTTTGTCCGCGGCTCGGTGCTGCTGGTCGGGGGCGATCCCGGTATCGGCAAGTCGACGCTGCTGACGCAGGCGACCAGCCTGCTGGCGCGCGCCGGCCATCGCGTCGTCTACATCTCCGGCGAAGAGGCGGTCGCCCAGGTGCGGCTGCGCGCCGAGCGGCTCGGCCTGTCGGACGCGCCGGTACAGCTCGCGGCCGAAACGTCCGTGGAGGACATCGTCTCGACGCTGTCGGAGGGCGCGGTGCCCCGGCTGATCGTGATCGACTCGATCCAGACCATGTGGACCGACACCGTGGAGTCCGCGCCCGGCACGGTGACGCAGGTGCGCGCTTCGGCCCAGGCGCTGATCCGCTTCGCCAAGAAGACGGGAGCGGCCATCATCCTGGTCGGCCACGTCACCAAGGACGGCCAGATCGCAGGGCCCCGGGTGGTCGAGCACATGGTCGACGCGGTGATGTCGTTCGAAGGCGAAGGCTCGCAGCAATTCCGCATCCTGCGCGCCGTGAAGAATCGCTTCGGGCCGACCGACGAGATCGGTGTGTTCGAGATGACGGGCCTCGGCCTGCGCGAGGTCACCAACCCCTCCGAATTGTTCCTGTCCGAGCGCGATCTCGGCACGCCCGGCACCGCAGTCTTTGCGGGCATCGAAGGCACGAGGCCCGTTCTGGTCGAATTGCAGGCGCTGGTGGCCCCGACCTCGCTCGGCACTCCGCGCCGGGCCGTGGTCGGCTGGGACCCGAGCCGACTCTCGATGGTGCTGGCCGTGCTGGAGGCCCATTGCGGGGTCAAGCTGTCCGGCCACGACGTCTATCTGAACGTCGCGGGCGGCCTGCGCATCCAGGAGCCCGCGGCTGATCTCGCCGCTGCCGCGGCGCTGGTGTCGTCCCTGGTTAATGCGCAGTTACCGACCGATGCGGTCTATTTCGGCGAGATCTCGCTGTCCGGCGTGGTGCGCCCGGTGGCGCAGACCCCGGCCCGGCTGAAGGAAGCGGCGAAACTGGGCTTTCAGCGCGCCGTGCTGCCCGAATCGGCCCGCGGCGAGCCCGGCGGCGATGCCGGATTGTCGCTCAACGCGGTGAACAGCCTGACGACGTTGGTGGCCGAGATCGCCGCCCGCGGCTCCCGCCGGGGCGAATCGAACCCGCCAGCCGAGAAAAATGCCACACCGGCAAGATTCCGCCGTGAACAGGGTTAGCTGGAGGTGACGTCGCAGGTCCCCACCGCTATACAGCCGTCACAAAAGCAGCATGGGATTGCGTGGTTGCGGCCTTGCCGGGAACGCCGTCTGCCCTTCTTTTAGGGCAACGGCCAAACACCGATTCGGCTAGAGCATCTTTGAAGTACGAGCGGACCAGACCAGCCGATGCCAGTAACACTCCTCGACCTGATCCTGCTCGGTGTGATGCTGATTTCGGGCCTGCTCGCCATGGTCCGCGGCTTCATGCGCGAAATCCTGTCGATCGCAGCCTGGGGTGCGGCTGCGATCGTGACGCTCTATTCCTTCTCGAAGCTGCTGCCGACCGCCAAGAGCTATTTCAACAACGACACAGTCGCGAGCGTGGTCGTCGTTGCGGGCGTATTCGTCGGCACCCTGATCGTGGTCTCCGTGATCACGGTCCGGATCTCCGACATGATCCTGGATTCGCGCATCGGCGCGCTGGACCGCACCCTGGGCTTCCTGTTTGGCCTGGCTCGCGGCCTTTTGATCGTCGTGGTCGCCTTCCTGTTCTTCACCTGGCTGGTGCCGGACAAGCAGCGTCCGGACTGGGTCACGGGGGCCAAGTCGCGCGTGGTGCTCCAGGGAACCGGGGATTGGCTGATGGCCCTCTTGCCTGACGATCCCGAGAACACCATCTTGAAGAGATTCAAGAAAAACAAACCAGATGATGATCAAGCTGAATCCGAGCAGCAGCCTTCGGGCAGTGGCGACGGATACAGCAAATCTGCTCGTGAC
This sequence comes from Bradyrhizobium vignae, assembly GCF_004114425.1. Classification (GTDB taxonomy): domain Bacteria; phylum Pseudomonadota; class Alphaproteobacteria; order Rhizobiales; family Xanthobacteraceae; genus Bradyrhizobium; species Bradyrhizobium vignae. The sequence continues at coordinate 161,069 of NZ_RDQF01000009.1, read as the reverse complement.
GGCATGAAAAAGCTGATCGAGAAACCTGCGGCGCGTTGATAGAGCCCTAAAGAGAGGCGCGGACGAGATGCGACACCCTGACCAGGACGCCCAACTTGATCTCGATCCGAGCGCCGGTCCGGGTCCGGCGGCGCTGGAACTTCAGGACGATCTGGAAGGCGATACGTTGCGCGAGGAATGCGGCGTCTTCGGCATCTACGGTCACCCTGATGCGGCCGCGATCACCGCGCTCGGCCTTCACGCCCTCCAGCACCGCGGCCAAGAGGCCGCCGGCATCGTCTCCTACGACGGCAGCCGCTTTCACTCGGAACGCCGCCTCGGCCTCGTCGGCGACACCTTCTCCCGCCGCGAGGTGATCGACCGCCTGCCCGGCAGTGTGGCGGTCGGCCATGTCCGCTATTCCACCACCGGCGCCACCATCCTGCGCAACGTGCAGCCGCTATTCGCCGAGCTCAATGCCGGCGGCCTTGCAGTGGCCCACAACGGCAATCTCACCAACGGCCTGACGCTGCGCCGCGAGCTCGTGAAGCACGGCGCGATGATGCAGTCGACCACCGACACCGAGGTGATCCTGCACCTGGTCGCGCGCTCCAAGCGCGCCCGTTTCATCGAGCGCTATATCGACGCGCTGCGCGAGATCGAGGGCGCCTATGCGCTGGTCTCGCTGACCAACAAGAAGCTGGTCGGCGCGCGCGATCCGCGCGGCATCCGCCCGCTCGTGCTCGGCGAGCTCGACGGCTGCCCGATCCTGACCTCGGAGACCTGCGCCCTCGACATCATCGGCGCGCGCTTCGTGCGCGACATCGAGCCGGGCGAGGTCATCGTCTTCGACGAGAACGGCCAGGACATCCACAAGCCGTTCCCGCCGATGGCGCCGCGCCCCTGCATCTTCGAATACATCTATTTCGCCCGCCCGGATTCCATCGTTCACGGCCGCTCGGTCTACGAGGTGCGCAAGGCCTTCGGCGCGCAGCTCGCGCGCGAGAGTCACGTGCCGATCGACGTCGTGGTGCCGGTACCGGATTCCGGCGTGCCGGCCGCAGTCGGCTACAGCCAACATTCCGGCGTGCCGTTCGAGCTCGGCATCATCCGCAACCATTATGTCGGCCGCACCTTCATCCAGCCGACGCAGGCGATCCGCGAATCCGGCGTGCGCATGAAGCATTCGGCCAACCGCGCCGCGATCGAAGGCAAGCGCATCATCCTGATCGACGACTCGCTGGTGCGCGGCACCACCTCGAAGAAGATCGTGCGCATGATGCGCGATGCCGGCGCCAAGGAAGTGCATTTCCGTCTCGCTTCGCCGCCGATCCTCTATCCGGATTATTACGGCATCGACCTGCCCGACCGCGGCGGCCTCCTGGCCGCAACACACTCGCTGGAGGAGATGCGCGAGATCATCGGCGCCGACTCGCTCGCCTTCCTGTCGATCGACGGCATGTACCGCGCCATGGGCGAGCCCGGCCGCGACCCCGCCAATCCGAAATTCTCGGACCACTGCTTCACCGGGGCCTATCCGACCCACCTCACCGACCAGACCCAGACCGAGCCGCAGCCGCGGCAATTGTCCCTGCTGGCGGAAGCGAGCTGAAGGCGCAGCGGTCATCCCGGGGCGTCCGTAAGGACCGAACTATGGTGCGCGCTTCCGCACCTGAGAACCTCGAGATTCCGGGTCCGCGCTCCGCACGCCCGGAATGACGGTGTGGTGGGGGCTTGTCCCGGCCGTCCACGCCTGTAAAACCCCGACATGACAAAGCCCCTCGCCAACCGCATCGCTCTCGTCACCGGCGCCTCGCGCGGTATCGGTTTCGCCACGGCACGCGCGCTTGCCAAAGCCGGTGCGCACATCGTCGCTGTCGCACGCACGCAAGGAGGGCTGGAAGAACTCGACGACGAGATCCGCAAGGACGGCGGCAGCGCCACCCTGGTGCCGCTCAACCTCACCGATTTCGACGGCATCGCGCGTCTCGGCGCCGGCCTGCACGAGCGCTACGGCAAGCTCGACATCCTCGTCGGCAATGCCGGCGTGCTCGGGCCCTCTTCACCGATCGGCCACATCGAGCTGAAGGCCTTCAACGACGTGATGGCAGTCAACGTTTCCGCGAACTTCCAGCTGATCCGCTGCATGGAGCCGCTGCTGAAGCAGTCCGACGCCGGCCGCGCAGTGTTCATCACCTCCGGCGCCGCCAACAAGGCGACCGCCTATGTCAGTCCCTACGCCGCCTCCAAGGCCGCGCTGGAAACGCTGGCGCGCGCCTGGGCGCAGGAGACCGCGAACACGCCACTGCGCGTCAATTTGTTCAATCCGGGACCGATCCGCACCCGCATGCGCGCCACGTTCATGCCGGGCGAGGATCCTGCGACGCTCGACACACCCGAGCAGGTTGCCGAATTCATCGTCCCGCTGTGCGCGCCCGACTGGACCGAGACCGGCAAGTTCTACGATTACAAGACCCGCACCTTGATGAGCTTTCAGTCGCCAGCATGAAGGCGAGCGGTTTGTCGAACCATCGCGGGTGACGACGATACCGCCGAGGTCGATACCGGAAAACGCATCCAGAAATTCAAGCTGACATCGGACGCGCTCAAATAGCGTCTCAACGCATTTTGCCCAAAAGTTAACCGACGGATCACGCTGCGACGCAGCGTCATCCGGCTTTAGGCGCATTGCCGCCAGCCGTCGGACACGGTAGAGCCAACAGCAGGAATAAGGCTCCGCAAGAGAGCCGTCCGAATATTTGACAATGGAGGAGACCTTTCATGACGACGTTCGCGCGCCGCTCCGCGGCCCTTCTGGCTTGCGCCGCTTTCGGTTTTGCATCATCCGCCTACGCTCAGGACAAGACCGTCACGATCGGCGTGCTCAACGACATGTCCAGCCTCTACGCCGATATCGGCGGTCCCGGCTCCGTGGCGGCGGTCAAGATGGCGGTCGAGGATTCGGGCCTGCTGGCCAAAGGCTGGAAAATCGAGGTCCTCAGCGGCGACCACCAGAACAAGCCTGATGTCGGCGTCAACATTGCGCGGCAGTGGATCGACACCCAGAAGGTCGACATGATCACCGACACGCCGAACTCCGGCGTGGCGCTGGCGGTCAGCAATGTCGCCAAGGAAAAGAACGTGGTCCTGCTCAACAATGGCGGCGCCACCGCCGACCTCACCGGCAAGGCCTGCAACGCCAACACCATCTCCTACACCTATGACACCTACATGCTGGCTAACGGCACCGGCAAGGCGCTGACGAAAGCCGGCGGTGACACCTGGTTCTTCCTGACCGCCGACTACGCCTTCGGCGCCGCGCTCGAGCGCGACACGAGTGCCGTTGTCACCGCAAACGGCGGCAAGGTGCTGGGTGGCGTCAAGCACCCGCTCAACACCTCGGACTTCTCGTCCTTCCTGCTCCAGGCGCAGAACTCCAAGGCGAAGATCGTCGGGCTTGCCAATGCCGGCGGCGACACCACCAATTCGATCAAGCAGGCGGCCGAGTTCGGCATCGTCGAAGGCGGCCAGAAGCTCGCGGCGCTGCTGCTCTTCATCAACGACGTTCACTCGCTCGGCCTCAAGACCGCGCACGGCCTGACCTTCACGGAGTCCTTCTACTGGGATCTCAACGATGGCACCCGTGCCTGGTCCAAGCGCTTCCAGGAGAAGGTGAGCAACCACGCGATGCCGTCGATGACCCAGGCCGGCAACTATGCCGGCGTGATCCATTACCTCAAGGCGCTCGAAGCGCTCGGCGGCAATCCGCATGACGGCGCCAAAGTCGTCGCCAAAATGAAGGAAATCCCGACTGACGATCCGCTGTTCGGCAAGGGCCCGCTCCGCGAGGACGGCCGCCGCATCATCCCGGCCTATCTGTTCGAGGTGAAGAAGCCGGAGGAGTCGAAGGGACCGTGGGACTATTACAAGCTGGTTGCCAACATCCCGGCGGAAGATGCCGCCAGGCCGCTCAAGGACAGCGACTGCCCGCTGGTGAAGAAGTGACCCCGTAGCGGTCGGGCATTCCGTCATGCCCGGGCTTGTCCCGCCTGCGCGGCCGAAACCGCTTCGGCGCGGCAAAGGCCCGGGCATCGATGTTTCAGGCCTATCGCCTCGCCGCCTGTTCGCTCACGACGGCCGCTTGCGCTTGTGCGCGAAGGGATTGGCCTTCTCGCGCAAGGTGATGCGCACGGGCGTGCCCGGCAGATCGAAGGTCTCGCGCATGGAGTTGGTGAGGTAGCGCAAGTAGGATTGCGGCACCGCGTCCGCGCGCGAGCAGAACAGCACGAAGCTCGGCGGGCGCGCCTTGTTCTGCGTGATATAGTTCAGCTTCAGCCTGCGGCCGGACACCGCCGGCGGCGGATTGGCCTGGATGGCCTGCTCGAACCAGCGATTGAGCGCCGAGGTCGGCACGCGCCTGTTCCAGACCGCGTAGGCGTCCTGGATCGCCTGCATCAGGCGGTCGATGCCCTCACCCATCAGGCCCGAGACGGCGACGATCGGCACGCCCTTGAGCTGCGGCAGCCAATGGTCGGCATCGCGGCGCAGGCCAGAGATGGCGCCGCCGCCCTTGGTCTCCATCAGATCCCATTTGTTGACCGCGAGCACGACCGCCCTTCCCTCGCGCTCGATCAGATCGGCGATGCGCAGATCCTGCTCCTCGAAGCGGTTCTGCGAATCCATCATCAGCACGACGACTTCGGCAAAGCGCACCGCGCGCAGCGCATCGGCGACGGAGAGCTTTTCCAGCTTCTCCTCGATCCGCGAGCGCCGACGCAGGCCGGCGGTATCGAACACGCGGAAATCGCGGCCCTTCCAGTTGATCTCCACCGCGATGGAATCGCGCGTGGTGCCGGCCTCGGGGCTGGTCAGCAGGCGCTCCTCGCCGAGCAGGTGATTGATCAGCGTCGACTTGCCGGCATTGGGCCGGCCGACGATGGCGACACGGATCGGGCGGGTCGCCGCCTCCTCCTCGGAGAGCGGTTCGTCGTCCTCGGCCTCGTCGTTCTCGGCGGGCTCCGGCATCAGCTTGCTGAGCGCGTCATAGAGCTCGCCCATGCCCTCGCCATGCTCGGCCGAGATCTGGATGGGATCGCCGAGGCCGAGGGCGAACGCTTCCATCGCACCGGCATCGCCATGCTTGCCCTCGCTCTTGTTGGCGATGAGCAGCACCGGCTTGTTGGCCTTGCGGGCGAAATCGGCGAAGGCGCGATCGGTGGGCGTGAGACCGATGCGGGCGTCGATGACGAAGAACAGCGCGTCGGCTTGCGCGATCGCGGTCTCGGTCTGCTCCTGCATGCGCGCAGTCAGCGAGCCCCTGGCGCCCTCGTCGAGGCCGGCGGTATCGATGATGGTGAACTGGAGGTCGCCGAGCCTGGCCTCGCCTTCGCGGCGGTCGCGGGTGACACCCGGCAGGTCATCGACGAGCGCGAGCTTCTGTCCAACCAGGCGGTTGAACAGCGTCGATTTGCCGACATTGGGCCGGCCGATGATGGCGATCGTGAAGGACATCGGTCATTCGTGCGCTGCCGGGGCTGCGCCTGTCAATGCAATGAGGGATATCAGCGCGAGAAGCTGCCGCTCGGCAGCGGCGCCGGGAAAGCGCTCTGCGATTGCTGCTGGGTGGTCTGGGCCGGTTGCGCCTGCTGGGCGGGCTGATCCGGCGCCGGCGCGGTGGTGCGCTTGCGGACGATCTTGTGCTTGGGCGGCGGAGCGGCCGTAGCTGGTGCGGCCTCCGGCTGAGCCTCGCCGTCGACCTCGCCGGCAGGCGCCTCAGCCGGTGCTGCTGCCGCGGCGGCGGGCTGCTTGGTGCGCTTCGCCTTGCTCCCCTTTGCCGGCTTGGCCGGCTCGGGCGGCGGCTCCGCAGGCAAGGCCGCGACGGCCGGCGCATTCGCGTCCTGTTGCTGCTGCGCGCCCTTGTACATCTCCTTCGGGACACCCTGTTCGAGGCCCGGCACGCCTTCCGGAAAGACCGGCTTGCGCTCGCCCGGCAGCTTCTTCTTGGTGTCGAGGAAGTCGAGCATATCGCTTGGATCGAAGCTCGAGCAGCCGCCCAGGACGCCCGTGAAGGCGATCAGGATGGCGGCTGCGATCAAGCGTGGCGTGCGGCGCATCTTGTGTCTCGTCTTGCGTCAGAGGACCGTCGTCAGCTCTTGGCAACGGGCGGCAACAGGGCCTGGAGCGCCTCGGCGCGCGAGCGCAGGCCGGGCGGCGTTTCGCCGTCGCCTTCAATCGCGTCGAGCCATTTGCGGGCTGCGGTCATGTCGTTGTTGCGCCAGGCCGACAGCGCCAGCATCTCGCGAGCGCTGTGGCGGAAGGTCGACTTGGGCGCGGCGGAGGCTTCCAGCCGCTGCTGCATGTCGGCGTAGCCGGCGCTGTCGAGCAGCAGGCCGGCGGCCCGGATCTTCGCCAGATCCTGCCACTCGCCACCAACGCTGCGATCGGCGGCAATGTCGTCATACATCTTCGCGGCGGCCTTGGGATCGCGGCTCGCGGCCTCGGCCGCAGCACGCAGCCGCGCCAGGGTGCGATAGCCGGACGGAGCCTTGGCGGCGAGCTCGGTGAAGGCCTTCTCGGCGTCCTCGTGCTTGGCCTGCTCGGACAGCTCGACCGCCTTCTCGAAGGCGGCACCGGCCTCGGCCGCCTTCTTGGCCTCGAAATACTGGTAGGCGCGCCAGCCGCCGACGGCGGCCACGACCAGCACCATCAGGGCGATGAAGTAGATCGAATACTTGTCCCACAGCTTCTTGAGCTGTTCGCGACGTACTTCCTCGTCGACTTCGTCAAATAATTCAGACACTTATGCCAATCCCATGCCCGTCCGGGTACGCGCGCGGAAGCGTTCGCGTCAGAAATCCCGTCCCCACGAGGCGGCGAGGTACCCTAACGATATGGCGGTGGCAAGGCAAAGCGAGCCCGATCAAGGCGTTAACCACCCGGGAAGGCCCCGGGAGAACCGCCGGCCCGGCTCAGCTGCCGAGCAGTTCCCGCAGCTGCCGCTTCAGCACCTTGCCATTGGCATTGCGTGGCAGCGGCTCTGATGTGATCGCCATGGTTTCGGGCACCTTGTAGTCGGACAGCCGCTCGGCGCACCAGGCGCGCAAGTCGGCGTCGGCAACGGGTGCGCGCGTCACCACCACGGCGTGGACGCGCTCACCCAGCACCGGGCAGGCCTTGGCGATGATCGCGCTCTCGACCACGGCGGGATGGCCGGCCAGCACGGATTCGACCTCGGCCGAATAGATCTTCAGGCCGCCGCGATTGATCATGTCCTTCTGCCGGTCGAACACGCGGATAAATCCGTCCGCATCCACCGAGCCGAGATCGCCCGAGTGCCAGAAGCCGCCCGTGAAGCTTTCGGCCGTGGCTTTCGGATTCTTCCAGTACCCCTTGATCACTGAGGCGCCATGGATCCAGAGCTCGCCGATTTCGCCGCGCGGCAGCTCGCGCCCGTCCGCCCCCATCGCGACGATGCGCGCGCCGGGGCACGGCAGGCCGACGCTGTCGATGTGGGTCTTCGTCAGCTCGCCCGGCATGATGGTCGAGGGCGACGTCGTCTCGGTCGCGCCGTAGCAGTTCATCAGCTTCAGTCCGGGAATCTTCGCCTTCAGCTTCTCGATGGTCGCGACCGGCATCGGCGCGCCGCCAAAGCCGCCGATGCGCCAGCTCGACAGATCGTAGCTGTCGAATTCGGGCTGGAGCAGGCAGAGATTGTACATCGCCGGCACCATCACGGTGTAGGTGACGCGCTCGCGCGCGGCGAGCTTGAGATAGTCGGCCGCCCTAAACTCCGGCATGATGATCAGCGCGCCGCCGCAGCGGACCATGGTCGTGATGTTGGCGACGACCCCGGTGACATGGCCGAGCGGCACCGCCGCGATCGAGCGATCGGTTTCCGCCAACTGCAGACAGGACTCGAACACCATCGAGGAGTGCACGATGTTGCAATGGGCCAGCATCGCGCCCTTCGGCTTGCCCGTCGTCCCCGAGGTGTAGAGGATCATCGCGGTGTCCTCCTCCCCTACCTCGACCGGCGCAGGCGCCGGCGAGTTGTCGGCGAGCACTGCGAACCGCGACAGAGCCGGATCATCCTCGATAGCAATACGGTGGATCAGATCGGGCAAATCCGGCGCATCGGGCAGCCGCTCGGCGAGGGCGGCTTCGTGGATCAGGATCTTTGCGCCGCAATCGGTCAGCACATAAGCGATTTCCGGCTTCTGCTGGCGCGTGCTGAGCAGCACGGTGACCAGCCCTTCATGCGCGGCGGCAAACAGCAGCAGCGGAAATTCGATGCGGTTGCCGAGCAGGATGGCGACGCGGTCGCCGCGCTGCAATCCGAGCTTGCGAAATCCAGCTGCGATCCGTGCGGCCTGCTCCACGGCCTGCTGCCAGCTCAGGCGGATATTGCCTGCGATCAGCGCTTCACCGTCGGGATTGCGGGCGCGGGCATTGGCGATCATCGCCCAGAGACTCGCCGGCCGGTCGCAGAACGCCGGCACCACCCGGTCGCCAAAGCGCGCCTCGAACCGCATCGGCGGAATCTGAGATTGCGACCAGTCCATCGGAATGCCCTGACCTTGTTGCTTCGTCAGCTTCCGCCCATGCGCAGGCGGAGCTGTCTTGCGCTGACCGGCTGTCTTCACCTTTGGCGCATGATCTCGTCGGAAAACCGCTCCACACTTTGCGCTAACGGATCATGCGCTACACGCCCACGACGGGAACACCGATCACGACGGGATGGAACGCAAAGGCCAGCGCCAGATAAGCAACGACCCCGACCCCGACAGCGATCAGATCGTTGGTGACGCCGCCCACCGGGATCGGCGGGCCGCCGGCGTCGGTGCGATGCTTGAGCGTAATGCGGTCATACACCGCCCAGGCGAGGAACGAGCCGAACAGGATGATCGAGCCGAGATCACCGTTGGCGAGCAGATGCGCCGCCGCCCACAACTTGATGCCGGCCAACATCGGATGCTTCAGCGTCGCATAAATACGGCCGCGCAAATATGACGCCACCACCAGGATGACGGCGGGCAGCATCAGCGCGAGCGTGACGTGCTTCATCGCCTTCGGCGGATACCAGACGTCGATCCAGCCGGAGCTGCGGTAGTGGGCAAAGCCCCAAATGATCAAAGCGAGGCCCGCCAGCGAGACCAGCGAATAGAGGATCTTGTAGGTCCCCTCGCCCAGCTTCGCGATCGCCTGCGCGCGCGCCTCGCGTTTCGTCGTGAAAATATGGGCCGCGAAGAACAGCACCAGCCCCAGGACCATGACCAGCAGACCCACGACATCCCCTTGCGTAAGACCCGTGCTCCATCAGGTATCATCTTCACCCAGCGAAGCGCAATGCGTCAGTCCTTCTCAACCAGCTTTCCGCTTCGGGCTTCGATCCAGTCTCGTCCCATCGCGATGCTCAACTTCACCAGAGGCGCGGCAACCGTGGAGAAGAGCAGCTTGATCATGTACTGGCCAACGATCGTCGGCATGACGACGCCGGTACCGTAGAACGCGATCGACACGAATATGACGGTGTCCAGCAGCTGAGCCAACATCAGGCTAAGCCAGGCCGACAGCACCACGGACCTCCTGCCGAACGCCGTCTTGCGCAGCAGGAGGAAGAACGACAGGTCGAAGTGTTGACTGACCATGTAGGCGATCCAGCCTCCGATCCAGATTCGAACCGAGGAGCTGACGACCGTTTCGAAATCCTGCTGGTGGTGCCAGCCCGAAGCCGCCGGGAGATAGGCGGCAAACTCGAAATAGGCGGCGGACAAGGCCATGCTGACCAGGCCGAGATTGATCACCCGCCTGGAATACTCCCTGCCGAACAATTCCGCGATCGTGTCGAGAATGATGAATGTCAAGAGATAGCTGAACACGGTCGCGCTGGCGTCCAGGCCGAAAGGCAGGGCGAACAGCTTTGAGCCCGCGATCGTGCTGGTGATCAGCAGCGAGGAATGGAGTGTGAGCAGAAATAGAAAATAGCTGATCCTGGCATCCATCGGCTCACGGCCCCCGGGGCGGTCTGGCGTTGATAGGTCAAGGCTACGGGCCCAAACTCCCAAAAACAACTTCTTGTTGAATTAGACATCCGGCGGAATATGATCCGGGCATTGCATAACGACCGGACCGTTGATTATGGCCGACAAAATCAGTTTTGACGTCAGAATATTGGATTTCCTTCGTGCTTCCCACGGCCGTTCGCAGGAAGCAATCATTGTAGAATTCCTGCAAACGGCGATTGCGATCAGCCCGGCAGCCGATGCCGGATCGGTGCTGATCAACCATCAAAGGACAAAGCGGCTTGTGCTATTCAACGAAGGCGATTTTCTCTTTCGCGATCGCCTATTGGATCCGCAAGAACGTGCCAGCTTTCCGTCCGCGTTGGGCTACTACGGTACAACTGCTGGAGTATGCTTTAGAACGGGTATGCCGACCACGTTTTCACGGGCCGAAGGAGGTGAGTTCTACGGCGAAAGCCCAATCCAGAACATGGTTTGCTTTCCAATCAAATTGGGACAAGGTCAAAGACCATTTGGCGTCGCCTGCTTCCATAACAACGATCCGGCGAAGACATTTTCTGCCGAGGATAAACGCGTACTAGAGGCCTATACTGACATCTTGGCACTCGCCCTTCATACACCTCACCCCGAACTCCAGATCGATCGGAACGTCTTCATCGTGCATGGCCGAGACAACGTCAGCCGGAAGGCGCTCGAGGACATCCTTCGGGACAGGAAGGTCACTCCCAAGGTGCTGGCGCGGGAAGACAAGAACGCAACGACGATCTTGGCAGCCTTGGAAGACCTCATCCGAACTTGCAAAGCAGGCTTCATCCTTGCCACGCCCGACGACGAGGGACGCCTGGCAAAATCCAACGACCAATGTGCTGCACGGGCACGTGAGAACGTCATCTTCGAGATGGGGTTGCTATTCGCCAAATTCCGAGCGTTCGACCGAGTCGCTATCCTGCTGAAGAAACCGTTGAAACTGCCATCGGATCTCAACGGGGTCACCTATGAGGAATTCGACAGGATCGAAGACCTCGAAGCCACCATCGCACTCAAACTTCACAAATGGAATCTGCTGAACTGACAAGACCTCTCACGGTGGCCTTGCCGCTGGGCTAAACCCGACAGCGGGTCAGTTTGGGTGCCGATTATCGACATAACGGATCGCGATGGGTCGGCCGGCCAGCGCGCCGGCAAAGCCGGCGGTCAACTTCAGCGGCAAGCAAGCCTTCAGCGATGAATTGATCGCGTTGAGATAGGTCGTGCGGGTGTCTACGGGAACGCCCGCGGTCGCAAATGTCATGCGCGGTGGGCCGATCAGGCCACCCGATCGGTTGAGGCTGAACCGCACCGACATCTGCATGCCCGCGCGGGCATTATTCGATGGCGGCGACCAGCAGCTGCGCAGCTCGGCAAAGAGATCGCCGATCGTGTCGAGATCGTGATCCGGCTTCCGGTATTTGGCGCGGTCGGCATCGGACGGCACGCTTTCGATCGTGAGCTGGAGGTTCTGGCCGTAAGGATAGTCCATCTCGGGAATACAGGGGCCGGGCTCGAGCGGGCTGCAATAAGATGGCGTGCAGGGCCGGCCGTCGAGCACGCTACACGGCTCGTGCGAGAACGGGATCGGATTGATCTGCCGGGGCCGCGCGTCGGCGGCGAGCGTCGTCGCCGGCAGGAGAGCAACAAGGATGACGCGCCACATGGAATGAGCTCACAACGTGATACAAATGGAACGTGGCGCTGCCTCCAACAAGGTCAAGCCTATCGCAATTCAAGTGCTCGCGTTCAGGGCAACTGTCGTCGCCGGGCTTGACCGGCGACCCCTACTCCGAGGCGCTTGTAATTGAATCGAGAGGCTGCGGCGTACTGGATGCGCCGGTCAAGCCGGCGCATGACAGCTGTGGGTGCAGCTGCCCCAGGAGGGAACGCACCCTACCCCTTCTTCTTGACGTCCTTGACGTTGGTGAACTCGATGCCCTCGGCGCGCTCCCTGGTGTAGCCGAGGTAGAACTCGTTCCTGGCGAGATACACGGGATCGCCATCCACATCGTCCGCGATGCTGGAGGTGTTGGCGGCGATGAAGCTGTCGAGCTTCTTGCGGTCCTCGGAGGAGACCCAGCGCGCCAGCTGGAACTCGCTGACCTCGAACTCCACCGGGAGCGAATATTCCGCCTCGAGCCGCGCCTTGAGCACGTCGAGCTGGAGCGCGCCGACCACGCCGACCAGCGCCGGCGCGCCGTCGCGCGGACGGAACACCTGCACCACGCCCTCTTCCGACATCTGCTGAAGCGCTTCCTTCAGCTTCTTCGCCTTCATCGCGTCGGTCAGACGGACGCGGCGGACGATTTCCGGCGCAAAGCTCGGCACGCCCACGAAGTTGAAATCCTCGCCTTCCGTCAGCGTGTCGCCGATGCGCAGCGTGCCGTGGTTGGGAATGCCGACGACGTCGCCGGCGAAGGCTTCGTCCGCCACCGAGCGATCCTGCGCGAAGAAGAATTGCGGGCTCGACAGCGGCATGCTCTTGCCGGTGCGCACCAGCTTGGCCTTCATGCCGCGACTGAGCTTGCCGGAGCAGAGCCGCGCGAAAGCGATGCGGTCGCGGTGGTTCGGATCCATGTTGGCCTGGATCTTGAACACGAACGCGCTCATGCGGGGATCGGTCGCCTCGACCTTGCGCTGGTCGCTGTCCTGCGCGCGCGGCTCGGGCGCGAACTTGCCGAGGCCTTCCAGGAGATCGCCGACGCCGAAATTGCGCAGCGCGCTGCCAAAATAGACCGGCGTCAGATGGCCCTCGCGAAACGCCTCGAGCTCGAACGGCTTTGACGCTGCGGTGACGAGCTCGAGCTCGTCCTTCACGGCAGTGACGTCCAGATTGGCGTTGAGCTTGGCGAGCTCTTCGATCTCGATCTCAAGCGCCGCGCCGGTCTTGGCGCCGCCGCCGTCGAGCAGGCGCACGCCGCCATTGACGACGTCATAGGTGCCGAGGAAATCCCGGCCGCGCCCGACCGGCCAGGTCATCGGCGTGGTGTCGAGCGCCAGCGTCTTCTCGATCTCGTCGAGCAGCTCGAACACATCCCGGCTCTCGCGGTCCATCTTGTTGATGAAGGTGATGATCGGGATATCGCGCAGGCGGCACACCTCGAACAGTTTTCGGGTGCGCGCCTCGATGCCCTTGGCGGCGTCGATCACCATCACCGCGGAATCGACCGCCGTGAGCGTGCGATAAGTGTCTTCCGAAAAGTCCTCGTGGCCCGGCGTGTCCAGGAGGTTGAACACGAGACCTTCGAACTCGAAGGTCATCACCGAAGTGACGACCGAGATGCCGCGTTCGCGCTCGATCTTCATCCAGTCCGAGCGCGTATTGCGCCGCTCGCCCTTGGCCTTGACCTGGCCGGCGAGGTTGATGGCGCCGCCGAACAGCAGCAGCTTTTCGGTCAGCGTGGTCTTGCCGGCGTCGGGGTGGGAGATGATCGCGAAGGTCCGCCGCCGCGCCACTTCAGCGGCAAGCGGGGAACGGGCCGGCGATTCGGCTGTGGTTGTGGCGATGTCGGACATGGCGGGAGCGTGTGGCAGGGAAAACGGGCCTGATCAAGCCTCATTTGGTGATTGCACAGGCCTTCGGCCAGCCCCATATCGGCGCTTGGATATCAGTCTTGGGGAGGACGGCCTCCCTATCCATCAGCACGTCAGCCGCGGGGACGACCCTGCTGAAATGGAGGGTCGTCGTGGCCTGGAGCATCCTGTTTGTCGCCGGTCTTCTCGAGATCACCTGGGCGATCGGCTTGAAATACACCGAGGGCTTCACCAGGCTCGTTCCGTCCGTCATCACGCTGGCGGCCATGGCCGGCAGCGTCATCCTGCTCGGGCTTGCGCTCAAATCACTTCCCGTCGGAACCGCCTATGCGGTCTGGACCGGCATCGGCGCGGTCGGCACTGCGACGCTCGGCATCGTCCTGTTCGGCGAGCCGGCAACGGCCTTCCGTCTTGCCAGCATCTCCCTGATCGTCGCCGGGATTGCCGGGCTGAAGCTCGTTACCTGACGAAGATCTGAACCACCCACCAGGTCAGCGCGGCGACGATGGCCGAGGCCGGGATCGTGATCACCCAGGCATAGACGATCGAGCTGGCGACGTTCCAGCGCACTGCCGAGACGCGGCGGGCCGCGCCGACGCCGACGATGGCGCCGGTGATGGTGTGGGTGGTCGAGACGGGAACCCCGAGATAGGTCGCCATGAACAGGGTCGCGGCACCCCCCGTCTCGGCGCAAAAGCCCTGCATCGGCGTCAATTTCGTGATGCGCAGGCCCATCGTGCGGACGATGCGCCAGCCACCCATCAGCGTGCCCAGCGCCATCGCCGCCTGGCAGGACAGCACGACCCAGAACGGCACCGAGAACTCGCTGCCGAGATGGCCTTGCGAATAGAGCAGCACCGCGATGATGCCCATGGTCTTCTGCGCGTCGTTGCCGCCATGGCCGAGCGAATAGAGCGAGGCGGAGGCGAATTGCAGGATGCGGAACGCGCGATCGACCGCGAACGGCGTCGAACGCACCGAGGCCCAGGACACGATCGCGACCAGCATCATCGCGAGCAGAAAGCCGACCAGCGGCGACAGTACGATCGCCAGCACCGTCTTGGACAGCCCGCTCCACACCGCGGCCGAAATCCCCGCCTTGGCCATGCCGCCGCCGACGAGGCCTCCGATCAGCGCGTGCGAGGATGAAGAAGGAATGCCGAGCGCCCAGGTCACGAGGTTCCAGACGATGGCGCCGACGAGCGCCGCGAAGATCACCTGGGCATCGACGATCGAGGGATCGATGATGCCCGTGCCGATGGTCTGGGCGACGTGCAGGCCGAACACCATGAAGGCGACGAAATTGAAGAAAGCGGCCCAGAATACCGCGAATTGCGGCCGCAGCACGCGGGTCGAGACGATGGTCGCGATCGAATTGGCGGCGTCGTGCAGGCCGTTCAGGAAGTCGAACAGCAGCGCGACGGCGATCAGTCCGACCAGGACGGGAACACCCAACGCAGCATCCACGGCAGCCCCGCCTACACTTGCTCGATGACGATGCTGTTGATCTCGTTCGCGACGTCGTCGAAGCGATCGGCCACCTTCTCCAGGTGGTCGTAGATCTCGACGCCAACGATGAAGTCCATCGCATTCCCCTCGCGGTGCTTGAGGAACAGCTCCTTCAGGCCGATGTCGTGAAGATCGTCGACCCGGCCCTCCAGCTTGCCGAGCTCTTCGGTGATGGCGGTCAGCATGGCGACGTTCGGGCCGATCGACTGCATCAGCGGCAGCGCACGCCCGACCAGATTGGCGCATTCGATCAGGAGCCCGCCGATCTCGCGCATGGGCGGCTCGAAGGCGCGAACCTCGAACAGCATCACGGCCTTGGCCGTCTGCTGCATCTGATCGATGGCATCGTCCATCGACGTGATCAGGTTCTTGATGTCGCCGCGGTCGAACGGGGTGATGAAGGTGCGGCGCACCGCCGTCAGCACCTCACGGGTGATGTTGTCCGCGTCGTTCTCGAACTGATTGACGCGCTGGCAATAGACCGGCGTCTCCTCGCCGCCATTGAGCATGCCCTGTAGCGCGATCGCCCCTTGGATCACCGTCTGGGCATGCCGGTCGAACAGGTCGAAGAACCGTTCTTCCTTGGGCAGGAACGCACGAAACCATCGCATCATGGGGACAGGCTACCGGTTGGAAATGGCCAGGCCCGAAGGGGCCGTCACGAAACTGTCATAGACCATTTTCGATCCGCGCGCGTGTCATCTCACGCCCGCGGAGCCGGATCATCCACCGCTTTCAAGCGGTCAGTAAATCTATTTAAAATCAGTTGCTTAGAGCGATCTTCGGAAGTAATGCGCGATTTCGCCGATGACGCCGCGGCGGAAGGTGAGCACGCAGATCACGAAGATCGCGCCCTGGATCACCGTGACCCACTGGCCGAAGCCCGCCAGATACTGCTGCATGGCGATGATCACGAAGGCGCCGACCACGGGGCCGAAAATGGTACCGAGACCGCCCACCAGCGTCATCAGCACGACTTCGCCCGACATCGACCAATGCACGTCGGTGAGCGAGGCATTTTGCGCCACGAACACCTTCAGCGATCCGGCAAAGCCGGCCAGAGTCCCTGAGAGGATGAAGGCCAGGAACTTGTACTGGTCGGTGCGATAGCCGAGCGAAATCGCCCGCTGCTCGTTCTCGCGGATCGACTTCAGGACTTCGCCGAACGGCGAGTTGATGATGCGGAAGATCAACAGGAAGCCAGCGAGGAAGCCGGCCAGCACGACATAGTACAGCACCGTCGCATTCGAGAGATCGAGCACGCCGAACATGTGCCCCTGCGGAATGCCCTGAATGCCGTCCTCACCATGGGTGAACGGTGCCTGGAGGTAGATGAAGTACAGCAGCTGCGACAGCGCCAGCGTGATCATCGAGAAATAAATGCCCTGGCGCCGGATCGAGATGTAACCGGTGATGACCGACAGGCCGAACGCCGCGGCGACGCCGACGAGAATGCCGAGCTCCGGCGGCAGTCCCCACACTTTGAGCGCGTGCGCGCTGCAATAGCCGGCCGTCCCCAAGAACATTGCATGGCCGAACGACAACAGGCCGCCATAGCCGACCAAGAGGTTGAAGGCGCAGGCGAGCAGCGCAAAGCACAGCGCCTGCATCACGAAGAACGGATAGACTCCCGTGAACGGGACAGACGCCAAGAGCAGCGCCATCACCACGAACACAATCATCTCGTCGCGCATCGCACGCGGGCTTGCAGGCAGCGTATCGTCCGTCAGGGTTGTCATATCAGGCCGCTCTTCCCGTCAATCCCGTTGGCTTCACCAGGAGCACCAGCACCATCAGTACGAACACGACGGTATTGGAGGCCTCGGGGTAGAAATACTTGGTCAGACCCTCGATCACGCCGAGCGCGAAGCCGGTGATGATGGAGCCCATGATCGAACCCATGCCGCCGATCACCACCACCGCGAACACGACGATGATGAGGTCGGCGCCCATCAGCGGCCGCACCTGGTTGATTGGCGCCGAGAGCACGCCTGCGAGCGCGGCGAGGCCGACGCCGAGACCATAGGTCAGCGTGATCATGCGCGGCACGTTGATGCCGAAGGCGCGGACCAGCGTGGGGTTTTCGGTGGCGGCGCGCAAGTAGGCGCCGAGCTGCGTCTTCTCGATCAGGAACCAGGTGGCAAGACACACCACCAGCGAAAACACGACGACCCAGCCGCGGTAGACGGGCAAGAACATGAAGCCGAGATTCATGCCGCCCTTGAGCTGGTCCGGAATGGCGTAAGGCAGGCCCGAGGAGCCGAAGTAGTTCTGGAACACGCCCTGCACGATCAGCGCGATGCCGAAGGTCAGCAGCAGGCCGTAGAGATGGTCGAGCCCGGTCAGCCATTGCAGCATGGTCCGTTCCAGGATCATGCCGAAGATGCCGACGATGATCGGCGCCAGCAGCAGCGCCCACCAGTAGTTGATGCCGCCGAGGTTCAGCAGGAAATACGCCACGAAGGCGCCCATCATGTAGAGCGCGCCATGGGCGAAATTGATGATGTTGAGCATGCCGAAGATCACGGCAAGCCCGAGACTGAGCAGCGCGTAGAACGAGCCGTTGATCAGTCCCACCAGTAGCTGAGCGTAAAGAGCCTGCATCGATCCCGCACCCGGTCCCTTCGGCGTTCCCGTGAAAGTCGCCCGCAGGCTCGATGGCCTGCGGGCCGTTATCTTACTTCTTGAGCAGCGCGCACTTGCTCTCGGACAGCGGGGTGAAAGCCTGGTCGCCCGGCACCGTGCCGACCAGCTTGTAGAAGTCCCACGGTCCCTTGGACTCGGAGGGCTTCTTCACCTCGAACAGATAGGCGCTGTGGATGGTGCGGCCGTTGGGCTGGATCTCGCCCTTGCCGAACAGATCGTCCTCGGTCGGCATCGATTTCATCTTCTCGACGATCTTGACGCCGTCATGCGGATTGCCGCCGAGTGCTTCGAGAGCCTTGAGGTAGTGACGCACGCCGGCATAGACGCCCGCCTGCACCATGGTCGGCGGCGCATTGTTCTTCATCTTCGCGGCGAAACGCTTCGAGAACGCGCGGGTCTGGTCGTTCATGTCCCAGTAGAAGGTCTCGGTGAAGTTGAGGCCCTGCGCCGTCTCCAGCCCGATCGCCTTGACGTCGGTGAGGAAGAGCAGCAGCGCCGCGAGCTTCTGGCCGCCTTTGCCGATGCCGAACTCGGCCGCCTGCTTGATGGTGTTGGTGGTGTCGCCGCCGGCATTGGCAAGACCGATGATCTTGGCCTTGGACGCCTGCGCCTGGAGCAGGAAGGAGGAGAAATCCGGCGTGTTCAGCGGATGCTTGACGCCGCCCACCACCTTGCCGCCGTTGGCGGTGACGACCGCGCTGGTGTCGCGCTCGAGCGCGGCACCGAAGGCGTAGTCCGCGGTCAGGAAGAACCAGGTGTCGCCGCCGGCCTTGACCAGGGCTTGGCCGGTGGTGTGGGCCAGCATGTAGGTGTCGTAAGTCCAGTGCACGGTGTTGGGCGAGCACTGCGCGTTGGTGAGGTCCGATGTCGCCGCGCCGGAGTTGATGTAGACGCCGTTCTTTTCCTTGATGACGTTGTTGACGGCGAGCGCGACGCCCGAGTTCGGCACGTCGACGATGATGTCGACCTTGTCGACGTCGAACCACTGCCGCGCGATCGCGGTGCCGATATCGGGCTTGTTCTGGTGATCGCCCGAGATGATGTCGATCTTCCAGCCCTTCGCGGCCAGGCCGGAATCCTCAACGGCCATTTGCGCGGCGAGCGTCGAGCCGGGGCCGCCGAGATCGGCATAGAGGCCGGACTGATCGGACAGCGCGCCGATCTTCACGGTCTTGTCCTGCGCGGACGCGACGCCTGCAGCGGCGAAGGTGAGCGCGGTGGTCAGCAGCAATGACGCAATCGACCTGGTGTTCATGCAACTTTCCTTTTTGAATTTTCTCGTTGGCAGTTCTTCAGTTTGAGCATGATCTTGTCGGAAACCGCACCATTTGTGATAGCGCGGCCCTCAGGGTCCTGATCATGCACTAGACACCCAAATAGGTGTGGAGCTTGTCCATGTTGGTGGCAAGCTCCGCGTTGGAAAATCCGTCAATGATCTTGCCGTGCTCGACCACGTAGTAGCGGTCGGCAACGGTGGATGCGAAGCGGAAATTCTGCTCGACCAGCAGAATGGTGAAGCCCTCCTTCTTGAGCCGCGCAATGGTGTGGCCGATCTGCTGGATGATGACGGGCGCAAGGCCCTCTGTCGGCTCGTCCAGCATCAGGAAACTCGCGCCGGTGCGCAGGATGCGCGCGATCGCGAGCATCTGCTGCTCTCCGCCCGACAGCTTGGTGCCCTGGCTGGACAGCCGCTCCTTGAGGTTCGGAAACAGGTCGAAGATCTGGTCGAGCGGCAGTCCGCCTGCGCGGACGACCGGCGGCAGCATCAGATTCTCCCGCACGTCGAGGCTGGAGAATATACCCCGCTCTTCCGGGCAGAACGCGATGCCCATGCGCGCGATCTTGTCGGAGGTCGCACGGATGATCTCCTCGTCGTTGAACTTCACCGAGCCCGAGCGCTTGCCGATGATGCCCATGATCGACTTCAGCGTGGTGGTCTTGCCGGCGCCGTTGCGCCCGAGCAGGGTGACGACCTCGCCCGCGTTCACGTCGAAGTTGATCCCGTGCAGGATGTGGGACTCGCCGTACCAGGATTCGAGATTGCGGACTTGAAGGATGTTGCCGCCGGTCGCAGCCCTGGCCGGAGCCTCGGCGATTGCAGTGTCAGGCATGACCGGCTCCCAGATAGGCTTCCTTGACGCGCTCGTCCTTGGTGAGCTCGGAGTAGTGGCCCTGCGCGAGCACCTGCCCGCGCGTCAGCACGGTGATGATGTCGGAGAGGTTGGCGACGACGCTCAAATTATGCTCGACCATCAGGATGGTATATTTCGCGGAGATGCGCTTGATCAGCGCCGCGATCTTGTCGATGTCCTCGTGACCCATGCCGGCCATCGGCTCGTCCAGCAGCATCATCTCAGGGTCGAGCGCAAGCGTGGTTGCGATCTCGAGTGCACGCTTGCGCCCGTAGGGCATCTCGACCGCAGGCGTATTGGCAAACTCACTGAGGCCGACATCGTTCAACAGCTCGCGCGCGCGATCGTTGAAGCGGTTGAGCACGGACTTCGAGCGCCAGAAGTCGAACGAAGAGCCGTGCTGGCGCTGAAGCGCGACACGGACGTTTTCCAGCGCGGTGAGATGCGGAAACACCGCCGAAATCTGGAACGAACGCACAAGACCCATGCGCGCCACATCGGCCGGTGCCATCGCCGTGATGTCCTGCCCCTTGTACAGGATCTTTCCGGCAGACGGTTTGAGGAACTTGGTCAATAGATTGAAGCAGGTCGTCTTGCCGGCCCCGTTCGGGCCGATCAATGCGTGAATGCTCCCACGGCGAACCTTGAGCGCAACGTCGCGGACGGCGAAGAAGCCCGCGAACTCCTTGGTCAAGCCTTCCGTTTCGAGAATGAACTCATTGGCCAAACAGATTTCCCCCTGCCCGCGCTAGACGCGTGGCTGTCCTTGTTACTTCGGCTGTCCGGAGGCCTTGGAGCCCGCCCGGGACGCCGCCTCCGGGCGCGGAATATGCCGGAGGTGACGGGGGTTAGGCAAGGCGGAAAGCTGAGCAGATCAAGCCTCCGGCTGGGATACAAATGCTCCCTTAGTCGGAGACGTTTTGATGTCGTGCCTGCCCGGCGTCCCGGTTCGCAAGGCGCCGGCCATCAAGCCGTCGTTAACGGTCTTTCGTCTCCCGCGCCAGCCTTCATAGAAAATTTTCCCGCAAGCGGGATCATGTGCGGGTCTTCACGTGCGGAGAATATTGCTTTGGATTTTGCAAGCGCCCCTCCCTCCGTCGTCAAGTCGATCCGGCAACGCGATCTCCTGAACACGTGGCTGCGACTTTACGCGCGCCGGCAGATCGCGCCGGCGATCTGGGAGTATCAGCCGGTGCGACTTGAGGAGGAACTGTGGGATCTCATCTACTATACGGTGGAATTTTCGACGCCGACGCCGCGCCTCATCATCCAGAGCGAAGGCACGCGCATCTCGCGCGCCTATGGACATACCGGCAAGGGCGTTCCGCTCGATGACTATGTCGGACCGCGGCTCGCGCCATTCGTGATACCGATCTATCACGAATGCGTGGCGCGCGGGTTGCCCGTCTACAGCGTGGCCGACGTCGAGGACGTCTACGGACGCATCGTCGCCTATGAACGGCTGCTGCTGCCCTTCCAGACTGACGGCAAGGTCTGTCACGTCATCGCCTCGGTCAAGACGTTCTGCGAGGACGGCGGCTTCGAGATCAAGAATCTGATGCGCGGAAACGACGCGCTGCCGCGTCCAAAGATGCGCGCGGTAATCGATCGCGAGCTGTTTCATCGCGCCCCCGGCCGCATTGCGCCCGCCGAGACGGTCGAGTTCGCCGACCAGCCGGGCTCCGGCATCGCCACCGGGATCATCGAGCTGAACTAAAGCGCGATGAGATTTGGAATCATCGTCGCGCTTCAGATTGTTGCTTACGCATGATCTTTCAGGAGAACCGCCCGATCATGCTTCAGCAGTCAGCGCGCTTTGCCACCGACCTCCTTGGTATAGATATCCGGCTTGAAGCCGACCAGCAGCTTGCTGCCGATTTCCAGCACGGGCCGCTTGATCATCGATGGTTGCGCCAGCATCAATGCCAACGCCTTCTTCTCGGTGAGGCTTTCCTTGTCGGAATCGGGGAGCTTCTTGAAGGTCGTCCCGGCGCGATTGAGTAGCGCGTCCCAGCCGACCTTGTCGCTCCACTGCTTGAGCTTGTCCTTCTCGACACCTGCGGCCTTGTAGTCGTGAAAGTCGTAAGGCACGCCATGCGCATCGAGCCAGGCGCGGGCCTTCTTCATGGTGTCGCAGTTCTTGATGCCGTAGATGATGTTGGGCAAGACGCTCCTCGCGCATGGCGTATCGTGACACTCTTGGCGTTGTACGAAACTCCGGCTCGCGCGACAATATTGCGGACGCCGCCAACTCTCCGAACGGACATTCCATGCACGTCACCCACGATCCCGCAGCTGCCGCCTCACCGACCATCGACTTCGACAGCTTCCTCGCCGTCGATGTCCGTGTCGGAACCATCGTCGACGCCAAGCCGTTTCCGGAGGCACGCAAGCCGGCCTGGCGGCTGTGGATCGATTTCGGTCCCGCCGTCGGCGTGCGCAAGAGTTCGGCACAGATCACTGAAAACCACCCACTCGATACCCTCGTGGGGCAACAGGTCGCGGCCGTCGTCAATTTCCCGCCTCGCCAGATCGGCCCAGTGGTCTCCGAGGTGCTGACGCTCGGCTTCCCCGATGCGAACGGCAAGGTCGTGCTGGTGCAGCCGAGCAAGCCTGTGCCGAACGGCGGACGGCTGTTCTAGCGGGCACACGAACCAAGAGCCGCCCCGCCGCCTCCGGCAGGGGCGCGCCAGCCACTTCACCGGCTTGTCTCCCGATCGGCGCCGGCAGGTCTTGACTTGCCACAGTCATCTTCACAAAATGACTGATCGATCGTTTTTTTATTTTATCGCGCCGGAATTGGTGCATCCTCGACCAACTCCCCAAAACGATCGATCCGTCAGTTATTTATGGACCGGGCTGATGCCAAAGATCAGCGACAAGAAGCGCGAAGGCCGGCGGCAGCAGATCCTCGAAGCGGCCCTCGCCTGCTTTGCCGAGAACGGTTTTCACCAGACCGGCATGGCCGATATCGTCAAGCGGTCGGGCTTGAGCCACGGCGCGGTCTATCTGTACTTCCAGAGCAAGGACGACCTGATCGAAGCGCTCGCGGACGACCGGCATCGCCGTGAGGCCGTGCTCAACTCGGTGGCGCAAGGATCCGGTGATCCAATCGAAGGGCTGCACGCGCTGGTCCGCGTCTACGCGCAATGGCTCACCGATCCCGGCGGCGAAGCCCGCCGCCGTGTCGGCATCCATGGCTGGGCCGAAGCGCTGCGCAACCGCCGCATCCGCAGCAGCGTCGTCGAAGGCATCGACATGCCGCGCGCGCTGATCGCGGCGCTGGTGGAGCGCGGCCAGCATGACGGGCTCATCAAGCGCGAGCTCCGCGCCGAGGCGATCGCGCGCGTGCTGATCGCGACTTTTCAAGGCTTTGTGCTGCAACAGTGCTGGGGCGAGGACCTCGACGTCGACGCCTGCATGGCGGCCGTCGACAGCGTGATCGACGGCTTGCGCATGCCGAAGCCGGACGTCAAGCGACGAACCAGGACATGAACGATGTCCTGGCTTCATGAACTCCTCGCCGGCGTCGGTGTCGGTCTGGTTGCAGGACTGGCGTCAAGCTTTACGGGCACGAGCCCGGGCGGCGGCCTCGTGATCTTCTCCGTGCTGTTCCTCGGTGCCGAGCAGCACGTCGCCCAGGGCACGTCGCTGATCACGCAGATCCCTCCGACCGGTCTCGCCGGCGCACGCCGCTATTGGCAGAGCGGCAACCGCAGCCCGCTGCAATGGATCGTCTGGATCGGAATCGGATTTCTCGTCGGTGGCGCGGGCGGTGGCTATGCCGCGGCGGCTGCCTCCGATTCGGTCTTGCAATGGACCTACGTGGTCTATCTCGCCGCGCTGATCGCAATGCTGGCTCTGCGCCGTGACGGCAAGGACGACGCCACCGAGGCAAGCGCTTCAGCCGAATTGCCCTGGCTGCCCCTGCTCCTCATCGGCCTGCTTGCCGGATTTTCCTCGGGCTTCATGGGCATCGGCGTCGGCCTCGCGATCACTGTGGGCCTTGCTGCGGGTCTTCGCGTCCCACAGCACCAGGCGCAGCTCGTCAGCCTCGTCTTCTCGATCATCCCCACCAACGTTCCAGCGGCCTGGATCTACTGGAGCAAGGGGCTCATGGTCGGCTGGCCGGCCGTCACCGGCATACTTGCCGGCCTCTGGATCGGGATCGATCTCGGCGCACGCATGGCCAATGGCGTCAGCAAATCAGCGCTGCGCCGGGCCATGATCGCCTTCGTCTCGCTGATGGCGCTCTATATGACCCACAAGGCGCTGAGCTGAACTTACGGTCGCTTCGGAATGTTCAGCCCGCGTTGCACCGGAGGACGCGCGAGCCCGCGTTCGAGCCAGCTGCCGACGGCCTTGAACTGACCGAACTCCACGAGCTCGCCGGCGCCATAGAAGCCGATGAGATTGCGCACCCAGCCGAGCATGGAGATGTCGGCGATGGTGTAGTCGTCATCCATGAACCATTGCCGGCCGGACAGATGCGCCTCCATCACTCCGAGCAGGCGCTTGGATTCGTCCACGTAGCGGTCGCGGGGCCGCTTGTCCTCAAACTCCTTGCCGGCGAATTTGTGGAAGAAGCCGACCTGGCCGAACATCGGTCCGATGCCGCCCATCTGGAAGTGCAGCCACTGGATGGCCTGGTAGCGGCGCGCGGCATCCTGCGGCAGCAGCTTGCCGGTTTTCTCCGCGAGATATTGCAGGATCGCCCCGGACTCGAACAGCGGCAGAGGCCTGCCGCCGGGGCCGCTGGGATCGAGGATCGCCGGGATCTTGCCGTTCGGATTGAGCGAGAGGAATTCGGCCGTCTTCTGATCGTCCTTGCCGAAATCGACGAGGTGAACTTCGTAAGGAAGCCCGATCTCCTCCAGCATGATGGAGACCTTGACGCCGTTCGGCGTCGGCAAGGAATAGAGCTGAAGCAGTTCGGGATGTTTCGCCGGCCAACGCCTGGTGATGGGAAAGGCGGACAGATCGGGCATCGGGACCTTTGGTGCATGACTGAGCGTGCACAATCTAGGCAGGACGCCGTCCGGCGCAAGTCACGATTTATCCCTGCGAACCCGCACTCATCGCGGCAGCGTCGCCATCGCCGCGATCGGGATCATTGCCTCATGCTGCAGTCGATACGCGATGAACCGTTGACCCGTGGTCAACAGGAGGCCCGTGAAGGCGATCGCGAGCATCGCGGTCGCCAATTGGCACACGTCGTACATCAAATTCTGTTCCTCAGCAGTCTTAGGCGTAAACGTCGGCGCAAGCGCCACGTTCCGAGGCGGCATGGAAATATTGCTGTTTTTTCCCGAATTCTGCGCGAAGCCATCGCGCTGTTCCGACGACCCGTGCAGGGACGAATGATCCCTTTGAGCGTTGTCGCTGCATGAACATCGAGAAGCGCGCCCTGCTCGATCATGCTGAACGCTGTCGCCGCGTCGCGAACGAGCTCGATCATGGCGAAGCTGCACAACGGTTGCTAGCGATGGCAGACGAGTACGAAGCGAGGGCGACAAGATTGGACGACGAAGGCGGCTCCTCGACTCCGGGTCGCAATAGTCACTGACATCTCCAAGGCGATCGGAATGGCTGATCGGTTTCAGTAGTTGATCTCCATCCGCAAGCCGCGAGGATCGATCTCCTCGCCGCCGACGCGCTCCGTGCTGTCACGCGCCGCGACCGCGCAGGCACAGGCGTCGACGAGATCGTCGCGGCCGATGCCGGTGCCGTGGCGTGGCGTCAGCCATTTCGGCAGGCGCGTGAAACCGCGCTGCGCCAAGAGCGCGGTCCGCTGTTCGAGACCGTGCGCCGACGTCTTCCTTGCGAGACGGCCACGCCCTGCGAGATTCCAGAAGATCAATTCGGGATGGGCCTCGCCGATCATCGCCTGCCGCGTCGGCGTCATGGCCTCGTCGAGCTCTCTCATCTTGTCCCTGATGTTCCAGAGCTGCGCAGATATGCCCCTGCCCTTGCCTTCGTGCTCCCAGTAATGGCGATTGGCGGCAGCCATGTCCGGGAACGTCCAAAGGTCTCGGCGCGCACCGAGAAACACGGCAGGGCCGACCAATTCGCGCCCCCGCAGATCGCAAGCGCGATAGCCGTTCGGGTTCAATCCGATCGGCATGTCGATCATCGCACGTGCGTGCGGGATCGCGAGCAGGCGCATCAAGCCCGGCGAATAGTCGAAGCCGTGATCGCCGCGGTCGTCGATCCAGGCAGCGACCCAGCCGAACCGAAATCCATCGAGGCCGAGATAGTTTGGCACGTCATGCGTCCGTCACTTGCAATTCTCACACGCCGGCACCGTGCGGGTGCTGCACTCGCTGCGGCCGTTCGCCGTCGCCGAGGCCGGCGAAGGCGAGTTCGATCGGTGGAAAGACTGACGCGAATTGCAGACGGAAGGCAAGCCTCTCGCCTGCGTCCTCTATGCTGCCCGCCATTGCCACGCCCAGCGCGATCCGCACCGCCTGGTGCAGGCCGCCGATGTTCTTCCTGTAAAATGCCATCGCATCCTCCGAGATGAGCCGAGGCCGAATGCCTCGAGCATCAAGAGGGCGCGCTGGCCGAAAAGGATTCGCGGGCGCGTGCAATTTTTTTTGAGATCAGCCTCCAACGGCCTGGTAGGCCAGGCGCTTGAACTCGAAGAAGAACGGATTCCAGAAGCCCATGTAACGCTGGGCCATCAACACGCCCGCGGTATTGGCCTCAGGACAAATCCACCAATGGGTGCCGGCAAGCCCGCCCCACTGGAATTCGCCGGTGGAGTTCGGCGGATCGAACGGCGTCGGCGCGAAGGTCACGGCGCCACCGAGACCAAAACCCTTGCCGGGAATCGGCCCGAGATTGGCGAAGCGGATGGTCTGGCCTGCGGGGAGCTGGTTCGTCATCATCTGCCGCAGCGTCTCCGGCTTCAGCAGAGCATCCGGCCCGGGCAGTAGAGCGCGCACGAGCGCAAGCATGTCCGGCAGGGTCGAAACCAGACCGCCGCCGCCCGAGAGCCGCGGGAACGGCTGCCGATACGCCTGCGGATATGGCAGATGGTCGGCGCGGGTGAGGCCGGGCTTCATGGGATCGAGCACGTCGACGCCGTTGTAGAGCGCAACCAGCCTGCCCTGCTGCGCCTCGGGGACGTAGAAGCCGGTGTCGGTCATTCCGAGCGGATCGAAGATGCGCGCCTTGAGGAAGCCATCGAGCGACTTGCCCGAGACGACCTCCACGATGCGGCCCAGCACGTCGGTCGCCACCGAATATTCCCAGCCGTCGCCCGGATGATAGGACAGCGGCAGGTCGGCAAGCCTGTCGATCATGTCGGAGAGCGGCGTCAGCGGATTGAGCACACGCGCCTCGTTGTAGCCTTTGAACAGCACCGTGCCGGGATCGAAGATGCCGTAGCTGAGGCCCGATGTGTGGGTCAGAAGCTGGCGGATCGTGATCAGCCCCCTCGCCGGCTCGACGTCGGCAAGGCTTGTCGCGCCCTGCTTCAAGACCTTGCGGTTGCCGAACTGCGGCAGGAACTTTTCGACCGGATCATCGAGCCCGATGCGACCTTCCTCGGTCAGCAGCATGATCGCGCAGGTGACGAAGATCTTCGTATTGGAAAACGCGCGGAAGATATGGTCGGGCCGGAGCGCCGTCTTCGCCTCGCGGTCGGCAAAGCCGACGCATTGCTGATCGACCACCTCGCGCCCCCGCAGCACCGCCCACGACGCACCGGGAATGATCTCCTGATCGACGTAGCGCTGCATCGCCGTCCGTGCGGCGGAAAAATCTGTCGTCCTGGCGTCCATGTGTTTCCCCCAATTCTGGTTGGGATCGATATAACGAGATTTCCTGCGATATGAAGCCTGCCGCGCAGCTCATCCCAGCTTCATGAGCGCGGTGACGTACAGGCGGCGACGGATTTTCATTCCCTGCCGCTGGTACAGCGCAATCGCCGACGTGTTGCTCGAAAACACGTGCAGGAACGGAATTTCGCCGCGCGCTTCGATCCGGCGCGCGACCGCCGCGAGCAGCGCCTGTGCATAGCCGCGCCCGCGATAGTCCGGATGCACGCAGACGGCCGTCATCTCGACGAATTTCCCCGGCTTCATCCGCTCACCCGTCATCGCGACCAATTCGCCACCTGCGCGGATGCCGAGGAAAGTGCCGAGCTCATGGGTACGCAGCGCGAATGGACCGGGCTTGGTCAGCTCGATCAGCCGCATCATGGCAGGCACGTCGGCCGCCCCCAGCGTGACGATCTCGGCATCGCGAAGCGGACTATCGGCGGGCGAGCCGATCATCTGCTCGCCGGTGTCGGCAAGAACGACCTTGAACCCGGCGGGAACGTCAACCGGCTCCGGCGTGAACAGCGCCGCGACCTGCGAAGGTGACATGAGATCGCCGAGCGCCGCAAAGCTTGCAGCGGACATATCGGCCATGTCGGCAAAGGGCGTCATGTCCACGGGATAGCGCAGCGCTTGCGGGCCGCCCTCGGCCAGATGCTTCTGGCTCGTCGTCAGCGCGCTCCAGATCGGGCGATCCAGCAGCGCCAAGTCACTGTCGGACACCGGCCTAGTCCTTGTCGAAGCTGACGATGACGGCGGCATTTGCGATCAGGATGGGGTCGTTGGCGACTTCGGTCGCCGAGGGGATCTCCAGCCCGCCCTTGACCGCCGTCACGGTCACGGTGCCGTAAGGCAGCTCCTTTGCGACGGCTTCCTTGTCCACCGCCTCGGGGTTGGGCACTCCGATCGTGACATCGACGAACATGTCGTTCGCGGTCTTGCCGATCATCCGGAAGAAACCGAGACTCGAATGCCTGATGGCATCCGACACCGCCCGCTTCGCCGCCTTGGTGGCGTCCCTGCCGTGGACATCGACGCCCATACCCATCTCGGTGACACAACGAACGCGAGTCATTTCAAAGTCCTGTGGTTGGTCGAGTGATTGAGAGTGTCGGCGATCGGGACGCGCGGCACAAGCGCAGTTATTGCTCTCGTGTCCCGGACGCGCTGCAACGCTCTTGACGTTGCTGCGCAGAGCCGGGGCACGAGACCGTGGTTCTCACGCCTTTGCCTTCTCATGCGCGCGCAGCTCGTCGACCAGCACCCGCACGTTCTCCGAATAGTCGATCGGGATCGAGACGAGGTGCACGCCGCCCTCCTTGAAGGCAGCCTCCAGAGTCGGGCCAAAGCGGTCGATGCTCACGATCCGATGCCCTTGCGCCCCGTAAGCCTTTGCATAGTGGACGAAGTCGGGATTGCCGAAAGTCATGCCGTAATCGGCGAAATGATCGACGGCCTGCTTCCAGCGGATCATGCCGTAGGCGTTGTCCTCCAGCACCAGCACGACCATATTGAGCTTGAGGCGGACCGCCGTCTCCATCTCCTGGCTGTTCATCATGAAGCCGCCGTCGCCGGCGACCGCGAGCACGCGGCGGTCGGGATAGAGCATCGCAGCCATCATCGCCGACGGCAGGCCGGCGCCCATGGTCGCCAACGCATTGTCGAGCAGCAGCGTATTGGCGACGCGGGTGCGGTAGTTGCGCGCGAACCAGATCTTGTACATGCCGTTGTCGAGCGCGACGATGCCGTTCTCGGGGATCACCTGGCGGATGTCGTGCACGATGCGCTGCGGCGTCGGGGGCCAGCGCGCCTCGGTGGCACGATCGGCGATGTGGTTCAGAATCTCTTCGCGGAGCGGGAGCAGCGCCGCCGCCTGCGGCAGCTTGCCTTCGAGCCGATCCGCCAACAGCTCCAGGCTGGGACCGACGTCGCCAACAACCTCGGCATCGGGGAAATAGACCTGCTCGACGCTCGCCGGGGTATAGCTGACGTGAATGACCTTCGGGCCCGAGGGGCCCATGATGAAGGGGGGCTTCTCGACCGGATCGTGCCCGATGGCGACGATCAGGTCGGCGGCATCGATCGCGTCGTGAACGTAATCGCGCTCCGACAGCGCCGCAGTGCCCATGTAGAGATTGGTGCCGCCGGGTACGGTCCCCTTGCCCATCTGCGTGGTGAAGAACGGAATGCCGGTGCGCCGCACGAAACTTGCGATGCCATGTGTCGACCGCGGCCGGCTGGTCGCCGCCCCCATCATCACCAGCGGGCGCCTCGCGGCCACGATCATCTCGGCGGCGCGGTCGAGCGCGGCGCGATGGGCGACAGGGATTTCGATCGGATGGACGGGGATCATGGGGACACCAGGCACTTCGTCGCCCGCGATGTCCTCGGGCAGTTCGAGATGCACCGGGCCCGGCCGCTCCTCCATCGCCACGCGGAACGCATCGCGTACAACAGTTGGAATGCTGGAGGCGCTGACGATCTGCCGCGACAGCTTCGTCAGCGGCTTCATGGTCGCGACCACGTCCACGATCTGGAAGCGCGCCTGCCGGCTGCTCATGATCGGCTTCTGACCGGTAATCAGGATCATCGGCATCGCGCCGAGATGCGCATAGGCGGCGCCGGTAGACAGGTTGAGGGCACCGGGGCCGAGCGTCGACAGACAAACGCCGGGCTTGCCGGTCAGCCGCCCATGGGTTGCGGCCATGAAGGCAGCGGCCTGCTCGTGGCGGGTCAGGACCAGCTCGACCTTGGAGGCGCGAAGCGATTCGACCAGATCGAGATTCTCTTCGCCGGGAATGCCGAAGATGCGATCGACACCTTCATTCTCCAGGGCCGCGACGAACAGGTCCGATCCCTTCACCTTATGGTCCTGTCCGCTCATGTCGTCTCCGCTCGTTACGCATCCCAAGCTCCAGGAGCCGCCCATCGTAGCCGTCCATCGTTCCGGCACAACTCACAATGCAGCGTGGACTGGACACTTTATTCGTTGTCTGAGCACGTTCCGTCATCCTGAGGGGTGACGGTGATGGATTGGTGTTCGCGGCAGCGTCTCAAATACCTCGCACAACAGAGTCAAGCGCGCTGCCCTTGCGGGAACCGGCGGCATCGATGCTTCGGTCTCGGCGCCGACCCACGACATGGTGCTCGATCTGCCGCGGCAGTACGACACCCGGCTCGGCGTCGGCGGCGTCGGCCTCTCCGGCGGACAGCGCCAGCGGCTCGGTCTTGCGCGCGCTCTGCTCGGCCGGCCGCCGCTGCTCGTGCCGGATGAGCCCAATGCAAATCTCGACGCACCCGGCGAGGAGGCGCTGAAGGCTGCGCTACTCAGCGCCAAGGCAGACGGCGCCGCCGTGATCGTGCCGACGCGGCCGCGCACGCTGTTCGAATATCTGTTTGGTCCGCTCCGCGACGACCTGACCCGTGCTTTCCGCGAACGCTGACGAGGAGCGGGGCGATGGCTGCATCCGAGCAGAACAACCGCCGCGCCGAGAAGGCCGAGACTGTCCGCCACATCACGACGGAAGAGACGGTCGCGTTCATGACCGCGCTGGTCGCCCTCCTGAAGGAAGCCGAGTCCGCCGCCGGGCATCATGGCGACAACGATGCGCGGTCCTTGCCGACAGATTTGCCGACCGCGCCCGCGCACGCGGCTCGGTCCGCGATTGACAGTCCACGATCTCTGACTAAAGTCAGATATCATGCTCGACCCGGTCGCCCGCGTCCGCCGTTTCAACCGCGCCGTCACCTCTGCCGTCGGTGCGCTCGATACCTCGTTCCTCGGGCGCGGCCGGCCGCTCGGCGCGGCGCGCGTGCTCAATGCGATCGGCCACGGGCGCTCCGACGTCGCCGAGATCCGCGACTATCTCGGTCTCGATTCCGGATTGATGAGCCGGCTGCTCCGCAGCCTCGAGGACGAAGGGCTGATCGAGACCGCCGCGCGCGAAGACGATGCGCGTCGGCGCATGGCAAAGCTCACGCGGGCGGGCCGGCGCGAGTTCGCGGCCTACGAGGCGCTGTCGAACGCGCAGGCCGACGGCATCCTGGCGCAACATTCGCAAGCCGAGGTGCTGCTGGCGGCGATGGACCTGGTCGCCTCTGCGCTGACGCGCGAGCGTGTTGCACTCGATGAGATGGATCCGCGAAGCGAGCAGGCCCGCTACTGTCTCGGCGAGTACTATGCCGAGCTCGGCCGCCGCTTCAAGCACGGCTTTGACGTCTCGCTGTCGCGCGACCCCGACGCCAACGACATGCGCCGACCGCGCGGTAGCTTCATCGTCGCGATCTCGGACACGCTGCCGATCGGCTGCGTCGGCTTGAAGGGGACCGACCACGGCTACGCCGAGATCAAGCGACTCTGGGTCGCGCCCGGGGCACGCGGATTGCGGCTCGGCCGGCGGCTGATGGATGCGGCCGAGAGCACCGCGCGCGAGCTCGGTATCACGCTGCTGCGGCTCGACACCAACAGCGCGCTGCCCGAAGCCGGTCAGCTCTATCGCAGCACGGGCTGGCGCGAGATCCCGCGCTTCAACGATGATCCCTACCCGGACCTCTTCTTCGAGAAGCGCCTCTGATGCGGCGGGGCATCGTCATCTCGTCCGCGTCGGACTTCGGGCTGCTCGATGGCAAAGCGCACGGCTCGCGCGATCGCGTCGGGCTGAAGCGCGATGGCGCGATAGGTCTTCATCGCGCGTGACCCGGTCGGCGGTGAGCCAAGCTCGCGGCGGCCGGCGCCGGGATCACCTTTGGAATGGAGGCAAGCTTCCGGCCCACGATCGCACGCGGCGAGCTGGTGCCGATCCTGGAAGACTATTGCCCGTTCTTCGCCGGCTTCTACCTCTACTATCCGAGCCGCCGCAACGTCGCGCCAAAACTGCGCGCGCTCATCGATCACGTGCAGCGGCGCGCATGAGCCGAAGGAACCTGCCATGGCCAGGGACGATCTTGCCGCCATCTACCGCGACTACATCGCCTGCCTGAACCGGCGGGACTGGCCGGCCCTCGGACAATTCGTGCACGATGAGGTCGCCCACAACGCGCGGCCGCTTGGGCTTGCGGGCTATCGCGCGATGCTGGAACGGGATGTTCGGGAGATACCCGATCTGCAATTTCACATCGAGATGCTGATCTCCGATCCTCCCCGCATCGCTGCCCGGTTGAAGTTTGATTGCACACCAGTCGGGATATTCCTCGGCCTTGCGGTCAATGGGAAGCGCGTGTCTTTCCACGAAAACGTGTTCTACGAATTTCGCAACCGCAAGATCCGGCAGGTCTGGTCGGTGATCGACAAGGCGGCGATCGAGACGCAGCTCTGAGGCCGCGCCTCGATCCGGCGCTCACGCCGCTGCCGGCGCCATCTCGCCTTGCGGCTTTGCGAAGGGGCGGAACGTCATGGCCATCAGGAACGCACCCAAGCCCATTGCCCAGGAGGCGATGTAGAGCCAGGCGTAGCTGGAGAAGGCGTCGTAGATCAGGCCGCCGGCGAGCGGGCCGGTTGCCATGCCGAGGCTGCCGGCCATCGCGGTGCCGCCGATCACCGTGCCCATCATCTTGAGCGGAAAGTTCTCGCGGATCAGAACGGCGTAGAGCGGCATGGTGCCGGCATAGATGAAGCCGAAGATCGCGCCGACCGCATAGAACGTCGTGAGCTGATGCGCGAAGACATAGGCGAGCGCGCCGAACGCCTGCAGCAGGAGGCCGGAGACCAGCACGCGCTTGGCGCCGAAGCGGTCGCCCATCAGGCCGAAGGCGATGCGCCCGCCGAGGCCGGCGAACCCCTCGATGCTGTAGATCGTCACCGCCGCGACGAGCGGAATGCCGCAGCTCACGGCATAGCTGACGGTATGGATGATCGGACCGGAATGGGTCGCGCAGCAGAAGAAGTTGGTGGCAAGCAAGATGAGGAATTGCGGGGAGCGCAGCGCCTCGCCCATCGACATCTCGCCTTGCGCGGCACCCTCGCCCGCCGGTGTGGCCGCGGCCTGCGCGAGCGCCGGCGGACGGCGCACCAGCAGCGAGACCGGGATCATGATGGCGCCGACCACGAGCGCAACGATCTGCATCGAGGTGCGCCAGTCGTGACCGGAGACGAGCCAGGCCGCCAGCGGCGACATCGTCATCGGCGCCATGCCCATGCCGGCCGAGACCAGCGACACGGCGAGGCTGCGATTTGTGTCGAACCAGCCCGTGACGGTCGCCATCATCGGCGCGAAGATCGCCGCGCAGGCCGCCCCGACCAGCAGGCCGAACACGATCTGGAACACGATCAGCGAGGTCGCATGGCTCGCCGCGAACAGGCTGAGCGCCAACACGGTCGATCCCGTCAGCACCACCGGCAGCGGCCCAAACCTGTCCGTTGCCGTGCCCCAGGCCATGCTGGTGAAGGCCATTGCCAGAAAGCCGATCGTCATCGCGCTGGAGATGCCGGTCACCGACCAGCCGGTGTCCTTTGCGATCGGCTGCAGGAACACCGGCAGCGAAAACATGCCGCCGACCGCGACGCAGCCAAGCAGGCTGCCAGCGACGACGATCACCCAGCGATAGTTGGAAGAGGTCATTTCGGTCTCCCGTCAGGTCTGTCTCACATGGAAGACGAATGGGAACGGCGCCGGCCGACAGCGGTCACGTCATTTTTGCCGCACGCTTTTGTGACCTGAAGCAAAAAGTGAAAAAACAACCCCATGCACAGTAGCGGGCACCAGCGGGATCAATGACTTACGAGGACGGTCATTTGCGATGTCAGGGCGCGATTTGACCTGTCGGGCAAAACACCGGCATAATGGCAACATCCCCCGGCCGCGCTCACCGCAGCGCCGCGCTCGGTCAAGCCTCGAACAAGGCCCTGACGTCGTCCTCGGTGAGCGCCGAAGCGATCTGTCCATCGCCCTCGAACAGGCTGTCAGCCAGGGCCTGCTTTCGGGCCTCGAGATCGTTCATCTTCTCCTCGATCGTGGCGGCGGCGACAAGTCTGTAAACGAACACCGCCTTGTCTTGCCCGCTCCGGTAGGCACGATCGATGGCCTGTTCCCCGACCGCGGGATTCCACCAGGGATCGAAGACGATCACGGTGACGGCAGCGGTGAGATTGAGGCTGACCAGGAACACCTTCGCCGCGCCGTTCTGAAAGGCTTCGATCGCGGTCTTGCGGTCCCTGGTGTCGCCGGTGAGGAGGCTGTAACGCATGCCATCGTCTTCGCGCTTCCCTTCCTGCACAAGGACGGCACGCCTTATCCGGAATAACAGAGCGGCTCACAGGGCCGTGCGGGGGATGCTTCAACGATCCGTGAGTGACTGGTAGGAGCCTGCATGAGTATTCGCCCGATCGTGCGCTATCCCGACCGCCGGCTCGCGCTGCCGGGCGGCCCCGTCACCGCGTTCGACGAGTCCTTGCGCGACCTCGTGAACGACCTGCTCGAGACCATGCGCGCCCCGCCCGGCATCGGCATTACCGCGCCGCATATCGGCGTGCCCTTGCGCGTCGTGGTGCTGGAGCTCGAGGCCAAGGATGGCGCGCGGACTTACGTCAATCCGGAGATCACATGGGCCTCGCCCGAGATGATCATGCATCGCGAGGGCAGCGTCTCGATGCCCGGGGTCAACGACGAGGTGCAGCGCCATGCGCGGGTGCGGATCAGCTACCAGGACGTCGAGGGCAATATGCAAAACGAGGAATCGGAGGGCTTGCGCGCCGTCTGCCATCAGCACGAGATCGACCAGCTCGACGGGATGTTCTGGATCCAGCGGCTGTCGCGGCTGAAGCGGGAACGGCTGGTGAAGAAGTTCGAGAAGATGTCGCGGAACGCATAGGGGGGATTGGCGACAGTGTCATCCACCAATTTGAGCCATGTAGATCCGGATGGAGCCCGCTCACGCCCTCTTCCCGCTCCGCTTGTTGATCGGCGCATTGCGACGCTCTCGTTTGCCGCGTGCGATCTCGGTGGCCAGCGCGTCCAGCTTCGGCTCCCAGAAATTCCTGAACTGGCCGATCCATGCATCCACCGCGCGCAGCCCGGCAACGTCGACCGAATAGAGCCGCCTTTGCGCCTCCGCCCGAACGCTCGCAAAGCCGCTCTCGCGCAGCACCTTGAGGTGCTGCGAGACGGCCGCCTGGGTGATACCGAACTCGGCCCCAATGACTTCCTGAACATCAAGCCGGGCGATGACAGCGAGTGTGTCGCGCCCCTACCCGCCCGCCATCAGCGCCTTCGCCAGCGCCATATACGCCGGCAGCGTCACGGGATCGTTGGCGGCATTGCCCGCCATCGGGTGCGAGGCGTAGCGGGCTATCACCATCTCGGCCTTGGGATCGATGTAGATGCCCTGGCCGTGGACGCCGCGCGCCATGTAGGCGCCGTTCGCGTTGTGCGTGATCCACCATTGATTGCGATAGGAGGCGCCCGGCAGCGTGGTGTAGCCGGCCGGTTTGAACTTTTCGGGATCGCCGCCGCGCCCTATGTCCTCTACGACTTGTGAAGGCACGACCTGGCGGCCGTTGAAGCGGCCGTGATTGCGCATGGTCTCACCGAAGCGGGCGAGATCGCGCAAGGTGGTGGAGAGACCGCCGCCGCCGCTCTCGGTGCCGATGCGGTCGACGTGATAATGCGCGTCCTCCTCCGCGCCCATCGGCTGCCAGATGCGCTCGGAGAGCAGATCCGACAGCGTCATGCCGCTGGCGCGCCTGACGATCCAGGCCAGCACGTCGGTGTTGACGGTCTTGTAGGCGAAAGCCTTGCCGTGCTCGCCCTGCTTCTTCTGCGCGATCAGGAAGTCGAAGATGGTGGTCGGGCCGTCATAGCCAGGCGGAATCGGCGCCATGCCGTTGGCGCGCCGCAGCCCCCACACATCCGAGTTCTTGTCGGTATAGACCTCGGTGTAGAGAAGCCCCGTGGTCATATCCATGACCTCGTGCACGCGCGCGTCCCCGAACGCGCTTGCCTTCAGCTCCGGCACATAGTCCGTCACCGGCGCCTGCGGATCGATCTTGCCCTCGGTGACCAGAATGCCCGCCAGCACGCCGGTGAACGACTTCGTCACCGACATAGCGATATGCGGCTTGTGCGGCTTCAGCGCGCCGAAGTAGCGCTCATAGATCAGCCTGCCCCGATGCAGCACCGCGATGCCGTCGGCGTAGGTCTCCTCCAGCATTTTTGCGAAGGTCACGGGCCGGCCGTCCATCGTCATTGAGGCGACCGCGCCGATGTCGTGGTCCTGGCGCGGCAACACCGATGCCGGCCCCGCCCCGCGCCAGACGTTCACGGTCGGTACCAGCTGGCGGATGTTGCTCCAGGCCCAGCGCAGCTCGGGGAAGCTGCGGAACGAGCCGTCCTGGAAGGCGATGGTGCGGTCCGCCGGCGGCGGAAAGCCGCGCATCCAGCCGAGGGTTTCGGGGTCGGTTTCGAGGGCGGTGGCGTGCGGTCGCGTGGCGGTGGGCGAGACAGACATCAACACTGGCTCCAAAGAGGCGATGCAGATGTGGTAGCATGGGCGAGCATGGGGCACATCCGACGCAAGCGCTGGGCACCTGCGCAACAATCAGGACGGCGGCAATTCACTGAAAGGACCGAGCATCCCAATTCGTGGTACCGACCAATCTCACATTCCCGCCGAGGTACCGCGTGAGCTGTAGCTGGCACAAACTAGCGGACTAAATAGCGGTGTAGCCGCCGTCGGCATTGATGCACGCGCCGGTGACGATCGAGGCCTTGTCGCTGGCGAGAAACGCCACCACCTGGGCGATTTCGTCCGGCCGGGCCAACCGACCGATCGGTTGCCGCACCAGCATCGTCTCGCGGGTCGCCTCCGGCAGCTTGGCCAGCAGGGGCGTATCGACATAGCCCGGAGAGACGCAGTTGGCCCGGATGCCCTGCCGCGCATAGGTCAGCGCAACCGAGCGCGTGAGATTGACGACAGCCGCTTTCGCGGCCGAATAGGCGTTGCTGTTCTCCTGGCCGACATGGGCCAGGATCGAGGCCATATTGACGATCGCGCCGCCACCCATCGCGAGCATGGTGGCCGCGGCAAACTTGTTGCAAATCGCCACGCCGGTGAGGTCAACGTCGATCACGCGCCGCCAGTCAGCGAGATCAAGCGCGTGGATCGGCGACTTGCGCTCGGGAATGCCGGCATTGGCAACGAGGATGTCGAGCCGGCCGAACTGCGTCACGGCCGCCTGCATCAGCGCGGCAACCGAAGCTTCATCGCTAACGTCGACGTACTGAAAGACCGCTGCATGGCCCTCAGCGGCAAGCCCGGCCGCAAGCGTAGCGCCGCTTTCGGCGAGGTCTCCCACCATGACCTTCGCCCCTTCGACCGCAAACAGCCGCGCGACGGCGGCTCCAATCCCGGAGCCGGCGCCAGTGATGACGGCCACTTTTCCCTGCAGCAGCATCGGTTGCTCCCATCCTAGATTGGGCCGCCGAGGTCAGTTCTTCTCGAATCCCGGACGCGGAATGGTACCCATCAGAGTGCGGGTGAAACCGCCGTCCACGACGATCTCCTCGCCGGTGATATAGCTGGCACGCTCGCTTGCCAGGAACACGACCGCATCGGCGATATCTTCGGGACGGCCGATCCGCTGCGCCGGCACGAGCGCGCGCCGCGCCTCATGCACGCCCTGTGTCCGATAGATGGCCTCGGTCATCGTCGTGCGGATCATGCCGGGGTTGACAACGTTGCTTCGCACGCCACGCGGTCCCCACTCCACCGCGAGCTGACGCGACAGCATGACCACGCCGGCCTTGCTCACGCTGTAGGCGCCGCTGTAGCTCTGCGGAAGCGAGGCCGAGATCGACGCCACATGGACGATCGCGCCCGCACCGCGCGCCAGCATCGGCTGTCCGAACGCGCGCGCGCAGCGGAGATAGCCGGTCAGGTTCAACGAGAGAATGCGGTCCCAGTCCGCCATGCTCGTGGTTTCGAGCCCACCCGGCAACATGGTGCCGGCATTGTTGACGAGGATCGCGGCCTCGCCGACTTTCGCGGCTGCGTCACGAGCAGCACGTGCAACGCTGTCATCGCTGGTGACGTCACAGGCGAGGAACTCGGCGCGGCCGCCAGTTGAGCGAATCTCCGCGGCCACGGTCGCACCAGCCTCGTCGCGGTCCAGCACTACGACTGTCGCGTCAACCGCCGCAAGACCAAGGGCAATGCCGCGGCCGATGCCAGCACCGCCGCCCGTCACGACGGCAACTTTCGTCGAGAGATCGATCCAAACCATGCAGAGTGCTCCGAACCTTGGGAAGGCGACCGGCGCCTCAGATGGCCGGACCAGACAGGGATGGCAGTTCAATCCTGCGGATCAGCCGGTTCTCCTGGGCGACGATGAGATGCTCGGAGGCTTGCAAGTAGGCCGGCCAGTCCGGATCCTTGTCGCGCGACGCGTGCCGGCGCTCGAACTCGCCCATGTCCGGGAAGCCCCAGAGATGGACGATCTGGTTGAGCGGCCCGACTGCGCTCGTGAACATGCCGAGCGGGCGCCCCAGATATCTGAGCTGGACCGGCATCGCGAGCCGGTCAAAGACCTCGATGAACTCCGCCATCTTGCGCAGGCGGATGGTGTAGACGCGCAGGTCGACAATGGCAGGCTCGGTCATTGCACGATCTCCCGGGTTGCCCCTCTCAGCTGCGCACGAGTGCGCAGCTTCCCTCCTCGAGAGGCCGGAATGCTTCAGTCGCGCTCAGCGTCGAGACCAGCTTGTAGACGTCGCCGGTGGACGTGCTCTCCGCCGGCTTCTTCACCTCGAAGAGATAGGCCGGATGGATCTTGCGCCCATCGGCGCGGATCATGCCCTGGCCGAAGCAGTCATCGTCGGTCGGCATCTTCTTCATGAGCTCGACGACTTCGCGGCCGTTG
Organism: Bradyrhizobium vignae; assembly: GCF_004114425.1. Classification (GTDB taxonomy): domain Bacteria; phylum Pseudomonadota; class Alphaproteobacteria; order Rhizobiales; family Xanthobacteraceae; genus Bradyrhizobium; species Bradyrhizobium vignae. The sequence goes on along the minus strand of NZ_RDQF01000009.1, from coordinate 121,540 downwards.
CGCTTGGCCTGCTCGACGCCGAGCTCCTTCACCGCCTTGAGGTAGTGCAGCACGCAGGCATAGTCGCCGGCCTGACTCATATTGGGATAGACGTTTGCTGCCAGGCGCGGTTTCACGCGGTTCATGAAGGCGCGCGTTCGTTCGTTGAGATCCCAGTAGAAGGTCTCGGTGAGCGACAGGCCCTTGGCCGTCGACAGGCCCATGCCGATGACATCGGTGACATAGCCGACCAGCGCCGCCATGCGTGTACCGCCCTGGTCGAGGCCGAACTCCTGGGCCTGCTTCAGGCAGTTGATCAGCTCGTTGCCGGAATTGGCAAAGGCGATCACATTCGCGCCGCTTGACTGGGCCTGTAGCAGGAAGGACGAGAAATCCGAGGTCGACCCGAAAGGATAACGTACCGAGCCGAGCACGCTGCCGCCGGCCGCCTTGACGAACTTCGCCGCATCCGCCTCGGCCGCATGGCCGAACGCATAATCGGCGGTGAGGAAGAACCATTTCGAGCCGCCGGTGCGCACGAGCGAGGTCGCCGTCGAATGGGCGAGACACCAGGAATCCCAGGACCAATGCACGAGGTTGGCGCTGCAGCTCTTGCCGGTCAGGTCCGACGAGCCTGCGGTGGTGATCAAGGCGACCTTGTTCTTGTCCTCGATCAGATATTTGGCGCCGAGCGCGATCGACGAATTACCGACATTCTCGATCACGTCGACACCATCCTGGTCGAACCATTTGCGGATGATCGCAAGACCGACGTCGGCCTTGTTCTGATGGTCGGCGACCAAGATCTCGACCTTGATCGAGGGATTGGAAGCCATGAATTCGGCCGCCGCCTGCTGCGCGCAGGCAACCGTCGTCGGCCCCGACACGTCGCGATAAATGCCGGACATGTCGGTGATCACGCCGATGCGGATCGTGTTGTCGGATTGCGCCCGGGCGAGGGGCGGTGCGAGCGCCGTCGCGAGGCCGGCCCCGACGAAACTGCGGCGTGTCATGCTCATGTCGTTTCTCCCTCACCTGCCCTGCCTGCGCAGAGCTGTTGTCGTTGCAATCGGACGGCTTGGATCAGGCCTGCTGACCGGCGAGATGGCGGCCGGTGATGTAGCCGAAGGTCATGATCGGCCCGAGCGTGATGCCGGCGCCGGGATAGTTGCCGCCCATGATGGAGGCGCGATCGTTGCCAACCGCATAGAGCCCGGCGATCGCCGAGCCGTCCCGGCGCAGCACGCGGCCGACCACGTCAGTGGTCAAGCCGTCGAACGTGCCGAGATCGCCCATGATGATCTTCAGCGCGTAGTAAGGTCCGGCTCCGACAGGGGCGACGTTCGGGTTCGGCTTGTGCTCGGGATCGCCGAGATAGCGGTTGAACGCCGTGCTGCCGCGCTTGAACGCGCGATCGATCCCGTCGACGGCGCCCGCATTGTACTCGCGCACAGTTGCTTCGAGACCTTCGGGATCGAGACCCGCGGCCGCGGCAAGGTCCCGCAATGTCGCGCCGCGCTTGAGATAGCCGTTGCGCACGAAGGGTCCGACCGGCACCGGCGCCGGCTTGGCATAGCCGAGGCCGTATTTGCGGATGGTGGCGTGATCGCAGATCAACCACGCTGCGGTCTCCCTGGCGCCGACGCCGTCGGCGATCATCGCGGCGCCGACGTCGTGGTAGGATTCAGACTCGTTGGTGAAACGCCGCCCCTGCCGATTGACGGCGATCACGCCAGGCTTGTAGCGATCCACCAGATGCGGAAACACACCGGTGCGATTGCCTAATGGCACGCGCGACACCGGCATCCAGGCCGCCGCATTCGGAAAGCGGATGTCGCAACTGCCGCCCTCCTCTTCCGCCATGCGGATGCCGTCGCCCGTGTTGGCCGAGGGCGTCGGCGACAGGTGCTCGCCGCCGCGGGCGAGGTGCGGATAGGCGCGCGCGATCCGCGCTTGGTCATGCGGAAATCCGCCGCTGGCGAGAACCACGGCGTGGCGCGCGGTGATTTCGTACGCGCCCCTGGCGTCGCTGACGACCGCACCGGCGATCGCGCCGTTGCGGCTGATCAGCCGCTGCGCCCGAGTCGCCGTCAGCAGGGGGATCCCGAGATCGAAGACCGTCCTGGCGAGCCGCGCCGCCAGCGCGTTGCCGCTGGTGATCTTGACGCCGCGGCGATAGCGCGCGAGATCCCAGAGGTGGCTCGCAAGCCGCCTCGTCACGTACAGCGCCGATGGCAGCGAGCTGGTCACCCGAAAGAAGTGCTTCAGCTCATCGTTGGACGAGTTGAACATCATGCCGATGAAGGTGATGGTCTCGAGCGGCGGCCGCAGCCGTCGGATCTCCTCACCGAGGGCGCGGGCATCGTAGGGCGCCGCAGTGACCGAGCGGCCCAGCCTGGCGCCGCCTTCCAGATCGGGGTGATAGTCGGGATAAGCCGACAGCACGAACTTCGCTTCGGTCTCGGTCTCGAAGAAGTCGAGCATGCGGGGACCGACATCGAGAAAGGCGTCGATCGCGGCATCGTCGAAATGGTTGCCGGTCTCGTTCTTGAGATAGGTGCGCGCGGCCTCCCTGCTGTCGCTCACGCCGGCGTCGCGGGCATGGCGGTTGCCGGGAATCCAGAGCACGCCGCCGGAGAAGGCCGTGGTGCCGCCGAAATAAGAATCCTTCTCGACGATGATCACGTCGAGCCCGCATTTTCGCGCCGTGATCGCGGTGGACATTCCGCCGGCGCCGGAGCCAACGACCAGCACGTCGCACGACAGGTCGCGCCCTTGCCCTGACATTGCCGCTTCTCCCTCGTCCTCCCCTTGGCCTCGCGCAGCGTTGTTTGTCAGCTCTGCCGAGGCACGATCCTGGATAGACGCGGCCGCCGGCGCCGCCAATGGACGAACCCGCTTTTGTATTGTACTTTTCATGAGCGCAGTGCAGCAGCCCGCGGCCGACCGGAGGGAACGGAAGCAATGATCCCGCACTATTTTTTGTATGAAGAAGCAGCATCGGAGGTCGAGCCATCGTTCCTTCACATCGAGCCGATCCCCGTGCGCAGTGGCCGTCACAATTGGACAATCCGGACCCATACCCATCCCGACCATCACCAGATCCTGGTAATCAGCAAAGGCGGCGGCGCCATCGAGGTCGAGGGCACGAGCTGGGCGGTCTCGCCACCGGCCCTGATCATCATCCCGGCACTGACGATCCATGCGATCCGGTTCAAGCCCGGCACCGACGGCTATGTCATCACCGTGGCGCCGCCATTCCTGCGCTCTGCCCTCGACGGCGACGCCGACCTCGTCGACGCCTTTCGCCTGCCGGCGCGCTTCCTTCCGCAACAGATCGGCCGCGACGTCGACCTCGTCGGCCTGTTCGCCTCGCTCGAGCACGAGTTCGTCTGGTCGGCTCCCGGCCGCCGCACCGCCATCAAGGCCTATCTGCAGCTGCTCGCCGTGGCCGTGCGCCGGCTGCAGGAGCAAGAGCGGGTTCGCCCGATCTCCAGCGCGCGCGAGGCCGACACGGTGATCCGCTTTCGCGAGCTCGTCGAACGGCATTTTCGCGAGCATGCATCGCTCGATTTCTATGCGCGCAGGCTCGGCGTGACGACGGCCCGCCTCAACGCGTGCTGCCGGCTCACGACAGGCAAGTCGTCGCTGGCCCTGATCAATGACCGGCTACTCACCGAGGCCAAGCGCAACCTGCTCTATTCGGACATGAGCGTGAACGAGATCGGCGCTGCGCTCGGCTACGCCGACCCGGGCTACTTCAACCGGTTCTTCTCGCGCAATGTCGGCCTGTCGCCCGGACGATTCCGCGACCGGCTGTTGTCCGACATGACGCGCGCCGCCGGTTGAGCCGGCATGGTGCCTTTAGCCGGCGAGAGAAAAGGCCAATCCATGTCGCTTGAGGGCCGCGGCGCCTTCGTCGAGATCATGGAGCGGACGGTCCGACAGGATCTCAAGGACGATCTGGCCTGCATAGCCCCGCCGCGTCAGGAGTCCCGCAATGGCCGCGAAATCGATCGCGCCCGAGCCGAGCGGATCATGCCGCCAATGCCCTTTCGGGGCATCGGACAAATGAACGATGCCGAGACGCGGCCACAGCACCTCGAGCCCATCGACCGGATCCTCGCCGATCGCAAAGGCGTTGGCGACATCGTAGATCACCGGCATGCTCGCATAACCGCCGGCATCGAGGAACGCCGAGATGTCGGCAGCGCTGGCGAGCAGCCCCTGCGGATGATTTTCGAGGATGATCGGCACGCCGGCGCGTTCCGCCTTGTCGTGAATGCGGGCGAAGGCGTCACGAAAGCTTGGCATCAATCGGTCGTTGGCCCTGGCAAGCAACGCATGCCGGCGGCCGGAGCCGACGCAGATCCAGCGCGCGCCCAGCTCGGCGGCGCGGTCGATCGCGGCCGCATATGATGAGACGGCAAAATCCACCACATCACGCGACGGGCTCGCGAGATTGATGTCGCTGCTGGCGAGATCGAGCGCCAGCAGCGACAGGCCGTGACGCTCGATCAAAGCGCGAATGCGGCGCGTGCGAGCGGCATCCTCCCTCCAGGGATCGAAGTGCGGCGGCGTGGCCATCAGCTGAATGGCGCGATAGCCGGCGGCCGCGAGCCTTTCGATGGCCTCTTCGGCGATACAATCCCAGGTGAATCCGAAGGTGTGGGCGCCGAGCACCGGGAGCGTCATGACGCCGTCCGATAAAGCTCGATGGTCCGCCGAATGCCGTCGCGCAAGGATGTCGCCGGCAAATCCGGAAAGACGCGCCGCAAATCGCCTTCGCCGATGTCCTCCGCGAATGGGAGCACGGGTCCGTCGATGCCGATCCTGGCCTCGGGCACAACGGCGCGCACGGCCGCAACGACCTCGTCGTTCGAAGCCACCTCGCCCGGCAGATTGAAGACGAGCGCACCGTCGGGTTCGCGACGGAGCGCGGCCTCGTAGGCCGCCACCACATCGTCGACGAGGACGAGACCCGCCGTCCCCACATAGGGAATGACGTAGGTCTCACGGCGCGCCGCCGCGCGGCAGGCGAGCGAGGGACCGGCGGTCATCCCGGTCTCCCGACCGAAGCCATAGACGATGTAGGGCCTGAAACCGATGCTGGCGATGCCGTGGTCTTCCCAATAGGCCCGCGCGCTGCCCTCACAGGCGAGCTTGAATGCGCCGTAATGGGTGATGGGGCGCGGCGTCGTCCCGTCATGTGGACCATAGACGCCGGCGCTGCTCGTGAAAACGATGCGGCGAATGCCGAACGCCTGGGCCGCATTGAATACGTTCAACGTGCCGATGAGATTGATCATCGCGCCGCGCACCGGATCGGCTTTGCAGGCCGGCGTCAGCACGCCGGCGAGATGGACGATGGCCTCGCAGCCTTCCGCCGCCGCACGCACCGCCTGCGCATCCGCGATATCACCGATGCGCCACTCCATCGCAGCGGCCGAAACCCCGACGATGCGATCGAACTGCGCCGAACGCCCGACCGGCTCGAAGACGCGAAGCTGATGGCCCTCCGCGACCAACCGCCGCGCCAGCCAGGCGCCGATGAACCCGCCTCCGCCCGTGATCAGAATCTTCATGACGAGCTTCCGTGCTGATCAGGAACCGTGACCGAAGAAGCTCTCGCCCGGCCGCGCGACGCGGCCATAGAGCCCGGGCGAAGCCAGCGTCGCCATCGACAGCTCCTGCGCCGTCTGCAACAGCGCCGGCGCAAGCTCGAGCATGCGCTCCTCGGTCAGGCGGATGTGGGGACCCGCGATCACCACGGCGCCCGTCACCTCCCTGGTCTTGGGATGACGGATGGGAGCCGCGGTCGCGCTCATCCAAGGCGTATAGGTCTGCACGCAGATGCTGACGCCGCGCTTGCGGGTCTGGCGCAGATATTTCAGCAGCGCCGGCCAGCTCTCCGGCGCACGCGGACCATAGTCCTTGCGCAGCCCGTAGCCCTGCTTCTCCACCAGCGCGCGCGCCTCCTCATCCGGCAGGCACGAGAGCCAGGCGTGACCGCTCGCCGAGCAGGACAGCCGCCCCACCTGCCCCATGTCCGGATCGTAGCGCAGGCCGGCAGGCGAGCCCTGCGCCTTGGCCACCCACACCAGCTCGCGCCCGTCGATCATGGCCAGACGCACGAGTTCGCCGCTCTCTCGTGCGAGGCGGTCCAACAACGGCTGGGCAAAATCCGTGATGCCACTGCCGGCGAGGAACGTGAAGGCGAGCGAGGCGATCTTGGCGGTGAGCTGGTAGGCGCCCTGCTCGCGCTCCTGCCTGACGTAACCATGCTCGATCAGGCTCGTCAGCACGCGATGGGTCGCGCTGCGCGGAATGTGCAGCGAATCGGCGATCTCGAACAGCTGCATGCCATGGGCATTGGTCGCGAGCAGCTCGAGCACGCCGAGCGTCCGCTCCAACAGCCCGCTCGGCGCCTCGGCGGGATCCGGGTTTTTCAACATCAAGGCAGCATCCTGATTCACAATTGCATCTCCTGATCAGGTCGCACTATCTGACCGGTTTCGGCGGCTTTGTGAACCGCCATCGTGGCCCGCAAGGTCAGCATGCCGTCGCGCGCCGTGATCAGCGGCGCTTCTTCGGCGCGGACCACCCGCGCCAGATGATCGATCTGCGCAAGATAGGGATCGCCGCGCGTGAGGCCAATCTCGTCGCGCGAGATCGGAGCAAACCAGCTCTTGGCCGAGGCGTAGTGCCAATGTTCCAGCGTCGGCAGCGCCAGCGCGCCATCGGTGCCGCAGAGGAAATGCGTCTGCACCATAGCCGGCTGCGGCGGATAATTCGGGCTCTCGCCGCTGGCAAGATCCCAGCTCCACGGGCTCGCCGCGGTATCGCTGAGGCTCAGCGTCACCAGCGCCCCACCGGCAAGGCGGAGCAGGATCGCCGCGGAGTCTTCGACCTCGAAGCCGCGCACCGCGTTGGACGTGACGGCTTGCACGGAGGCGATCTCGCCGCAGAGATGCCGGATCAGGTCGATCTCGTGAATGAGGTTGATCAACACCGGGCCGCCCCCCGCCTCGCGACGCCATACCACGTCGAAATAATCCGGCGGCTTGTAGAAGGTTGCCAGCACCGTCGCATTGGTCAGGCGGCCGAGCGCGCCCTCGGCAATCATTGCACGCGCCCGGCGTGCGATCGGATTGTGGCGCCGGTGGTGCCCGACCAGAACAGGCACGCCCGCACGCTCCGAGGCCGCCGCAATCGCCGCCGCGTCGGCTAGCGTGCTGGCGACGGGCTTCTCGACCAGGGCCACGATGCCGCGCTCGATGCAGGCGATCGCAAACGCGCGGTGGGTCGCGTTCGGCGTGGCGATGATCGCCGCCTGCGGCTTCACCGCCTCCAACAGATCGCGCGCATCGCTGTAGCAGGGCACGCCAAGGCCTTCTGCATAAGCCCTTCCCGCGGCAGCGGGTTCGGCGATTGCGACGAGCCGGCAGCTCGTCGAACGGCGGATCGTCTCGCAATGGGCCCGTCCGATTGCGCCGGCTCCGATCACCGCCACCGCGACCTCTGTCATCTGCGTCCTCACGAATTGCCGTTGCTTCCGAGGCGGCTCTTAGCACGCCATGCCAGGAATTGGAATGGGATTCCAGTTTTTGATCCTTGATATTGGAATTCGATTCCAGTTGTGATACGGCAGGCCCAAGAGCCGCTTGCACGGCCCGCCGGCAGCGACCGGCGCATGTCGGAACGGGAGGAAACAAATGACGGATCGGAAGACGACATCGGCCATGACGGGCTTGCGCATCGGCCGTCGCGGCCTGCTCCTCGGCGCAACCTCACTCGCGGCCTCACGCCTCGGCATGCCCTATATCGGCAATGCGGCCGCGGCCGAGCCGATCAAGATCGGAATGATCTGGGCGAAGACCGGTTCGATCGTCGACCAGGCCGAATATCTCGCCCAGGGCGGCATGCTCGCGCTGGAGCAGCGCAACAACACGCTGCTGGGACGGCCCGCGGAGATCGTCTGGCTGGACGAGCCCAATCCGCAGGGCGCGCAGCAGAGCGCGGAGCGTCTTGTCGGCGAGCAGAAGGTCGTCGGCATGGTCGGCGGCGCGCTGTCCTCCTTCGCGCTAGCGATCTCCTCGGTGGCCAAGAAGGCCAAGATCCCCTACGTCGCGGCCAATGCCGCCACCGGCGACCTCACCGGCAAGTCCTGCAACAAGTACACCTTCCGCCTTCAGCCTCCCGTCGACGTGCACGCGCGCATCCTCGCGCCCTACTGCGCCTCGATCGGCAAGAAATGGTACCTGCTGACGGCATCCTACGCGTTCGGCCAGGACATCAAGCGCGCCTTCACCGACTACATCACAGCCAATGGCGGCACCGTGGTCGGCGCCGACGAGGTCCCGGTCGGCACGCCGGACTATTCCTCGTTCATCCTGAAGATCCGCGCCGCCAAGCCCGACGTCGTGATCGGCGGCATCGCCGCGAGCGATCTCACCACCTTCCTCAAGCAGTGGAACGAGCTCGGCATGAAAGGCAAGATTCCCTTTGCCGAGATTTCGGTCGGCAACACCGACCTCTGGGGCGTCGGTCCCGAAGCGGCGGACGGGCTCTATACCATCACCTGGTGGTACAAGAATCCGAACAATTCGCCCGAGGAAAAGGCGATGGCCGCCGCCTACGAGAAGAAATACAACAGGCCGGCGGCTGACAAGGCCTGGATGGGTTGGCTCGGCATGAAGAGCCTTCTAGATTCCATCGAGATGGCGAAATCGACCGAACCTGGTGCCATCGTGCAGGCGCTCGAGGGCTGGAAGTATCGCCGCGGCGACCTGGATATCGGCTACCGCGATTTCGATCATCAAATGACGAGCCGGCTGCTGGTCGCCGGCATCCATCCCAAGATCACGGACAAATGGGACTATTTCGACGTCAAGGCCGAGTTGCCGAAGACGTCGGAGGATCTCGCCAAGGCCTTCGGCTCTGCCGGCGACAGCGCCTGCAAGATGGACACTCTCTGAGCCTTCCTTCCCTTGGAATGAGGCCGTGACGCAGGCCCCGCGCCTGCGCCATCGCCTCGCCCGATCCGAAACGGATGTCGCCATGCTCGACATGATCCTCTCGCAAGCCGTCAATGGCCTGGTGCTCGGCTTTCTCTACGTTCTGATCGCGATCGGGCTCTCGATCATTTTCGGGATGCTCGGCATCGTCAATTTCGCGCATGGGGCCTTCTTCGCCGTCGGCGCGTATCTCGCCTACGCCTTGAGCCGGGAGTTCGGCTGGTGGGCCGCACTCGCCGCACCGCTGTTGACCGGCATCATCGGCGTGATCGTGGAGATGACCCTGATCCGGCATCTCTACGGCAAGGAGCCGCTGCTCGGCCTGATCCTGACCTTCGCGCTCGCGCTGCTGGCGGAGGCCGTGCTGCGGCTGGTCTTCGGCGGCGCGCCCGTGCCCTTCGCCGCACCGAAATTCCTGGCCGGCTTCGTCGAATACGGCCCGATCCTGATCACCAGATACCGGATGTTCGTGCTGGTCACGACCGCGGCGGTGCTCGTCGCGTTCTGGGCCTTCCTCGCCTACACGCCCTACGGCCGGATCATCCGCGCAGGATCGCGCGATCCGGAGATGGTGGGCCTGCTCGGCATCAATCTGCCGATCGTCTTCAGCGGCGTCTTCGGCATCGGCTGCCTGCTCGCCGGCCTCGGCGGACTGCTCGCCGCTCCGCTGTGGACCATCACGCCCTCGATGGCCGCCGGCGCGATCATGCCGGCGTTCGTGATCGTCACCATCGGCGGCCTCGGATCGTTTCTCGGCGCTGTCGTCGCCGGCCTCCTGGTCGGCATCACCACCGCGATGACCATCCAGTTCCAGCCGGAATGGTCGGGCGCGGCCATGTACATCCTGATGGCTGCCATTCTCCTCATCCGCCCGCGCGGGCTGTTCGGTGAACGCTGGGAGAGGTTCGAGTGAGACATCTCGCCATGTTGCGCCATCCGGCGCTCGTCACAGCGCTCGTTCTCGCCGCATTGACGGCCGTGTGGTCCCTGCTCGGCGCGCCGATCTCACTGATCACGCAGATCGCGATCTATACGCTCTACGGCGCCGGCGTGAACCTTCTCGTCGGCTATACCGGCCTCGTCCCGTTCGGTGCGTCGGTGTTCTTCGGTTGCGCGAGCTATGCGGCGGCCTTCTTCATCCTCGGCCGTTACGGCAACGATCTCGTCTCGCTGCTGCTTGCGACGGCCTTCTCCGCCCTGCTGGCGCTCGTGATCGGCGCCATCATCCTGCGCCGCAGGGGACTGTACTTCTCGCTCCTGACCCTGGCTTTCTCCCAGATCGCCTTCGAGATCGCCTTCAAATGGACCGCGGTGACCGGCGGCGAGAACGGCCTGCAGGGCGTCTATCGCACGAGCTTTGCCGGGCCGTGGTCGTTTCACGTCTTCGTGGTCGCGGCCACCGTGCTCTGCATCTGGCTGATGTGGCGGATCGCGCACTCGCCGTTCGGCCGCGTGCTGCAGGCACTGCGCGACAACGAGCAGCGGGCGAGCAGCCTCGGCTATGACGTCCACCGGTTCCGCCATGGCGCCCTGATCCTGACTGGCACCTTCGTCGGCTTCGGCGGCGGCCTGCTCACGCTGATGCTCGAAGGCGTGTATGCCAACAATCTGAGCTGGCAGCACGCCGGCGATTCCCTTCTGATGACCGTGCTCGGCGGCGTGCATCACGTGCTCGGGCCGCTGTGGGGCGCGATCGCCTTCATCCTGCTCGAGGACCGCCTGTCCGCGATCACCGAAAACTGGTGGCTGATCTTCGCGCCGATCCTGATGTTGTTCGCGCTGACCTCGCCGGAAGGAATCCAGGGCCTTTGGCAAAGGCTGTTCGGCCGCCAGCGCTGGACGCTGGTGCGTGCCGATATTCCGCCGCGTCCCGACGTCATTGCGCCCTTCGCGAGCAGCGCCAGCCGGCTCCACCGTGGCAAGCCGCTGCTGCAGACCATCGGGTTGAGCAAGAACTTCGGTAGCCTGGTGACGGCGAAGAGCATCGACCTCGAGATCCATGGCGGCGTGCTCCACAGCATCATCGGGCCGAACGGCGCCGGCAAGACGACGTTCTTCAACATGCTGTCCGGCGCGCTTAAGCCGAGCGGCGGACGCATCGTGTTCGACGGCCGCGACATCACCCGCCTGCCGATGCATGTTCGCGCAAGACTCGGGATCGGGCGCTCGTTCCAGATCCTGTCGATCTTCCAGAACCTGACCGTGTTCGAGAACGTCCGGGTTGCCGTACAGGCCCAGCGCAAGGGATCGGGCCGGCTGCTCCGAGATGCCTATGCTCTCGAGGAGACCAACGCCAGGACCTGGTCGATCCTCGATGCCGTCGGCCTCGCGGATGTCGCGGCCGAACCCTGTGTCAACCTTCCGCACGGGGCGAAACGGCTGCTGGAGATCGGCATTACGCTCGCAATCGAATCCAGGCTGTTGCTGCTCGACGAGCCGCTCGCCGGCCTCGCCGAGGCCGATCGTGTCATCGTCGCCGATCTGATCCGGAAGCTTACGCAAACGCATGGCGTGCTCCTGATCGAGCACGACATCGACCGCGTTCTCGCGATCTCCGACCGCATCTCGGTTCTGCACCAGGGCCGGATGATCGCCGACGGCAGGCCAGCGGAGGTCGCCGCCAACCCCGACGTGGTCGCGGCCTATCTCGGCGCCGCCAGGGATGGCAGCCAGTCGCCGCCGCCCGCAATCGAGCGGATGGCCCACGCCAAGGCCCCGCTGCTGCTCGCGGCAAATGCGGTGTCGGCAGGCTACGGCGGCAGCACTGTCCTCGAGGCCGTTGATCTCGCCGTTCATGCCGGCGAGGCCGTCGCCCTGCTCGGCCGCAACGGCGTCGGCAAGACCACGCTACTGCGCAGCCTCAGTGGTACGCTCGCCATCTCCGGCGGCAGCATCGCGCTCGAAGGAACGCCGCTCGCGCGCCTCAAGCCCTACGAGATCAATCGCCTCGGCATCTCGCTGGTCCCCGAGGGACGCCGGCTGTTCCCCAACCTCACCGTCACCGAAAATCTGCAGCTTGCCGCACGGCCGGGCGGCCTCGGGCTTGCGGAGGTGTTTGAGCTGTTCCCGCGCTTGCGGGAGCGCCGGTCCGCGAAGGCCGAAATGCTGTCGGGCGGCGAACGGCAGATGGTCGCGATCGCGCGCGCCCTCGTCGTGCCGAGCAAGCTGATCCTGCTCGACGAGCCATTCGAGGGGCTCGCGCCGGCCGTGGTCAAGGAAGTGATGGACGCGCTCGTCAAGCTGCGCGGCAAGGTCGCCATGGTCATCGTCGAGCACCACGCCGAGACCGTGCTGCCGATCGTCGACCGCGCCTACGTGCTGGTGAACGGCCAGATCGCCTTTGCCGGCGACGCGGAGATCCTGGAGCGGGATCATGAGTTGCAGGCGCGCCTGCTCGGCGTGGTCCAGGCCGAGACGGCACAGGCCCGCGGAGCAGCCTAACCGAGAAGAGAACAACAATGATCAGCCTGAACCTGACCGGCGCAACGCGCCTCAACATCATCGTCGGCGATCCCATCGCCCAGGTGAAATCGCCTGCCGGTGTGACGCAGGCTTTCGTCGACCGCGGCTATGACGCCATCCTGGTGCCGGTGCAGATCGACAACGACCACCTGAAAGCGCTGCTGACGACCGCGACCGAGATCCGCAACCTCGACGGCGTCATCGTCACGGTCCCGCACAAATTCGCTTGCTACGAATTCTGTTCGAGCGCGACCGACCGCGCCCGCCTGCTCGGATCTGTCAACATCATGCGGCGGCGCCGCGAGGGGGGGTGGCATGGCGATCATGTCGATGGGCTGGGTTTCGTCGGGGCGGTGCGCGCCAGCGGCTACGATCCGGCCGGCAAGCGCGCCCTGCTGGTCGGCGCCGGCGGAGCCGGGTCGGCGATCGCCATGGCACTGGTCGAAACCGGCGTACGCACCCTCGCCATCCACGACAATGATGTGGCCCGGCGCGACCAGCTGATCGGAAAGCTGAAGACGGTGGGTAAGGCCGAGATCGGCCCGGGCTCCGCCGACCCTACCGGTTTCGATCTCGTCGCCAACGCGACGCCGCTCGGCATGAAGGCCGGCGATCCGTTGCCGCTCGACGTGTCAAAGCTCAACGAACGTACGTTCGTCGGCTGCGTCATCACGAGCCCTGTGATCTCGCCGCTCGTTGAAGCAGCGCGCCGTCTCGGCTGCAAGACGTCGACGGGCAGCGAGATGTACAACGCGCTGCAGAGCTCGATGGTCGATTTCCTGCTTCAAAGCGACAGCTCGAGGTAACCGCCATGTTCAGGAACATCAACGAGATTTCCGACGGCGCGCCCTACGATCTGGTCGTGATCGGCTCCGGTGCCGCCGGGATGGCAGCCGCCCTGTTCGCCGCAATCGAAGGGCGCAAGGTCCTCCTGGTCGAGCGCACCGAATATGTCGGCGGGACCAGCGCGCTGTCGGCGGCAACCACGTGGGTGCCCAACTCCCACCATTCCAGGAGCGTCAACCCCGACGACAGCCGGGACAAGGCGCGCAAGTTCCTCGACGGCGTCGTCGGCAATCATTCCGCCCCGTCGATGCGCGAGGCCTTTCTCGACAGCGCGCCGGAAGCAATTGCGGCGCTCGAAGCCAACAGCGTGGTCAAGTTCCGCCCCTACGCCACCCATCCCGATTACGAGCAGCAGTTCGAGGGCGCCACCATGCGCGGCCGGGCGCTCGAGCCGGTGCCGTTCGACGGCCGCAGCCTCGGACCCGACCTCGACAAGATCCGCCCACCGATCCCGGAGTTCACGATCTTCGGCGGCATGATGGTCGACCGCACCGACATCGGCCACCTGCTCGCGATCAGGAAATCGGCGCGCTCCGCGGCTCACGCTATCAAGATCCTCGCACATTATGCCGGCGATCGGCTCAGGGGCCGGCGCGGCTCGCGCCTGGTGATGGGCAACGCATTGATCGGTCGTTTCCTGGCGTCTCTGAATGCGCGCGGCGTCGAGATCCTGATCCGGACCGAGGTCCAGGATCTCGTGAGCGAGAACGGCACCGTCACCGGCGCGATCCTCAAATCGGGTGCAACGACCCGCCGCGTCGCGGCCACCAACGGCGTCGTGCTCGCGGCCGGCGGATTCAACCGGCATCCGCGACGCCGCGCCGAGCTATTGCCCCAGGGCGAAACGTACAGCCCTTCGGCGCCAGGACATACCGGCGCCATGCAGGACATCGCATTGCGGCTTGGCGCCCGGTTTGGCGAGGGCAATCTCGACAACGCCTTCTGGGCGCCGGTCTCGATCCGCAAGCGCGCTGACGGCAGCACGGCGAGCTTCCCGCATTTCGTCATGGATCGTAGCAAGCCCGGGACGGTCTGTGTCGATCAGACGGGACGACGCTTCGTCAACGAATCCGTCTCCTATCACCTGTTCGGACGAGCAATGTTCGAGCACAACAAGCAGGTGCCGTGCATCCCCTGCTTCATCATCACCGACGCGGTCGGGCTCTCGAAATACGGTCTCGGCATGGTGCGGATGGGCACGCGCGACCTCACGCCTTATCTTGCCGACGGCTACCTGATGGAAGGCGCCAGTATCGCCGACCTCGCCGCCAGGATCGGCGTGCCGGCGGCCAGTCTCGAAACGACGATCGCGGCGATGAACCGCTATGCCGAAAGCGGCGTCGATCCCGACTTCGGCCGCGGCACCACGGCCTATCACCGCGTCAATGGCGATGCATCCATCGGGCCCAATCCGACGCTGGGTCCGATCTCGACTGCGCCCTACTATGCCGTGCGGCTCTATCCCGGCGACATCGGGGCGGCCACAGGTCTCGTCATCAACGAATGGGCGCAGGTCACGCGCGCCGACGGCACTGCGATCGCGGGCCTCTATGCCTGCGGCAATGAGGCCAATTCGATCATGGGCGGCACCTATCCCGGGCCCGGCATCACCATCGGTCCTGCCATCACGTTCGCCTACCGCGCAGTGCGGCACGCCGTCGGCGCGGCCCAGGCACGGCGCGCAGCGTGATCCGGAGGCTGATTTGACAGGCGACCACAATCTCGACTGCGATCTGCTCGTCATCGGCTCGGGCGCGGGCGGCCTGGCGGCGGCGGTCACCGGCGCCTCGCTCGGTCTCGACGTCATTTTGATCGAGAAAGAAGAGCAGCTCGGCGGGACCACGGCCTGGTCGGGCGGCTGGATGTGGATCCCGGGCAATCCGCTGGCGAAAGCCGCCGGCATCGTCGAGCCTCCCGAGCAACCGAGACTCTATTTGCGGCACGAACTCGCGGACGGCTATGACGAGAGCCGGGTCGAGATGTTCCTCGAGCAAGGTCCGCGCATGGTCGAGTTCTTCCGGCGCGAAACCCATCTGGCCTTCATCGACGGCAATCAGATTCCGGATTTTCACGGCAGGAGTCCGGGTGCGGTGACGGGCGGCCGCTCGGTCTGCGCCGCGCCGATCGACGGCCGCGAGCTCGGCCCTCGTATCCGCGATCTCAAGACGCCTCTGGATGAAGTCGCCCCGTTTGGAATGGGCATCGCCTCCGGCGCCGATCTCAGGCACTTCCTCAACGCCCGCTCGTCTCCGACCTCGTTCTTCCACGTCGCCCGCCGGCTTGCGCGGCATATGCTCGACCTGCTGCGCTTCGGTCGCGGCATGCATCTCGTCAACGGCAATGCCCTGGTGGCACGGCTGCTGAAATCCGCCGATAGCCTCGGCGTCCGCATCATGCCGGGGACACCCGCGCAATCGTTGCTGCGGGAGGGGGCTCGCGTCGTGGGCGCCCGCGCTGGGCGCGACGGCACGACGATCGAGATTCGCGCGCGCCGCGGCGTCGTGCTCGCCTGTGGAGGCTTTCCGCACGACACGCAACGGAAGGCTGCGCTGTTTGCCCATGCCCCGACCGGCCACGAGCATTGGTCGGCGGCACCCGCGAGCAACACCGGCGAAGGCATCCGCCTCGGCGAGGCCGTCGGCGGGCGGCTGCGGACCGATCTCTCCGATGCAGGGGCCTGGGCGCCCGTGTCGCTGGTACCGCATCGCGACGGCTCGTTCGCTCACTTCCCGCATCTGATCGAGCGCGCCAAGCCCGGGCTGATCATGGTGCGCAGCGACGGGACGCGGTTTGCCAACGAGGCCGATTCCTATCATGACGTAATGAAGGCGCTGTTTGCCGCCACGCCGAAAGGCACGCCGGCCGAAGCCTGGGCGATCTGCGACGCAAAGTTCCTCAAGCGTTACGGTCTTGGCCGCGTGCGTCCCCCGCCCTTCCCCGTCGCGCCCTGGATCCGCAACGGCTATCTGAAGCGGGGCGCGACCATCGCAGCGCTCGCGCGGGCCTGCGACATCTGCGCCGACGGACTCGTAGCGACGATCGAGTACTACAATCGCTTCGCCGCCCGCGGTGAAGATCCCGCCTTCGGGCGCGGTGAGGCGCCCTACAATCGCGTGCAGGGTGATGCGGCGCATCTGCCAAATCCTTGCATCGCGCCCATCGAATCCGGCCCGTTCTATGCGGTCAAGATCGTGGCCGGCAGTCTCGGCACGTTCGCAGGCCTCGCCACCGACGAATATGCCCGCGTGCTCGATGGGCAGGCCACGCCGATCGACGGCCTCTACGCCGTCGGCAACGACATGGCGAGCATCATGGCCGGGCGGTATCCGTCGGGCGGCATTACGCTCGGCCCAGCCATGACCTTCGGCTACATCGCCGCGCACCATGCCGGCGGAATTCCACTCGCGAACAACCGGTCGGCCGCGGCCTGACCGCATGGAGAAGAACATGCTCTACGAGATCGCAACCCTGACGGTGAAACTCGGCACCGCGGCCAAGGCCGTGGCCGGCATCGGCGACTACGTCAGCGCATCGGGCGCCAATGGCACGCTGCTCGGCTGCTGGGCCAGCGAGATCGGCGAGCTCAACCAGCTCCTGGTGCTGCGCTCATTCAGCGATCACGAGGCGTGGCGCGCCGAGCGCGAGCGTGCATTGCGTACGACAAATCCCTTCGGAGCCGGCGAGGCCATCACCGGGATGAGCTTCGATACCTATGCGCCGTTTCCGTTCCTGCCGCCGCTCGCGCCGGGCAAGTACGGCAGCGTCTACGAGATCCGCACCTATCGTCTCAAGCACGGCGGCGTTCCTCCGACGATCGCGGCATGGGAAGCAGCCATGCCCGAGCGCGGCAAGCTGTCGCCGCTCTCGATCGCAATGTATGCGCTCGACGGGCCGCCACGCTTCACTCATATCTGGCCGTTCGCCAGCCTGGATGCCCGCGCCGCGGTGCGCGCCGAGTCTGTTGCCAATGGCATCTGGCCGCCGAAGGGCGGACCCGACTGGCTGACCGGCGACATGCGCTCGATCATTGCACTGCCAACGGTAATCTCTCCGCTGGCCTGAGGCGACGATCATGCCGCACATCTATTCACTCGCTTACCTCACTTCGGCGCCAATGGCGCCCCCGGATGCGCTGGTCCTCGCCGCCAAGCTCGGCTACCAGGCGATCGGGGTTCGCATCGCGCCTGCGGCGCCGGGCGGCGACTTCTCACCGCTCACCACCGATGCAGCCATGCTGCGCGAAACCATCCGGCGCATCGACGATACGGGAGTTGCAGTGTTCGACGTCGAGATCGCACGACTGGGGGTGGATTTCGAGCCGGAGCGCTTCGCGTCCTTTCTCGACACGGCCGGACGGCTGAATGCGCGCGCGATTCTGGTCGCCGGCGACGATCCAGACGAAGCGCGGCTGACAGAGTCGTTCGCAAACTTCTGCCGCGCCGCCGCGCCTTACGGCCTCACCGCCGATCTCGAATTCATGCCATGGACAGCGGTGAAGAACGCCAAGGAGGCTTTGCGGATCGTGACCAACGCCAATGAGCCCAACGGCCGCGTGTTGGTCGACGCGCTGCACGCCGCGCGCTCCGCGACCACTCTCGCCGATATCGCGTGCCTGCCGCACGACTTGCTGAGCTACGCCCAGCTCTGCGATGCACCCGCCGGCATCCCCACCAGCAATGACGAGCTGATCCACACCGCGCGCTGCGCGCGGCTTCTGCCGGGCGACGGCGGCATCGATCTCGCCGGGATCGTCCGCGCGCTGCCGGACGATCTTCCGCTCAGTCTCGAGATTCCTAACGACGAGTGGCTTCCGAAGCTCGGAGCGGAGGAATGGGCACGGCGGGCGCTGGCCGCAGCCGAGACGACCGTCGCGCACGCGGCAAGGGGGACGGCGAGCGTATGACCGGGCTCAATTTTGAAGGTCGCATCGCCGTCATTTCCGGCGGCTGCGGCGGCATCGGCCGGGCGGTTCGCGAACGGCTTGTAGCCGGTGGCGCCAAAGTGCTCGTCTGGGATGTCGCGGATGAGGCAGATGAACGGGTCGATCTCACCGACGAGACCGCCGTCGACGAGGCGATGGCGCGCCTCCTTGCGCGACACGGCCGCATCGACGTTCTTGTCAATGCCGCCGGCATCACCGGCCCCACGGTCAATATCGAACAATACAGCCTTGCCGATTGGCGGCGTGTTCTTGACGTGAACCTGACCAGCACCTTCCTCTGCTGCAAGGCCGCCATCACACCGATGCGACAGCAAAACGGTGGCCGCATCGTCAACCTGGCCTCGATCGCGGGCAAGGAAGGCAATGCCAGCATGACCGGCTATTCCGCGGCAAAGGCCGGCGTGATCGCGCTAACGAAATCTCTCGGCAAGGAGCTGGCCGGTACCGAAATTCGCGTCAACGCCATTGCACCTGCCGTGATCGCCACCGACCTCGTCAAGCAGATGACGGAGGAAGCCTATCGGAACGTGTTGGCAAAGATCCCGCTCGGACGCGCAGGCCTGCCGAAGGAAGTCGCCGCGCTGGTCGCCTGGCTCGCCTCCGATGAATGCTCGTTCTCGACTGGCGCCGTCTTCGATCTTTCCGGAGGGCGCGCAACGTATTGAGTTGTCTTAAGATGACCGCTTGATACGGATCCGTCGAACATCGATTGCGCCGCGGAGGAGCCCTGCCCGTCTGATCCCGGCCTTGGAATCCTTTGCAGCGTGTCTTCTGGTCAACACATGCTGATCATCGCTCGTGGACCGCAAGCATGCACAAGGTTCCGATGAGGGGTCCTGCCGCGAGGACAGCAAAGGCCGCCGCAAACGAGCCGGTTGCCGCGAACACCACGCCAACAACGCTCGGAACGATCACGCTTCCGAGCTGCCAGAGAGCATTGATCATACCGGTCGCGGTCGCCGTCATCCGCATGTCGACCCTCTCGGTGATCATTGCGGCAAGCAGCGGGCTGTAGACCACGGCAGTCAACCCAAGGAGCGGCGCTGCGATCAGGAATCCGCTTTTCGTGTGCATCATACCGAATACGATCAGCATCGCGGCGAACGCGAGAAGGTCGCAGATGACAAGATTGCGGCGCTTGCCGCCAAGCATGTCCGAGAGCAGTCCATAGAGGGGCTTTGAGACTGCAGCCGCGATACCAAAGATCAGGGCGATCGCGCCCGCATCCACTGGACTGAGCTGATAGCCCCGGATCATCAGCGCGGTCGCCCAGAACGCGAATCCCCACGTACCCCAATTGGCACCGAAGCCGGCAAGCGCGATCAGAACGAGGTTCCTGTCGGCCCACAGTGCTGCAAATCCGCGGCGCCATGTCACCTGATCGGGCGTCTTCGAGTTGCGTTCGCCGGCCCCCGCCGGCGTCAAGTCGGTCAAGAGGAACAGGCAGATCACGGCAACGAGTACCGTGAGGCCACCGAGGCCCCAATAGAGCGCACGCCAGCCGACGACGCCCAGCAGCATCGGAAAGATCGCGTTTGCGGCGGCGACACCGATCGAGGGCGCCGTCGAAAACAGACCAAGCGCCCTGCCGCGCTCGGTTCGGCCGAACCAATCGGCGACAACCTTGACGCAAGCAGCATAGTCCGCGCCGGCGAGCAGGCCCATCAGGGCCTGCAGTACGAGCCCCATCGCAAATGAACTGGTCAACCCGAACAGAAACGTGCACGCGGCAAGCGGCGCGAGCGCGAAAAACAGCATCAGCCGCGATCCGATACGGTCAGTTACGAAGCCTGCAAGGCCGCTCGCGATCACGTAGCCGGTGTAGAAGGCCGTCACGTACAGGCCAAGTGTTGCGACCGGAATGTCCAGTGATTTGCTGGCCATGAGATTGGCATTCGCCCATGCCAGCCGGTCGAGGAAGGTCACCAGGAAAGCGGTAAAAACGACCGAAAGGACCACCCATCGATAAGAACCAACCGAACCTTTCGGCTCGGCCGGAGCCGTTGCTGACGCGCCAACCCCTGCATTGGCGCCCCCCGTAGATGCACTTGTCGCATCATCCTGTGCAACGCGCGCTCGCGTGTTCGCAACGACATTCATGGGACGGCCCTTTCCAGTGTCTTGCCGGTCAGCTCCGGCGCGGTCACCATGCAGGCGTGCGACGAGGGGATGGCCTGGAAGCGCCAACCCTGTTGTTGTCGTGCACGCGCCCGGAACGGGTCGATCGCCGCCATTGCAGGCGCTTCGCAACTCACGTAGATCGTGTCGAAATCCGCCCCGACCGGCTTGGTCAAGCGGGGCGCTGTGCGCATGGTATTGGTCTCGATCATCCGCTCAGCTAACGGCAGTTGCCGGCGGCAGATTGCCACGCGACGGCAGGGCCCCTGCTGCAGTCAGACTCTTCTGAACAGTCCCGTGCGGCAACGCCCGCACGTCCCAGCCGTACGCCCCGGCATGCGCCGCGAGGTGGCCGGCGGCCTGGCCCAGTGCCATGGCCGTGGCCTGGTGCCGGATCGCCCCATTCGCCTCGCGGGTCGCCGAGATGGCCCGACCAGTGACGACGAGATTCCTGACCGAAATGCAGGTCATGCTGCGCGCTGGAATCTCGAACGGCTGCGCCGGCATGAAGAGCCGGAGCTTGCCATCTTCCTCATGCACATCCAAGGGACCGCAGCCCAGCGCTACCGCATCCTCGAACGGTGTGGCACCGACCACATCCTGTTCCGTAAGCAGGTAGTCGCCGACCAGCCGAACGCTTTCTCGCACGCCGACGTGGCTTGCAATTCCAGCCAGCTCGCAAGCTGCAAATCCCGGCATTCTCCGCTTGAGGAAGCCGGCGATGCGACTGACCTGATAGCGTCCGATAAACTCCGCCCTGGTCAGATCGTTGGGGTCGAGATTATCGAGCCCATCCAGATGGCTCATCAGGCAGATGGCGTCAGACGTGCCGACCGGCGAGACGGACAGGACATCCCAGAACAGCTCACCTGTGGCCATGCCCTCGAGAGCAATCGCGCGCTTTTCCTGCCTTGAGAGGGCGCGAAAGCGAGCGACATCGACGTGGGACAATCGAAAGACGAGGCTCATTCCCATGCGGTGCCGACCCGCCTCTACGTCCGCCAGTGGCGCTCCTGCGTGGCGCGCAACGACCGCATCCCCGGTCGCGTCGATAAAGCAGCTCGCCCCCACGTTGAGCCGTCCGCCGGACGTTTCGATCTGCACCCCGGTCACACGGTCGTCGTCTCGGGAGGCGCCGCAAATCCGGGCATGAACCAATGCAGACGCCCCGCTCTCCAGGACGAGCTCATCGGCGACGAGCTTTACGATTTCGGGATTGAACGGAAGGCGCTTGAGGTGAAGGGGACGCACGGTGGCTTCCGCCAGCACGTAGTTTTCAAAGCCGTTGGATCCGCCCCGGGCGATCACCCGCTCGGCGAATTCCATGGGCAGGCCGCCGACAGCGCATGTCTCGCCATTGTAGAAGCCGAGCCACTGCGCCACCATCGACGTTGTGCCGGCGCCACCGAAGCAGCCGGATGTTTCCACGACCAGGACGCGTGCCCCCTGCCTGGCGGCAGACACCGTCGCCATTAGACCCGAAGCACCCCCGCCGGCTACCACGATATCAAAATGATCGCCCGAGCGGACCGGCGGAAGCCGGCCGGCCCTTTGCAACACCTCGCTACTGCCGATGGTCATGGCGCTCCTTCCCTTCGCTCGCGTGTTCAACGCCAGTGTTCTTATCCGGACTATGTGCGCAGGCCGAGACTGGACGCTAGGGCGAACTGTGCGTTTTTGTGCCAAGGTGTGCGCTATACGCACAGTAGTGGAGATCTGATCGATGGCATCGTCGAAACCGCGGTATTATCGGCCGATTGCGGAGGAGAAACTGAACCGGAATTTCGTAACGGCTTTTGCGCGCGGACTTGCGGTCATCCAGTCGTTCGGCGCCGAGAACAGGGCCATGACGCTGGCGCAGGTCGCCGAACGTACCGGGATGGACCGGGCGGTGGCGCGTCGCCTCCTCCTTACGCTGGTGGAGCTTGGCTTCGCTCGCCTGCATGAGCGTCGCTTCGAGCTGACAACGCGCGTGCTCCGGCTCGCCTACTCGTTTCTGTCGTCCGCCGGTTTCGGCGCTTCCCTGCAACCATTTCTAGACCAGCTCGCCCGTTCGATCGGCGAGACAGTCTCACTCGCCGTGCTCGACGAAGCTGAAGTCGTATTCGTCGCGCGATCCGACATTCCCGGCCGGCGACTGTCTTACGTCGTCACGACAGGCATGCGACTGCCGGCGTTCTCCTCCGCATCCGGACGCGTGTTGCTCGCCTACAAGCCACGCGTCGAAGTGGAGCGGCTGCTGGCGCGGACCAGGATCGTCCGCCACACGCGGCACACGGTCATGCTCAAGCGCGAGATTCTTTCGCTGATCGTCGAGAGCAAGGTGAAGGGCTACTGCATCAACTACGAAGAGCTGGAGGACGGTTTGGTCAGCGTCTCGGTTCCGGTGTTCAATCGAGCCGGTCTTGTCGTCGCGACGCTCAATGCGAGCACGAGCTCGGCGCGCGCCAACAGGGAAAAACTGGCTGGAGAATTTGTCTCCAAGCTGAAGGGGATGGCGGGCGAGCTTTCGTCGATGCTGCCGTAGGAGCACGGTCCATTCGCCTTGTGCGCACAGCGCACAGACTGGAGCTTTTTTGCAGAATTTCCGTTGGCACGCTTTCGTTCGAAGGACCAGTATGGTTCCTGACGCGGGACGAGCTCTGAGAGATCGTGTTAGAGATGCTGTGGAGACGAGCATTCCTTTGTGGCGCCATGGCTCTTGGGCACTATTCCGAGCAGGTTCATGCGCAGGCAAACATGCCAGGCATGGTAACGATCGCTGTGAGGTGCCCTGCAGGTCGCCCCGCGGACACTATAGCGCGCCCTCGCTGCGGAATACCTCAGTACAAGCGTGGACTGCAATTACCATCAGCTGCAAACTGGCCACACCCCATGCTGACTGCCCCGCAAGCTTGCACATCTCATGCTCGCCTAGACCTGCGCGATCACAAGGGGGACCAATGCCTTATGTTCAGCTGAACCTTCCGGGACATTACCCAGCGGCAGCCAAGCGAAAGGCAGCTGAAGTCATCGGCAAACTCTACTGCGAGGAATTACTGGCGCCGCCGGGGGTAGTGAACATCGGCTTTGTAGAGCTCGGGTGCGACAATCTCTATCGCACAGGCTTCGCGCCGATTGAGACGGTGGCGCTCGCAATGGTCGATATCAGGGCAGGACGCAGTGTCGATCAGCGCACGCGGTTCGCTCGCAGACTGACCGAAGCCCGCGAAACCCATCTCGCCGTCCCTGCTGCGATGTTCACCGTCCTCTTCACGCAGCACGCAGGTGACGAGGCTTATCGAAACGGGCGCCTCGCCCCTGACTGGTCGCCGGCCGAGGGCCAGACCAGGCATGCCGGCTGGACATCCAGGGAATGACCAAGTGCTACGGAGGAATCACGTGTCGCAATCATGAGTGAGGCGCTCGAGCAGCGCGATCGCCATCTTCGCCGAACACGATGGGCCATTCACGGGTTATGGCCGCTCGTTATAACCGCAGGACTATTCAGAGAGGAAACGAGAATGATCTACGAAATGCGCCAGTATCGCTGCGTACCCGGCCGCCTGCCGGCATTGCTGAAGCGGTTCGAGACTGCCACGCTGAAGATCTGGGAGAAGCATGGCATCAAGCAGGCCGGGTTCTTCACCACGATGATCGGCGAATCTAACCAGGAGCTGACCTATTTCCTGGCCTGGGAGTCGCTCGCCGAACGCGAAAAGAAATGGGGCGCGTTCGTGGCCGATCCGGATTGGCACGAGGCGAGCAACAAGTCCCATGCGGACGGCCAGATCATCGCCAACATCGTCAGCCAGATTCTGGCCCCGACGGCATTCTCTTCGGTCAAATAGCCGTCCTTCCGGACAGAAGGCTGCGGCGCACCACTGATGTTCGAAGGCTAGAGCCGCGCGACCATAGCGACCGAATGGGTGGGATCAACCCAATTCGCCGATCTCAGCCCGAGCCTGTCCCAACAGCGTGGTAAGCACGGCCGAAATAGATCAAACTATCCGTATAGCATGACCTCTGCAGCGCGACCACGCGACAGAACAGCACGTCGTGCGTGCCGACATTGACCATGTGGGCGATCCGGCAATCGAACGCAGCAGTGCAGTCGACGAGGAGCGGCGCTCCCGTCTCGAGCGTCGACCATGTGGCCGCGGCGAACCGCTCCTCGGCCGGCACCTTGCCGCCGAACAGGCGAGACAGGGGCTCGTGCCGCGCCGAGAGCACGTTGACGCAGACCGCCTTGTTGCGTGTCACGCTGGCATAGGCGGAAGACGCTCGGTTGATGCAGACCAGTAGCGTCGGCGGATCGTCCGTGACGCTGCAAATCGCAGATGCGGTAAACCCAGCGCGGCCCGCGCTGCCGTCGGTCGTCACGATACTGACGGCGGCACCGAGACAGGCCATCGCGTCGCGGTAATCCTGAGGGGCCACGCTCCGCATCTTCATCCTCACGCGCCCGCCGCGGGCGGATATGCGAGTTCGCGCAGCACCTGCGCTAGCACGGAGGCGCCGGCGGCGACATGATCGGGCTCGGCCCATTCGTGCTCGACATGGCTCACCCCGTCGCGGCACGGGATGAAGATCATCGCGGCCGGACAGATTTTTGCGAGATGACGCGCGTCGTGACCGGCGGCCGACAGGATGTCCATGGCCGGGTGCCCCTGCTCCCGCGCCGCCTTCGCGATGCTCGCACGTAGGTGCGGATCGAAGACGTTCGACGGCGCATCGACGAGCGGCGTCACGGTAACCGAGCACGGCGGCGCCTTCTCTCGGCAAAGAGTGTTGATGCGCGCGCCGGCCGCGTCGAGCACCGCATTGTCAGGGTGACGCAGATCGATGCTGAAGCTGACGCGCGACGGCACCACCGACGGCGCGTTCGGCACGACGGCGATCCGGCCGATGGTGAACTTGATGTCGGCATCGATGGTGCCGATCTCGGAATGCAGCGCGGTCGCCATCCGGGCAAAAGCCGCGAGCGCATCGCGCCGCTCCTGCTGCGCCAGCGTGCCGGCGTGGCCCTCGGCACCCTCGAGCACGACCTGAAAGGTCTTCTTGCCCTGGATGCCGGTGACGACACCGATGGTGCAGCCGGCCGCTTCCAGCAGGGGTCCCTGCTCGATGTGTAATTCGAGATAGGCCCCGGCGGCAAAGCCGAGCGACCGGCGCGGCATATCGGGAAAAGCCTGGTGGAGGCGGTCGAGCGCCTCGCCGACACTGATGCCGTCTGCATCGCGCGCGGCGCGGATCGCGTCCATGTCGCGCTCACCGGTAAAGGCCTCCGAGCCCATCATGCCCGGCGCGAAGCGCGAGCCTTCCTCGTTCATCCAGGCGACGACGACGATATCGCGCGCGGGCTTGTCGCCCTGCCCGGCCAGCGAGACCACCGCCTCCAATGCCGCCATCACGCCGGCGGCGCCGTCGAACTTTCCGCCGGTCGGCTGGCTATCGAGATGACTGCCGAGCAGCAGCGGCGGTGCGGCGCGATCGCGGCCGGCCAGGGTCAGGAACAGATTTCCCGCAGCATCCGTTGACGGCGTCGAGCCCGCTTCGCGCGCCCAGCCGATGACGCGGCGCCAAGCCGCCATCTCGCCGTCGCTCAGCGCCTGACGGTTGACCCCGCCGGCCGGCGTCGCCCCGATCTCGGCGAGCGCCATCAAGCGGGTCCAGAGCCGATCGGCGTTGATCAGAGGCTTGCCCGTCATCGGCTACTTCGTGCGCATGATCTGACCCGGCAGCGCGCGTGGATCGCGCGGCAGCCAGCGTCCGGCCTCGACCTGGGCAATGAACTCGGCGAGCAGTGCGTTGAATGCCGCCGGCTCTTCGAGATTGAGCGTGTGGCCGGTCTTGGGAAAGACCGAGAGACCGCAGGCGGGAATCGTCTTCTTCAGGAAGATGCCGGGCTGCAGACAATGGTCGTCCTCATCGCCGACGATAACCAGCGTCGGCACCATCATCTTCTTCAGGCCGTCTTCGAGGTCATAGAATGACGGCCGCCGCGCCTGGACGCCACGCATCGTGTTGGCGGCGCCGCGGTCGGAATGGGTGGCGAGCCGATCGGCGAACTCCTGCCAGCCGCGCGGATCCTTGTTCTGGAACTGCACCCGGCTCGCACCGAGCGCATAGATCCTGGAAAACTCCTTCGCTCCCTGCTTCTCGAAACTGTCGGCGACTTCGCGCGAGACGCCGCGAAAATACTCCTCGAACTCCTTCTCGCAGCCATAACCGGCGCCGGCCACCGTGAGCGACAAAGCGCGCTCCGGCGTGCGCAGGCCGAAATGCACCGTACAGAATCCGCCCATGGAGAGGCCGACGATATGCGCCCTATCGATCTTGAGCGCGTCGAGCACGGCGACCGCATCATCAGCGGCGATCGCCTGCGAATAGGCCTCCACGCTGTCAGGCACGTCCGACGGCGGATAGCCGCGCGCGGCGTAGCTGATGCAGCGATGGCGCCGGCTGAAATAGCGCAGCTGCGGCTCCCAGCTTGCGTGGTTGCCGCCGAATTCGTGGATGAAGAGGATCGGCGTGCCCTCGCCGGCCTCTTCCACATGGAGCTTCACGCCGTCCTTCGTCGTGATCATCGTCATCGGCATCGTCCCTAGAATTGCGGCGGCAGATCGTTGAGCGTGCGCGCCTGCGCGACCATCTCCGGCAGCAGCGTGCACAGCTTTTCGACCCAGCCTTGCGGCACGGAGGTGCTGATCTTGACGAAGCGGTCGCCAAAACGCTGGGTGTGATAGGTGCCCTGGCGGATCATGATGCCCTGGCGGCGATAGCATTCGACCAGCGCTTCGGGTCGGATGCCCGCCGTGATGGTTTCGAGCACGAGGAAGTTGCCGTGCGAGGGCATGATCGGCAGCGCCAGGCCCTCGATCGCGGCTGCCGCCTCCTGGATCATCGCCTTGTTGGCGCGATCGGTGCCGCGGACCTTCGTCATCCATTCGGCCTTCACCGACAGCCCCGCCTGCGCCGCGCGCTGCGCGATGACGCTGGCGCCGAGCACGCTTGTGGAGGTCTGCGCCAGCTCCTCGAACAGGTCTGGCGCCGCGACGAGCGCCCCGATCCGCAGGCCTGCAAGCCCGAGCCATTTCGAGAAGCTGGTCGAGACCACCGAGCCTTTCGGGGCGACATGAAGGGCCGGCGTGTGGCCGTCGGCGAAATCGCGATAGGTGCAGTCGTGCACCAGCAGCGCGCCGCAATCGCGCGCGATCGCGGCAAAGCTCTCGATCTCCTCGCGCGTATAGCGGATGCCGAGCGGATTGTTGGGATCGACGAGATAGATGATCGCCGTGCGCTCATCGACATGCGCCCTCAAGGCTGCCGGCGTCAGGCGGTAGTTGCAGGCGGGATCGTAGATCGGGATCTCGATCACCTCGGCGCCCTGCTGGCGCGCGAACAGGCACGGCCATTTCCAGGTCGGATCGGTAGTGACAAGCGTGGTGCCGGGCTTGCAGCGTGCACGGCAGATCATCGCCAGTGCGTTGACGCCGCCCTCGGTCACCAGGGCCTCTGCGCCCGGCGTGCCGAGATCCGCGACGATCGCCTCGCGCAGCGCCTCGAAGCCGAGCGGTGGGGCATAGGCATTGAACTCGCCTGCCTCGATCGAGCGCAGCATGGCCTCGCGCACGGCGGGGTGGCTCTCGATATGGTTGGTGTTCTGGCCGAGCCAATAGAGTCCCGGCGTCGCCGAGAGCTCGTCGAAATAGCGGTTGCGGACCAGCGCCGCGGATTGAGGCTTCGACATCGACGCCTCAGATCACCGAGCCGCGCGCGGCGATGCCGCCGTCGATCGTCACCACGGTGCCGGTGATGTAGCCGGACCGCGGCGAGGACAGGAAGGCGACGAGATCGGCGACCTCTTCCGACGTCGCCGGGCGTTTGCCCGGATACTTGTCGAACAGCTCCTCCCAGCGGCTTTCGTCACCGAGCATGTCGATCGCCTTGCGCTTCATGATCTTGAGCATGCGGTCGGTCGCAACCGGACCCGGATTGACCGCGACCACGCGCACGCCGTGGTCGAGGCTGCGCCCGCCGAGCGCCTTGGTGAAGGACATCAGCGCCGCATTGCCGGTCGAGCCCGCGATGTAGCTCGCATCCCAGTTCTCGCCGGAATTGCCGATGATGTTGATGATGACGCCGTCCCTGCCCTTCATCCGCGGATAATAAAGGCGCGACAGCGTGATGTAGCCGAACACCTTGAGATCGAAGCCACGCCGCCAGGCGGCGTCGTCGAGGATCTCCAGCGAGCCGGCCGGGATGTCGCCGGCATTGTTGATGAGGATGTCGATGTCGCCGACTTCGGCCGCCAGCTTCTCCATCGCGGACGTGCTCGACAGGTCGAGCGCATAGATCGTGATCTTCACGCCATGGCGGGCTTCGAGCGCCTTCTTGGCCTCAAGCAGGGCTTCGCCGTTGCGGGCGGCGAGATGGAGATGACACCCCTCGGCGGCGAAGAGCTCGGCCACCGCCAGTCCAATTCCTTTCGACGCGCCGGTGATGAGGGCGGTCTTGTTCGTCAGCTTCAGGTCCACTCCGGGTCTCCAGGATGCAGGCTAGATATACAAGACCTAGCAATTTGCATACCAAGAGGCCGAAGGGTCATTCGAAGGCGGCGAGGAAGTCCAAGAGGTTGTCGCCGAGCAGGTTGACGTGGTCCCGCATGGCGCTGTGCGCCCGCTCCGGGTCGTGGGCCAGGATCGCCTGCATGATCGCCTCGTGCTCGCGAACGGTATCGGCGATCCGGTTCGGCATTCGCGTCACCCGGCGGCGATAGGCGGCGACCTGATTGCGCAGCTTGCGGGTCTGATCGGCGAGGAAGGCGTTGCGCGAGGCCTCGTAGATCGCTTCGTGGAATTCCTGATTGATGTCGTAGAACACGTCGATGTCGCCGGTTTCGCCTGTCGCGACAAGTCGCTGGTGAATCTCACCAATTTCGGCACCCCAGGCCTGGGAGACGCGTCTTGCGGCCAGCCGCGCGCAGAGCCCCTCAAGCTCTGCCATGACCTGAAACATCTCTATCAGCGCCTGCGCCTTGATGCTGCGGACCGTCGCCCCCTGCCGGCCGCGCAGCTCGACCAGATTGTTCGCCGCCATCAGGCGGAACGCCTCCCGCACCGGCGTGCGGGAGACGCCGAAGCGCTGCGCGATCTCCTGCTCGTCGAGCCGGCTACCCGGCTCCAGACGGCCGGCTGCGATCGCGCCCTCGAGCCTCTGGCGCAGGCTTTCCGCGAGCGTCATGCCGGAGGTCGCGGTGAGGGTTTCATGCCCATTTTTGACGCGCTTGCCTGCGCCATGTGCACCAATACCCACCATCATGTTTCTCCAATCCCAATATACGTATACATATTGACGCTCCTATCCCCACGAAACGACCGGTTTTCTCCCGGAGATGCGGGTGCCGCCGAGATATTCGGCCGTCGTTCTCGCAAGTCTTATGCCTGATTTGCGCGAAAATCGCACTGGCACACGAGTTGCTAAGAGATTTCGACGCGGTCCTGCTTCCGTATGCGAATGATCGCCGCAATTATACAAGGATACCCCGGTGCAGGCTGCCCGCCTCCCCCATCCCGGCCCGGCCCCCGAAGCCCCGCAGGCTCAGCCCAAGCCTGAGCCGCTGCTTGAACTTCGCGCGATCAACAAGACATTCGGTGCCGTCGCGGCCCTGTCGGGACTTCAGGCGAACATCGCCCCCGGCGAGTTCGTCACCGTCGTCGGCCCCAGCGGCTGCGGCAAGAGCACCCTCTTCAACATCGTCGCAGGCCTGGAAGAGCCGGATGCCGGCGGCATCCTGCGCTTCGAAGCCAAGAGCTGCCATGCCGCCGACCTGCTCGGCCGCGTCTCCTTCATGCCGCAGCGCGATTTGCTGTTTCCCTGGCGCAACGTGGTGGACAACGCCATCCTCGCGCTCGAGGTCGAGGGGATGCCGCGCGATCAGGCGCGCGCCAAGGCGCTGAAAATGCTGCCCGAGTTCGGCCTCGCCGGCTTCGAGAAGCAATATCCCAATCAATTGTCGGGCGGCATGCGCCAGCGCGTTGCGCTGATGCGCACCTTCCTGTTCGAGCGCGACCTGATGCTGCTGGACGAGCCGTTCGGCGCGCTCGATGCGCTGACGCGCGCGATGATGCAGCGCTGGCTGCTCGACGTCTGGCAGAAATACCGCCGCACGATTCTTTTCATCACCCATGATGTCGACGAGGCGATCTTCCTCGGCGACCGCGTGCTGGTGATGACTGCGCGTCCAGGCTCGGTGAAGCTCGAACAGGTCGTTGACCTCCCCCGCCCGCGCCGCCCCGAGATCGTCACGTCCCCCGAATTCATCCGCCTCAAGCGCACGCTGCTCGATGCGATCGAGGAGGAAAGCATGAAATCGTTCCAGTCCTCCATCGCGCAGGAGAAGTCGCAGTGAACGCGATGTCAGCGAGAGAAGCGCACGGGATCGATCCGGCCGAGTGGGACGCCCGCGTCAAGCTCGCCGCCTGCTATCGCATGGTCGCCAAGCTCGGGATGGACGACCTGATCTATAATCACATCTCCATGCGCGTGCCCGGCCACGCGGATCAGTTCCTGATCAACCCCTACGGGCTGCTGTTCGACGAGATCACCGCGTCGAGCCTCGTCAAGATCGACACCAAGGGAAACAAGCTCGACGACACGCCGCATGCGGTCAACGTCGCGGCCTTCGTCATCCATGCCGCGATCCACACCTCGAACCACGACGCGGCCTGCGTGCTGCACACCCACTCCGACGCGAGCGTTGCGGTCTCCGGGCAGGAGAAGGGCCTGCTGCCGCTCAGCCAGTTCGCAATGCGCTTCTACGAGCGCCAGGCCTTCCACGACTACGAAGGCGTCGCTATCGATCTCGACGAGCAGACGCGCCTGGTGCGCGATCTCGGCCCGCACAAGGTGATGCTGATGCGCAACCACGGCATCCTCACCGTCGGTCGGACGCCGGGCGAGGCCTTCATGCTGCTCTACTATTTCGAGCGCGCCGCGCGGAT
Source organism: Bradyrhizobium vignae (assembly GCF_004114425.1). Classification (GTDB taxonomy): domain Bacteria; phylum Pseudomonadota; class Alphaproteobacteria; order Rhizobiales; family Xanthobacteraceae; genus Bradyrhizobium; species Bradyrhizobium vignae. The sequence continues at coordinate 90,191 of NZ_RDQF01000009.1, read as the reverse complement.
TCAGCTTCAGATGCAGGCGGCGGCCGCAGCCGGCGCCACGCTGGTGATGCCGCCGCACGAGGTCTGCGAGAAGGCCGCGCGCCAGTTCTGGGAATTGCAGGGCGACATTCTGGTCCCCGGCGAACGCGAATGGCCCGCCTTGATGCGCCAGCTCGATCGCACCGATCCGTCTTACCGCAATTGATTTTCACCGCCTGGAGTATGACCATGTTGAGCCGACGCCACGCCTTCTCCGTCCTCTCCGCCATCGCACTGGCGACCGGCTCGCTCGTCACGGCTGCGCCGGCAGCCGAGCCGCAGAAGGCGAGCCTGCGCCTGAAATGGCTGCCGCAGGCCCAGTTCGCCGGCTTCTACGTCGCCGCCGCCAAGGGCTACTACAAGGCCGAGGGTATCGACCTCACCATCAATCCCGGCGGGCCCAACCTGCTCACCGAGAACCTGGTCGCCACCGGCGCCGACACGTTCGGCCTGTCCGGCGGCACCGATAGCGTGTTCGCCGCCCGAGACAAGGGACTGCCAATCGTCTGCATCGGCGTGTCGCACCAGATCACGCCCTTCATCTTCGTCACCCGCAAAGATGGACCTGTGAAGACGATCCAGGATTTTAAAGGCAAGACCGTCACCACCTGGTTCACCGGTGCTAACCACGTGCTCAACGGCATGCTGGCCAAGGAAGGCATCAAGCCGGATGAACTCAAGATCCAGCCGCAGCAGGTCTCTGTCACTCCGTTCGTCGACGGTAGCGTCGATGTCGTCACGGCGACCTATTACAACGAGTTCTACACCATCCAGTCGCGCATGCCGAAGGACAGTCTGAAGACGTTCGTTGCCGAAGATTACGGCATCACCTTCCCGCGCGACACGCTGATCGTGGCCGAAGCGACCGCCAAGGAGAAGCCGGCACTGGTCAAGGCGTTTCTGCGCGCGTCGCTGAAGGGCTGGAAGGACGCCTTCTCCGATCCCAAGGGCGCCGTCGACACCGTGATGGCCGCAGCCCCGACGCTCGATCGGGCGCAGCAGGAGTTCATGCTCACCGAGGTGAAGCGCCTGATGACGTCAGGCGCGGCGGCAAAGAACGGCCTGTTCTGGATCGATGCCGACGCGGTCAAGACCGCTCACGACTTCTTCCTGAAGTATGGCGTGATCTCCAAGCCGCTGGATCTTGCCGCCGCCTATGACGCAAGCTTCATCCAGGCCATCCCTGCGGCGGACCGGCTGCCGTGAGCAGCCCTGCCGCGACATCGCTCGGTGAGGCCGCCGCCGCGACGCGGTCGATCACGATGCCGGATTCGCTGCGCAAGCTGATTCGGCTCCTGCTCGGCCTCGCCATTGCGGCAGTAGTCTGGGAAGGTGCGGTGCTGCTGTTCGGTATCCGTCCCTACTATCTGCCGCGCCTCAGCACGATCCTGATGGCGATCGCGGCAACGCCTCGGGCCTATGTCGACGGTTTCCTGCGCACGCTTGCCGAGACGCTGATTGGCTTTGCGTCCGGCGGCGCCTTCGGCGTGCTCATGGGCATCGTGTTCTTCCGCGTCCGCGCGCTGCGCGAAATGATCTTTCCGATCTTCGTGGTGTCGCAGACCATTCCGGTCATCGCCTTCGGCGCGCTGGTGGTGCTGTGGTTCGGCAACACGCTGCTCGCCAAGGCGATCATCGCGTTCTATCTGACCTTCTTTCCGGTGACGGTGAACACGCTGCTGGGCCTCGATACGGTCGATCCCAAGCAGGTCGCGCTCATGCGCAGCTTCGGCGCCTCCAATCGCCAGCTCCTGCTGCGCCTGCAGCTTCCGACGGCAATGCCGCAGATCTTCGTGGCGCTGCGGCTCGCAGCATCATTGAGCCTCGTCGGCGCCATCGTCGGTGAATGGTTCGGCGACACCACCGGCCTCGGCGTGCTCTTGCTCCAGGCCATGTTCACTGAGAACGTCGTCGCGATCTGGGGCGCTCTGCTCGCCGCGGCCCTGCTCGGCACGGGCTTCTATGCGGTGGTCGCCGCGGTGGAGCGGCGGCTGGTGTTCTGGAGCGCCGAGCAATGAGCCGCGCGCTCGCCTCCCCTTCGCTCGCCGTCCAGCGCGGCATTCTCGGCGCCGTCATCCTGATCGCGTGCTGGGAAGGCATCGCGCGCGGACTGCATCTGCCGGCCTATGTTCTCCCCGCGGTCAGCGACATCTTGGTGGGTCTCTGGTCCAAGCGCGCGATACTCATTGACGCCGCCGGCTACACGCTGCTCGAAGCACTGGCGGGATACGGCCTCGGCTGCCTGATCGGCATCGGCCTCGCCGTCGCCATCGCGCTGGCGCCGGCGTTGCGCAGCGCGATCCTGCCGCTCGCGACCGCCATCAATTCGGTGCCCGTGGTCGGCTATTCGCCGTTGATCCTGCTCTGGTTCGGCATCGGCGTCAGCTCGAAGATCGTTATGGTGGCGATGGCGGTGAGCTTCACCATCCTGCTGTCGATGCTGGCGGGGCTCGACCGCGTCGATCGCCGCGCCGTCGACCTGATGAAGAGTTTTGGCGCGAGCCGGCTCAGCGTGCTGTGGCGATTGCGCCTGCCGACCGCTCTGCCGCTGCTGCTGGCGGGCATGCGCGTTTCCACCGTGCGCAGCGTGATCGTGGCGATCGTCACCGAGATGTTAGGGGCCCATGGTGGGCTCGGCTGGGTGATCTACCAGGCCGTGCTCCAGATCGACTTCGTCCAGGTCTGGTCCGCGATCTTCGTCGCCTCGGCGGCGAGCCTCGCCTTCTTCGGCCTGATCGGCTTCCTCGAGCGAAAAATCCTGTTCTGGACATGACGCCATGAAACGACAGATGCATCTCGGATTGTTCATCCTCGGCACCGGCAGCCACGTCGCGGGTTGGCGCTATCCCGGTGCAGTCGACAGTTTTCAGGACTTTGCGGCGATCCAGGAGATCGGCCGCACCGCCGAGCGCGGCAAGTTCGACCTGATCTTCATGGGCGACAATCTCTACGCCGATGCCGCCGCCCATCCCTCCTACGCGCTGCGGCTGGAACCCCTGACGATGCTGGCCGCGCTTTCGACTTCGACCAGCCATATCGGCCTTGGCGCGACCGTCTCCACCACCTACAGCGATCCGTTCTCGGTCGCACGCGTGTTCGCTTCGCTCGATCACATCTCCAATGGCCGAGCTGCGTGGAACGCGGTGACGACGGCGAATCCGGCAACGGCGGCGAATTTCGGCACGAGGCATCCCGACCACGCCAGCCGCTACGAGATGGCGGGCGAATTCCTCGATGTGGTCAAGGGCCTGTGGGATGGCTGGGCGGATGATGCCATCGTCGCCGACCGCGGCAGCGGCCTTTACATCGATCCGGCAAAGCTGCGCCCGATCGACCATGACGGCGCCTTCTTCAAGGTAAAGGGCCCGCTCAATATCGGCCGCAGCCCGCAAGGCCAACCCGTCGTGCTCCAGGCCGGCGGCTCCGAAGCCGGACAGGCGCTCGCCGCACGCACCGCCGATATCGTGTTCTCGGTGGTGCAGGATATTGACGAGGCCAAGGCCGGCTATACCTCGTTGAAGGCGCGCCTGCCGTCGTTCGGCCGCAAGGCCGAGGACGTCACCGTGCTGCCGGGCGTGATGCCCGTGGTCGGCCGCACCGACAAGGAGGCGTTCGAGAAGCTTAACGTGCTCCAGAACTTTGTCAGCGGCAGCAACGCGCTCGCGATCCTGTCTGACCGCTTCGGCCGGGACATGTCGGCCTACGATCTCGACGGGCCGATCCCCGACATCGCGCCCTCGGACAGCTATCACAGTTTCGCCAGCGTCATGCTCGCCAAAGGGCGCCGCGAGAACATGACGCTGCGCGATCTCTACAATCTCACCGCCGCCGCCCGCGGGCATTGGGTGCTGTGCGGCTCGGCCGAGCGCATCGCCGACACGCTCCAGCTCTGGTTCGAGGAGCATGCCGCCGACGGCTTCAACGTGATGCCGCCCTATTTCCACGAAGGCTTCGAGGATTTCGTCCAGCTCGTCGTGCCGATCCTGCAGGAGCGCGGGCTGTTCCGTGCGGACTATGAGGGCACGACATTGCGCGATCATCTCGGTCTTGCACGGCCGGCGAATCCGTTCTTCGCGGCTTAGAGCACGCCGACGACGCGCAGTGCCTGCTCGAGCGCCTTTAGCTCGCCCGGTGTCGCCGCCGGCTGCGGCGGCCGCGCCGCGTCGCACGACAGACGGCCGAGCCGCTTCAGGCAGGCCTTGAGCCGCACGGTCGCCCGTCCTCCCGGCGCATCCCGATAGATCGCGACAGCCAGCGGATAGAGCTTCTCATGTGCGGCGCGCGCCCGCTCCCAATCGCCGGCCTCCGCCGCATTCCAGAGGCCAACGACAAGTTCCGGGACGACGCAGGCAAGGCTGACCTGGCTGCCGGCCGAGCCGACGAGATAGCTGGTCAGCAGGTGCTCGTCGCCGGAGCCGAGCACGACGAAGTCCTGTCGCAGTTTCTGGATCAGCCTGAGATTCTGTTCGTAGGCCGCAACCTCCCAGCTGCCTTCCTTCACCGCAACGAAGCGCGGATCGGCAACGAGCCGCGTAAGCAGCGGCGGCGCGTAGGCCATCGCACCCGCGCCGACGGGCGCGGCGTAGAGCATCAGCGGAGCGGTCGTCGCATCACGGATGCGGCGATGATGCTCGATCACGCAGTCATCGGCGTGGCCGAGCGCCCAGCTGTTGGGCGGAAATACCAACAGCCCGTCCGCGCCGGCCTGTTCCAGTGCAGCCGCCTCGCGCGCCGCTTCCAGGCTCGATTCATGATTGACCCCGGAGACGATCAGGCAGTCCTTCGGCGCGTGCTGGCGCGCCAGCTCCACCACGCGCCGCTTCTCGGGCAGGGACAGCACAAAATTCTCGCCGGCGTGGCCGTTGACGAGGAGCCCATTAATGCCGAGTGTGGACGAAACCGACGCGAGATGGTTTGCGAGCTGCGCCTCATCGATCTCGAAATCGGGCGTCATCGGCACGATGGTCGCGGCGTGAATGCCGCGCAGGCGGTCGCTGAATGTCCGCATCTTGGCCGATCAGTGAATGATCTGGTCGAGGAACGTCCGCGCCCGCTCGGACTTCGGATGCTTGAAGAATTCCTTCGGCGCGGCCTGTTCGACCACCTTGCCCTCGTTCATGAACACGATACGGTCAGCGACCTCGCGGGCAAAGCCCATCTCGTGGGTCACGCACAGCATGGTCATGCCCTCTTCCGCGAGCTTCTTCATGGTCTCCAGCACTTCCTTGACCATCTCGGGGTCGAGCGCCGAGGTCGGCTCGTCGAACAGCATGATCTTGGGACGCATGCACAGCGCCCGCGCGATCGCGACGCGCTGCTGCTGGCCACCTGAGAGCTGCCCGGGGAATTTCTCGGCCTGATCGGGAATCCGGACTTTTGTCAGGAAATGCATCGCGAGGTCCTTGGCCTCCGCCTCGCTCATGCCGTTCGCGGTCATCGGCGCAAGGGTGCAGTTCTCCAGCACCGTCATGTGCGGAAACAGATTGAAGCTCTGGAACACCATGCCGGTGTCGCGCCTCACCGCATCGATGTTCTTGCGCTGATGGTCGAGCTCGACGCCGTTGACGTAGATCAGGCCTTCGTCGTGCTTCTCGATGTGGTTGATGCAGCGGATGAGCGTCGACTTGCCCGAGCCGGAAGGACCGCAGACCACGATCTTCTCGCCCTTGGCGACCTTGAGATCGATCTGGTCGAGCGCGGTGAAATCGCCATAGTGCTTGTAGACGGCCTCCATGCGAACCGCAGGCACCTCGCGAAGCTGCGGCTCCACTGTTGCACCTTCCGTCGTCGTCATCGATATCTCGCTCATGCGCGGGCCTCCACACTCGCCTGCGCAACCGGCGCACTCGTTCTGACCCGCCTGGTTTTTGCGGCACTCGATCGACCGAAATGCTTTTCCAGCCGGCGTTGCACCGCATCCCAGACCGAGGTGAGGATCAGGTAATATGCCGTTGCCGCCGCATAGACCTCGAGGATCTGGAAATGCTCCTGCATCAGCATGTCGCTGCGGCGCATCAGCTCCTCGACCGAGATCACGGAGGCCAGCGAGGTCGCCTTCAAGAGCGAGTTGATGGAGTTGCCGAGCGGCGGGATCATCAGGCGGAACGCCTGCGGCAGGGTCACGCGACGGAACGTGACCCAGGGCGACAGGCTGAGCGCCCAGGCGGCTTCGCGCTGCCCCGCCGACACCGCCATGAAGCCGCTGCGTACGATCTCGGCGAGATAGGCCGCTTCGTTGAGGATCAGGCCGATGAGCGCGCAGGTGATCACACTGAACTTGATGCCAAGCTGCGGCAAGCCGCTGTAGATCACCACGAGCTGGATCAGAAGCGGCGTGCCGCGGAAGAACCAGATGTAGAAGCGCGCCGCGCCTGCGAGCACCGGATTGGACGACATGCGCAGCAACGCGATGCCCATGCCGAGGATCAATCCGCCGACGACCGCCGCCACCGTCAAGCCGATGGTGACGAGCACTCCCTTCATCAGGAAGTAGTTGAAGAAGTAGCTGACGGCGGCCGTCGGACTGAAATGGCTCATCGACTCGTCTCCGTAAGTATCAGGCCGGACCGGGACCGGCGATCGCGAGCGGCTGATCAGCCGGCATGGCGGTCAGGCCGAACTTGTCGAACAGCGCCTGATAAAAGCCGTCGGCGCGCATTGCGTTCAGCACCTTGACGACGGTATCGGCGACTGTCTTGTTGCGGAAACCAAGCGTGGTCCTGGCCGTGCCGAGCCCGCTCAGGACTTCCTTCACGCGGCCACGGCCGACCAGATCGCGCGCCACGCTGTCGACCAGCAGCGCATTGTCAACCTGGCCCGCGAGCAGCGCGCTGACGACGTTGGTCGCGGTGGGGAACGTCCGCATTTCGACGGCGGCTCCGCCGTTCGCAACGCTGGCCTCGCTGAGCTTCTTGAGCCAGTTCATCTGGTAGCTGCTGACCTCGACGGCGTATGATTTTCCAAACAGATCGCTTTCGGTAGCAATTCTTGTGCCGCTATCGGGGGCCACCACGACCGAGATCGCCTGAATCGCATACGGCACCATGTACATCAGCTTCGAGCGTTCCTCGGTCCAGAACATGCCGGTGTTGACGCCGTCAATTCGCGCTGCGCCCAAGGCAGGAATCATGGCCGGAAAATCCATCCGGACGAGTTCGACCGGAAGGCACAGCCGCTTGCCGAGCTCGGCGGCGAGCTCGACGTTGAGGCCCTGCAGCTGGCCGTCCTTGTCGACGAATTGCTGCGGCGGATTGGTCGGGTTGATGGAGAGCTGCAATTTGCCGGGCGCAATCAGATTGTCATCGGTGATTGCGGGCGTACAGGCGGCATGCACCGCCGTGGACGCGAGAACGAATGCGGCGGCCGCACTCAAGCGGAACAGGGTCGAGACCATGGATACCTCCAGTAAGACGCCAATGACCGATGCAATTCCTCGCCCGGGATTCCCCCTCGGTGCTTCTTGGATGCGGCCGGCCGGATCTCTCGACACGGCAGGCAGCATCGTCCTTGATCCGCTCAAGCCGGTCCCGACATCGGCCTGAGCTGGATGCGCATGAAATTCTTCACCAGGGATTCGAACGGACCAAAGCCCTTCACCTTCAGGAACTCCGGCGTCTCGAATGCCCATCGCCCCGCGACTTCGTACATCGCGGCGTATTTCGGCCCATCGCCGATCGAGATGAAACGCTTGGCCGAGAGCCAGCCGGGACAGGCGAGCAGATCAGGAAAATGCGTCTGCTCGTACCAGGCGTTGAACGCAGCCTCGTGCTCGGGATCGATGTCGACCCGCACGATATGGATGAAGGCTTCGTCCGGCATCTACTCGTTCCTCATGCCAGACGGATGTCGCCGGCCGTGCGCGCTGCGCCGACTGTCGTTGCGATGGCATCGCACAACGCGGGCAGAACCGGCAGCAGCGGCGGCCGCGGATCGGCGTTGCGGATCAGGCCGAGCGCCTTCAGCCCGACCTTCATGCGCGTGTGCATGTCCATGATCGGCGCAGGCCCGTAGATGGCGCGGACGATCGGATAGAGCCGCTCGTTGACGGCGCGCATCGCCTTGAGGTCGTCGGCGAGCGCGGCCTGCCACAGCGCTGCGAACAGATGCGGCGCAAGGCTGACGAGACCGGACAGAATGCCGTCGCCGCCGACGGCGAGCTGCGGCAGGAACCAGTTGAAATTTGACGGCAGGATCGCCACGGAGGGATCAGCCTGCTTCACCGCCCGTCGGTTCTCGTCATAGGCCAGCATGGTATCGCTGCCCTCCTTGATGGCGATGACGCTGTCAATCGCTGCAATCTTCGCCAGCGTCTCCGGCGAATAGCCGAAGCCGGACGCGAGCGGATACTGGAAGACGGATACGGGAATGCCGATGGCGGAGCTCACCGCCTGCACGAATGCCACCGGCGCACGCGACGTCGCCGAGGCTCCGCCGCCGAGCGGCGCGGGCGGGAACAGAACGGCGCAATCGGCGCCGGCAGCTTCCGCGAGCTGCGCCTGATGAATCGCTTCCGCCGTGGAATGCGCGATGATGCCGGCCAATAGCGGCTTGCCGCCGATCTGCCGGCGCGTCCGCTCGATCACGGCCTGACGTTCCTCGTCCGAGAGCGACCCACCCTCGCCGGCGTGGCCATTGACGAACACCGCCGCGATTCCATCCGGGCACGCGCAATAGTCCAGCACGCGGGCGTATCCGTCCCAGTCGATCGAGCTGTCGTCCCTGAAGGGCAGCACGGTCGCGACCGTGACGCCGCGCAAATCCGGTTTCTTCATCGGCTTGCTCATGACGGTTTACGCCGCGGAAATTTCAGGCTCGCGCGCGCCTTCAGCACTTCGAGGCCGCCTTCGTTGCGCGCGCTCGCTTCCCAGATGACGGTGCGGGTCTCGTCGTGCTGCTCAGCGATCCAGACGTCGAAGGTGAGCGTGTCGCCGTAAAACACGGGACCGGTGAACCAGAAGCGGTCCTCCACCGATATGCCGATGGTGCCGACCAGCTCAGAGGTGAGGATGCTGGTGCAGAGGCCCGCAACCATGATCCCCGGCGCCAGCCTGCGGCCAAAGCGCGTCGCGCCGGCATAGACCTCGTCGACATGAACAGGGCCGAAATCGCCGGTCGCGGCGATGTAGAGCGCGCCATCGGCTTCGGTGATGGTCTTGCTCAGGCTGACCCTGTCATTCACCTTGAGATCGTCGAAGGATCTTGGTTCGTACATGGCTCAGGCCTTGGCAAAGGGAACCAGCGTCGCGGTGCCGTCCACCACGGTCGTGCCGGATGGCGACAGCGTGCAGGTGACCCGGCAGGTCGCATCGTCGCCCTCAACGGAGACGATCTCGGCCCGCGCTTCGACGGACTCGCCGACGATCACGGGCGCCGCAAAATTCAGCACGATGCTGCCGATCCGCCGCGTCGGCCCCCCGAGTTGGCTGAGACAGGTGGTGGCGAGACCGCCGACGGCAAGCTCGAACGCGACCATGTTGGAGGCGCCCGCCTTTTTGGCGCGCACGGCGTCGACATAGAGACCGCCGAGATTGCCGCTGATGCCCGTGAACATCGCCTGCTCGGCCACCGTCATGGTCTTGCGGAAGGCAAAGGCGGCGCCGGGCTTGAGAGGTGCGTGCGACATGAGACGTTCCCTAGAGCTGCAAGCCGTTCTTGATGGTGCTGCGCGCGACTAGCATGCGGTGAATTTCGGAGGTACCGTCATAGATCCGGGTGACGCGGGCGTCGCGGTACATGCGCTCCAGCGGCAGGTCCTTGCTGAACCCCATGCCGCCGAACACCTGGATGGCGCGATCGACCACCCGGCCCTGCATCTCGGAGGCCGCGACCTTGATCATCGAAACCTTATCGCGCGCATCCTTGCCCTGATCGATATCCCAGGCGGCGTTCATCACCATCATCTTCACGCCGAAGATCTCGGTGGCGGAATCGGCGATCAGCTTCTGCACCATCTGGAAGTCGCCGATGAGCTGGCCGAACTGGCGCCGCTCGCCGGCATGCTTGCGCATCATCTCGAGCGCGCGCTGCGCCATGCCGACCGCGCGGGCGCCGATATGGGCGAGCCGGATCTGCAGCACGCTCTGCATGATCAGCTTGAAGCCACCCCCGACCTCGCCCAGCACGGCCGCTTTCGGAATGCGGCAATCCTCAAAACTCAGCTCGGCATGGCCATAGCCGCGATGGCCCATCATCGGCTGCGTGCGCGCGACCTTGAAGCCGGGCGTGCCACGATCGACCAGGAACAGCGTGATGCCACCCCTCGCCCGCTTCTCCCTGTCGGTCAGCGCCATCAGGATCACATAGTCCGCGATGTCGCCGTCGCTGATGAAATGCTTGGTGCCGTTGAGCACCCACTGATCACCCTCAAGATGCGCCGTCGTGCTGATCGACGCCGCGTCGGAACCGGCGCCCGGCTCGGTGATCGCCATGGCGCAGATCTTGTGGCCTTTCACCGTGGGCAGCAAATAGCGTTCGACCTGATCGCCCTTGCAGGCCATCAGCATCGGATAGACCTGGCCGAACACGCGGCGGATCAGCGCATCCGAGGTCTTGCCAAATTCTTCCTCGACCAGGCAATGCTCGACGCAGGATAGCCCGCCACCACCGACATTTGCCGGCATATTCATGGCGTAAAGGCCGAGCTTCTGTGCCTTGGCCTTGGTGATCGCAAGCGCATCGGCCGGCACTTTTGCTGTTTGCTCGACGACGTCTTCGAGCGGCTGCACCTCCGTCTCGACGAATCGGCGGACGGTGTCGACCAGCAGGCGCGTCTCCTCAGGGAGCGAAAAATCGATCATCGCGCCACTCCGACCGCCTTGCCGGCGACCATCGCGTCGATCTCTGCAGCGCCGTAGCCGATCTCGCCGAGCACCTCGCGCGTCTGTGCACCCAATCGCTGCGGCACAAGCCGCACCTCCGGCGTCCGGCCGTCATAGCGCGCGGGATGGGCGACCATGCGGATCGGCGCGCCGCCTGCGCTCTCGGCGCTCTTGAACACGCCGAGGTGCTTGAGCTGGGGATCGGATTCGAGGTCGCGATAATCCTGCACCGGTGCGTGCCAGACACGCACCGATTCCAGCGCGGGCAGCCAATCGGCTGTCGACTTCTGCTTCAGACGCGCCGCGACGATCCGCGTGATCTCCTCGCGCTTCGAGAAACTGTCACCCTCCCCGAACTGCTTCAATTCCTCATTGTCGAGCGCGACCGCCAGCGCCTTGGGCGCTGCCATGGAGATCGCCATATGACCGTCCGCCGTGGCGTGAACGCCGTAAGGCCCGGGACTGAACCAAGCCGCGATGCCGGCCGGACCGCGCGACGTCGGCGACGGCGCGCCGTTCAGCCATGCGGTCAGCGGCTCGACCTGGAGATCGAGCGCGGCCTGGTAGAGGTTGACCTCGACGAGCTGCCCCTTGCCTGTCTTGGTTCTTGCAAACAACGCCGCGAGGATGCTCATGGCATAGAGTGAGGCGGCGTGCTGATCGACGATGACAGCGCCGACCGCCGTCGGCTCGCCGTCCGCCCGCCCCGTCCGCATCGCAAGACCCGACATCGCCTGGAGCAGAAGATCCTGTCCGGGGCGATCCCTGTACGGCCCCTCCGATCCGAAGCCGGTTGCGATCGCGTAGATCAGGCCGGGGTTGATCGCCTTGAGCGTGTCGTAGCCGAGACCAAGCTTGGCCATCGTGCCCGGCCGAAAGTTCTCCATCACCACGTCTGCGGTCGCCACCAGCTTCTTGACCGCGGCTATGCCGTCGGGATGCTTGAGATCGACCGCGAGGCTGCGCTTGTTGCGCCCGGTCGCCAGATGATTGACGCTGTCACCTGCGACGAAATGATTGGCGACCGCCCAGTTGCGCTGAAACGCACCCTCGATCGGCTCGACCGCGATGACGTCGGCGCCGAGATCGGCGAGCGTCTGCGCGGCCAGCGGTCCCGCGAGATAGTGATTGAAGCTGAGGATCTTGACGCCGTCGAGCAGGTTCATCCGTTCACACCTCAGTTCAAGCAGCCGCGATTGGCGCGTCGCGCCAGGCGAGATCGAACGTCTTGACCAGCACGCGCGCAGCCGCATCCTGCACAGCCGGCAGCGGCAGGCGTGGCGGGCGCGGATGGCCGGCTGCAAAACCCATATGACTGAGCAGCGCCTTGGTGCCGGCGACATAGGCCTGGCCGCCGACGAATTCGATCACCGGCAGGTATTTCAGATAAAGCTCGCGCGCTTCCCTGATCGCGCCGTGGTCGGCGACGAGGCTGAAGATGCGGGCCATCTCCGCCGGGACCACGTTGGAGGCAACGGCCACCCAGCCCTGCGCGCCCTCGACGAAGGATTCAAAGCCGAGGATGCCGCCGAACACCGTCATCCTGTCGCCGCAGAGACGGATGATGTCGCGCACCCGCGTCACCTCCAGCGTCGACTCCTTGATATAGAGGCAGTTGTCGATCTCGGCGATGCGCGCCACCAGCGGCGGCTTGAGATCGACATTGGCGGTCGCCGGATTGTTGTAGACCATGATCGGCAGCGCGATCGCGTCGGCCACCGTCTTGTAGTGATGGACGAGCTCGTCGTCGGTCGGCGCCGAATAGAACGGCGGGATGATCATCACACCGTCAGCGCCCAGTTTTTCGGCACGGCGACTGAGGCGCACCACCTCGCGCGTGTCCTCCGCGCCGGTGCCGATCAGCACGGGGACGCGGCCTGCGGCCTGGCGAATGACAACCTCGGCAACCAGCGCTTTCTCGTCATCGTCCATGGACAGGAACTCACCGGTCGAGCCGAGCGGGATCAACCCGTGAATACCTTCCGCGATCTGCCAATCGACGAAGGCGCGCAAGGCCGCGACATCGACCTCGCCCGCAGCCGTGAACGGGGTGATCATGACGGTGTAGGTGCCGCGGAACGTCTTCATCAGGGAACCGTCGGATGCTCGGGTGGAATCAGGCGATGGACGCCGCCTGCGGAATATCCGCACGACTTATGCAATCGTTTGCATAAATGGCTCTGCATTGGGCAACACCATCCATTTTTTGAGCTTGATAAGCGTGGAATTAGCTCATAGCGTTTCTGCAATCGTTTGCAGTCTATCGGCAGGTTTGATGAGCGTCACGCTCAAAGATGTGGCACAGGCGGCCCGCGTTTCAGTCAGCACTGTTTCCCGAGCGCTGACGGGAACCGGCCTGACCAGCGAACGTACGCAGCAGCGCCTGGTGCGCATCGCGCGCGAGCTCGGCTATCGACCGAACCCTATCGCGCGAGGTCTCAAGACCGGACAGTCGCGGCTCGTGGCGCTTCTCGTCCACAACCTCACCAACGCTTCGTTCCAGGTGATGGCCGAAGTGGTGCAGGCGCGCCTGAAGGCGCTGGGTTATCAAATGCTCCTGTGCATCGGCGGCGACGATCCGCAGCAGGAGAGCGACACCCTCGCCACACTGGTCGACCACCGCATCGACGGGCTGATCGTGGTGCCCACGGGAAAGAACGGCGCGCAGCTCAAGACACTCTCGAAAGACGTGCCCATCGTCTGCCTGGTGCGGCGCGATGACGCGACCGATCTCGAGACCGTGCTCGCCGACGATCCGCAAGGCGCTTATCTGGGCACGCGCCATTTGATCGAGCTCGGGCACAAGCGCATCGGGCTGATCGTGGGGCGCCAGGACACGACGTCCGGCCGCGAACGCTTGTCCGGCTATGTCCGCGCGCTGCGCGAGGCCGGCATCGCCAGGGACGACACCTTGATTCATGCCGGCCATTTCGAGCCCGAGACCGGCGCGACGTGCGCCCGCAAGCTGCTCGACCTCCCCCGGCCGCCGAGCGCGATCTTCGTCGCCAATCACGAGGCAACGCTCGGCGTGCTGCGCGTCACCGCGGAACGGAACATCGCCATTCCCGACGATCTCTCGCTGCTCTGCTACGAGGACATGCCGTGGTTCGAATGGCACCGCCCGGCCATCAGCATCGTCGACAACGGCGCGCGGGACCTTGCCAATCTCGCCGTCGACCGGCTGCTGCACCGCATGGACGCCAAGGGCAACGGCAATGACGGCGTTCGCGAATATCGCGTCGGCGCCCGGCTGATCAAGCGCGACTCCTGCCGCCGGATCGACGCCCTGGCCCCCGCGAAATCCGCCAAGTCCAAATCGTCTTCATCCAAATCATCTGCGGCCAAGTCCGCGAAGGTCTGATCGATGCCCTATGTCGAAGTGCTCGGCCCGCAAGTCCCGTCTGATCGCAAGGCCGCGCTGGCGCGGTCCGTGACCGACGGCCTGATGTCGGCCTTCGGCGTCACCGCTGATACGGTCACGCTCTATTTCCTGAACATTGCGGCCGATGACTACGCCCACGCCGGTACGTTCGGCGCTCAGGCCACCGGCCAACGCATCCTGCTCAAGGTCCATGCCTTCCGCCGCAGCGAGGCCGAGCGGCGCGCCGCCGCCATCGCGCTGACCCGCGCCGTATGCAGTGCCTATGGCGTGCCGGGCGACGATGTCGCGGTCTATTTCCTCGACCGCGACCGCAGCGAGGTCTCCCACGATTCCAAGCTCGCCAGCGACTGACGGGAGCACGCCATGGATCGCTTCTACAGCCAAGACCAGAAAGCCCTGCGCGACACCGCCCGCCGCTTCGCGGAAGCGGAGATCCTGCCGCGCGCGGCCGCGATCGATCGCGAGGACCGGTTCGACCGCACGCTCTACAAGGGCATGGCCGATCTCGGCCTGTTCGGCATCTGCCTGCGCGAAGGCGCCGGCGGCGCCGGGCTCGATGCGGTCGCGGCCTGCATTGCGATGGAGGAATTGGCGCGCTGCTCCGGCGCGGTCGCCAATGCCTTCGCTATCCCGGTCGAGGCCGTGCTGTTCTTCGACCATCACGGCACCGACGCGCACAAGGCGCTGATCCCCAAGATTCTCAGCGGCGACATCATTCCCGCCACCGCCGTCTCCGAGCCCGACCACGGCTCCGATGTCGCGGGCATCCGCACCAGCGCGGCGCGCGAGGGCAATGGCTGGCGGCTCAACGGCACAAAGGCCTGGGTGACGCTCGGCGGCGTCGCCGACCGCATCATGGTGTTCGCGCGCACCGGCGCAGATGCCGGCCATCGCGCCATCTCGTGTCTTCTGGTCGACGGCGCCCTGCCCGGCATCGCCCGCGGCAAGAACGAGGAGCTGCTCGGCATGCACGGCCTCGACGACTGCCAGATCACCTTCTCCGATGTGCGCCTGCCCTCGGACAGCGTGATGGGGCCGGAGAACCAGGCCTTCAAGATGGCCATGAGCAATTTCAACTTCAGCCGGCTGATGATGGCCTCGATGGCGCTCGGCATGGCGCAGGCCGCGTTCGAGGACGCCACCGCCTATGCCAAGGACCGCAAGCAGTTCGGCCAGGCCATCATCGGCTACCAAGCGGTGCAGTTCATGCTCGCGGACATGTCGACGGACATTGCGGCTGCGCGCCTCCTGATCCACCACGCCGCGCGCCTGCACGATGCCGGCGAGCCGATCGCCAAGGAAGCGGCGCAGGCAAAGCTGTTCACCACCGACATGGCGATGAAGCACGTCTCCAACGCGCTGCAGATCCACGGCGGCAACGGCTATTCGCGCGAGTACCGCATCGAGCGGATCTTCCGCGACGTCCGCCTCGCCCAGATCTACGAGGGCACCAACCAGATCCAGCGGCTGATCATCGCCCGCCAGGTCGAAAAGGAGGCCGCGTGAGGGCATGCTGAGCATCATCACGGCGAAAGAGGCTGCAGGCCTGATCCGCGACACCGATACGCTGATCGTCGGCGGCAATGGCGGCACGGGCGCAGCCGAAGCCATCCTCGATGCGCTGGAGCAGCGCTTCCTCGGCGGCCAGGGCCCGCACAATCTGACGCTGATCAACATCACCGGCGTCGGCGCCGTGACCGAGAAGGGCCTCTGCCATCTCGCCCATGAAGGCCTGATCGCGCGCGTGATCGGCGGCAACTTCGGCCTCCAGGTGCCGTTCATGCGCCTCGTCCGCGACGAGCTGATCGACGCCTACAATTTCCCGCAAGGCGTGATGAGCCAGCTCTGCCGCGCCATGGCCGCGAAACATCCGGGCGTGCTCACCCATGTCGGTCTCAACACCTATATGGACCCGCGCCAGGATGGCGGGCGCATGAACAAGCGCACCACCGCGCCGCTGGTCGACCTGCTCGAGCTGCACGGCCAGTCCTGGCTGCTCTACCGCGTCCCAACCCCGCCCGATGTCGCCATCATCCGCGGCACCTCCGCAGATGAAGATGGTTACATCAGCATGGAGCACGAGGGCACGACGCGCGAGGATCTCTCGATCGCACAGGCCGTGCACAATGCCGGCGGCACCGTGATCTGCCAGGTCAAGCGCATCGTGAAGCGCGGCTCGATCCATCCGCAGATGGTGAAGATCCCGGGCTTCCTGATCGATCACGTCGTGCTCGAACCCGAGCAGATGCAGACCTACGGCACCGCCTACGATCCGGCACGCTGCGGCGAGACGCGCGTGCCGGTAGCGATGATCATACCCGATCCACTCACCGAACGCCGGGTGATCGCCCGCCGCGCCGCCTTCGAATTGCGCCCGCGCGACGTCGTCAATCTCGGCGTCGGCATCTCCGCGATGATCCCGAATGTCGCGGCCGAGGAAGGCATCTCCGACCTGATCACCCTGACGGTGGAATCCGGCGTCGTCGGCGGCGTGCCAGGTCACGCCCGCGAGTTCGGCACCGCGATCAATCCGCGGGTCATCCTCGACCAGGCCTATCAGTTCGACTTCTACGACGGCGGCGGCCTCTCCTGCGCCTTCCTCTCCTTCGCGGAGGTGGACGTAACAGGCAATGTCAACGTCACTCGCTTCGGCGAGCGCCGCGACGGCTCCGGCGGCTTCATCGACATCACCCAGAATGCCAAGCGGCTGATCTTCAGCGGCACCATGACCGGCGGCAAGTTCGACATCGGTGTCGAGAATGGCCGCCTCGCGATCCGGCGCGACGGTGCCTTCCGCAAATTCGTCCCACAAGTCGGCCAGATCAGCTTCAGCGCTTCGCTTGCCGCACAGCGTGGCCAGCATGTCAGCTACGTCACCGAGCGCGCCGTGTTCGAGCTCGAGAACGGCCACGTGACGCTGACGGAGATCGCACCGGGCGTGCGGCTGGAGGAGGACATCCTCGCGAACATGGGCTTCAGGCCGCGCATCAGCCCTCAGCTGAAGGACATGGACCCGCGAATCTTCCGTTCCGGCCCGATGGGAATCGCGCAGAGCTTCAAGGCGCTGCCGGCGCGGCCACGGAAGGTTGCCTGAGGGATCAGCATGGACACGAGCGCCTCGATCAATCTCCATTACGAAGATATCGCGCTCGGTGCCGAGTTCGAGACCGCCGCGCACACCGTGACGGAAGCCGATATCGCGGCCTTCGCCGACGTCACGCGCGACCATCATCCGCTCCATGTCGATGGCGCCTATGCGCGCTCCCGCGGCTTTCCCGCGGTAATCGGCCACGGGCTGTACGGCCTGTCACTGATGGAAGGGCTGAAGTCGGAGCTGAAGCTATACGAGGAGACCTCGGTCGCCTCGCTCGGCTGGGACGAGGTGAAATTCAAGGGGCCGATCGTCGCCGGCGATTCCTTGCGCGTCCGCTTCCGCTTCGTCGAGAAACGCCCGACCAAGAATCCCGGGCGCGGCATCGTCATCGAGACCCTCGACCTCCTCAACCAGCGCGACGAGGTGGTGACCGCGGCCCGCCACATCTCGCTGATCCTGACCCGGCAAGCCGACGCGACGGCGGCCACACGATGAGACATTGAAGAAGACTTCGGACCGGAGAACGGCTCCTCTGCCACCCACGATTTGATCGGAGTATTCAGATGCGATTTCCAAAAACCTTCTCCGCCATCGTCCTTCTGGTCGGCCTGACACAGGCCGCCGGTGCCCAGACCTGCACGCCGAAGGTGCCGGCGTCGAGCCTGATCGAGGCGCCGAAATGGCAGATGTCGATCAACCCGACGCTGCCGCCTCAGCAATTCGTCGACGACAAGGGTGAGTTGCAGGGCCTCAATGTCGAGCTCGCCCGCGAGATCGCCAAGCGCATCTGCGTCGAGCCGGTGTTCCTGCGCATGGACTTCCCGCCGATGATCCCGGCGCTGCGCTCGGGCCGGTTCGATGCCATCAACACCGGCCTGTTCTGGACCGAGGAGCGCTCGAAGATGCTCTACCTCGTGCCTTACGCGCAGCAGGCGATCAGCATTTACACCGACCCCTCCTCCAGCCTCAAGCTGGAGAAGTTCGAGGACCTCGCCGGCCGCGTCGTCGGCGTAGAATCGGCAACCTACACCGAGCGCAAGGCGCGCGAGTTCAACACCGCGATGGAGGCCAAGGGCCTCAAGCCGATCGAGCTGCGCACCTTCACCACCGTCACCGCCACCTCGGCGGCGCTGCGCGCCGGGCAGCTCGAGGCCGCGCTCAACATCAACGAGACCGCCAACTCGCTCGAGCAGAAGGGTATCGCAAAGATCTGGGTCCGCGACATCGCTGGCACAGACATTACGTTTGCCTTCCGCGACAAGCTGCTGGCCCAGGCCGTTGCTGACGCGATGACGGCGATCCGCGCCGACGGCACCTATGACAAGCTGTTCGACAAGTTCGGCATGACCAAGCTGAAGGCGACGACGTTTGCAATCCGTGGGGACGGGCCGACGAACTGATCGTACACCATATCGCAGTCATACCATGAATGTTGTCGCATGGGGCTACGCGCGTGCAGCAGAAGCGAGCGAGAACGAGAAGTGAACTTCTTAGCAAATTTGATGACGTCGAAAGCCGGTGCGGTCCATAAGGCCCACCACACGTTCAAATATGGTCTAAGCGACGCAAGGCTCGGCAGTCGCTCAAGCGGTATGCACGAGCAACTTCTTGGGCCGCGTAGTGAACATCGGCGAACCGCCGGATGAGAGCGCAAGTTCAGAGGCCGCAGACGAATTCGATCGTAAAATCAGTCTGTTAATTCGTGCAATTGGATAGAACGGGATAGTCCCGGACGGGCCTGAATTATTCCCACTCTATCATTCGGGACAGCGTATCGGCGTTGATTTGCAAGCACAATTCTTCAAGTCTGACGGACAAATGCCGACGGTATACCCGCCGCAATTTTGTGGTCTTGAATTCACAGAAAAATTTGAGCCGTTCGCGCTCTCGGCAATTTCGCCACCTATCGGAGTCAATCGACTGATCAGCGTTGCCGGCGTGGCCAAGACTGCCGTGACGGCCTTGGAGTTGGGCGTATGCTCAAATACCGTCAGAGATCAACAGCGCGCCGGTCCGGTCGCTCGATGACCCGCACCTGCCGTCGCTGCCATAGCGGGACTGGAATGCGACCGGTTGATGTGGGCTACCTTCAAGTTGTTGGCTGAGGACCGCGTACCCTAAATTGCAACGTACCTATAGAATACTCGCTAAGTACCAGAATTGTCGACGAGTTGCAGATCTTGGCTCTCGATAGGAGACTCCGGCGGAAGGGGTGGGATGTCAACCGTGCTGCAATCTCTAGCCTTTTTGGCCTGCGTCTCCCAAAAGCTACGATTCGACCTACGGCTCTACCCCCCTTAGTTTTGCACCATCGATAGCAGCGCCGCCCTCGCCTCCAGCACAAACCAGCGCAGGCCTCGTCCAGGCACAGCCGCTCCCATCGTCGAATCTCGTCGATTTCCCTCTAATAGCGCCGATCAGACTCGCGCACGGACAGCGGACTAAGTCGCATCATCTCGCGATGGCGCCGGCGGACGCCAGCGTTGCGATTTGCTCCGGCGAAGCGCCCCAATCTGCAAGCGCTTGTCTTGTATCACGTCCCGGCGCTGGCGGCGACGTGTGAAGCTCAGAAGCCGTGCGCGAGAAGCGCGGCGCCGGGCTGGGGTGTCGCACCCCATCGAACATGACGTAGGCACTCCGGGCCTGCATCTGCGGATGCGCGGGCGCCTCGTCAATGGTCAAGACTGGCGCAAGACAGGCATCGCGCCCCAGCGCGGCGGCGACCCATTCGTCGCGCGTTCGTCCCGCAAATATCTCGGCGAAGCGCTGGCGCATCTGCGGCCAGGATGCGCGGTCATTCTGTTCCGGGAGCTCTCCCGTCGTCACCTCCATCACGCCCAACAGATTGGCGTAGAAGTGCGGTTCGATCGCGCCGACCGCAATGAACTTGCCGTCCTTGGTTGCATAGCTCCCGTAGAAGGGTGCGCCGCCATCGACGATGTTGTCGGCACGCCGCTCGGTCCAGCTGCCCTGCTGCCGAAACGCCTGAAACGCCGACATCAGATGCGTCACGCCGTCGATCATCGCCACATCGATGGTCTGTCCTTTGCCCGATTGCCTCGCCTCCATGGCTGCCGCAAGCAGACCGACGGTCAGATAGAGCGCGCCGCCGCCGAGGTCGGCCACGAGATTGAGCGGCGGTGGCGGTGGGCGGTCCGTGTCGCCGAGGCAATGCAACGCGCCGGTCAATGCGAGATAATTGATGTCGTGCCCCGCCTCCTGCGACATCGGTCCTTGCTGTCCCCAGCCAGTCATGCGCGCATAGACCAGACGTGGATTGACAGCGTGGCATGGATCAGGCCCGAGCCCGAGCCGCTCCATCACCGAAGGTCGAAAGCCCTCGATCATCGCATCGGCCCGCGCCACGAGTTGCAGCACGGTCGCGATTGCTTGCGGTTGCTTGAGATCGAGCGCGACCGAACGCTTGTTGCGGTTGTAGAAATCGAACTGCGCCGGCAGATCCGGTTCCACGCCGGGCCGGGGGATGCGATCGATCCGCAACACGTCCGCTCCCATATCGCCGAGCAACGCGCCAGCAAAGGGCGCCGGCCCAATCCCGCCCATCTCGACGATGCGAAAACCATGCAACGGTCCGGTCAAGGCGACCTCTCCTCTGATGGATGTCAGCGGTGAAAACGTACGACGTCGTCGATCGGCGCGCGGTCGACGCGCGCAGCATTGGCCTTGACGTCGCTATCCTCATAGCCAAACGAGATGCCAAACAGCAGCTTTTGAGTGGCGGGGATTCCGAGCTCCGCGCGCACGATGTCCGGGAACAATCCGAGCGCGCCTTGCGCGCAGGACGCGATGCCGCGCGCGGTGAGCAAGAGCATCAGTGTCTGCGCGTACATGCCGAGATCAACAGCCTCACGCGTATCGAACGGTTCCGGCATGAAGATAAAGACCGCGTGAGGAGCGTCGAAGAATGCGTGGTTGCGAATGTAGGCCAGCTTGCGTCCGACACTGTCACTTCGCGCCACACCCATCGCACCATAGAGCGCCTGCGCCGCGCCGACCTGGCGCTCGCGATAGACCCCGCTGAACTTGCCATCGGCCGGCCAGTCTGGCTTGATCGGCTCATCGCGCATACCGGCTGCCACCAACGCGTCCCGGACATGTGTTAGCGTTTCACCCGATACGACGTGCGGCACCCAGGGCTGCACGTTGCAGTTCGAGGGCGCCCACTGCGCCAGAGCAAAGACCTCGCGCAGGATCGGATCCGGCACCTCGCGGGGGAGGAAGCCGCGCACCGAGCGGCGCCGGCGGATGACTTCATCGACGCTCATCGACGGTCGTTCCGAAATGCTCATGGTTCGCCCTCGATCAATTCCATTCCCCGCGTTGCATAGGCGCGGGCGAGCCGGCGCCCGATGTTCGCGGCATCAGGCAGCGTGTTGTTGCCGAGATCGCCCCGCGCCGCGACGCCGGCGCTGCCGACCGCGCCGCGGAACATCGCGAAGACCTGGTGAAACGCCGTCAGGCGCTCTGTCGCCGCTGCGCTGTCGTAGTAGCGGTCGAGATAGGCTTGCTCGCCCGGTATTCCCATCTCTTCCAGCGACAGGCCGAGCAAGCCACCGTTCTCGTCCGGGGCCATGCGCCAGGCCTGGGTGTTGAAGGCGAGATCGACGAGCGGGTGGCCAAGGGTCGACAGCTCCCAATCGAGCACCCCGATCACACGCGGCTCGGTCGGATGGAACACCAGATTCGCCATCCGGAAGTCACCATGGCAAAGCGCGAGACTGTCGCTCTCGGGCACGCGCTCGGAGAGCCAGCGCACCATCCTATCGAGCGCCGGATTGTCGTCATCACCGCGGCGATACTCGGTCCACAATCTTGACCAGCGATTGAGCTGGCGGGCGAAATAGTTTCCAGGCTTGCCGAAATCACCGAGCCCAACGGCGCAATAGTCGAGCCGATGCAGCGCAGCCAGTGTTTCCGCCATCGAACGATAGCAGTCCGCCCGCTCCTCCTTCGCAAGCCCCGGCAGTGCGTAGTCGTAAATGACCCGCCCTTTCAGCCATTCCATCAGATAGAACGGCGTGCCCAGCACTTCGCGATCCTCGCAATAACGGAAGGGTCGCGGCGTCGGGACGACGCTCCGCTGCAGGGCCGTGAGGACGCGATATTCGCGATCGATGGCGTGCGCCGACGGCATCAGGACATTGTTTGGCTGCTTGCGCAGCACGGCCTGCCAGTCACCGCGAGTCACGAAATAAGTCGGATTCGACATGCCGCCGCTGGTGCGCGTCACGCAGGTTTCGGCGCTGCCGCCGAGCCAATCCCGCAAGTACACGTCGAGTTGACGAAGGTCGAAATCCACGTCGCTCGCCTGCCCACTCATCGCAATCAGCTCGCGCTCTTGCCGCTGAAGCCGAACAGATACTGCGCCACGCGCCGCATCTGCACCTCCTCCGTTCCCTCCGTGATGCGGTAACGGCGATGGTGGCGGTAGATGTGCTCGAACGGCAAGGCGCGGCTATAGCCCATGCCGCCATGCACCTGCATCGCATGGTCCGCCGCCTCGCAGCACAGCCGGTTGGCACGGAAGTTACAGATCGAGACCATATCGCTGATCGTCAGCGGGTTCTGGCGATCCATCTGCCATGCCGTGCGGAAGATGAAGTTGCGCAGCATCTGGTACTCGGCCCAGAGCTCGACGAGCGGGAACTGAACGGCCTGCTTCTTGGCCAGCGGCTCGCCGAACGCGACGCGCGATTTGGCGTATTTGACCGCCTCCTGGATGCAATAGCGCGCCGCGCCGGCGCTGGCCGCGGCCTGGCGAATGCGGTTCTCATGCACAAACCGTTGCGCTACGACGAGCCCCTCGCCCTCCCTGTGGAGGATCGCGCTGTCGGGCACCCGCACATTGACGAGCTCCGTCTCTGCATGATCGCTCGGCATGTTGAAGGTCCAGTGATTGTAGAGCACGTTATGGCCGGGCGCGTTGGTCGGCACGATGAAGGCGGTAATGCCCTTGGCCTCGCCCGGTTTGCCCGAGGTGCGGGCGAACACCAGATTGGCATGCGCCCGCGCGACCTGACTGTTCCAGCGCTTGCGGCCGTTGATGACCCAATGGTTTCCGTCGCGCACGCCTGACGTCTCGAGCCATGTCGCATCGCTGCCGTGCCCGGGCTCGGTCAGGCCGAACGACAGATGCTTCTTTCCTGTGATGATGCCTTCGATATAGGTCTTCTGCTCCTCGGTCCCATAATCGGCCAGCGCGGGGATGATCGGAAAATTACCGACGATTGACGACTCGTCCTGCAAGTCGTTGTGCAGACCGAGCCCCTTGGCCGCCAGATGCTCGCGGATCGCGGCGATCGCCAGATTCGAGGCGCCCTGCCCGCCGCATGATTTCGGGAGGCCGTAGCGCAGATGTCCCGCCTTGTCGGCGCGTCGCTCCATCTCGCCGATCAGCGCTCGCCATTCATCGCGGGGACGACCGTCATTGTCCCAGTCGGTCCGCGCGTTCTCTCGGCGGTGATCGAAGAACCTGATGTTGTCCCGTTCGAGCGGCTTGATCTCCGCCTCGATGAACGCGTCGAGCTCGGCCAGCTTGTCGGTGATCTCCTTCGGGAGTTCGAAATCCACGGCGCCTCTCCTGTCTCTGTTCTTGTTGGGCCGTCGGCCTTGCTAGAGCGCGATCCGGCCGAAGGGATGGGTGCTGCTGACACCGCCGTCGACGGACAGCAACTGGCCGTCCACATACGAAGAGTCGTCACAGGCCAGGAACGCCGCGGCGGCCGCGATCTCCTCGGAGCGGCCCGGCCGTTTCAGCGGCGTGACGTGGCCGAGCTTGGATTCGATGCCTCGTGCGCGGGCGTCGTCGAACACTTTGCGGGTCAGCTGCGTCTCGACGAGGCCGGGCAGCACCGCATTGACGCGCACGCCGGTGCCGGCAAAGGCATTCGCCGCCGTCTGCGCCAGATTGTTCACCGCCGCCTTGCTTGCGCTATAGGAAATCGCGCCGGCATTGGCGCGTAGCGAGGCCGCGGACGAGGTCAGGATGATCGATCCATAGCCTTGCGCGGTCATATGGCGTCCGGCGTATTTGATGGCGAGGAAGCAGCTAATCGTGTTGATGCGGTAGACCTCGGACCATTCCTCCACCGTTTGCTCCAGCAACGGCGTATTGGTCCCGGTAACCCCGATATTGGCGAAGAAGATCTCCAGCCCACCGAACTCCGAGACACAGCGCGAGACGATCGCGGCCACATTCTCCTCGACCGCGGCGTCCGTGATCATAGCGGATGCGATGCCACCCTCAGCCCGGATGGCCGACGCGGTCTCTTCGGCATTCCCGGCGCGGCCGACCACGAGGACGGACGCACCTTCGCGCGCGAAGCGGAGGGCGCTGGCGCGGCCGATCCCGCTTCCGCCGCCGGTGACGACCGCGCGCTTGCCTTCGAGCCGCTTCATGCGCCTTCTCCTATTTTGCAGGAACGGTCCAGCCGCCGTCGGCGGTGATGACCGCGCCCTGGACGTAGCTGGCATCGTCGCTCGCAAGGAACGCGGCGAGCGAAGCGATCTCCTCGGGCTGGCCGAAGCGCCCGGCGGGCATCTCGGCCTGACGCGCCGCAATCGTTGGCTCGTCGAACTGTGCGATCGAGGCCGGCGTTCCGATCATGCCCGGCGCGATCACATTGACGCGGATCTTCTTCGCGGCGAGCTCGATCGCCGAGGCGCGCGAGAGGCCGACGACGCCGGCTTTTAGCGCGGAATAGGCGATGGAATCCTTGGCCGGGTGAAACGCCGACACCGAGCTCAGATTCACGATTGCTCCGCCGCCGCGCCGCTCCATCTGCGGGACCACCGCCTGCGTCGCCCAGATCAGGCCATGCACGCCGACGGCAAACATCCGCTCCACCGTGTCGACCGCGATCTCTGCCAGCGGCTCGAAGCGCGCGAACACGGCATTGTTGACGAGCACCGCGACCGGCGCGCCGAACTCGCGTTCGACGCGCTTGAACAGCGCGTGAACGTCATCGCGACGGCCGACATCAACCTCGTATCCCCTGGCCTCGAACCCCACGTCCTTCAGCCTGTCAACCGCGGGCTCCAGCCGCTTTGCGCTGATATCGACACAGGCGAGGCGTCCACCCTCGCGGCCGAAGCGCTCGGCAATTGATAAGCCGATGCCGCGCGCTGCGCCGGTGACGACGCAGACCCGATCCTTGAGACGCGCGGTCATGCGCTGGCCTTGTGGGGCGGCTCGGCGAACGCCTTGGCAATTTCGCGGAGCTGATATTTCTGCACCTTGCCGGCCGGCGTCTTTGGCAGGTCGGCGACGATTTCAAGACGCTCGGGCCAATACTGCTTGGCGACCTTGTGCTCGGCCATGTGAGCCTGCACGGCGGCCAGATCGAGCGTCGTGCCGGAGCGCAGCACGACGAAAGCGCAAGCCCGCTCTCCGAGCCGTGGATCCGGATAGCCAACGATCGCCACGGACAGCACGGCGGGAAGCTTGAACATCAGGTTTTCGATGTCCAAGACGGGGATGTTTTCCCCGCCGCGAATGATGATGTCCTTGATGCGGCCGTCGATCCGGATGTAGCCCTCGTCATCCATATAGGCCATGTCGCCGGTATCGAACCAGCCCTCGGCGTCGAACGGCTCCATGTCCTCCCGCTTGTAGTAGCCGAGGAACATCTGCGCGCCGCGGACCTTGAGCAGGCCCCGCTCCCCGACCGCGGCCGGCGAGCCGTCCATGCGCAAGACCTTGACCGCGACGCCCTCGACGGGACGCCCGTCGGTCTTCGATGATTTTTCCAGCGCCCGCTCCGGCTCGGTCAACGTGCTCGCCAGGGACTCGGTCATGCCCCACAGCGAGCAGACCTTGAGATCGAGCTCCCGATAGGCGCGATCGATCAGCGCCGGCGGGATCGGCGCGCCCGCGCAGAGGAACTTGCGCAGCTCAGCCGGCTTCGTCGCGCCGGCTGCAACGGCTTCACACATGTCGGCCAGGAATGTCGCAGCACCCGCCGAATAGGTAATGCCCTCCTTGGACATGATCGAGACGCCGCGCTTCGGCTCCCAGATGTCCTGGAAGATCACGGTCGCGCCGATCTTCAAGCCGAGCAGCATGCCGGCGGCAAAGCCGGTCATGTGGCCGAGCGGCGAGCAGACCAGCATGGTATCGCCGGCGTCGAGGCCGAAACGCCTGGCAAGTCCGATGCAGCACCCCATCAGGGTGTTGAGGCAATGCATAACGCCCTTCGGCGAGCCGGTCGTCCCCGACGTAAACATCAGCACGGCCATTCGGTCTGCGGGCAGCGCGCCGATCTCACCGACCGGCGGCGCACCGACACGCTCGCTGCCGGACAACAGGGCCTGCTCGAAGCTGTTGGGCCCCTCGCCGTCGACGACGATGACATGTGCAAGCGTCGGCAGGCCCGGCTGCAGCGAGAGCGCCATCGCCTCATGATCGAACCCGCGGAAGAGCTTTGGCACCACCAGCAGCTTCGTCTCGGCAAAGCCGAGCATGTAGCCGAGCTCGTGCTCGCGGAAGATCGGCATCAGTGGATTGACAACCGCGCCAGCCCGGAACGCCGCCAGCGCAATCACCGCGAATTCCCACCAGTTCGGCAACTGGACCGACACGACATCGCCCGGAGCGACGCCGAGACGGCGTAGCGCCGCCGCCGCGCGCGAAATCATGTCACCCAGCTCTGCGTAGGTCAGGCGCTTCGGCGCGTCACGATCGGCGCGGTCCGCCATCAACGCGAGCTTGTTGGGCGTGGCAGCGATCGCCTGCTGCAGGAACTCGTCAAAACTCTTGTCGATCCAGAAACCGCTGGCACGCATCGCGCGCGCATGCGCCACGGGATCGAAGCGATTCTCGCTCATGACGTTGCCTCCATGACGATAGATCGATGCACTTGACGGCATATTAGTTCGCTAGTGTATTATATCTGAAGTGAACTGCAACACTGAATTGGACGGCAAACGTGATCTCGCGCGGTGAGTACGCTCGAAGTTCCGTGTGCTAGTGCATTAGTTTCAACGGTGCGACCGAAAACAGGGAGCGAGCATGAAGGCGGCAGTGCTGGAGCGACGCGGACCGGATGGCGTGACCTGGCGCGATTTCCCCGACCCGGCACCGGCTGCGGGCGAGTCCGTGCTCAAGGTCACGGCCTCATCGGTCAATCGTGTCGATCTCTACATGCGCGACAATGGCGGCGGCATCACCCACACACTGCCGCAGGTGATGGGGGTTGAAGCCGCCGGCGAGATCGTCGAGGCAGCGCCCGGCAGCGGCTTGAAGCCGGGCATGAAGGCTGTGCCCTTCTCCGAGGCGTTCTGCGGCAAGTGCCGCTACTGCCTGGCCGGCGACCAGCCGCTATGCGAGAACGTCAAGATCATGGGCGAGCATCGCAACGGCGGCTTCGCAGACTACGTCGCGATGCCCAGCAGTTGCTTCTTTCCCCTGCCCGATGATGCTGATCTGGTGGCGGCGGGCGCCCTGATGACCGGCCATCTCACGGCCTGGCGGATGCTGTTCGGCAAGCGCGCGCTGCAACCCGGCGAAAGCGTCATGATTGTCGGCATCGGTGGCGGCGTCGCAGTCGCTTGCCTGCAACTCGCCAAGCTAGTCGGCGCTCGTGTCTTTGTCACCTCCTCGAGCGACGAGAAGATCGCCAGGGCCGTCGCGATGGGAGCGGATGGCGGCGTCAACTATCGGAGCGACAAGGTCTCACCCGCGATCCAGCAAATGAGCGGCGGCGGTGTCGACATGGTGATCGACAGCGTCGGCGAAGCGAGCTGGGGGGAATCGCTGCGGTCGTTGCGGCGGGGCGGCCGGCTCGTCACCTGCGGTGCCACAACCGGTTCGAACCCGCCGGCCGATCTGCAGCGGGTTTTCATCCGTCAGCTCGAAATCTATGGCTCGACCGGCGGCAGCATCGCGGAATTCCGCCAGTTGCTCGATGTGTTCAATCGCGGCCTGGTCCGGCCGGTGATCGACTCATCGTTCAGGATGACAGACGCTCCTGCGGCCCTTACTCGTCTCGCCTCCGGGGCACAGTTTGGCAAGGTGTCGCTCGTGGCATAGGTTTCGACTCCACGAGCGACATGAGATCGGCGGCGTCAGGGCGTCACATCTTGCAGGCGGGGTCGACGGGCGGGATGATGTCCTGTCCCGGCTCGATTTTCTTGATCTGGTAGACCGGCTTGCCCTCCGGACCCATGACGATCTGGCTGATCGCCATCCGCCGCGCAGTCTGATGGTCACCTGCACGTATCTCGACATCACCGAGAACCGTTTCGGTTTTCAGGCCGGACAGCGCGGCGCGCACCGCGTTGATGTCGGTCGAGTTCGCTTTCTGAAGCCCGGCGGCAATCAGCTGAATGGCAGCGTATTGATCGGCGCTGGTGTAGGGCGGAAGCTCGCCGTTGTATTTCTCCTTGTACGCCTTCACGAAGGCTTCGGCCTGCGCGCCGGGGAACCCGGCGACGAATCCGATATTCTGATAGACGCCGAGCACGGTCTCGCCCTGCGCCGGCAATGTTTGCGGGATCACGAAGGAGTTTCCCAGCACCATCTTGTACTTCTTGAACAGCCCGAACTGCTGCTGCTGCTTGGCGAGGTTGATCGCGTCGCTGCCGAAGATGGTCACGAACAGGCCGTCGGCCGGGTCTGCACCCAATTCCGAGATCTTGGCACCGAAATCCGGCGTCCCGTTTGGCGAGAACAAGGTCTTTCCGATCGTTCCGCCCTGCGAGGTCACCAGCGCCTTGAACTTGTCCGCGGAGTCACGTCCTGCGGCATAGTCGACCGCGATAATGTCCCATTTCTTGATGCCCTGATCCTTCAGGAATTCCCTGAAAGTCCCCATGATCATGGAATCGTTGGCATTGACCCGAAAGTAGTTCGGCGAGCAATTCTTCCCGGTCAGCCCGTCGGCATTGGCCATCACCTCCAGCATCAGAGCTTTCAGCGCCGGAAGCTTGGCCTGAAGCGCAGGCGTGACACCGGACGTGTCCATACCGGTGATGAACATTGCCCCCTCCTTCTGGACGGCGCGGGTGGCGCCATCCACCGCCGTATCAGGCGTACCGGGATAGGAAATGAAGGTCGCCTCCAGCTTCTTGCCCGCCGCGCCACCGGCGGCGTTGATCTGCTCGATCGCGAGGTTGACGGCCTTGACCTGAGTGTCCTTCAGGCCGGCGAGCGGTCCGCTATCGATCAGGAGGACGCCGATCTTTACCGTGTCCTCGGCCAAAGCCGTGGTCGCGACGGCAACGCCCATCGTTGCGCCGATGGTCGTCGCGCGCAGCATGCCGAAAGCCAACCGCATGGATGATTTTTTCATGTTCCTCCCTCCTACGTTTATGCTGATGTTGCGCTAGAGCGCCATGAGCGCCTGGTTCTCCGGCTTGCTGATGGCGCCGATCGCGCCCGAACCGACAACCTCGCCCTTTGCCAGGATGACGAACCGATCGGTGGCACGCTTGACGAGGCTGAGATGTTGTTCGACCACGAGCACGCCGGTGCCGGCGCCGCGGATCTTGTTGAGCGTGTCGACAAGGCCATCGATCAGAACAGGCGAAAGACCTTCCGAAGGCTCATCGAGCAGAATGAGACTCGGATTGGCCATCAAGGCGCGACCGATCGCCAGCATCTGTTGCTGGCCGCCACTCAGCATCGTGCCCAGCCGGTCGGCGCACTCCTTGAGCACCGGAAACAGCCCGTAGATGGTCTTCAGCGTCCAGTACCCTGCCCTGCCGGTCGATCGACCCAGCAGCAGGTTTTCCTTGACGGTCAAGTTCGGCAGGATGCGCCGTCCCTGCGGTGCGATGGCTACCCCGAGCTTGGCAGCCGTATAGCCTGGCAGATCATCGATCCGGCGGTCGCGAACCCAGATCTCGCCGGACAAGATATTCGTCTCGCGAAAGACGGAAAGTAGCAGCGTCGACTTGCCGGCGCCATTGCGTCCGACCAAGGCCACCGACTCGCCCTCTTCGACCGTCAGATCGATGCCGCGCAGCACGGTCGAGGCGCCATAGCCGGCGAACAGCGATTGGATCCGCAGCGCGCTCATGCCGCGGTCCCCAGATACGCCGCGACGACGCGATGGTCGGCACGGATGGCTTCGGGCGTCCCCGTCGCAAGATGCCGTCCGAGATCGAGCACGGTGACCATGCCGCAGCACGCGAACACCGCCTCGACGTCATGCTCGACCACGACGGCCGCGATCCTGCGCTCGCGGACGAGATCGCGCACATGCTCGAACAGGCGCAACGTCTCCGTGGCCGACAAACCGGCGCCCGGCTCGTCCATCAAGAGCAGACGCGGACGCCCGATCAGCGCCAGCGCGACGTCGACCCGTCGCTGCACACCATAGGCGATGCGCCCGGCTTTCTGGTCGAGATAGCCGCCGAGATCCATGACCTCGATGACGTCACCGACCCGGCCGTCGCCGAGATGTTGCGCAACGAGCTGCAGCTGCTCGTGCACGGTCAGATCCTGGAAGATACTGGTGCGCTGGAACGATCGCGCCATGCCTTGCCGACGGCGCCAGCTGACCGAATGCCGCGTGATATCCTCGCCGCAATACCGAACTCGCCCGGAGGTCGGACGCCGTCGGCCGCAGATCGCATCAAGCAGCGTGGACTTGCCTGCGCCATTCGGACCGATGATGCCGTGGAGCAGGCCATCACCGCGGATCTCGAGATCGACATCGGTCAACGCCCGCACCGAGCCATAGCTCACCGACAGTTTTTCGATCGTGAGCATGTCAGGATGCCTCCCGCCGCCAGCCGAGCCGCTTCGACAGGCCCGATAGCCCGCCGACGACACCACGCGGGAACACGACAATGAACACGACGATCGCAACGCCGGTCAGAAGCTGCGTGAGCCCACGCGCGCCAAACTCGTCCTGCGCAAAGGAGAAGATCAGCCCGCCGAGAATCGGACCGAGCGAACCGGAGATGCCACCGATCAGCGCAGCGACCAGTGTATTGGTGCTGACGAACAGCCCCAGGCTCTCCGGCGATACGAAACCGGCATTGAGCACATGTAGGAAGCCGGCGATCGCAGCCACGATATTGACGAGCACATATCCGATCAGCCTGGGCAGGAAGGTATTGAAGCCCGAAAAGCGCATGCGCTCCTCGTTCTCCCTGATGGCGCGAAGCACCGCGCCGAGACGGGAACGTGCGATGGCCCAGAGTGCCAGTCCGATCAGGACGGACACGCCCCACGCTAGCGACCAAAATTGCGCCGGATCGGCAAATCGAGCCGCGTCGATGCCGAGAACGGCTCCGTTGGTCCGAACAACCAGTCCGTCCGCGCCGCCGGTATAGTCGCGCAATCCCTCGAGCAGAACGGCATGACTGATCATCTCGCCGGCGGCGAGCGTCAGCATCATGAAGGCGAGCGGCTTGGTCCGGACGATCAGTGCACCGAGCATAGTGGCATAGACGAGAAGGATTAGGAACGCGACGCACAACGCGGCTGTCGGCGTCAGTCCCCAGTCGCTCATGCCGATCGCAAACAGATATCCGGCGCCGCCGTAGATACTGGCCACGCCGAGCGCAACGAGGCCAGCCTGGTTCATCAGGAAGGCGACGCTGAGCGCGAGCAAGCCCAGCAGGAGGCCTTCGCTGCCGAGCCGAAGCACGAAATCGCTGGCAAGCCAGGTCGGAACGACCGCACCCGCGCCAAGCCCGATCAGTCCGACGACAATCGCGAGCGAAAGCCGCGACGTCGATCCGCCGAATGTCGCCGTTGCAGATGCATGGAAGTCGTCAGTCATTGTGCCGTTGCTCAACTCAGCACCCTCCCGCGTCCGATCCCACCCGGCGCGATCAGCAGCACGACCATCAACAGGATGTAGGGCACCAGCACCGCGAGATTCGGCAGGAACACCGATCCCGCGACCTGAACGAAGCCGAATAGCAGGGCTGCAATGATTGCGCCGCCGATGCTGCCGGTGCCGCCGATCACGACGATGATCAGGCAGTTCACGATCATCACGACGTCCATTCCCGGATCGACCGACAAATAGGGTCCGGCCAGCACACCGGCGATGCCGGCGAAGGCCGTGCTGAGACTCGTCACGAGCAGGCTCAGGCGGTCGGCATTGATGCCCATCATGCGCGCGACCGACGGATCCTGACTAACCGCGCGCACATACAGTCCCGACGACGTCCAACGCAGCCACAAGGCGAGCAGCGCGCAGGAGCCGAGGCCCATCACGATCAGGAAGAGGCGATAGACCGGGTAGGAGAGTTGCAGGATGGTCACGGAGCCGGAAAGGATTTTCGGAGCATCGACGCTGCGCGCCTCGCCGCCGTAGAAATAGATGATGATCTGGCCGAGAATGATACCGAGGCCCAAGGTGACCAGCGCCACTTCGATGTGTGAGCGTCGCTGCAGTGGCCGCAGCGCCAGATATTCGAATGCGATTCCGAGCAGCGCCAACAGGACCGGAACGAGCGGCAACGCCAGCCAGAATCCGCCGACAAGAGCAATCGTGTAGCCGAGATAGGCGCCGAGCATATAGATCGCGCCGTGGCCGAAATTGATGACGTCACGCAGGCCGTAAATCAAGGCGAGCCCGCTCGACAGCATGATCAACAGAGAGGCGAGCGCCAGCGAATTCGCGATCAGCAGCGCGATCATGGCAGCGATCTCCTGCCTGGTTGCATGCCGCGACGGCACGTGGCCGTCCGATGCGCCGCCAGTCTGCACGCTTGACCTCGCAAAGGGCCCTCCTGCCATTGCTCGGCATCCGCAGCGGATTTCAATCGCGCTCCGTGCCGGCCTTCAGCGTTTCCCCGTCCTGCCGGACGATCTCGACTTCGACACTCGATTAGTACACTGGTTTATCATATACTAGTGTTCACCGCAAATCCAAATCGGGACGTGGCGCTGCGGCATCTCGTGCACTGCGTCGCTCATCCGAGGCGCGCGAGCGTTACCTGGAGGCCCATATGGACCTTGATCATGTCGTCGCCCGGCGCTTCGCGCCGATCTGCCAATCCTATGACTGGCGCGATTGCGCCCTTTACGCAGTCGGCCTTGGCATGGGCGACGATCCGCTCGACGAGGACGAATTGCTCTACGTGTATGAAGGGCGCGATCAACGCGCCGTGCCCAGCATGAGCGTGACGCTCGGCTGGCCGCCGCTGTGGATCGCCGAGCCCGAAACGGGGATTGCCTGGACCAAGGCCTTGCACGGCGAGCAGCGCCTGACGCTGCACCACCCGGTTCCGGTCAGCGCGTCCATCCGCGCCGAGCATCGCGTCAGCGCGATCGAAGACAAAGGGCCGATGCGCGGCGCCCTCCTCTATTTCGATACCGAGCTGTTCGACGCCACGAGCGGCGAGCGGCTGGCCACGCTTCGGGCGACGGAGTTCCTGCGCGGCGACGGCGGCTGCGGCAACTACGGTTTGCCGCCCGCCGCAATCGCACCGATTGGTAGCGAAGGAACACCCAGCGCCAGCATCACCTATCGAACGCCGCACCAAGCCGCCTTGCTGTATCGGCTTGTCAGCCGGGACTACATGCCGATCCACGCCGATCCGGTAGTTGCCCGCGAGGCCGGCCTCGACCGCCCGATTTCGCACGGCCTGAACACGCTGGGCCTCGCCTGCCGCGCCGTCCTAAAGCGCTACGCGCCGGGACGTCCCGAGCTGATCACTGCGATGGCAGCGCGATTTGTCGCGCCCGCCTTTCCCGGCGACACCATCCGGATCGACATGTTCGAGGAAGACAACGTCATCAGGTTCAGGGCCTGGGCGACGGAGCGGCAAATCATGGTGATCGATCGCGGCGAATGCCGGCTAACGGCAGCCTGACAGGTTGCCGCCCCTTTCGCCGACGCCGATCAGCTGCGCAGAGAATCCAGATCGGCCATCGCTGTCGAGATTCGCTCGATCATCGCGAGCGTCGTCGCCTCCGACTGCATGGCCGGCAGCAAAGGCGAATGGCACAACGTGATCGTCCACATCAGCAGCGCATGCACCATCTGCTGACGATAGTTGAGGAAGCTTCGCTCGAAGTCTGGCCTGGTTCCCGTCAATCCGGCGAACCGGTCGAGATAGCGGCGGAGCAGGTCCTTCTCCCAGTTGCGGCGATCGTCCGGTGTCAGCGCCGCCGTCACTGCATAGGAAAAGTCCCGCGACCAATGACCGCGGGCAAGACACTGCCAATCGCATAGGCCCATCTTCCCGGCCCCGGTGCGATACCAATTGCCGATATGCACGTCGGAATGGATCAGCCCCTGCGGCTCGTTATCGTGAACGGCAAGCGCCTGCACAGCGGCCGGCCAGACCGCGTCACGCTGCACGAGCAGGCTCTTCGGGATGACATGAGCGGCGGCGTCGAACGCCTTCCGAGTGTAGTGCTCGAGGCTCATCTTCTCGGCGCCGATGGTGAACCAGCGCGGATAGCTGGCCACCCAGGGATACCGCGCCGAAAGCTCTCTATCGCCGTAGAAGCGCGCATGCAGCGCGGCCAGAACGTCGACCATGTCTTCCGCCATCTCGCGGTCAACATAGGTCTTGTAGTTGCAAAAGGTCGCCGATTTGGTTGCGACCATGTCTTCCAGAAGAAGAATCGAGGCGTAGGTCTGGCGGTCGAACGCCGCGTGATAGCCGATCGGCGCCTCGAGATCGAGCTGCGGCCGTAGCTGCATGTAGAAGCGGCCCTCGACCCGCGCGGTGCCGTTGAAGCCGCCGATCATGCGCGTGACGACGCTCGGCAGCGACTTCGTGAACATCGACTGCGGCAAGCCTGCACGCCGGCCAGCGTCGTTGTAACTGACAATCAACTGATGGCGTTCGTGCGTCCCGGCGCTCGCAGGTTTCACCACGACGTCGGTGACGACCGCGCCGGCTGTTTCCTGACAAAGCACCGCGGTCAGCCACTCCGGCGTGATGGCTCCCGGCGAGCATGGAACATCCTCTGCGCGGCGGGCCTTTGGTCGCATCAGGCGCTCGAAGGCGACGCGCCCGCCAATCTTCAGCGCGGCCAGTGCTGTTGCACCCGAGGCAGCCATGGTCCCTCCCTTCGCCGGCGTGCGGCCGCAAAGCTTGTGGGCCGTCGGCCGAATATTTCGTACACTTACGTACTATCTGAACCACAATCGCGTTGACGTCAAGGCGACCCTGGCGCCGAAATGGGTGGATCGCAGTCATCGATCTCTTGATTGCAGCGCGATATATTGCGGTGCCCCGGGCGCCGCCGATTGACGCATTTTCAGCTTCCAAAATATCGTACTATAGTGTACTTATTTCATCCATAAAACAAGAAGCGATGTGGGAGCCAGCATGAGAACTTCGATTTTGGTGAGCGCTTCGGTCCTGTTCCTGACCAGTGTAACCATGGAGGCGGTAGCGGCCGAAAAGCAGTATGGTCCGGGCGTTACCGACACTGAAATCAAGATCGGCCAGACCGTCCCCTATAGCGGGCCGGCGTCCACGTTCTCGAGCTATGGCCGCGTGATGACCGGCTACTTCCAGATGCTGAACGAGCAAGGCGGGATCAACGGCAGGAAGGTCAACCTGATCTCCCTCGACAACGCATTCAGCCCGCCAAAGGCCATCGAACAAACCCGCAAGCTGATCGACGACGACGGTGTCTTGGCTGAGGTCGGTACCGTGGGCACCGTGCCCAATGTAGCCGTCCAGAAATATCTCAACCAGAACAAGGTGCCTCAGGTCTTCATCTCAGCCGGTGGACGCCGCTTCAACGACCCGCAGAACTTCCCGTGGACCGTCCCGTTCTACCCGCCGTTCGAGATGGAGGGAGCCACCTTCGGCAAGTTCATCCTCAAGAAGATGCCGAATGCCAAGATCGCCGTGCTCTACCAGAACGACGATTATGGGAAGGACTACCTCACTGGCCTCAAGGCCGGTCTCGGCGCCGAAAGTTCGGTGAAAATCGTGGCGGAAGCCTCCTACGAACTCAGCTACCCGACGATCGATTCCGAGATACTCAAGCTCAAGGCAGCCGGCGCCGATACGCTGGTCTATTTTACGACGCCGAAATTTGCTGCGCAGGGCATCAAGAAGGCGAATGAGCTGAACTGGAAGCCCGTCCAATTCCTCGCCAGTCCGGTCAACTCGATCCAGGGCGTGCTGACACCAGCCGGTCTCGACAACGTCCAGGGCGCCTACACGACCCAATTTGCCAAGCAGGCCAATGATCCGGGCTGGGCCGAAGACGCGGAGGTGAAGGACTACGTTACCTTCATGAAGAAATGGGCTCCGAACGACAGCCCCAACGACTTCATTGCGCTGTCCGGCTACATCAATGCGCAAGCGATCGCGAAGGGTCTTCAACGATGCGGTGACAATCTGACCCGCGAAAACCTGCTCGCTCAGGCGACGAGCTTCAACAAAGAGCGTGTCGGCATGCTTCTTCCGGGAATCGAGCTCACCAATTCCAAAGAGAACTATGCCCCTTACCCCTCCTTGCGTATGGCCATCTTCGACAAGACCTCCTGGAAGCTGCTCGACGAGTAGCGGTGGCCATGGCCTGCCGGGCGCGCCGGGCAGGCACAAACGGCAGAACAAATCGAACGGAGACCTGCGTTGACCATCAAGGGCAAGTCCTACATTGCCGGAATCTATGAGCATCCAACCCGGCACGCACCGGACAAATCCACCGCTCAACTCCATGCCGAGGTCGCCAAGGGCGCGATCGAGGATGCGGGGCTTACCAAGGACGATATCGACGGCTACTTCTTCTCCGGCGATGCGCCGGGCGGCGCCTGGCCGATGGTCGATTATCTCGGGTTGAAGGTGCGCCACGTCGACGGCACAGATACGGGCGGCTGCTCCTACATCATCCATCTCGGGCATGCCGCCGAAGCGATTGCGACCGGAAAATGCTCGATCGCGCTGATCACGCTTGCGGGTAAACCGCGGACCGGTCCGGCGCAGGTGCGCGCTCCAGGTGCCGAAGCCGATTTCGAGACCGCATATGGTGCAACCACCCACAACGCCTACGGCATGTGCGCCATGCGCCACATGCACGACTATGGCACCACCAGCGAGCAGCTCGCCTGGATCAAGGTCGCGGCCTCCCATCACGCGCAATACAATCCGCATGCGATGCTCAAGGACGTCGTCACCGTCGAGGATGTCGTTAACTCGCCAATGATTTCCGATCCGCTGCACAGGCTCGACTGCTGCGTCGTCACGGACGGCGGCGGTGCGCTGATCGTGACGACGCCGGAGATCGCCAAGAGCCTGAAGAAGCCGCAGGTGCGCCTGATCGGCCATGGCGAGGCGATGAAGGGTCCGCGCGGCGGCAAGGATCTCGACCTCACTTATTCTGCCGGCGTCTGGTCCGGCCCGCGCGCCTTCGAGGAAGCCGGCATCACGCCGAAGGACATCAAGTACGCCTCGATCTATGACAGCTTCACCATCACGGTGCTGATGCAGCTCGAAGACCTCGGCTTCTGCAAGAAGGGCGAGGGCGGCAAGTTCGTCGCCGACGGCAACCTGATCTCGGGCGTCGGCAAGCTGCCGTTCAACACCGATGGCGGCGGCCTGTGCAGCAACCATCCGGTCAACCGCGGCGGCATGACCAAGATCATCGAGGCCGTGCGGCAGCTGCGCGGCGAGGCGCATCCGAAGGTGCAGGTCAAGAATTGCGATCTCGCCATCGCCCACGGCACCGGCGGCCTCTTGGGCGTCCGCCACGCCGCCTCGACGGCCATTCTGGAGCGCGTGTGATGAGCGAAGTGAAAAAGTATCCGGCCCCGGTGACGAACCCCGAGACCGCAGCGTTCTGGGATGCAGCGAAAGAGGGCAAGTTCATGATCAAGCGCTGCACCGCCTGCGGTGAAGCGCATTACTTCCCGCGCTCGATCTGCCCGTTCTGCTACTCCGACAAGACGGTGTGGGAGGAGGCGTCCGGCGAGGGCACGATCTACACGTACAGCCTGATGCGGAAGTCGCCGACCGGTCCCTACGCCATCGGCTACGTCACGCTGAAGGAGGGACCGTCGGTGCAGACCAACTTCGTCGACTGCCATCTTACGACGCTCAAGATCGGCCAGAAGGTGAAGGTGGTGTTCAAGCCGACCGACGGCGCCCCGCTGCCGTTCTTCACGACGATCTAACTGCGGCGGGCCGTCCTGTTGTCGGGCTCGATGACACGGACGCCGATCAACCGACGACCTCTTCGCGGCGCAACTCGGCAATGCTCGCGGCGGAGAGACCAAGCTCCTTGAGCACATCATCGGTATGCTGGCCGAGCGTGGGCGGAGGTAGGCCCGCGCTGCGTTCTTCTCCGACAAACGTGACGGGGTGACCGACGCAGTTCAGCGGCCCCGCCGCAGGATGATCGTACCGCATGATGAGATCGTCGGCCTTTGTGTGCGGGTGATCCAAGAGCTGGGCGAGCGTATTGATCGGAGAGCAGGGAATGCCGACCTCGTTGAGCGCTGCGTTCCAATGCTCGACGGTCTTGGTCGCGATCACCGCCTGGACATGTCGCAATGTTTCAGCACGATGCTTGACCCGATCGGCATTGGTCCGGAATTTCGGGTCATCCACGATGGCAGTCAAACCAGCAACGGCGCAGAACTTGCGCCAGAGGTTGTCGTTGGCCACCCCGATCATGATCGGCCCGTCCGCGGCCTCGAACGCTTGATATGGGCACAACGACTCGTGACTGGAGCCACACTTGGCCGGCTGCATTCCCCGCTCCCAAAAGGTCTGGAGATTGTAGCCGAGAAACCCTAGCGCAGTGTCAAACAGCGACACCTGGATCGCCGCCCCCTTGCCCGATTTCTCCCGCGCGAACAGGCTTGCAAGTATGCCGCTGAAGGCATGCACGCCGGTCATCTGGTCAATCGGCGAGATCGGGCTGCGGATATAACCACCGCCGTCGTCGCCCGTCATGGACATGATGCCGCTGAAGGCCTGCAGGATCACATCGTAGCCGGGCGAACTCCTGAGCGGCCCCGTCCGGCCGAAGCCCGAGATGCTGCAATGGACCAGGCGGTCATTCAGCGCGCACAGGCTCGCTGCATCGATTCCCAGCCGCTCGGCGACGCCAGTGCCGAAGCTTTCGATGGCGACGTCGGCGGCCTTAGCGAGCTCGTGCACCAGCTTGCGGCCCTTGTCGGACTTCATGTTGATCGCGATGCTGCGCTTGTTGCGATTGGCACTCAGAAAGACAGTACCGAGCCCAGGGGCAGGGAACGGCGGCCACCCCCGCGTCTCATCCCCCTGCCCCACCGCCTCGACCTTGATCACCTCGGCGCCGAGATCACCAAGATACTGCGCGCAGAGCGGACCTGCGAGCACCTTCGACAGATCGAGAACCTTGATGCCTTCAAGAGGTCTGGACACGACGTCTCTCCTTGTCCGAAATCTGACTAGCTCAGCCCCGCGGCAAACAGGCCGCCGAGATAGGCGGGAAAGCCTGCCTGCGTGACCAGGATATAGTCCGCGGCGCGGCGCTCGGATTCGTCGAGCTGCGACCGCCAGCCCGCGGCCGCGGCCTCGGCATCCGCCAGACGCGCGCGGAGCAGCTCCTTGCCCCACGTCCTCGGCTCGTCGTCAAGCCAGTAGA
The DNA here is from genome assembly GCF_004114425.1 of Bradyrhizobium vignae. Taxonomy (GTDB): domain Bacteria; phylum Pseudomonadota; class Alphaproteobacteria; order Rhizobiales; family Xanthobacteraceae; genus Bradyrhizobium; species Bradyrhizobium vignae. The sequence goes on along the minus strand of NZ_RDQF01000009.1, from coordinate 50,340 downwards.
CGGTGCCCGCAATGCGCCCATCGAATTCCACCTTGCGCGGCGGCTCGACTCGAAAACCTGCCCGCGCAAACGCCTCCGCCAGCTCCTTGCCACGCTCCGACTGGGCGCCGAGCACGTTCGAGACCGCGGCCACGGCTTCCGTGATCTTGTGGCTCGCGCCCTTCTTCTTCAGCCGCTCATGATCGAGCCGGCCGAGGAACAATGTCCTGATCATATTGCGGGGCTCCCGCCGCTGGATCAACTTTGCGAAGATCTGCATCTCGGTCCGGATCGCCGAATCGAAGCCCTGCGGCAGCCCCTGTTCGACGCAGTCGAGAATCGCGCAGAGAGCCGGATAGTGGCCGAGCGTCTCGGCCAGCATCTTGCTTCGCTTCTGCCCGATGATCGCGCTCACGTGCTCTTCATCCGCGGCCCGCCGATCCGGCCGATCCCAGGGCTGCGCCGCCTGCGGCCGCGACAGCACCCAGCGCTCGGCGGCGGCGACTTCCTCGCCTGGCGCTACCAATTCATGTGCAAGTCCTGCCGCGATCGCCGCCTGCCCGCCGATCCGAGCCCCCTCGAGCAACACGGGCAGTGCCGCCTCTATCCCGATCAGACGTGGCAAGCGCTGGGTTCCACCGCCGCCGGGCAGCAATCCGACGAGTGATTCCGGCAGGCCGAACGTCGCCTGCGGGTGATCGGCGATGACCCGGTGATGTGCCGCAAGCGCAAACTCGCAGCCGCCGCCCAAGGCAAGGCCGGCGATTGCGACCGCAACCGGCTTCCCGGCCGTCTCGAGCTTGCGCAGACCATGGCTCAATCGAAAGAAATGGTCAAAGGCAAGCTGATCGCGCTCGCCCGACGGCGCCGCCATGATCACATCGTAGGCCGCTTCCAGCTCCGCCAAGTCCGCGCCTGCACAGAAGGCGGACGTTTTGCCGGAACGGATGACGACGCCCGCCACATCGCTTCTCTTCAGCCAGTCGGCAAACAGACCAAGCTCCTCGATCGCCACATTCGAGAACACGTTCATCGAACGTCCTGGCATGTCAAAGATGAGGTGCAGGACGCGCTGCTGCGACACTTCGATGCGAAACTGCATCAACTCCGGCCCAACGGTCATCGCTTCCCTCTCCTTTCAGTTACCGTTCGTTGGTGTACGATCGGACTTGCTTGTTTATCGTTTCGGGTTGTATACCCAAACCAAATACTGTACACTAGCAAACTAAATCAGACAGGGCGCGCTTTGACAATGATCGAACGCACGATCTTCCGCGAGGAACACGAGATTTTCCGGCAGACGGTCCGCCGCTTCGTCGAGCGCGAGATCGTGCCCTTCCACGCTCAATGGGAAGAGGATGGGATCGTCCCGCGCGATCTGTGGCTGAAAGCCGGCGCAGCCGGTCTGCTCTGCTGCACCGTGCCGGAGGAATATGGCGGCATGGGCCTCGACTATCTCTTCGACGTCGTCGTGTTCGAGGAACTGTGGCGCGCCGGCGCCAGCGGGCCCGGCTTTCTGATCCACACCGACCTGGTCGCCACCTATCTTCTGTCGTTCGGAAGCGAGGCCCAGAAGCGCAAATGGCTGCCCAAGATGGTCTCTGGCGAGGCGATCGGCTCGCTGGGCATGACGGAACCTCACGCCGGCAGCGACCTCAAGGCGATCAGGACTCGGGCATCGCGTGATGGCGATGACTTCGTCATCAACGGCCAGAAGGTCTTCATCTCCAATGGCCAGCTTTGCGACTTCATCGTGCTCGCCACCAAGACCGACGGCCAGGCCGGTGCCAGGGGCGTGACCCTGTTCATCGTCGAAAGCAACCGGCCCGGTTTCAAGCGCGGCCGAAATCTGGAAAAGCTCGGCATGAGGGCGCAAGATACCTCCGAGCTGTTCTTCGACAATGTCCGCATTCCCGCGAGCAACATGCTCGGCACGGAAGGCCGGGGCTTTGCGCAGATGATGACAAAACTATCTCAGGAGCGTCTGGCACAGGCCATCCGGTCGGCGACCGTTGCCGAGACCGTGATCGACTGGACGCTGCAATATACCTCCGAGCGGAGCGCCTTCGGCCAGAAGCTTGCCGACTTCCAGAACACGCAGTTCAAGCTGGCCGAACTCAGGACCAAGGCCGCCGTCGCGCGTGTCTTCACCGACAAGTGCATCGCCCTGTTCATGGAAGGCAAGCTCGATCCGGTCGACGCCGCCATGGCCAAAATGTTTACGTCCGAACTGCACTGCGAGACGGTCGACGAGTGCCTCCAGCTCTTCGGCGGCTGGGGCTACATGTGGGAATATCCGATCGCCAGGGCCTACGCCGACGCACGTGTGGTCAAGATCGCCGGCGGCTCGATCGAAATCATGAAGACGATCATCGCGCGCCAAATGTACTCGCAACGCGGATACGACATTCAGAAGAACGGGTCGGCTTCATAGCCCCCTCGCCTTCGACCCATCGAAGGCCGCCAAAGAAACGACAAGACGATAAAACGACAAGGGAGATCGACGTTGAAGGGCCTATCGGGAAAAGTTGCCGTCGTGACCGGCGGCGGACAGGGCATCGGACGAGGATTGACGCTGCGGCTGGCCGAGGAAGGTTGCAAGGTCGCGATCTTCGATATCAATCCGCAAGGCGGCGACGAGACCGCGAAGCTCGCACCGCAGGCCGTCATCAAGACCTATGCCGTCGATGTGGGCGATGCGGATTCCGTCAACGCTGCGGTCGCCAAGGTCGAGGCCGACCTGGGACCGATCTGGCTCCTGGTCAACAATGCCGGCTGGGACCGGCCGATGCCGTTCCTGAAGACCGACCGGGAACTGTGGGACAAGATCATCCGCATCAACCTCTATGGGCCGCTCAACACCCACAAGGCAATTGCGCCCCTGATGGCCGAGCGCGGCGGCGGCCGGATCGTCAATATCGCATCCGATGCAGCGCGCGTCGGCACCAGCGACGAGGCGGTCTACTCCGCCTGCAAGGGCGGGCTGATCTCCTTCACCAAATCGCTTGCGCGCGAGTTGGCGCGCAAGAATGTCCTGCTCAATGCCGTCTGCCCCGGCCCCACCAACACGCCAATGATGGCGACGGTGCTTGGCGAGGGCGAGCACGCCGTGAAATGGAAGGATGCCATGCTCAGAGGCATCCCGCTCAAGCGCATGGGTGAGCCCGACGACTATGGCGGAATCGTCGCGATGCTGGCTTCCGACGACGGCAAATTCATCACCGGGCAAACCATTTCCGTCTCCGGCGGAATGAACATGATCTAACCTGCGCGAGGAAATCTCATGACCGATCCCAAGCAATTCACCGACGTCATCTACGAAATCCGCGACCGCGCCGCATGGATCATCATCAACCGGCCGAAGGTCTACAATGCTTTCCGCGCGCGCACGCTGGACGAGCTCATCCATGCCTTCCAGCTTGCCGCCAACGACCGCAACGTTGCCAGCATCGTGCTGACCGGCGCTGGCGAGAAGGCGTTCTGCACCGGCGGCGACCAATCGGCCCATGAAGGCCAATATGACGGCCGCGGCGTGGTCGGGCTGCCGATCAACGAGATCCAGGGTCTAATCCGCGACGTGCCGAAGCCCGTGATCGCCCGCGTCAACGGCTTCGCGATTGGCGGCGGCAACGTGCTGGCAACGCTTTGCGACCTGACGATCGCCGCAGAGCATGCCCAGTTCGGCCAGGTCGGCCCCAAGGTCGGCTCGGTGGATGCCGGCTGGGGCACGGCTTTTCTGGCCCGTCATGTCGGTGACAAGAAGGCGCGGGAGATCTGGTATCTGAACGAGCGCTATACCGCCGAACAGGCGCGCGAGATGGGTCTCGTCAACAAGGTCGTCCCCATGGCGCAGCTCGACGCCGCCGTAAAGGACTGGACCGACAAGCTCGCGCAACGCTCGCCGACCGCGCTTGCGCTTGCAAAGCGCTCCTTCAATGCCGATTCCGACAATATCCGCGGCATCAGCAATTTCGCGCTCCACGCCGTAAAGCTGTTCTACGACACCGCGGAATCGAAGGAAGGCGTCGCGGCCTTCAACGAGAAGCGCGATCCGGACTTCCACAAGTTCACGCGCTAAGGGCCCCCCATGGCGCCTCACAAGGTCATCATCTCCTGCGCGGTTACCGGGTCGATCCACACACCGTCGATGTCGCCGCACCTGCCGGTGACGGCGGCGGAGATCGCCGAGTCCGCGCTCGGCGCGGCGGCGGCCGGCGCCGCAATCGTGCACCTGCACGCGCGAAATCCGGTCGATGGACGCCCGGATCAATCGCCCGAGGCGTTCGAGCCGTTCCTACGTGTCATAAAGCAAGGTTCCAACGTCGTCGTGAATCTCACGACCGGTGGCTCCCCCTACATGACGGTCGAGGAGCGCGTTCGCCCGGCGGCGACCTGGAAGCCGGAAGTCGCGAGCCTCAACATGGGATCGATGAACTTCGGCCTGTTCCCGATGCTGAAGCGATACAAGTCGTTCAAGCACGACTGGGAGCCGGAGATGCTGGAGGGCTCGCATGACCTCGTCTTCCGCAACTCGTTCAAGGATATCCGTTACGCCTTGGAGACGCTCAACAGCTCCGGCGCGCGCTACGAGTTCGAATGTTACGACACCAGCCATCTCTATAACCTGCACTATTTCTGGACCGAGGGGCTGGTGAAGGCGCCCCTCTTCATCCAGACCTGCTTCGGACTGCTCGGCGGGATCGGCTCGCATCCAGACGACGTCATGCACATGAAGCGAACCGCCGACCGGCTGTTCGGCGACAATTATCGCTGGTCCGTGCTCGGCGCGGGTCGCGCACAGATGCCGGTTGCCGCCATGGCGGCCGCAATGGGCGGCAACGTCCGTGTCGGTCTCGAGGACAGCCTCTGGCTCGGCGCCGGCCGTCTCGCCGAAACCAATGCGACACAGGTGACGCAGGTGCGCAAGATCATCGAAGGCCTGGGGCTCGAGATCGCAAGTCCGGACGAGGCCCGTGAAATCCTTCAGCTCAAGGGCGGCGACAAGGTCGCGTTCTAGCTCTCAACGCTTCTAGCTCTCAACCCATGGCGGACAGACATGCTGCCCAATCGCCCCGTATTCGACGAAGAGCACGCCCTCCTGCGCGAAAGCGTCCGGCGCTTCGCCGCATCGAAGATTGCGCCGCATTTCCAGGAATGGGAGAAGGCCGGGATCATTGATCGCGCATTATGGCCGGCGGCAGGCGATGCTGGCCTGCTCTGTCCCCAGGTGCCGGAGCAATATGGCGGCATCGGTGGTGATTTCCGCCACAACGCCGTCGTCATCGAAGAGCTCGCCTATTCGGGCTTCGCGGGTCCAGCCACCGACTTCTCGGTCCACAACGATGTCTGCTGCGGCTATCTCCTCAGCTACGGCACCGAAGAGCAGAAGAGAAAATGGCTGCCGCGCATGGTGTCGGGTGAAGCCGTCTGCGCTATCGCCATGACCGAACCGGGGACCGGCAGCGATCTTCAGGGCATTCGCACCCGCGCCGTGCGCGACGGCGACGAGTATGTCATCTCCGGGCAGAAGACCTTCATTTCGAACGGTCAGATGTGCGACCTCGTCATCGCGGTGACACGTACCAATCCGGACGGCGGATCCCGCGGCATGAGCCTGATCCTCGTCGAAACCGACCGGCCCGGCTTTCGTCACGGTCGCAATCTCGACAAGCTCGGTCATCTCTCTTCCGACACATCGGAGCTCTTCTTCGACCAGGTCCGCGTGCCCGTCACCAATCTGCTTGGCTCGGAAGGCGGCGCAATGGCTGCGCTGATGAGCGAGCTGCCGCAGGAGCGTCTCACGATCGCCCTTCACTCGATCGCATCGGCGCAAAAGGCCTTCGACATCACCAAGGCCTACGTCCTGGAGCGCAAGGCCTTCGGACATGCCATCGGCTCTTACCAGAACACGCGCTTCAAGCTCGCGGACCTCAAATCCGATCTTCAGGTCGGCTGGGCTTATGTCGATCAGTGCCTGAGCCAGCATGTCCGCGGCGAACTGACGACTTACGCCGCGTCGACCGCAAAACTGTGGGTCACCGAAATGCACGGGCGACTGGTCGATCAGTGCCTGCAGTTCTTTGGCGGCTATGGCTTCATGCGCGAATACGAGATCTGCCGCCTGTTCGCGGACGCACGCGTACTGCGGATCTATGGCGGCACATCGGAGATCATGCGGGAGTTGATCTCCCGCAATCTCTGACGCGCCGACGGCGCGCGTCAGTAGCTCTTCGGCAGGTCGAGCACCTTCTCGGCAATGAAGCTCAGCATGAGCTGCTCGGTGATTGGCGCAAGACGGGTGATCGAAACCTCGCGGAACAGCCGCTCGACGTGATACTCCTTGGCGTATCCGAAGCCGCCGTGGGTCATGATCGCCTGCCACGCGGCATCATGCCCGGCTCTCGCACCGAGGAATTTGGCACTGTTGGCCTCGGCGCCACACGGCTTGCCGGCATCATAGAGCCAGGCGGCGCGCATCGCCATCAGCCACGCTGACTCGAGGTACATCCATTTCTCGGCGAGCGGGTGCTGGATGCCCTGGTTCTGACCGATCGGACGGTCGAAGACCACACGTTCTTTGGCGTATTGCGTTGCCCGTCGTAGCGCATCCTGCCCAATTCCGATGGCCTCGACCGCGATCAGGATGCGTTCGGGATTGAGACTGTGCAGGATGTAGGAGAAGCCCTTGCCTTCTTCGCCGATTCGATCGGTCTCGGGGATGAAGAGGCCATCAATGAAGATGGCGTTGGAATCGACAGCCTTGCGTCCCATCTTCGGGATACGACGTACCTCGATCTTGGAACGATCGAGGTCGGTATAGAAGATGGTGATGCCGTCGGTGGGCCGCTTGCAGTGCTCGAACTTCGTCGTTCGGGTCAACAGCATGATCTTGTTTGCGATCTGCGCAGTCGACGTCCAGACCTTTTGTCCGTATACGCGATAGCCGCCAGGCACCTTCTCGGCGAACGTCTTGATGCGCGTGGTGTTCAATCCGGCATCGGGCTCCGTGAAGCCGAAGCAGCATTGGTCCTCGCCCGACACCAGGCGCGGCACCCAGCGCCGCTTCTGGTCGTCGGTTCCCTTCACCACGATCGGGTGCGGTCCAAACAGATTGATATGTACGGCCGACGCCGAGGTCATGCCGCCGCCATGGCTCGCGACCTCATGCATCATGATTGCGGCCTCGGTGACACCCAGCCCGGCCCCGCCATACTCTTCCGGCATGGTGATGCCGAGCCAGCCGGCGTCGGCCATGGCGCGATGGAATTCGCGGGGAAATTCGCCGTCGTCATCGCGCGCCAGCCAGTACTCATCATCGAACCGCGAGACGACCGCGCGCACGCCTTCGCGTATCGCGGCGTGATCCTCCGGCACGTCGAGCTGGTTGGAGAATGACCTGTTATTCATTCGAATGTCCCTCCCCAACCGACGCAAGGGTGCGCCGCGCTGCGACCAGATGCGGAATGTCGTACATCTTCCCGTCGATCCCGACCGTTCCGACATCCGGCGACGCAGCGAACGCCGCGACCACGCGGCGTGCGTGCGCAAGATCGGCATCCGAGGGCGTGAAACAGGTATTGATGGTCGCGACTTGATCCGGGTGGATCGCGACCCGACCGACGAAGCCGTCGCGGCGTGCGAGGCGGCAGCTTTCGGCCAGGCCGTCCTGATCCCTGAAATCCGCATAGAGCGTATCCAGCGCGGCGACGCCGGCTGCGCCCGCCGCGAACAGGCATTGCGCGCGCGCCACCTGGTACGGGAAGGTCCAGGCGCCGTCCGGTTCCTTGTTCGTAAGCGCGCCCAGAGCGGCGCTCAGGTCCTCCGCCCCCCAGGTCATCGCGACCAGCCGGCTGTTCTTGCGGGCGTAGCCATTGAAGCCGATCATGGCGGCCGGCGTTTCGGTCGCAACAACCAGCAGCTTGACATGCCCCGGTGAAACGCCGGTCGCGACCTCCAGCACGTCGACATAGTGGGAAACGAGATCGACGTCCTCGATGCCGTTGACCTTCGGGATGAGGACGCCGTCGAGACCCGGGCGAACCACCGCCGCCAGATCCTCCAGCGTGAGCCCCGTCCCGAACGGATTGATGCGAACCAGGAACGACCAATTGCGTGGCCCGCCGCCTAAAAGTTCCTTCACCGCGCCTCGCGCAAAGGCCTTGCGTCCGGGGGCCACGGAATCCTCGAGGTCGAGGATCAGCGCATCGGCGCCGATGCCGTCCGCCTTGGCGAACTTGCGCTCGCTGTCGGCAGGCACGAAGAGAAGCGAGCGCAGCTTCATGCGGGCCTCCGCATCATCAATCCGCTCCTGCGGCAATAGACCACTTCCTCATCGCGCTGATTGAAGCCGCGATGTTCGAACGTCACAATGCCCTGCGTCGGACGCGATTTGCTCTCCCTGACCGCAATCACTTTGGTCTCGGCCCGCAGCGTGTCGCCAGCAAACACCGGCCGCGGGAATTTGGTGTCCTCCATGCCCAGGTTGCCGACGGTGGTTCCCAGCGTCGTGTCCTGGACCGACAAGCCGATGATCAGGCCGAGCGTGAAGATCGAATTCATCAGGGGCTTCCCGAACTCGGTGCCCTTGGCATATTCGTGATCGATATGGACCGCCGCCGGATTGTAGGTCAGCGACGAGAACAGGATGTTGTCCATATCCGTCACCGTGCGCCGGATCTCATGGACAAAGATCTGTCCAACCGAGAATTGCTCGAAGTAGAGCCCCGCCATTGCTTGCCTCTTGTCATATGTTGCAGGGTAGAGCGACGGCCGCGGCCGCCGCGTTGTCCTTGTCTCCCGTCCGATTTCTACCGTATACTCAGATCGTACACAAGTGTACCAATTGTGGGGAACGCTCATGTCCTTGCGCGAAAATCGACAGGTGCGGCTGACGACCCGGCCAAATGGGATACCGCAGGCCGAACACTTCACGCTCACGACGGAGCCGGTGTCCGCGCCCGGCAAAGGCGAGATTCTGGTCGAAAACCGCTATCTTTCGGTCGATCCGGCGCAGCGCGGATGGGCCAATGACGAGGGGAACTACAGCGCGCCCGTACCGCTGAACACACCGATGCGCGCGCTCGCCGTGGGCGAGATCGTCGAAAGCAATGTGCCGGAATTTCGCGCCGGCGAGTTCGTCTATGGATGGTTTGGCTGGCAGCGCTATTGCGTCACCAAACCGGACGCCGTTCTGCGGCGGGTCGTTCCGTCCGCCCTCCCGCTCAGCGCCAATCTCAGCGTGCTCGGCATGAACGGCCTGACTGCCTATCTTGCCTTTCACGGCCTAGGTCATCCCAAGCCCGGCGAGCACGTGCTGGTGTCGACGGCTGCCGGCAGCGTCGGAAGCTTCGTCGGCCAGCTCGCGCGCATCGCAGGCTGCCCTGCGGTCGGCCTCACCAGCTCCGCCGACAAGATGGCACAGGCCAAGGCCCGGTATGGCTATCAGGACATGATCAACTACCGCGAGACCGCCGACCTTGGGGCGGCGCTTCGCGCGGCATGCCCTGATGGCAATGATATCTTCTTCGACAACACTGGCGGCGCGATCGCCGATGCCGCGATTCGGACCATGCGGCTGCGCGGACGCATCATCCAGTGCGGCACGGCCGCGAATGCGTCCTGGACGCCCGTCCCGAGCGGGCCGCGGCCCGAACGCGAGATTCTCACGCGCCGCCTGTGCTGGTCGGGCTTCATCATCTTCGATCACCTCGCCGAATTCGACGCGGCCGCGGCGCGCCTCGCCGAACTCGCGCTTACCGGCAAGATCGTCCACGACGAGGAGATCCTCCCGGGGCTGGCGCATGCCCCCGGCGCAATCGCACAACTCTACCGCGGTGAAAATCACGGCAAGCTGATCATCAGCGTCGATTGATCGACAGGTCGCTACGCGCTGGCCTTCCGCTTCATTACCTCGGGCAATTTCGCGCGGTGGAAGCCCTCGAACGGCACGCTGCGATTGTGCGGCTCGAGCTTCCACGTCGTGCGGGCATTTGGCGTACCGCCATCGACGCGGATGCAGGATCCGGTGACATAAGCCGCTGCCGGCGACAGCAGGTAGGTGATTGCGGCGGATATCTCGGCCTCCGTCCCGAAGCGTTGAAGCGGTACGCCAGCGGTGAAGTCATGAAGCTTCTTCTGCATCTCCGGCGTGTAGGTATCGAACCCGCTGGAGACGATGCCGCCGGGGGCAACCGCATTGACGCGGACACCTGAGGACGACCATTCGCACGCAGCCGTCTCCGTCAAGGTGAGCATGCCGCCGCGGGCAGCCGCCGAGTGGCCGAACTCCGGCCAGCCATGCCAGATATCGGCAATGATATTCACGATCGAACCGCCATTGGCCTCCATCCAGCGATTATAGACTTCGCGCATGAAGATGAACCCGCCGGTCAGGTTGTTGCGCACGACGGCCTCGAAGCCCTTGGTCGAGATCGTCTTCAACGGCGCCCGGAATTGTCCCCCCGCATTGTTGACCAGGCCGTCGATGCGGCCGTAGCGCGCGAGCACGGCGTCGATCGCGCCAACCACCATGGCCTCATCGCGGATGTCGCAGGCATGGCTCATCGCCTGTCCGCCGTCTTCCTCGATCTCACGCTGTACCTCGACGAGTTTTTCCATCGTCCGGCCGAGGATTGCGACGTTCGCACCAAGGGCCGCGAGCTCGTGAGCGGTGCAGCGTCCAATCCCGCTCCCGCCACCGGTCACAATGACGGTCTGTCCCTTGAACAGGTCCGGCCTGAACACGGACTGATATGGCATCTCCGGTCTCCCTTGAAGGTCGTATCGCCGGCCATTCGCTGTTCTCGCCAGGCGACGGTGGCATTGCGCTCCATGATCGTACACTTTATTACTATCTGACATCAAGACAATCAACGTGGAGAGCGAGCCCATGACGCAGCCGAGCACCATCACCGTCGAGAGCCGCGGCGCGATCGATATCCTGACGTTGAACCGTCCGACCCAGCTCAACGCCGTCTCGCCCGATATGATTGCGGAACTGAGCGTCTATTTTTCAGACCTGCACGATCGGCCAACGACGCGGGTCGTGCTGCTGCGCGGCAATGGGCCACAGTTTTCCGCCGGCGCAGACCTCGGATCGGATGCATTTGCTGCACCCGGCAAGGGCCGCCCGCAGAGCCAACTCAAGATGCAACAAAACTATTCGGGCGTGATCCGCCTGATGCGGTCATGTCCGCAACCCATCATCGGGCTCGTCCATGGTGCGGCGTGTGGCGCCGGCTTCTCCTTCGTGCTCGCCTGCGACGTCCGCTTTGCGGCGCCCGACGCGAGGATGAACGCTGCCTATATCCGCATCGGGGTGGGGGGCTGCGACATGGGCTCGGGCTATCTGCTACCGCGCCTCGTTGGCCTTTCCGTGGCTTCGGAGTTTCTGCTCACAGGCCGCTTCCTCAAGGCTGAACGGGCGAAAGCGATTGGCCTCGTCAGCGACATCGTGCCTGCCGAAAATCTTCTCACCAAGGGACTCGAGCTGGCCGAGGATATGTTACGCGTGTCGCCGATGGGTCTGCGCATGACGAAGCAGGCCCTCAACACGCTGATCGACGCGCCGAGCCTCGACGCGGCGCTGATGATGGAGGACCGGCAGCAGGTCATCCTCCTCGAGACCCATGATCATGCGGAAGCCGTCGCCGCGTTTCGCGAGCGGCGAACTCCGACCTACTCCGACCAATGACCTACTTTGCTTCGGCCATTGCTGCGGCAAGCTCGCGCAGCTTGAATTTCTGGATCTTGCCGCTAGCCGTGCGCGGAAGCTCGGCCACAAGTTCAATGCGCTCCGGCCAGAACTGCTTCGCCATCCTCGCCTCGCCCAGATAGGCCTGCACGGCCGCCAGATCGATCGTGCTGCCGCTGCGAGGCACGATGAACGCGCAGCCGCGCTCGCCGAGCCGGGCATCCGGAAATCCGACGACCGCCACCGCGGAAACCGCAGGATGCTTGTAGAGCAAGTTTTCGATCTCGACGACCGGCACATTCTCGCCGCCTCGGATCAGGATGTCCTTCACACGACCGGAGATCCGGATGTAACCGTCCTTGTCCATGTAGGCGAGGTCGCCGGAATCGAACCAGCCGTCCCCGTCGAAGGTCGGCAGCTCCGGTCGCTTGTAGTAGCCCTTGAACATCTGCGCACCTCGGACCAGCAATCGACCTGGCTCGCCCGCAGGCACCGGATGGCCTTCGGTGTCGACGATCCTGACCTCCATTCCCTCCAGCGAACGGCCGTCCGTGCTCGCCGACTTCTCGGCCGCTCGCGACGGTTCGGTCAGCGTCCCCGATAGCACTTCAGTCATGCCCCAGAGGGAGCAGACCTTGAGACCGAGCTCTGCGGCCGCACGCTCGATGAGGACCGACGGGATCGGCGCCCCGCCGCACAGGAAGGATCGCAGACTCTTCGGCTGCGGCGAGCCACCCTTCACGGCATCGCAGATGTCGCTCAGGAACGGCGTCGAGGCCGCGGTATAGGTGACACCTTCTCGAGCCATCAGGCCGACGCCGCGCTTGGGCTCCCAGATATCCTGAAGGATCATCGTGCCGCCGAGATAGACCGACAGCAGGACGATCGCGGCATAGCCGGTCATATGGCCCACCGGAGAGGCCACCAGCAGCACGTCGCTGGAATCGAGTCCGAACCGGCCAGACAATGCCTTGCAGCATGCAATCAGCGAGTTCGACGTGTGCATGACGCCTTTCGGCTCGCCGGTCGTTCCTGACGTGAACATCAGCACGGCCATGTCGTCCGGACGCAAACCGGGCGAGAGCTCGTCCGGGTCGGCCGACAGCAGCATCCTCTCAAAGCCCGTGTCGCCCTCGCCGTCGGCAACGATCACATGCTTCAGGTACGGCAGCTCCGCGCGCATGCCCTGCGCCATGGCCGCGTAGTCGAAGCCACGATAGCTCTTCGGTACGATGAAAACCTTCGCCTGGCAGAAGTTCAGGATGTAGACCAGCTCACGCTCCCGCAAGATCGGCATCACCGGATTCAAGACGGCGCCGATCTTGCTGCATGCGAAGGCTGTGACGACGAATTCCCACCAATTGGGCAATTGCACAGTGACGATATCGCCACGCCCGACGCCGAGCCGCGACAGCGAACTCGCGGCCCGATTGGCGAGCTCATCCAATTCCCTGTAGGTGAAGCGTCGGGCCTGATCGCGATCGGCGCGGTCGGCAACGATGGCGACCTTCTCGGGCGCTCTCGCAACGGCTTCCGTCAGGAGCTGATCGACGGTTTTGTCCAGCCAATAGCCGGCTTGCCGAAAGTGTGCATGAGACGTGTCTCGTATGGCGGCGACCACGATCATTTCTCCCTCTAATGCTGCTCTTTCCGGCTTTGGCGCCGGATTATTCATTCATTATGATACTTTACTGTAGCGTACGATTTCCTGCCAATGGTCGAAATTGTCGCTTCCGGCCGTATTCATCTTCCGGAAAACACCGGCTTTCGCTTCTCGAGGAAGGCTCTTACGCCCTCCCGCGCGTCGGCCGTTCGCGAGATCGCGGCGAGCGTCTGCGCCTCCTCCTCGAGCTGGCTCTCGAACGACTGATCGGCCGTTTGCGAGAATAGACGCTTGATCGCGCCAAACGCCTCGGTCGGGCCTGCCGCGAACTCCCTGGCAAGCCGCGCAGCCTCGGTCTGCACTGCAGCATCCGGAACGACGAAATCAACCAGTCCAAGCGACAGCGCCGCCGCTGCATCGAGCGTCTCACCCAGCAGGAAAAAGCGCCTTGCGCGCGCGACACCGATGCGCCGCGTGACAGTGGTGGTCGACCCGCTATCCGGGCTGAAGCCGATCCTGGAGAAGGCAGCCGAGATCTTCGCCGATTCCGCCATCACCACGAGGTCCGCCGCCGCCATCAGCGACACGCTGCCGCCGGCGACGTTGCCATGAACCGCTGCGACGACGGGGGCCCGCATGCGCACCATCCTTGCGAGCGCAACGTGAAGATCGGCGGTCCAGGCCTTGATCGTTGCCGGCAGCGCATCGCTCTGCTTCACCAACGCCATGAGGTCGCCACCCACACTGAACAACCGCCCGCGTGCGGATAGGAGCACGGCTCTCACGTCGGCACGCTCGCTCAGCTCAGCGATCGCCAGGCCGAATTCACGACAAAAATCACCATCAATCGGATTGCCACGGGCGGGCTGATCCAGGACAATATGGGCAAGAGCACCATCGATGGTGCACTCAAAGCTCTTGGTCGATATGCCCAGTCCCATCGCCTCTCCCCTTCATAACGCGCTCGAAGCGCCCACTCTCAATGCTCAGATGGAGCGCGCCTGCTTCTCTTTCTGAACCGATGCTTGAATGGCCTCGCGCGCACGCTGCCAGTCGGCCGGCGACAGTTTTGAAAGCCCCGCGAACGTGCTCGGCGCGGCCAGATGATGGCCACCGTCGATGCTGATCGTGTCCCCCGTGATGTAGCTAGAGCCATCCGACATCAGGAAGATCAGGAGATTGCGCAGCTCGTCCATCTTGCCGAAACGGCGCAGCGGCACCTCCTCGGCCTGGGTCGCGCCGACGCCTGTCTCGGCGAGCGGATTGAGCTTGTCCCACGCCCCCTCAGTCGGAAACGGCCCGGGCGCGATGGCATTGACGCGAATACCCTTGGGTCCCCACTCGACCGCGAGCGACATGGTCATGGCGTGTACGGCCGCCTTCGCCATCGCCGACGGCACCACATAGGCCGATCCGGTCCACACCCAAGTGACCAGATTGCTGATGATGCTGCCCGGGAGCCCCGCGGCGATCCACCGCTTGCCGCAGGCAAGCGAGGCATAGAACGAACCATCCATCACCGTGGAGCGCACCGCCTCGTAGCCCCGGGGCGAGAGGCTTTCGGTCGGCGCAAGGAAGTTGGCCGCGGCATTGTTGACGAGCCCGGTGAGCGGCCCCTCCGCCCAGATGCTCGACATCATCGCCTCGATGCTGTCGGGATCACGTACGTTGGCAAGCAGCGCGGAGACCGTTCCCCCGGACCGCTCGGCGATGTCGCGCACGGCCTGATCGAGGACCTCTTTCCTCCGCCCGCAGATGTAGACGTGAGCGCCATGGGCGGCGAAACCCACCGACATCTCCTTGCCGAGGCCCGTCCCCCCGCCCGTAACCAGGATGCGCTTTCCCTTCAGCACGGCAGCATCGAACATGGACGACTTCCTTCCTGCAATCGCTTTCAGGGAGCGCTTCTTCGTCCAAGGGACCGGCGCCTCGTAAAACTAATACACTAGCGTACTTGTTTTGTAAATCCTGGCTCTTGGGAAATTTTGGGGGATTTCTGCCCGATTCCCACCGCCTCTGCTTTAAAATACGCTGGTGTATGGTATTAGTTGAACCTCTGCCTCCGGCTCGCCTCAAGGGAAACATCAATGGTTGAACAGCCCGATTGGGATCTTCGGCTTGGATATCTCATCCATGACGTGTCGCGGCTCAGGAGGATGATGTTCGATCGGGCGCTTGCGCCGCTCGGGATCACCCGCTCGCAATGGTGGGTCCTGGCGTTCATTTCGCGCAAGGATGGCCTTCCCCAGGTCCAGCTCGCCAATGAGCTCGACGTCGGCAAGGTCGCCGTCGGTGCCCTGATCGACCGGCTGGAGACCTCGGGGTTCGTGATACGCCAGGCCGATCCGGTCGACCGGCGGATCAAGCGCGTCTATGTCACCAAGCAGGCCCGCGGATTCCTCGAGAAGCTCCGGAGGGAGACCGACAAGTTCAATGCAAGGATCGTCAACGGGATCGATCGCAAGCAGCTCGAAGCCGCTTCGGAAGCCCTCCTTGCGATGAAGCACAACCTTCTGGCCTTGTCTGATGGCACGGAAACCGAGAGCGGGGAGGACGAGGAGGAGGAGACGCCGCGAGCCAAAACCCGGAAAAAGCGGCGGGCGGCGGCCTGAAGCCAGCCACCCGCCTGAGGTGCTCCGGGAGGAGTCCTTGGCAGGCTCATGAGACGATGTCGCGTCCCCAGATATCGGCGTTGGGCCGCGCTTCCTGCATCAGTTTCGCCACCTGAGGGCCGAGTTCGTTGGGATCCTCGACCGGGTCAATTCCCGGGCCGGCGTGCCATCCCTCCGCGACCTTGAGAATCCCATCGCCTGCCTCGAACACGCGACCGGTCACCTCGCTAGACTGTTCGCTCGCGAGCCAGACCACGATCGGGGCAACCCACCGCGGATTTCGGCGCTTGATCTCCTCTTCGGTGCGCTCACGCAACCCTTCGGTCATGCGGGTCTGCGCGCGCGGCGCGATTGCATTCACCGTGATGCCGTATTGCCGCAGCTCCATGGCGCTGATGATGGTAAAGGCGGCGATACCGGCCTTCGCGGCTCCATAGTTGCTCTGGCCGACATTGCCGAACAATCCGGAGGCCGATGAGGTGTTGATCAGGCGGGCGCTGACCGGCGCTCCACGCTTCTTGGTTTCCTGGCGCCAGTACTGCGCAGCGTGGTGAGACGGGGCGAAGGTACCTTTGAGATGCACCTTGATCACCGCGTCCCATTCCGCCTCGGTCATGTTGACCATCATGCGATCCCGCAGGATACCGGCGTTGTTGATGAGGACGTCGAGCCGGCCGAAAGCGTCGATGGCAGCGTCGATCAGAGCCTTGGCGCCGGCCCAGTCGCTGACATCGCTACCGTCCACAATAGCTTCGCCACCGGCCCGTCTGATCTCGTCGACAACCTCCTGAGCAGGCGAGAGATCGGCGCCCTCGCCCGCAGCCGTGCTGCCGAGATCGTTGACCACGACCTTGGCGCCCTGCTCCGCCAGCATCAGAGCGTATTCGCGGCCGAGTCCGCGGCCGGCCCCCGTCACGATCGCGACCCGCCCGGCACATAGTCGTCCCATTTGTCGTCTCCCTGCCTAGTTCTTCGTTTCGCTGCTCATCACGTCGCCGAACAGATGCCAGTTCGCTCCCTCGAAGCGCATCAACTGCCATTGCTTCACCGGGGCGAAATCGCTTGGTGACGTATTCAAGCGGATGCCGGGAAGCAGCATGTCGAGCTCAACCTCTTTCAGGTGGGCTGCCTGCCGCATCACGTTCTCGCGGGTGAGATCGTCGCCACACTGCTTGAGCAGATAAACGAGCGCCTGCGCCGTGTTGTAGCCGTTCACGATCAGCGTATCGCTGCGATCGGCGCCCGGAAAATAGCCATCAAGAAACTGATTGAGCTGCTTGAGGCCGGAATCATCTTTCCACGTAGGGTCGTTCGGATCCTTGAAATAGGCTGCCGAAATCAATCCCTGCGCATGCTCGAACCCTGCGGGTTTGATCACGCTGCCGATCGAGGCCGACACATAGCTGAGAAAGTGCAGCGGCTGCCAGCCCAGCTCCGACACCTTCCTGATCGCCTGGGCCGCAAATTTCGGCGTAGCAATATCGAACAGCACGTCCGCGCCGGTTGCCTTCAGCTTGACGAGATGCGAGTCGATCGTCGGCTCCGACACGTCGAAACCTTCCTCCGCGACGATCATCGATGCGGCCTGGTCGCCGAGCGCCTTCCTGATTCCCCGGAGGTAGTCCTTTCCGAAATCGTCATTCTGAAAGAAGATCGCGATCTTCGCCGTCGGCCGTTCCCGCAGCACATATCTTGCGTAGATGTAGCCCTCGGTTTCGTAGCTTGGGGTAAATCCCATCGTCCAGGGGAAGTTCTGAGGATCATTCCACTTGGCCGCTCCGCTCGACACGAACAATTGCGGCACCTTCCTGGCGTTCAGATATTTCTGCACGGCCGAATTGGCTGCGGTGCCGAGCGCGTTGAAGACCAGCAGAACCTCGTCGCTCTCGACCAGTCGCCTCGTCTGTTCGACGGTCTTCGGCGGCGAATACGCGTCGTCATATGACAGGAAGACAATGCGCCGTCCGTTGATGCCACCCTCCGCGTTGACCTTGCGGAAGTAGGCTTCCTCGGTCTTGGCAACCATGCTGAAGGCGGAGGCCGGGCCGCTATAGGGCGATGTGTTACCGATCTTGATCTCGGTGTCGGTTACACCCGGGCCGTAGCGCTTCTCCCCGGCTGAGGCGTGGCTTGTGAGCAGACCAGCCAGGATTAGCGTCGCGACCCCGATAACGCGGCGATTTCCGTGCGCCCCCAAAAGCCGCCTGCGCGGTCCGGCGACGCGGACTGCCCGACTTGAATGGCCACCACCCCACTTCACGCCGCCTCTCCCTTTCCGCCCCCATTGCGTCGTCACACGCCAATTAGTACACTTGTGTACTATGTGATTGCGCTAGATTGCAACTGCCATTCGACCGCGTCCCGATGAATCGGGACATCGCAAGCCTGGAGGACGCCGTGAACCTCGAAGCCGTACGAAATTTTCATTTTGAGTCAGTCACTCAGAGCTACACTCGTCGCGACAGTATGCTCTATGCGCTCGGCCTCGGTTTTGGTTCCGATCCCCTTGACCCGGCGCAGCTCGATTTCGTCTATGAGGCACATCTCAAGGCCGTGCCTTCGATCTGCTGTGTGCTTGCCCATCCCGGCTTCTGGGCGAGACGGCCGGAACTCGGCATCGACTGGCTGAAGCTCCTGCACGGCGAACAGCACTTCGAAATTCATGCTCCGATACCGGCCGAAGGCACTGTCGGAGCCAGCTACGAGATTGCCGCCGTGGCGGACAAGGGGCCGGGAAAAGGCGCGATCCTCCATCTCGTCAAGACGCTTAAGGATTCCGATTCGGGAGGCCGGCTGGCGACGGTCCGCAGCGTGCTGTTCCTGCGCGGCGACGGTGGCTGCGGCAGCTTTGGCGATGTCCCCGGCGAGCCAATTGCCCTTCCGGCCCAGACTCCCGCGCAAACCTGCGACATCGCCACGCTGCCGCAAAGTGCTCTGATCTATCGGCTGAGCGGCGATTACAATCCGATACACGCCGATCCCGACGCCGCCGCAAAGGCCGGCTTCGACCGTCCGATCCTCCACGGCCTGTGCACGCTCGGTGTCGCAACGCGCGCGGCCCTCGCTACCCTTGCGGATGGCCGGCCCGAACGCCTCGTTTCATTGTCGGCCCGCTTCAGCCGTCCGGTCTTCCCGGGTGAGACGATCAGAACGGAATTCTTCCCCGTCGGCGGCCAGCTCCGCTTTCGCTCACGGGTCCTCGAACGCGACGTCGTGGTGCTCGATCGAGGGACTGTGACGCTGCGCGATTGAGCTATTTTTTGTCGATCTTCGCGATTGCGACAATCTCGGCCCAGCGTCGCGTGTCGGCTTCCTCGAACGCCTTCAGCTCGCTGGGGCTGGCCGGAAACGGCTTTGCACCCACGGATTCGAGATAACCGGCAGTATCCTTGCTGTTGACGAAAGCCAGCACAGCCTGGCTGAGTTTTGCGACGATGTCAGGAGCCGTGCCCGCCCGCACAAAGACACCGACCCAGGCGGTGAGCTCCGCACCAGGCAATCCGGCCTGCGCGAGCGTAGGAACATCGGGCATCCCCGCCAACCGATCGCTGCTGGTCACGGCAAGGATGCGCAATCGGCCGTCCTGGATAAGTCCTTGCGCACTGGCGGGATCGGCGAAGACGCAGTCGATCTCGCCCGCCAGCACATCCGTCAGTGCCTGTGGCATCCCGCGATACGGAACATGCTGCATGCTGATCCCAGCCCTCGCCCGAAACAATTCCGCAGCGCCCCGGCTCGAGGTGTTGCCGCTTCCAAATGAGATTGGCTTCTCGCGCGTCTTCGCCAGGGCAATGAATTCCGCGACCGTCTTTGCAGAAAATTCCGGCCTGACGGCCAGCATCATCGGAATGGTCATGATCCCAGCCACAGGCGCAAAGTCCGTGGCGGGATCATAGGGCATTGCATTGAACAGGCTGACATTGGCCGCCTGCGTCGAATTCGTGGTGACGAACACGGTGTAACCGTCGGCGTCGGCCTTCAGCACCGCAAGCGCCGCCAGATTGCCGTCGGCTCCCGGCTTGTTCTCTACCAGCACGGTCGCTCCGGTTTCGATGCGAATGCTTTCGGCGAGACGCCGGGTCACGGCATCGGTTGCGCTGCCTGCCGGGAACGGCACGATGAGGGTTATGCGCCGCGAAGGATAGGATTCCGCCGCGGCCTGCTGCCAACTGGCCGTCGCAATCAATACGGCGAGAAGGCACTGAGCGATCGCACCCCGAAATCGCATGGTTTCTCCTTAAGCGTAAGCGCTTGACGATCCGCAGGGCGGCTCAGCCAAGTCCGCAGTCCCGATTTGTTCCGATATCGTACTCTACTTTACGATTTCTGAGAACATCCACTTCCGACTTCAGACGACCATCAGGCGCACGGTTCAGACTCGCCGCTCGTCCGGCGCAGTTCGATGCGATCGGCCGTTGGAAAAAGTCCTTCCTCCAGATCAATATCCGCAGCGAAATGCATGGGGTCGGCGTGACCGCAGATCACGTCCGGAAAGTGCCAGTTCGCAGTCCCCAGAACGGTCTCTCCGGCAAGTACCGCAATCTTCAGCGGATGCCTCGCGCCAACGCCGCGTGCGCTCTGATAACCGTCGGCGACGCAGTAGAGTTCGATCCGCATCCTGTTCTGGGCCACATACTGGACCGACAGCTCGATCTCGCAGAAGCCAAAGGCGGGATCATCCTGCGAACCTTCGGCGTAAAAATAGAAGGCACCGATCTTGCCATGCGCGCACGGACCGAGCTTGTAGTCCTTCGGCACCTGCGGATCCGGTCGTGCCGGCGTGCGAGGCGGCAACGGGCCGAGCGAACAGAATTGGCGATAGGAATAGCATTGTCCCAATGTCTCCTCCCTATCCGAGCCCGAACAGCCGCTTTGCATTGGCGGATAGCACTCCACGCTCGACAGACAGGGCATGCTCGGCGAACCGAGCCGGCTTGTCTTGCTTGATCGTGAACGGGTAATCCGATCCAACCACGAGCCGGTCTGCCCCGGCCTTGTCAGCGAGGTATCGCAGCGCCGATCCGTCGTAGAGTATCGTATCGTAGTAGAAGGATCGGGCGATCTCCGCCGGATTCCTCGCGAAAAGACTCTCCAGGGGCGGTCCCATCGCGTAAGCGCGATGCAATCTCGGCAACAGCCAGGGCAGCGCTCCGCCGCCATGGCTGAGCAGGATACGCAAGCCAGGAAAGCGCTCGAGCACGCCGTTGGTCATCAAAGACACGGCGGCAAAGGCTGTCTCTAGGGGAAAAGCGGCCACAGCCGCAAGCTCCGGACGACCACCCATTCGATCAAGCCCGACGGGATGCAGCGGATGGATCAGCACCATCAATCCGGCCTGCTCCGCCGCCGCGTAGACGTCATTCAGGCGCGTGTCGCCGAGCGGCATGCCATCGATGTGTGTGCCGATCTCGATGCCGCGCAGACCAAGTGATTTCACCTCTTCGACGCGCCGCGCCGCCAACGCGGCGTCCTGCATGGGGATCATCCCGATCCCGACAAAATGCCGAGGATGATCCGCGGATAGCGCTGCGATCCCCTCGTTGACATGACGGCATAGCGCGTCTGCGTCATCGGACGGGAACCAATGCGACAGCAACTCCGGCATCGGCGAGACGACCTGCAGATCGATGTCGTCGATCGCCATATCGTCGAGCCGGCGGCGCGCGTCCCAGCTACGGGCATCGATTACCCGAAACACTTTACCGCCCACCATGACAGCGGCCGAAGCGTCGCGGATCTCGACGGAAGGCCAGAGCGGATTGCGACCCGGTTCCGCGGGGATATGCCGCGGAACGAAATGGGTGTGTGTGTCGATCGCATCGACCAAGGCGTTTCCCCGACGTCTTTTTGCGGCGCACCAAGCGATCGAGCAGCTTTGCTGAAGCAGATCGCCAATTTACAAGCAGGTTGGACTGTTTTTATCATCTAGGCAATCTCATATTCGTATGCTAGTGAACCATAAAATCGACACTGATCGATGATCGCATCAGGGAGCGAAGCGAGCGTGGCGCGAACGATGAACGACATCGTGATCGCAGGAGCCGGCCAGGCCGGCGCGCGTGCTGCCGAAGCATTGCGGGCACGCGGCTTCAAGGGCTCGATCACGATGATCGGCGAGGAGCCCCACCCGCCTTACGAACGGCCGCAGCTGTCGAAGAGCTTACTCCAATCTTCCGATGCGCCTGTCGCTTACATCAAGCAGGCCGCAGACTGGACCAGGACGCTCGATATCCGCATCGAGACCGGCGCCGCGGCGATCGATTGCGATGCCGATCGCCGCATCGTGTCCACCGCAGACGGCCGCGATTTCCGTTTCGACAGGCTTTTGCTTGCCACAGGAACACGGCCGCGGCGGCTTTCGGCGCTGGAAGGTGCTGGCATCGAGGTCCAGTATCTCCGCAGCGTCGAGGACGCGCTCCGATTTCGTCGTCACATCCAGGCCAGGTCGCGCATTGCCATCGTCGGAGGCGGCGTCATCGGCCTGGAAGCCGCTTGCGCCGCTGCCAGGAGCGGCTGCCATGTCACCGTGATCGAGAGCGAGGAGCGTCTCCTCGCACGCGCATTTCCGCCTCTGGTCAGCGCCCTCGTTGCCGACAGGCATCGGAGCCACGGTGTCACGTTTGTCTTCGGCGCGACGGTGACCGGAAGCACGTCACGTTCGGTCAATTTGAGCAACGGCGCGGACATCGCCGCCGATCTGGTCTTGGTCGGCGTTGGCGTCACCCCCTCGGCCGAACTCGCCGTCCGGCTCGGTCTGCCCGCCGCCGAGGGCATCGCCGTCGACGCCTGCGGCCGCACCGTGGTGCCCGACATCTTCTGTGCGGGTGATGCTGCACTGCAATGGAGCCGCTGCCATGGCCGCGCGCCAATATGATCGGCGAGCCGAGGGAATATCACGATCCGCCCTGGTTCTGGACCGACCAATACGACCTGAACATCCAGGTCGCCGGCGATATGCGCGATGCCGATCACATCGCGCGCGGTGATCCCAACAGTACACGATTTTCGATCATGGCCATGCGCGGCATCGAACTCGTCGGTGCGCTCTCGGTGAATGCGGCCAAGGACATGGCGATGCTGCGGCGGATCCTTGCCGCCAACGCGAAGCCACAGCGCGCCGAGCTCGAGTCGCCGGGCTACGACCTCCGGGCCGCGCTGAAGGCACACTGAGATAGCTGAGGGAGGGACTGCAATGAATGCGTTCCAGCGAATGAACACCGCGCTGATGGTCGACGAGGCCAGGCAGATCTTCAAGGTGTCCCGCCAGGCTTTCGTCGATCCGGATATTCTCGAAGCAGAGCGCATGCGCATCTTCGACAAATGCTGGCTCTATCTCGGTCACGCTTCGGAGCTCCCCAAACCCGGCGACTTCGTTACCCGTCAGGTCGGCGGCCGCAACATCCTGTTCGCGCGCGACGCCAAGGGAATCCTGCGCGCCATGTTCAACACATGTCCGCATCGCGGCGCTCAGGTCTGCCGTGAGAAGCACGGCAACGCAAAATCCTTCCAGTGCTTTTATCACGGCTGGGTGTTCGGGCTGGACGGAGCGTTGCGGAGCCAGCCGGGCGAGGCCTCCTATGCGCCCGACTTCAAGGAGCGCAGCACGTCCAACATGCAGCACGTGCCGCGGTTCGAAACCTATCGCGATTTCTGCTTCGTGTGCTTCGATCGGAATGCCGAGACACTCGATGCCTATCTCGGCGCGGTCAAGGAATATCTCGACATCGTCGGCGACCAGGCCGAAGCCGGCATGACTATCGTCGGCGGCACGCAGGAATACTCGATGCGCGCCAACTGGAAGCTGCTCACCGAGAATTCGATCGACGGCTATCACGCGCTCACCACCCACGCGACCTATTTCGATTACCTGAAGGCAACCAATGGCGGGCTCGTACCGGTCCCGCTGGAGGGTGCCGCGCTCGATCTCGGCAATGGACATGCGGTGCTGGAGTACAAGGCACCATGGGGGCGGCCGGTCGCACAATGGGTTCCCATGTGGGGCGACGAAGGCAAGCGCGAGATCGACCGGCTCTACCAGGGGCTGGTGGCGCGCTTCGGCGAGGAACGCGCCAGGCGGATTGCGCTCTTCAATCGCAATCTGTTCGTGTTCCCCAATCTCGTCGTCAACGACATCATGGCGGTGACGATCCGTACCTATTATCCGCACGCCCCCGATTTCATGACCGTCAGCGCATGGGCGCTCGCGCCAAAGGAAGAAACCGACTGGGCGCGCAAATACCGCTTGTTCAATTTCCTCGAATTCCTGGGCCCGGGCGGCTTCGCGACACCCGACGATGTCGAGGCGCTGGAGCAGTGCCAGCGCGGCTTCCGCAACGCCACGGAAGCGCAGTGGAATGACATCTCCAAGGGGATGGGCAAGGACATTCCTGCGTACGACGACGAGTTGCAGATGCGCGCGTTCTGGTCGAACTGGAATAAGCATGTCTTTGCGGCATCGGCGTAGGACGGGAGGCGCATATGCAAGACATCACCCGGGCCGACGTCGAAGATTTCCTGTTCGCCGAAGCGGAGCTGCTGGACGAATGGCGCCTGCCGGAATGGCTCGAGCTGTTCACGGAAGACGCGATCTACTACGTACCGTCGACCGACGTTCCCGCGGACTCCTCGCCGGACAAGAATCTTTTCTATGTCGCCGACGACCGCTTTCGCCTCAGCGAGCGCGTCAAGCGCCTGATGAAGCGCACCGCGCATGCTGAGTTCCCTCATTCGCGCACGCGGCACCTGGTCAGCAACGTACGGATCCGCAGCCGGAGCGACAGCGAGATGGAGGTCGGCGCCGCCTTCATCACCTATCGCACCAAGGATGGCATCACGGACACCTATTTCGGCAGCAACCGCTATCGCTTGGTCGCCGAGAACGGACGTTTGCGCATCAGAGAGAAGCGCTGCCTGCTCGACAGCGAAGGACTGCGCACGCAGGGGCGCGTCAGCATTATCCTCTAGGGACGTTCGATGGTGGACAAGAAGCTCAAGAACAACGTTGCCGTAGTGACGGGCGCTGCAAAAGGCATCGGCCTTGCGATCGCGGAGCGGCTCGCCAGGGACGGCGCGAGGTTAATCCTGGCCGACCTCGATGAGGCAGGGCTCAAGGACGCCTCGGCTCGCCTCGCCGGCCAGTTCGACGTGGAGGTTGCATGCGAAGCCGGAGATCTCGCCGAACAGGCCGTCGCCGAGAAGACCATCCGGCTTGCGTCCGAACGCTTCGGCCGCCTCGACATCCTCGTCAACAATGCCGGCGGCGGCATCATCAAGCCGTTTGCGGAGCACACGCCGGAGACGTTGAAGGCGACGATCGATCGCAATCTCTGGACCGTGCTGTGGTGCTCCTGGTACGCGGCACCGACGATGCGCAAGCAAGGTTATGGCCGCATCATCAATCTCGGCGCCGATTCAGTTCGCAATGGCCTCTGGGACCACGCTGCCTACAATGCTGCCAAGGGGGGCGTGCACGGCCTGACCACCGGCATGGCGCGCGAATTCGCCAGGGACAGCATCACCGTGAACACGGTAGCTCCCTGCGCGGTGAATACGCCGCAGATGGTCGCCATCGCCAAGAGCGACCCGACACTTGCCGCCAAATTCGTCAGCGTCATCCCCATGGGGCGCCCGGCCGAAATGGAGGAAGTCGCCTCGATGGTCTCCTATCTTGCCTCCGCCGAAGCGTCGTTCGTGACCGGCCAGGTCATCAGCGTCAACGGCGGCAGCACCATGCTCTAGGTTCTCGCGATGGCCGAAACAATCATTCTCTGCGCCGCCGACGAGGTTGTCGAAGGCGAGATCAAGCAGGCTCCCCTGCCCGACGGCACCAATGTCGCGCTGTATCGCGTGGCGGGCACGATCTACGCCACGGCCGATATGTGCACCCATGGCGAGGCTTCGCTGTCGGAGGAAGGCATCATCAACGGCAAGATCGTGGAGTGCACCTTCCACTTCGGAACGTTCGACGTCACCACGGGCATGCCCACCGGCATGCCCTGCGAGATCCCGTTGAAAACCTATCCCGTCACCGTCGCAGACGGGAAAGTTCAGATCGAGGTTTGACATGCCACCCCGTGCCAGTCGCGCTCCCGCTCCGCTCAAGACGGCGCGGCGATCGCTGACACCGCCACGCCGCCGGACTCAGGCCGAGCGGACCGCTGAAACGCAGCTGCGGATCCTGAAGGCGGCGGCCAACCTGATCCGGCGTCGCGGCTACGCGCGATTTCGCACCGCCGAGGTCGCGGCTGAAGCGGGCGTCTCCCGCGGTGCCCAGCTCCATCATTTCCCGACCAAGGATTCGCTCGTCGTCGCTACGCTCGAATATGTGTTCGAGCAGGCACAAATCCTCAGTCGCCGCCGCGCCGCCGCGGTGAGCCGGCCACGGGACCTGATAGAGGCTGTCGTCGCCGACGCGAGGGAATTCTTCTTCAGCGAGCACTTCATGGTGGCGATCGACATTGTGCTCTCGACCTCCACCGACCAGGCGGTACGCAAGAAGATCCTCGACATCTCACGCAAGGCACGCCGTCCGGTCGAAGCGGCCTGGGCCGAAGCGTTGGTAGCGGGCGGCGTTCCGGCATCCGTTGCGGCCGACATCGTTGCACTCACCCTCGGCGTCGTCCGCGGCATGGCATTGCGGACGCTGTGGGACAACGATCCCAAATGGTTCGATCACCTGTTCGGACTGTGGCGGCAGATGATCAAAGTCTTCATCGAAGCCGAGCAGAAGCGAGGGCGTCTGCGATGAACGCTCCCTTGACCGGAACACGGCCGCTGATCACGTCGGTCTGCTACGTCCGCCACGCGGTGAGCGAGCCGCAGGCCTGCGCGCGCTTCGTTTCCGATATCTTCGGCCTGCAGCGGGTCGCAGGCCGGGACGGTGAGCTCGCCTTCCGCTCGGACGATCGCTTCCGCACGGTGAGCCTCTGCGACGATCAGGACGACGGCACCAGCATCGGCATCGAGGCCTGGGACGACGCCGCGCTCCGGGAGATCGGCGAGCGGCTCTGCACACACGGCTTTGCCGCGAGATCTGCCAGTCCGGTGGAATGCCAGCGACGACATGTGCAATCAGCCCTGCTGACCGAGGACGCCTCCGGAAATCGGATCGACCTCGTAACCCGCCCCACACGCAGCGGCCGGCGCTACTTTCCGCCGCGCGATGCCGGCATCGTGCAATTTCAAGGCATCGGCCTGTGCAGCACGGACCACCAGCGTGATCTCGCCTTCTGGCGCCTACTCGGCGGCGAGGTGAGCGACTGGGTTGGCGACATCGCGTACCTGCGCATCGACGCCCTGCATCACCGCATCGCCCTCTATCCGTCGCAGCGGCGTGGCCTGCTCTACGCCGCCTTCGAGGTCGAGGCGCTCGATCAGATCATGCAGAACAGCTACTTCATGCAGGAAAATCAGGTGCGGATCGTGCAGGGCCCCGGCCGTCAGCCCGCCTCACAGCAAATCTTCCTTCACGTCGAAGGACCCGACGGACTGATCCTGTCTTACGTCACCGGCACGGCCGAGATCGGCGACAGGCCGCGCCCACCCCGGCAATTCCCACCTACAGCCACCTCGCTCTGCAACTGGGGCAGCGAAAGCAAGGGCGTTCCCGAACTGAGCCCGCAGAGCTGACCGAACAGGAGCCAGACATGATCCAATTGAAGGACGTCAGCTATGTCCGCCTGGGATCACCGGATCTCGAACAGGTCGAGCGGTTCGCCACCGCTTGCCTCGGCTTGCAGATCGCCGAGCGCGGCAAGGGCGACCTCTACCTCCGATCGGACGAACGTGCGCATACACTGTGCTATTCGGAAGGCGATCCGAAGCAGCAGACGGTCGGCTTCGAAGTCGAGGACGAAGCAAGTCTCCAGGATGCGGCAACCACGCTCGAATCGCTCGGCCACGCGGTCCACGCCGGAACCGCGGAGGAGGCGGAGCGGCGCAAGGTGAAGGCGTTCATCGGCTTCAGCGATCCCACCGGCAACCATATCGAACTGGTCGTGCGGCCGGAACGCAGCGGGCGCCGCTATTTCGGAAGCCGCGATGCGGGCATCACAGGTTTCAGTCACGTCGGCCTCAACTCGACCGATCCCACCCGCGACGAGCGATTCTGGACCAAGGTCTGCAACGCCCGAGTCAGCGATCGCATCGGCGACATCCCGCTGATGCGGGTCAATGCCATCCATCACACCATTGCGCTGGTCCGCGCGCCGCAGGCCGGCATCCAGCACATCAATCACCAGGTTGAGAACAGCGACGATGTGCTGCGCTCCTATTACTTCCTAAACGAACAGCGCGTGCCGATCGTGTTCGGGCCGGGTCGCCATCCGACGTCGGGAGCCCGCTTCGTCTACTTCAAAGGACCGGACGGGATGATTTTCGAATATTCGGTGGGTGTCGATGAAATCGAAGATGAGGCAACGCACCGCCCGCGCCAGTTTGGATTCGAGCCAACGAGCTTTTGCATGTGGGGTTCCAAACCCGCCGGCATGACACTTCCGAACAAGTAACATGTCGCGCCGCAGTCGCGGCTAACCTCCAACGAGGACGCATGGATCTGCGATTGCGAGGCCGCAAGGCCATCGTCTGCGCGGCGAGCCAAGGCCTTGGAAAAGCAAGCGCCATGGCGCTGGCCCGCGAGGGTGTCGAAGTCGTGATTGTCACCCGGCGGTGCGAGAACTTCTCGAGAGATCGAGTTGGCCACAGGCAACCGACCTCAAACAGTCGTTGCGGATGTAACGAGCCGCGAAGGGACGCGAGGCCATTCTGTCCACCTGCCCTGAGCCCGATATTCTCATCAACAATGCAGGTGGACCACCGCCGGGCGATTTCAGGAACTTCGAGCGTGACGATTGGATAACGGCGCTTGATGGCAACATGCTGGCGCCGATTGCGCTGATCAAATCCACCATAGACGGGATGATCGCGCGTAAATTCGGCCGCATTGTCAATATCACGTCGCACGCGGTCAAGGCGCCGGTCGCAATGCTCGCACTATCGAACGGTGCGCGAAGTGGACTCACGGGCTTCGTCGCGGGCCTAGCGCGCTCTGCCGCCGAGCACAACGTGACCGTCAACAACCTGTTGCCGGGCACGTTCGATACGGACCGGCTGAGATCCAATCCTGCGGCACTCGCCCGAAACTCGTCACGTAGCTTGGCAGAGGTCACCGAGGAAGTACGTGCCAGCAACCCAAGCAAACGGTTCGGCCATCCGGACGAGTTCGGTGCGACTTGCACCTTTCTCTGTTCAGCTCAAGCGAGCTACATCACGGGACAGAACATTCTGATCGACGGCGGGGCCTACCCCGGCGCATTTTAATTCCGACATGTTCATCATGTCTAAATCTGCCGATCTGTTGGACAAGATTTCGATACCAAAAACCGCACAGGATCGCAGGTTGACGCGCAAAATCGCACGATTGGTAGCGGGAAAGCGCTACCAACCCACACGAGACGAGTTCTTCACTCTCAGGCTTGAGCAAGAGTAGCCGCTTTCCGCCAACAATTGCCGCCGCCTGAGGCTTGGACCATCGCCTTCTTTACGATTGTCTGCGCTGCAACACTCCACGAGTGAGAACGCGGTAGAATTCTGATCTCGATCGGACTAAACCAAGCTCACGAGTTCGGTGGCGTCCTCGATGCGAAAGGAAGAACGACTTCACCAAAGTACGCCAAACTGCGCGATGCCAGCCGGCCGCACTACTCCCACTCTATTATTGCGAACATCGCTTCGCCGTGATCTGCAAGCAAAATTTTGCGGGTCTGACGGACAAATGCCGACGGTACATCCGCCTCAATTTTTCAGCCTTGAATCCACAGAAGAATTCGTACCGCGCTCGATGCTAGCCATTCCGCCACCTATCGGCGTCAATCGACTAATCAGGGCTGCCTGTATACCCAGAACTGCCCTGGCCGCACTCGCGGCGGCCCTGCAAATACCGTCAGAGATCAGGAACGCGCTGATGCGTTCTTGGCAGACACCTCATGGTATTCGCGGCCACATGCAGCGGATCCTGCTCTCGTCACTCAGACAACCTAGGACCTTTTGGAGGCTCTCGTCTCGCGTCCGCGGGCTGACGAAAGCCGCCAGTGCAGCAGCGAATATGGCCGCTCCGGATGAGGATGGTGCTCGAAAACGCCGTCCACAGCCGCGCCGATTGAGACCACTTGCGCGGGATCGCCGAGCAGGTTTCCGACCATCCTGACGCCGCCGGCGTGAGGGATTTCCACGAGCACGGCGAGATACGGTCCGTGCTGCCTCAGCGCGGCGTGCGAGGGATGCCAGACCCGCTCCCAACTGAAGATCCGCCCATGCGGCTCGATCTCCGTCCAGTCGGGATCGAAGGCATGGCACTGATGGCAGGTCCATTCGGGGCCGAACTGCCATGTGCCGCAATGGCGGCAACGCTGCACCAGGAGGCGGTTCTGGCGCAGCCCCTGCCAATAGGGCGCCGACAGGCCGTCGGCCTCGGCGACCGGGATCGGCAGCCCCCGTGGAAGGTAGGTTCGGGCCGCCTCATCGCTCACAGCGTCGCCTCCGAGCCGAGAAGGAGATTGCTGACCGGCGTGACCATGGGTCCGCCGATCACCATGGCCACATCATTGCGCCTCGCCTGGCTCGTGGACGTTCCGCGCACCTGGCGCACGGCCTCCAGCAGGAGTTCGAACCCGTGCATGTAGCACTCGGCCAGATTGCCGCCGCTGGTGTTGAGTGGAAGCCGCCCCGATGGCGCAACGAGGTTGTCGAAGGCGAGATAGTCGTTGGCCTCCTCCGGCGCGAAGAAGCCGTGTTCCGCGAGCGCCATCACCACGCCGCCCGTGAAGTTCTCGTAGCACTGGACGACACCGACGTCGGACGGACCGAGCCCAGCCATCGCATAGAGATCGGCCGCGACGGTTTCGAAGCCGGCGCTGGCGTAATGCGGCGAATTGTGCGGGATCGCGCCCGCGCGATATCCGGATCCGACGGCGGCCCCCAGCACATAGGCCGGCTTGTTGCGAAATTCTCCGGCCCGCTCGGCTGGCACCAGCACGAGCGCGGCGGCGCCGTCGTTCTCCATGCAGCAGTCGTAGAGATGAAACGGCTCCGCGATCCAGCGCGAGGCCTCATACTTGGCCGCGTCGAGCGGCTTGCCGTACATGACGGCCCGCGGATTGGCCTGCGCGTGATGATAGGAAGCCAGCGCGATCGCCCGCAGCGCGTCCTGGCCGACGCCGTGCTCATGCATGTAGCGGCGCACGCGCATGGCGAAGCGCTGCGGTGGCGCCAGAACGCCGTACGGCATCAGATACGCCTTCTCGCCGGAGATCGTGTCGATGCCCGTTGTCTGCCCGAACCGGCCGTATTGCCCCTGCGCGAGCGAGCGAAACACGACGACGCAATCCGCAAGGCCCGCGACGATCGAGGCCGCCGCATTGGCGACGGCCGCGCAGCAGCCGCCGCCTCCCCCGCCCCATTGCATGGTCGCAGCCCGAAGCCGCCGCGTGCCGAGCGCGGCCGCAAGCCTGGATGCCTCGCTCCGCTCCTCGCTGTAGGCGGCAAAGCCATCGATGTCGCGCGGATCGATGCCGGCATCGCTGCACGCCGCCATGATCGCCTTCAGCGCCAGCTTGAACTCCGGATCGGGCGACGCGCCGTGCCGGTAATAGTCGGTCTCGCCGATCCCGACGACGGCGACGCGGCCTCTCAGCGTGCGATCGGCGATGGCCATCGCCCTCACGTCCGCCCCGCCTTGGCCGGCCCAGCCCCGGCCTCGCCGAATGCGCCCGCCGCGGCGAGCCGCGCCAGACGCGCATCATCGTAGCCGAGCAGGTCCTGAAGCACGGCGCGGGTATGCTGGCCGACCGCAGGCGCGGAGACGGGATCCACGACGGGCGTCGCGGAATAACGGATCGGCAGGCTGACGTTCGGGATCCAGCCCAGCGTGTCGTGCGGAATGCGGGTGACGAGGCCGCGCTCTCGCGCTTCGGGCGACCGGATCGCCTCCCCGACCGTGCGGACCTGCCCGCACGGGACCCCTGCCGCCCGCATCCGGGCTTGCCAATGGCTCCATGGCCGTTGCGCGAAGGCCTCGCCGAGGATCGCAAACAATTCGTCCCGCCGCCGGATGCGGTCGGGGCCGGTCGCATAGATCTCGGCCGCGGCGAGGTCGGCGCGATCGAGCACCTGCGACATCAGTCGCTGGAAAATCTTGTCGTTTCCGCAATTGATATAGAAGGCGCAGTCCTGCGCCTGGAACACGCCCGAGGGACAGGTATCAGGACTGGTATTGCCGTGCCGCTGCGGATTGGCGCCGGTGAACAGATGCTGCATCGTGGCATAGCCGGACATCAGCACGGCATTGTCGAACAGTGACACCTCGACCGCCTGTCCGAGCCCGCTGCGCTCACGGGCAACCAGTGCGCCGAGGATGGCGTTGCAGGCCATCATCGCCGTGCTGATGTCCATCACGGGCGACAGCGCCCGCACGCCCTCGCGGTCAGGATAACCGTTCATGGACACAAATCCGCTCTCGACCTGCGCGATCGGATCGAAGCCGAGCCGGTCGGCGAAGGTCCCCTCGCGTCCATAGGCCGACACCGAGCAGTAGATGATGTCAGGCTTGATGGTCCGGCATGCGGCATAGTCGAGCCCGAACCGCTCCATGACGCCGGTGGAGAAATTCTCGACGACGACGTCCGCCGTTGCGATCAACTCCCGCACCACCGCGACGCCCTCGGGCGACTTGAGGTCGAGGGCAACGCTTCGCTTGTTGCGGTTGGTCCAGACGAACGGCGCCCCGGCCTTGAGTTCGGGATGCACCGGCGGGTAGCGCCTGAGATCGTCGCCTCGGCCTGGCGCCTCGATCTTGATGACCTCTGCGCCCATATCGGCCAGGATCATCGTGGCGAATGGTCCCGCGATGAAGTGGGAGAAATCCACGACCCGGATTCCCCCAAGCGCCCTCGGCGCATCGGATGGCCGCGGCGTGTACTCTGGAAAGTCGGCTTCGATGTTGTCCAGCATGGTGCATCCATCATGTTCGCGCGGCAGCCCCGGCGTGCCCGATCGCAACCGGCGTCAATTGCCCTTGGCCTGCTCGACCATCGAACATCCACCCTGGTCGATCGGGCGGAATGCCTCGGGTCCGCTCAGGACGCCGACATTGTCGAGAAGGTCCCATTTGCCTTTCGACGCCTTCGGCTCCTTCACCTTGAAGATGTACATGTTGTGGATGGCGCGGCCGTCCGCCCGCACCACGACCGGGCCGAACAGCGCGTCGTCGATGGGCTGCTCCTTCATCTTGCGGATGACCGCCTGCGCGTCGTTGGTTCCCGCAGCCAATGCGGCATTCAGATAGGCCAGCACCGAAGAATAGACGCCGGCGTGAAACGCCGTCGGGGACTGATCATGCTGCCGAGCGTTGAATTTCGCCGACCAGGCCCGGCTGGCCTCGTTGAGGTCCCAATAGAACGGCTGGGTGATGATGAGTCCCTGCCCGACCGCCAGCCCGCTGGCCCCGACGTCGTTCGTGGTCGTCAGCATCGCAGCGAAGGTCCGGCCCTTCTGCTTCAAGCCGAACTCGGCAGACTGCTTGACCAGGCTGACGGTATCGCCACCGGCGGTCGCGAAAGCGATCACGTCGGCGCCGGAGGCATCCGCCTGCAGGATGAACGAAGCGTAATCGGCATTGTTGATGGGAACATTGACCGATCCGAGCACGGCGCCGCCGCCCGCATTGATGACCGACGTACCGTCCCGCACCATGGACTTGCCGAGCGCATTGTCGGTGGCGATGAAGTACCATTTATTGCCGCCGTGACGAACCAGGTAATTGCCGATCGTGTGCGATGCCGCCCAGGTATCGAACGTCCACTGGATCGTGTTGGGCGAGCAGTATTTCCCGGTCAGATCGGATGATGCCGCGCTGGAAGCGATCAGCGCGGCCTTGCCGCCGCGAACCACCTCATTGACGGCGAGGCCGACCGCGGAGTTGGGCACGTCGGCGACGGCGTCGACCTTCTCCTGCTCGATCCAGCGACGGGCGATCGCCGCCCCGACATCCGCCTTGTTCTGGTGATCCGCCGAGACGATCTCGACCTTGAGGTCGGGGTGGTGCGCCATGAAGTCCTCGGCCGCCATTCTCGCCGCCGTCACGGAGCCCTCACCGGCATTGTCGGAATAGGGCCCCGACGCATCATTGAGGACGCCGATCTTGATGGTGCGCGTTGCGGCCGCGCATGCGGGCGAACACAGACCGGCGAGGAGCAAGGCTATTCCGGCGACACGTAAAGCGACTTTCATGTTTCCACCCTGTTGACGAACTTTGTTGTTGTTAGAGGTCCAGCACCAGCCTGCCCGACCTCGCGCCCGAGCAGCAGATCATCATTGTCTTGTTCGATGCCTGCTCGTCTTTGCTGAGAAACTGGTCGCGATGGTCCGGGATGCCTTCGAGCACACGCGTCTCGCAGGTGCCGCAGACCCCCTCCGAGCAGGCATGGTTCGCCGCGATCCCTGCCTCGAGCAGCGCCTCAAGGATCGTCTTTCCGGCTTCGACCGGAATCGTCCGGTTGCTGCGGGCGAGCTTCAACTCGAAACCGCCCGCCGTCGCGGGAGCTTCGCTCGCCTGGAAATACTCGACATGCCGATGATCGGCCGGGCGACCGGCTGCCGCGGCTTCGAAGGCTTCGAGCATTGGCTGCGGACCGCAGCAATAGAGATGAGCCTGCGCCGGCGCCCGATCGATGACCGCCGCAAGATCGAACAGGCGGCCGGAACGCTGGTCGTCGAAGTCGAGGCGCACCTTCAAGCGCCCGTTCGCCGCGAGCACTGCGATCTCGTCGAGGAATGCCGCCGCGCGCGGCGCCCTTGCCGCGTAGAACAGTTCGCAGGGCCGTCCGAGAGCGTCAAGACGACGGGCCATGGACAGCAACGGCGTAATCCCGATTCCACCTGCGATCAGGACCGAATGCTCGGCCTGCTCGCAAAGCGCAAAATTGTTGCGGGGCCTCGACACCCTGAGGACGTCACCCGCCTTCAGATTGTCGTGCAGGAGGCGTGAGCCACCCCGCCCTGCCGTGTCCTTGTTGATCGCGATCACATAGCGATGGCGCTCACGCTGATCGTTGACCAGCGAATAGCTCCGGACCATGCCGTTCGGCAGATGCACATCGATATGACCGCCGGCCGTGAAGGGATCGAGATCGTGCCCGGTCGGCGAGATCAGTTCGTAGGAATTGATCCCATCCGCCTCGTAGCTGATGCGCTTGACGCGAACGTCGAACAAGCCATCGCTCATGACGCGCGCCTCCGCGGGACTGCCATCGAAGGGCTCACATCTCGTATCCGAAATCGGCGCCGAGCCTGGCGCGCATGAAGGGCGCACCGACATCGACCCACGACTCCTCCGGCGGCAGCCGCATCGACACCGCCCGGACCATGAACACGTCGGGGTCCGTCACCCCTTTCGGCTTGGTTCCGTGATCGCGATAGGCCCCGAGCGCTTCCAGGATGAAGCGCCGGGTCATCGCGATTCCGGTGTCGCTCGAGCAGAGGTTTTCCCTGGTCCGGTCGAAGATCGGCGACACGCCGCTCTGGCAGGCCCCGTCCTGCACCCACAAGCCCGGCAGGCCCGAGAACCAGGTCGTCTGCTGCGCCTGGTAGTCGAACTGGAAGCCGTTCTGCGGATTGTACTTCGTCCAATAGCCCGCATAGGGCACCGTCACCGGATGGTCGACCAGCGCGTGGCGGCTGGCATGCCCGCTCTCGCGGCCATTGTGCCCGTCGGCAAAGACCTGGCGGGTTTTCGGCAGCAGGGGTTGCGAGGGGTGATACGAGAACATGATGCAGAGCGTGTTCTCATCATCGATCGGCACCCAGGCATGGCCGCTGAGATCCGGAAACGGCATCAGCGGCGGGACCAGCGTATAGAACGGCAGCATGAACTGGTTGACGCGCCAGTACAGCGTATTGGCATCGTAATTGCGCCGCGCCGCGATGCTCATACCGAAGTCCTGCTTGATGCATTCGAATGTCGGACGCAGATCGCGCTTCTGGATCCAGGCGCTGGTCGTACCCTGCGCGTCCAGCCGCCCATGCAGCAGCGGCGCGTGGGCGGAATCGATCTCACCCTCGACCGCCTGAAGCCAGTTGCACTCCTGCACGCGCAGCGAGATATGCACCTGCTCCTGCGGCACCAGATTCCATTCCACGTTCGGCAGCGGCGGAAGATCAGCCTGGTCGGGCCCCATATAGGTCCAGATCATCCCGTTCCGCTCCCGGCACGGATATGCCTTGATCCTCACGCGCTCCTTCAAGCGGCTGCGGACCGGCTCGGCCGGCATATCCGTCGTGGCGCCGGTGACGTCGAATTTCCAGCCGTGGTAGACGCATCGCAGGCCGCAATCCTCGTTCCTCGCGAACACCATCGGCGCGCCGCGATGCGGACAGGCCTGGTCGACCAGCCCGACGCGTCCCTCTGAATCCCGGAAGGCAACAAGGTCCTCTCCGAGCAGCCTGACCCGCTTCGGCTGGCCGTCTCTGGCCACGTCCGCGGACGGCAGGAAGGGAATCCAGTAGAGACGGAACAGGTCTCCAAGCGGCGTGCCCTTGCCGACCCTGACGAGACGTTCATTGTCCTCGCGCGACAACATCTGCTTCCTCCTTCAGTGGGATTCCGTCGCTGGCTTGCTCTGGGGCAGTGCCCAGGAGCGCTGCAACCCGCGCCGACAGTCCGAGATCGCGTGCGGTCCAGAGCGGATCGGCCGAGGCCAGTGGCTGGCGTGGAATGGGTGGCAATGTCCCGGCCTCGACGAGGCCGATGATCGTCTCGATGCGGCGCCGCTCGAGATCCCGCAGGGCTTCCTCGACCACCGCGCCTTCCGCACTGCAGCCGGGCAGTTCGGGATAGGCCAGGCGTACGAGCCACCGACCGGGTTCGGTTTCGACCGCCTCGGCTTCGAGAAGATAGGGAATCGACAGCAGCTTCCGCAGATCCAAGCAGTCCTCCCCGGCAGAGCGGCTGTTGCGCCCCTGTTTGATACGTATACGTACTATATCGGCGAATGGCTTGCAATAGCAAATCCGATCGCGCCGGCTTTTCCGGACGCCAGCACTCTGGGCCCGTTCCGCCATGGGTTGAGAGCCATCGGACAAGCTGCTAACGCCTGAGCGATTCCAGGAGAGTTTAGGTCAGCGACGGCATGTCAGCGCCCAGGGAAAAGAATGCGAGCGCGGTGGAGATGGCGCGCAACTGGCGCCTCGAAGGGGGCGTTGGGTATCTGCTTCGACTGCTCGAGGCCCGCTATGATCTGCTCTATCAGGACCTGACCGGCCAGAGCGACATCACGCCGCGGCAGTTCGGTGTGTTGATCGCACTCTATCAGGATGGTCCCCTCACCCCGTCCGCCCTCGCCGTGCGCATCAGCAGCGACCGCAACACGCTCAGCGAAATGCTCAAGCGCATGACGGCGCGCAAGCTGATCTCGAAACGAAGCAACGCGGAGGACCGGCGGTCGATCCAGGTCCAGATCACCGCCAAAGGCGAGGAAGCCCTTCTCGGCGTCATCCCCGCCGCGGCCGAGCTTCAGAACACCCTGCTCGCCCCCCTGAGCAAGGAGGACCGCGTCCACTTCCTCAAATGCATGCTCGCGATCGCCAAGGCAGCCGCGCCCTCGTCCTCAGAGACCTGACCCTGTCCCTGCCTTCGAGGGCGCGCACGCGCGGCGACGCTCCGCTACCGCACCGAATAACGGATCGGCAAGCGTTTCACGCCGCCGAGAAACGACGTTTCGGTCCACGCCGGGGCGCCCGCGAGTTCGACCCGCTCGATCCTGCCGAGGAATTCGCGGAAGAAGGCGACGATCTCGGCTTTGGCGAGATGCCGTCCGATGCAGGCGTGAATGCCGAAGCCGTAGCCGAGATGCCGGTTGGGCGACCGATCGGGAATGAACTGGAAGGGCCGACCGAAGGCTTCCTCATCCCGATTGCCCGAGGGATAGCTGAGGAGGATGCTGTCCCCGGCCCTGATCGTCTTGCCGCGAATCTCGTAGTCGGCCGTGGCGGTGCGGAAGAAGTGTTTGACCGGAGATACCCAACGCACCATCTCCTCCGCGGCGTCAGATAGCAACTCGGGCTCGCGCTGCAGGCGGGCCATAGCCTCGGGGTTCTCGATCAGGGCAAGCAGACCGCCGGCGATCGTCGCGCTCGTCGTATCGTGTCCCGCGCTCGCGAGTGCGACATAATACGAATAGGCCTCGAAATCCTCAATCGGCCGGCCGTCGATCTCGGACGTTGCGATCACCGTCGCCACGTCGTCCTGCGGGTTTTTCCGTCTCTCCCGCGCGACGTCCTTGAAATAGTCGACATAGGCGATCGTGGCGTCGATCAGGTCGGAGCCCTTCTGCATCTCGGGATCGCCGCCGCCGAAATAGGCCTGGGTGATCTTGAGCAGGCGGCCCTCGTCGCTGCGCGGCAGGCCGAGGATGGTCATCAGGACCCGCAACGGATAATAGATCGCGATATCATTGTAGAAATCGCACTGGTTGCCCATCGCCACGAGACGATCGACGCTCTCCTTCGCCAGCGCCGCCATGCGCTCGGACAATGTCCGGATGTGCCGGGGCTGAAACCAGGCGTGGGTGAGCTTCTGATACTTGCCGTGATCGGGATTATCCATCTGCGGCAAAGCCCGGACCAGCATGGGCTTGCCGCTCATCGCCTCTCTCACCTTGCTTTCGAAGTCGATGCTGAGAAGCTTGGTTCGCGGCGCGTTGATGAAGCGATCGGCCTGGCGCTCGATCTCGATGATGTCGGCGTATTTTGTGATGGTCCAGAACGGACGATACCCTTGAGGTTGCGTCCAATGGACCGGATCTTCCCGCCGCAGTTCGCCGAAGAGCCGGTGCTGCAGACCGACATTGCCATAGGTTCTGTGATCGGCGATTGCATTATCCGTTGCGATGTCGAGCATCGTTCCTCCTCCCTGCTTGTTTTATGTCTTGTTAGGCGCTCCCAATCCCCGCCATGGTCAGAACGGGCTTGACCACGCGGCCACTGTCGAGGGCGTCAACGGCCTCGTTGATCCCCGCGAGTGGATAGGTCTTGACGAATTTGTCGAGCGGCAATCGGCCTTCGCGGAAGAAGCCGATCATGCGCGGAATGAACAGCTTGGGATTTGCATCCCCCTCAACCACGCCGCGGATGGAGATTCCCCGCCCGACCACCACACTGGCTTCGGCTGCATACATCGTTCCCCGGGGCGGGGCCGCGACCTGCGCGCTGACACCTCGCGCGCGCAGGCAATTGACCGAGCTTGCCACCGCCGCCGGTACGCCCGTCGTGTCGAGTGAAAAATGCGCACCGCCCTGCGTGAGCTCGACGATCTCCGCCGCGGGATTCTCCGCGCGGCCGGACACCGCATGGGTAGCGCCCAGCTCGCGCGCGACGCGCAGCCGCTCCGGCACGACATCCACGGCGATGATGGTCGAGCAACCGACGATCCGCGCAGCGATGATGGCGGACAGACCGACGGCGCCGACGCCGAACACGGCAATCGAGGTCCCGGCCTGCGGCCGCAGCACGTTCATGATCGATCCCATGCCGGTCTGGATGCCGCATCCGAGCGGCGCAAGAAGATCCAGCGGCAGATCGGCATCGACCTTGACGATGTTCCTGGTGGTGGCGATTGCGTGCGTCGCGAAGGCGGATTGCGCGAAGAAATGACCGCCCAGTTCGCTCCCGCCACGCGACAGCGCCGAGCCGCCAGACCTGTTTCCGAACAAGTTGATGGCACGAAAATGGTCGCAATAGCCGAGCGCGCCGTCGCAACAATTCGGGCACTCGCCGCAGGAGCCATAGCTCATGAGCACATGGTCGCCGGGCCGGAACGACGTCACGCCGAGGCCGACCTGCTCGATCACGCCCGCGCCTTCATGGCCCAGAACCTTCGGCATCTGCACCGGAATGTGCCCATACTTGACCGCGAGATCTGTGTGACAGATGCCGCACGCGTGCACCCGGACAAGGACTTCGCCGCCGCGTGGGGCCGAGAGTTCGCAAGGGACGATCTCGAAAGGATCGCGCGGCCCATTTGCTATCGCAGCGATGATCTTCATGGATGCTGCCCTCCGGCGTGCTGATGTGAACTAGCCTTTCGACCGGGTGCTGGCGCTTCCAAACACTCCGGCGTCAGCGAGGCCGGCGATGGCCTCGCCCGACAGGCCGAGGACCCGGGACAGCAATTCGTCCCGGTGCGCCCCGACCGCGGGAATCTCCCGCCGCATGGCGGTCGATCCGCTCGACATCTTCCAGGGCGTATTGACGCCCAGGAATTCCCCAGCGCTATCGGCGATCGTCGCGAATGCACCGCGCTGCAAGAGATGCGGGTCGGTCAAGGCGGCTCCCGGATCGCGATATTCGGCACTGGGAACGCCGGCCTTGTCGAGGGCGGCCATG
The DNA here is from genome assembly GCF_004114425.1 of Bradyrhizobium vignae. Taxonomy (GTDB): domain Bacteria; phylum Pseudomonadota; class Alphaproteobacteria; order Rhizobiales; family Xanthobacteraceae; genus Bradyrhizobium; species Bradyrhizobium vignae. Next base: position 10,022 of record NZ_RDQF01000009.1, on the reverse strand, counting down.
CACTCGCGCACCGTATGCTGCTCGGACCATTTCTCGACGACCTGCATCATCGCGCTCCAGTTGGCCGCGCGGCCCGGTACCGTCTTGAAGCGCGGATCGTTCGCGAGATCACCCTGCCCCGTCACCTCGCACAGCGCAGCGAAATTTCGAGGCGTGATCGGCGCAACCAGGATGTCGCCGTCGGAAGCCCGCACCGGACCATAGGCGGCGCGCGGCGCTTGCGGGGCGAACTGCGCTTCCTGCAATTCGTAGACGAGCAGGTTGAGCATGCAATCCATCAGGGCCACGTCGATCCTTTGGCCCGTCCCCGTTCGCGCGCGCTGGACCATGGCGGTCTGGATCGCCGAATAGCCAAAGATCCCGCCGAGCACATCCGCAACGAAAACGGCCCCCGCCGCCGGCCGGTCGCGATCGCCCGCATACCGCATCAACGAGCGGTCGAAGCCGCTCTCGGCGTGAACGATCATGGCGTAGGCAGCGCGCTCGGCGGCCGGTCCCGTTTGCCCGTAGCCCGAGATCGAGCAGTAGATCAGGCGCGGATTGATCGCGCGCAGCGCCTCGTAGCCAAGGCCAAGCCGGTCCATCACGCCCGGCCGGAAATTCTCGACCAGGATATCGGTCTCCTTGACCAACCGGCGGACCAGTTCGATCGCCTCGGGATTTTTCAGGTCAAGCGCAAGGCTGCGCTTGCCGGCATTGAGCTGGCCGAAATAGGCACTCTGGCCGCCCCGCAACGGGGCCCGCAGACGCATGTCATCACCCTCGGGCGGCTCGATCTTGATGACCTCCGCGCCGGCATCGGCAAGCAGCCTCGCGCAATAGGGACCGGCCAGCATGATCGAGAAGTCGAGCACGCGGACGCCCTCCAGCGGCAGATTCGTGATCTCCTGCACCTGCATGCTCACTCCTATCTGGGTAGCCCAAGCGCCCGTTGTGCGATGAGGCTGCGCTGGATCTCGTTGGTGCCGATGCTGATCACCCACATCAGCGAATGACGCAGGTTCTGCTCGAAACGGCCGTTGTCGATCGCGCCAGGCATCTGCTCCGACAGCGCCGCCCTCGCGCCGAGGATGTCGAGGGCTGCCTCGCCGAAGCGCTCCATCAGCTCCCCCGAGAACACCTTGCTGATCGCGCCGTACTCCGGCGGGGTTACCCCGTCCGCGGCAAGCTCAGCGCAATGCATCATCAATTGACGCCCGATCTCGATCTCTGCAGCCAACGTCGCCATCCTGTCGCGCACGATGGGATCGTCGCTGAGCGCCATTCCCGCAGCGTCCCTCTCCATGACATGCCCGCGCAGTTGCTCGAAGGCGTGAGCGACCTTCAGGACGATGCCGCCGCCGACCAGCCCGCGCTCGAAAGCGAGCGCGCCGGTCAGGACCTTCCAGCCCCCATTGACCTCGCCAACGAGGTTTTCCAGGGGAATGCGAACGTTGTCGTAGAAGATGTCGGCGAAGGAGCCGTCATACATCGTGGTTGCCGGCCGGACCGTGATCCCCTCGGCGTCCATGGGCACGATGAACATGCTGACGCCGGCGTGCGGCGGCCTGGCGTCCTTGTCGGTGCGCGCGGCCAGGAACATGTATTTGCCCCACCAGGTCGTGGTCCAGATCTTCTGGCCGTTGATGACCCAGTGATCGCCATCGCGCACCGCGCTGGTGCGCAGCGCCGCAAGATCCGAGCCCGCCTGCGGTTCGCTGTAGCCCATCCCGTGCATGGCCTCGCCGCGCAGGATCTCGGGCAAATAGCGTTGCTGCTGCTCGGGCGTTCCGAACATCATCAGGGCATTGGCCTGGATCGCGGCGCCGATGCGTGGCGCTTCGCCCCGCTCCATCGTTTCCACGAACGCGATCTGCTCGAGCGGCGAACGGGCTTGGCCGCCGAATTCCCGGGCCCAGCCAAGACCGATCCAGCCGGTCTCGCCGATATCGCGCGCGAAGTCGGCATCGAACTCGCGCTTGGCGAACGGCTTGCGATCGAACTTGGCCTTCCGGTCTCCCGACCAATGCCGCTCCAGCCAATCTTTCACCTGCTCGCGCAGCGAATTGCCGGCCGGGCCAAGATCATATTCAGGCAGGCCCGAACTGCCCGGCTCCAGCAACGCGCATGCCAGCCATTTTTTCGCCGGAGCCGCCCCGCCCAGCATGATGGTGTCGAGATGCACCCGCTTGAAATGCAGCGGTGCCTCGTGCTCATCGGCATAACCGATCGCGCCGAATGCGTGATGCGTCTCGAGCGAGACGCGTCGCAACGCATCGCTCGCAAAAGCGACAGCCGCATGGGCGAAGTAGCGCCATTCGCGATCGTCGCGATCGTGAAGTCTGGCCGCATGATCAATGATCAGCCGCACCCCTTCCAGGGCGATGAAGCCATTGGCAAGCTTGTGCTGGATGGCCTGGAAGCGGCCGATCGGCTGACCGAATTGATGCCGTTCCTTGGCATAGTCCGTGGCGAGCTCGAACCCTCGCTGGGCGGCACCGTGCGCTCGCGCCATCAGCGCCAGCTTTCCCCTCAGCAAGAGATCGTCGATAATGCCCGCCTCGATCGCGATGAGGCTGATCGGCGCCGAACTGAGACGCACCTCGCAAGTCCCCCAGGCACCCATGGCCCGCGTCGGGACAATTGCGACGCCGGCGGCATCCAGCGCCACGAGGCCCAGGAGCGCGGGGTCGATGGCAACCAGGAGATGCGTGCAGCTATCCGCGGCTTCCACGAGCCGGAGCACCCCGTCTGCTCTGCCCTCCCGAACCCGGAGAGCGCCGGCGCCCGCATCGGGATCGAGCGCTCCAAACGCGAAGGCGAGCCGAGCCGTCCCGTTATGCAGCTTCTCAAGACAATCAGCGGCGAGTTCCGACCTTGCCGTCGAAAGCGCGAAATTGGCCAGCGCAGCCGACCACATCGGCGCAGAACACACCGCGCGCCCGAGCTCGGCGAGCACGACAGCGATCTCGCGCAAGCCCCCTTCCTCGGCAGCGGAGCCGAGACCGGCAACGCCCTGGCCAACCAGCTTGGCCCACATCGCCGCAACTTCCTGCGGCTTGGAGCCAAGCCTGAGGCAATCGGCATCCCACTGCTCGCCGAGAAACCCGCGCAGGGAGTCCCGGAGCATCTGCCTGACCTCGTCGGTCGGAAGCTCGGTGGCGTCCATGGGCCGACTAGCCTTGGCCAAACCGGGGCTTGCGCTTCTCCTTGAACGATGTCGTCGCTTCCTTGTGGTCGGCGGTCTCGAATGTCACCTGCTCGAGCGCCATGGAGGCTTCGAGCAACATGTTCACGCGATCCTTGACGATCTGGTTGATCGACAGCTTGGTCCATCGGATGGCCCAGGTCGGACCGTTCGCCAGCTCGATCGCGATTTCCCGGGCCTTGGCCAGCACTTCGGCCCGCGGCGCGACGTGATTGACGAGGCCGATCCGCTCGGCCTCCTTTCCCTTCAGCAGGGTGCCGCGAATGAGGAATTCCTTGGCCTTGTTGATGCCAACGAGCAACGGCCAGATCACGGTGCCACCGTCTCCGGCCACGAGCCCGACCCGCGACACGTGGGTGTCGCCGATGCGCGCATCCTCCGCCATGACCGTGATGTCACAGAGCAGCGCGTGGGTCGCGGCAAGGCCGATGGCATCGCCGTTGATGGCGGCGATGATCGGCTTGTCAAGCTCGAGCTGACGCGTCACGCCGCGGCGGCTGATCATGGGGTCGTGGACCTCACCCTCCTCCAGCACGTCGCCGCCCGGCCGCTCCGACATCGCCTTGACGTCGCCGCCGACGCTGAAGAATTCTCCCGCCCCGGTCAGCACCACGACGTTGACAGCATGGTCGTCGGCAAGATCGTCCCAGATCGTGCGGAGTTCCCGGATCAGCTTTTGATTTATGGCATTGCGGGCCTGCGGCCGATTCAAGGTCACCGTCGCGACCTTGTCGGCGACATCCACGGTCAAGCATTCATATTTGGCGTATCGGGACACATCTTCCTCCATTCGTTTTTGTTTTCGCATCCGGCCTGCTGGCCGGATGAACGCGCGTCATTTCATGCCGGGCTTCATCTCCGCCAACGCGATTTGGAGCGACATGGCGCCTGGATCCTGCTCCAGCATCTTTTGAACCGCACCCAGGTGACCCCGCATCAACCGAGCCGCAGCCGCGGCATTCCGCTCGCGCAGCGCTGCCAGGAATTGCTTGCGACGCTCAACCAGGCGCGCCATCGCGACCCCGCTCGATGCGACCTTGGCATAGACAAACCGCATGTGGATCTCGGTGACGGCATCGGTGATCATGGCAATCACCTTGTTGCCGCAGGCGATAGCGAGCAATTTGTAGAACTCTCGCGCGCATTCGACCCTCTCCAGCAACCGGCCCTCGCGGGTAAAGAGCTCCGTTCGCTCAACATTCGCCTGCAATGCTTCGAAATCTGACTGCCGGGCGTTCGCGCAAGCCAGCCGCACCACGAGATCGAGAACCTGGACTCGCGCTTCCGAGAGTTCGCGGATCGAGATGGTGCCTAGGCTCAGCATGTCGCGCATGACCACGTTCATGCGGCTGGTATCACCCTGCTGGACGAAGGCGCCGCCCTTGACACCCTTCTGCAGCCGCAGCACGCCGGCCATTTCCAGGCTACGAAGCGCCTCTCTCAGGACGTTGCGGCTCACGCCGAGCTGCTGGGCAAGATCGCGCTCGGGCGGAAGCTTGTCGCCCGGCTTGAGAACTCCGAGTGCGAGCTGCTCGCGAATCCGGTCGCAAATTTCCTCGAAGGCGCGCCGCGTATGGATCGGCCGGAATGCCACGGGGGCCGGCGATCCCGCTGTACGGTGATCGGAGGCACGCTCGCGACGTTTCGACGACGCCATGCGCGTGCCAGCGGATGAATGGGGGCTTGACTTGGTTGCCATGCGGTGAATTATTAAATGGATCACCCATTCAATGGAAGCCCCTTTCTGGGCCTCCCAAAGAAAAATATCGGAGACGTTCATGAGCTTCACCGAGGAGCAGATCGCATTCCGCGACAGCATCCGGAAGATGGCGACCAAGCACGTGGCACCGATCGCCGCCGAGATCGACGAGACCGATCGCTTTCCCCTCGAACTCGTGAAGCTGTTCGGCGAAATGGGATTGATGCAGCTCTGGGTCCCCGAACAATATGGCGGCCCGAACGGCAATTTGACCATGGCGTGCATCGCCCGCGAGGAGATCTCGCGATTTTCTCCCGCCTGCGCGTCGATCGCCGCACTGAACACGATGTTCATCATGCCGCTGCTGCACTTCGGCTCCGAGGAGCAACGCAAGAAATACCTGCCGATCATCGCGAAGGGCGGCATCGTCACGGCGATCGCGATCTCGGAGCCGCAGGCGGGCTCTGACGTCACCGCGATCAACACCCGCGCCAAGAAGGAAGGCGATTGCTACGTCCTCAACGGCCGCAAGCAATGGTGCAGCTACGGCGTGGTGGCGGACTATATCGTCGTGATGGCCCGCACGAGCGACAGCCCGGGCGCGGACGGAATCAGCGCCTTCATCGTCGAGCCCAAGAACATGCCGGGAATCACATTCGGCCGGCACGAGCGCAAGATGGGCTTCCGCGGCGCACCGAACACGCCGATCTTCTTCGACAGCGTGCGGGTCCCCTTGGACAACCTCGTCGGTGAGGAAGGCAAGGGTTTTCGCGCCTCGATGCGCGCCCTCGACCTCAACCGCCCGACGATCGGCGCGCAGTCCGTTGGATTGGCCCAGGGGGCGCTCGATGCCTGCCTCGCCTATGCGAAGGAGCGCAAGCAGTTCAAGAAATCGATCTCGGAATTTCAGGGCGTGCAGTTCATGCTTGCCGACATGGCCATGCAGATCGAGGCGGCGCGCGCCTTGGTCTATGAATGCGCGCGCGCGGGCGATGCCGGCGACTGGAAGCGGCTGAACGTCCTTGCCAGCATGGCCAAATGCGTCGGCAGCGACTTGGCCATGAAGGTGACAACCGACGCCGTGCAAATATTCGGCGGCTACGGCTACACCATGGACTATCCGGTCGAGCGCATGATGCGCGACGCCAAGTTGACGCAGATCTTCGAGGGCACCAACCAGATCCAGAGAATGGTCATCGCCCGGGAACTTCTTCGATAAAAATCTGAAAAACAAACCAAGCGGGAGGATCTAACTTGAACAGCCATATCGGGCGCGCCCTGGGCGTGATCGCCGCATCAGCGATGCTGGTGTCGACCCAGTTGCACGCGGAAAAAGCCTACGGGCCGGGTGTCAGCGATACCGAGATCAAGCTCGGGCAATCAACTCCGCTGAGCGGTCCGGCGTCGGCATTCGGCGCCGGAGCAGGACGCGCCGTCGTCGCCTATTTCGAGATGCTCAATGAGCAAGGCGGAATCAACGGACGCAAGATCAACTTCACGCAGCTTGACAACGCCTACAGCGCCCCCAAAGCGGTCGAGCAGTCGCGCAAGCTCGTCGAGGACGTCGGCGTGCTCGCCGAAGTCGGCACCATCGGCACGGCACCGAATGTCGCCATCCAGAAATACCTGAACTCCAAGCAGGTCCCGCAGTTATTCATCACCGCCGGCGGACGTCGGTTCAACGATCCCAAGAACTTCCGCTGGACCGTGCCGCTTTATCCCGATTTCGAGACCGAGGGGCGCGTCATCGGCAAGTACCTGCTGAAGACCAGGCCGCAAGCCAAGATCGGCGTCCTCTACCAGAACGACGACTACGGAAAAGACTATCTGAAAGGCCTTCGTGCCGGCCTCGGCGACAAGGCAGCGCAAATCGTGCTGGAGGCGTCCTACGAACTCGCCGACCCCACGATCGATTCACAGATTGTCCAACTCAAGTCCGCCGGCATCGACACGCTGGTCGAGCAGTCGTCCTCAAAGGCAGCGGCGCAGTCGATTCGCAAGGTCCATGAACTGAACTGGAGCCCGTTGCACATCATCGGGGGATCGACCGCCTCCGTCGAGACGATCCTGAAGCCAGCGGGCCTGGACGCCTCCAAGGGCCTCGTGACCACTCAGTTCCTCAAGCAGCCCGGCGACCCGGCCTGGGCCAATGACGACGAGGTCAGGGCCTACAAGGCTTTCCTGAAAAAGTACGCCGCGTCAGTCAATCCGGACGATTATTCGGTCCTCGTCGCCTATATGAACGTCCATGCCGTCGAACTCGTGCTGAAAAAGTGCGGCGACGACCTCACGCGGGAAAACCTGATCCGTCAGGCGACGTCACTGCACGGCGAACGCCTGCCGATGATGCTGCCGGGCATCTCGATCAGTACCAAGCCCGACGACTACGGAGCATTCGAGACCCTCCGGATCGCGGTATTCGACGGCGAAAGCTGGAGCATCACCGGCGATCCCATGTCGGCTGAATGAGCGGTTCGCCGGGTCGAAGCGGACGGTGCGCTTTGTGCCAAAACTTGACTGTGCTCGAGACTGGAGCCCCCGCCCTTCTGTACGCTGAAGGGCGCTGTAGTATTCCGTCAGCATAGTCGTTGTGGATTGCAGACCTCGAGCGCGATAGGTCGAAGCACTACTTCGATCAGCGTCCCCGATACGAAGGAATCGACAACCTTCTCCAGACTACGCCAGACCGCGCAATGGCAGCCGGCCGCGCTACTCCCACTCGATCGTCCCGGGCGGCTTGCTCGTCACGTCATACACCACCCGGTTCACGCCCTTCACCTCGTTGATGATGCGCGTGGCGGTCTCGCCTAAGAACTTCATGTCGAACTGGTAGAAGTCCGCGGTCATGCCGTCGGTTGAGGTGACGGCGCGCAGGCCAACCACATAATCATAGGTGCGGCCGTCGCCCATGACGCCCACCGTCTTCACCGGGAGCAGCACGGCAAAGGCCTGCCAGATCTCGTCGTAGAGGCCTGCTTTCCGGATCTGGTCGATGTAGACGGCGTCCGCCTTGCGCAGGATGTCGAGCTTGTCGCGGGTGATCTCGCCGGGGCAGCGGATGGCAAGGCCCGGGCCCGGGAACGGGTGGCGGCCGACGAAGATTTCGGGAAGGCCCAGCTCGCGCCCGAGCTTGCGGACCTCGTCCTTGAACAGCTCGCGGAGGGGCTCGACGAGCTTCATGTTCATGCGCTCGGGAAGGCCGCCGACATTGTGGTGCGACTTGATGGTCACCGAGGGGCCGCCGGTGAAGGAGACGCTCTCGATCACGTCAGGATAAAGCGTGCCTTGCGCCAGGAAGTCGGCGCCGCCGATCTTCTTGGCCTCAGCCTCGAACACCTCGATGAAGAGGCGGCCGATGGTCTTGCGCTTCACTTCGGGGTCGGTGACGCCTTCGAGCTCGCCGAGGAATTGCTTGGAGGCATCCACGTGCACGAGCGGGATGTTGTAGTGGTGGCGGAACAGGTCGACCACCTGCTCGGCCTCGTTGAGGCGCATCAGGCCGTGATCGACGAACACGCAGGTGAGCTGGTCGCCGATGGCCTCGTGGATCAGCACAGCCGCGACGGCTGAATCGACGCCGCCGGAGAGGCCGCAGATCACCCTGCCCTTGCCGACCTGCGCGCGGATCTTCGCGATCTCCTCCTCGCGGAAGGCGCGCATGGTCCAGTCGCCGGTGAGGCCGGCGATCTTGCGCACGAAGTTGCGGATGAGCTTCGCGCCATCGGGCGTGTGCACCACTTCTGGGTGGAACATCAGGCCATAGTACTTGCGCTTCTCGTCCTGGATGATCGCGAACGGCGCGTTCGGCGAGGTGCCGGCGACGGAGAAGCCGGGCGGCATCTTGGTGATGCGGTCGCCATGGCTCATCCAGACCTGGTTCTTGCTGCCCGACGACCAGACGTCCGCGAACAGCTGGCTCTCGGCCTTCACCTCGACATCGGCGCGGCCGAACTCGCGGTGATGGCCGCCCTCGACCTCACCGCCGAGCTGGGCCGCCATGGTCATCTGGCCGTAACAGATGCCCATCACCGGCACGCCGGAATCGAAGATCAATTGCGGGGCGCGGGGCGAGCCGGCTTCATGCACCGACTCGGGGCCGCCCGAGAGGATCACCCCTTTCGGCTTCATCTCCTTGAAGGCCTCTTCGGCCTTGTTGAACGGGACGATCTCGCAATAGACGCCGTCCTCGCGCACGCGACGCGCGATCAGCTGCGTCACCTGGCTGCCGAAGTCGACGATGAGAATCTTGTCGTGCGCCGAGGCCACCGAGGGCGTCGACGCGGAGCGGTCGTTCTGTGCTGCTGTCATGGCCAGCAAATACGCTGGCCGCGCGCGGGCCGCAACCGCGGTCGCCGTGCGCCCACATGCTTCTTTGGGCATGGACAAACGAATATAGGTAAGCAATATTGACCTATTATGCCCACTCGCAAACAGGGGCGGTCAGGGAGAATGCCATGACACAACATCATCAGCCATCAACGCTTGCTGCGCTCGGCCGGACCTGGGTCGAGGCCTGGAATGCGCGCGATCTCGAGCGCGTGCTCACGCTCTATGACGAGGCGGCCGTGATGACCTCGGACCGCATTCCGGCGCTTGGGTTCGATGCCAGCGGCACGGTGCGCGGCAAGGATGCGCTTCGCGCCTATTGGGGCAAGGCGCTGCCCCTGCTGCCCAACCTGCATTTCTCGCTGATCGATCTGTTCGTCAGCCCGGACAGCCTCGTGGTGTTCTACGAGAACGAGCGGGGCAAGAAGATCTGCGAATATCTGCGGGTGAACGAGGCGGGGCTGATCGTGCAGGGCTCGGCGAACCATTTGGCGCATTGACGCTGGCGCGCGGGCCATCGCAGCAGCGCGCTTGGCGTGTGCGGACGATGCCGGCCCACCCAACGCTGTCATTCCCCGCGAAAGCGGGGAATCCAGTACGCCGCGGCTTCTCGATAGGCTACCGACGTCTCGGAGTACTGGATCGCCCGGTCAAGTGTTCAGCCCGGGGACATGACCGACGGGTGTTCGGGGACATAGCCGACACATTCTCCGCTCGCCAAGTCGATGATAGCGACTTGGTGGGCGGCAAAGAAGATCCCGTATTGCGCATCGTTTGCCGAGGGGCGGATGGCGAGGCGCTCGCCACGGA
>NZ_RDQF01000089.1 GCF_004114425.1 Bradyrhizobium vignae | reverse complement strand
CGCCCTGATGACAATGATTGCCTACGCCTTCCTGCAACATCGTCGCCTCGCACACGCGGGGCGGAAAAAAAAGAATCTACGGGCCTCCGCCTCAGCCAACCATGCCAGCCGTACGTCACGCCATCGTTGATCTCATCCTTCGGCCGCCGTCTCAGCATTGCCCATATTGCCGAAGGCAAATCCGTGAAAAACAGCGGCGAAAACACAATCTGCCAAAGTAGTGCTAGCGATCCAGGCGAAATTCGATAGTAAAATGACGCTCGGGGCGAGACTATGTGCCGGCGGTGTACCGCTGCCGCTCAACATTCAACCAACCGTGCCCTTGGGATAGGATAGCCAAGGGAGCAACGTATGCTTGCGCTATTATTGAACATCGTGGTGCTTCTGATCGGAGTAGGCGGCGCAATTGTGTCGTCGCTGACTCTGTCAAATACCGTCTGGCGTACGCGTGCAGTGATCATGTTTGCTGTGATGGGGCTGATCGGCCTCATCCTAACAATCGTCGGATACGAAAAAACGCCGGATGTCTCTAATATTGCCAATCTGGTATTTGATTTAGCGATAGCGTTCCGGATCTTTGCGCAAAATAACCCATGGACTTGGCCAATATTACTCTTGGTCTGGGGCATCATATTTTTGATCAGCAGATTCTCCACTCGCAAGAAGGTTGACGTGACACCGCGTGTGCGCGCCTGGCTCGATGTGTTAGCCGCCATAGAACAATTTGCGAACCCTGAGCTAGTATCTCAGTGGAAAAGACTCCGCGACGACGTCGATAAACTCCCCGAATGGAAGAGGAAAATAGATACCAACACCAGAACGCTTGATTCAATATCTAAAGCGCTTGACCAAGATGATATGTCACCTGCGCGCGCCCGCGCTCTTTACAGCATGCAAAAGAGTATTGCCGATGAACGCCGTTACGCTATCGATCGCTTAGACAATGCTGGCGAGGAAGCGCGGCAAAAGGAAAATGAGGTATTGGCGGACATCGTTACGCAATTGAAACGGGGCGCACTTGTCGGAAGGGGCTTTCGGCAAAGACTGGATGAAGTTGCCGACTATACAGAGATAATTCCCTTTGATCATTGGCAATTGCTTGATTTTCAACTTTGCGATCCAAAAAAACAGATCGTCGAGGGTGGAGGCAAAAGGTATCTTGGTCTCCAAATTGGCTGGAATGAGAATCCGCCGCCGCCTGATCAAATCGTGGTAGATCGGTCACGCCCACCGTATATGGATCCACCGGTGCCCCGACCTTAGGTCAGCGCAAATAGTCCCTTCGCGATCGCTCCATAGCCTTCGCATGGTCATCACTCGGGAACATATGCCCGTACGTGTCCATGGTCATCTGCAGCGTAGCATGGCCACCGAATGCCTGCACACTCTTTGGTTGCCAATCCGGCGGAGCTACTGTTGAAGTTGCTTCAACTCGGTCTGGGGAGTAAAGCCGAGTCGCTCCCGGCCTCACCTCGAGCTTCTCCCGGCCATGACGCGGCGGCCTTTAGTGGATGGCCGGCGCGCCTCAGCCCGCCTTCGTGCCGGTGATGAGGGCGAGCGCCTCCACCAGGCGGTCGAGATCCGCCTCCTCGGTATAGATCGCAGGCGTCCGACACCCCGGAGCACGGTGAACACGTTGTAGCTGTCCCTGAGCTGCGCCAGCGGTGTCGTTGTCGGGCTTGTTCGTCTTGCCTGAATGCGAAAGGACGTAATGGCGCCGTAGAGGTCTGCTTCGTCAGGCGCGAGGATCTCGACGTCATTGAACGACCGTTTCGCGGGCGCTCCGATCTCTTGGTGGAGCGCGAGCGCCGCAGGCACCGTCAGCACGGTGACAAAATTGACCGTGCCGGTATGCACCGCAAGCGGATATCGGTCTCCGGGAAGTCCTCGTCGCCCATGCCGCGGTCGATGTCGGGGAGGCGCTCTCTTCAGATGTAGAGGAAGGCCCCCCTATCGGCGCGCCGATCCATTTGTGCCGGTTGAAGCCGACAAAATCGGCCTCAAGTTCGATCACCCGGACGATCTCTTGCGTCTCGCCACAGAATGACAACGCCGCGTTGAGTTGTCCTCAGCGATCTTCCGAGGCCTGAAGAGATCCATCCCCATCCCCTGAGATGGGACAGGGAAGCTACTGTATGGTTCCCACCATGGAACTGGCAAAATTAGAGTGGGACCGTCTGTCTGCGCGTTTTGCGCAGAGAGAACGCTCATTCCCCCCGTGAAGCGGGTTCGGTCGGGATGGCATCGACGACCTTCCGCTGATGCGCCGCATCGACGGCTTCCGTCCAAGAGTGTTCGCCTCGATCGGCTTCGCCCAAAAACCCATCAATGTTGGGACGGGCACGTGCTCCAAAATTGGCGGTATGGGCACTCCTCGTAACCCGTAAGCCGTGCGGATCCGTCAGCCCTTAATCGCGCCCCTTACCAAGCGGGGTCGTCTGCCCTCGGCGCGCCGACGCGGTCGCTGTCGAGCGATCAGCACCACGAAGGCGATGATCGCGATGCCGTCAACTACGAGAGTGTAGGTCTCCAACAGTCGCTCCTCGTATTGGCGCCCTGCTCCGCAGGCTAATCGATTCCACCAGCTCCGATCGGTTCGCTTGCCGACACTAGCAGGCTCAACGTCGATCCGACCGTGAGCGCGGCCGCGCCCATGCGTTGGCCGTGCTTGGCCCTGCCACCCCAAGCCCAACGAACCAGCGGAAGAGAAGATCGAACTCTTCCGTTCCATCAGATGCCGTTCCGAGCGACCCCCATAAAATGCCTGGAGGAGCATCGCCCGAAGCAACTTCTCCGGCGCGATCGAGGGGCGACGGAAGTCCGTATAGAGCTTGCCGAAGTCCCCAGAAAGGTCGCCCAGCGCCGCATTCGCCAAGTCTCGGATCATCCGTAGCGGCTGGTCGACGCGAAGTCGAACCTCCAGGTCCACATAAACGGAAAAGCGAGCCGAACCGTTCGTCACTCCCCCGCATCGTCCCCCCAGCAGCTAAATCCTGGTCCTAGAGAATCACGATGCGAAACGCTTCGCTACCGACTTCTTCAACAGCCTGCTAGGGCCGGTGGCGACCGCCGCCGCGCACCGATCGCTGGGGGCTCACACCTAGGAAATTTTTGTTCGTGTCTTAGTTGACATCTGCAGTGTCATGTCCTCACAGTAGCGCACAACTTAAAGTCATTACTCGTTTTTGTTGATGCGAAGGCAGAGGGTTTGCCGCTCGGCCTCGGGCCTACCAGCACAACCGATCATCTCCGCACAGGACAGGCAGTATCATTCCATTTGGGGGAATGCGCTATGCGCTTAAAGAAATCGTCGAAATCGGGCAAGCTTCAGGTGGCAGCCTTTGCGGGGACGCGCGCGATTCTTATCGCTTTGAACATGTCGGACAGTGATCGTAAGGGTCTCCTGGGGTTCGCGTTCAAACGCTGGGTGGGGAACAAGCCTGGCGAGTGGCTGACGGGAATGAAGACATTCCCGAGTCTGGCGCCAACGCAACCGACCGGTCATGCCATTCATTTCCCCACTAACGAGAGCCCCGTGCAGAGCTTTCTATGGTCGGACTATGAGGCGCAACCGGCGACAAAATACAGGTTCGAAGTCACCGCGATGTACGGCCGGCCGGGCGCGCTCGAAGCGCGCGAGACGGTTGCCTTCGATATCCAGACCGAGGCAACCGATGATGGGCAGCATGGGATCTGGTTCAATCGTGGCGCGATCGCCAGCCAGGCATTCGCGGATCAATTCGGCAACAAGTCTCTCACCGACGCCGACTATAACGATCCAGCTAACAAGGAGGTGTCATGGCTGTCGCGGGGGCTACTTGAGGCCTGCCTTGATTATATTGGGAACACGCCGGCGGGCGATGGCTTGCGCGTATGCGCCTATGAGTTCACTTACCAGCGCATCCATGAGGAGTTGATCAAGGCCATCAAGCGCGGCGTTGACGTTCAGATCATCTATCACGCAACCAGCGCAAACAAGAAGGCGATCAAGACTTCGGGGCTTCCTGCAAAGAAAGGCAGCAAACAGATCCTGTTCGAACGGACTCGGCCCAAGACGCCGCACAACAAGTTCATCGTGCATCTGGAGAAGAACAAGACGCCTGTTGCAGTCTGGACTGGCTCAACGAATTTCACTCCGTCGGGTTTCCTCGGGCAGACCAACGTCGGACATTTGGTTACGGACAAGGACGTCGCTGCAACCTACCTGAAACTCTGGAACGGCTTGTCCGAGAACCCCGAGTCAAAGGAACAGCATGCGAACGCCTTTGCGCTCTCGCCGAATCCCAGGAACGTCATCGACAAGGGGACGACGCTCGCCTTTTCGCCGCGTCCCAGTGACCGCATGTTGAACTGGTACGGGGCCCGCGCGGGCGATGCCGCCACCAGCGCGATGTTTACCGGAGCCTTCAACGTCGATCCGAATATCCTGGGACCGATGGCAAAGCACGGCCCCGCCATGCGCTTCATCCTGCTCGAACGTCCGCCGACCCACGAAATCATACAAGCGCAGGCGAACAATCCGGCAGATCTGCTGTTTTCATACGGAGCAATCCTCGGCAAGACGCAGTTCCGGCAGGCCGAAGGACATGACGAGGACGGCAAGAAGACGAAGAAATGGGTGCCCATCCCCCATTTCAAGATCGAAGAGTGGTTCTTGGGAGAGGAGTTGGAGCGCAAGAATTCGCAAGGCTTCGTCTTCTTCATTCACACCAAGTTTTTGCTAGTCGACCCCTTGTCGGATGATCCACTCGTCTTCACGGGCTCTGCAAATTTTTCCGGCGAATCCCTTAAGTCCAACGATGAGAACATGCTGCTGATCCGCGGGAATACGCGAGTGGCGGACATCTACCTCACGGAGTTCGACCGCATCTTCCGGCACTTCTACTCACGCGACGCCGCAAATGACATCGCAAAGCATGGCGGCCAGACGAAATTCGGCCTGCTTGATGACAGCGATCGATGGACGAACGACTATTTCGATCCATCGAAGGCAAAAAGCCATCGGCGCGAAATGTTCTTCGCCAATCCCCAAAAGACCTGGCAGGCCGAGGCCGCCAAGGACCCGGACGTCTTCGCCGGCGAGGGCGTGCGCGGTTCCAAGGGGACGAAGGATGGCGGAGTGCCTGTTGCGCGGGCAGCCGCGAGGAAGAAAGCCGCCGTGAAGAAAAGGGCCAAGAAAAAAACCGCTCCGAAAAAGAAGAAAGCAAAGGCCAAAGCAAAGACCCCCAGGAAGCGAACGGCTCGAAACAGCTGATATCTGAGGACCATGATATGCGGATGATTGCGATTTTGTTCATCGCGCTGGTCTCGCTCACAGACCGGGCCTGCGCGTGGGGCGATGAAGGACATCAGATTGTTTGCGAGATAGCCTATCGGCTGGCGACGGTCGACACTCGGGCGGCAATCCGCAAGCTGGTTCGCAACGACCAGGAATATGACACATTCAGCGAGTCGTGCGTCTACCCGGATCATCCGCGCAAGCGCGCCTCGGAGCATTTCGTAAACCTGCCGCGCACGGCGCACGAGTTACCGCCGGAAGGTTGCCCAGGGGCGATCCCGTGCGCCTTGAGCGCAATCGAAAATGACTCGGCCGTTGTCGGGGCCAGGGGGAAGCCGGCAGACCGCCTGATCGCTCTGAAATTTCTCGGACATTGGGTCGGAGACATCCACCAGCCGTTGCACGTCTCGTTCGCAGACGACAGGGGCGGAAACGATATCAGTGTAAGTGGTCAATGTTCCGGCGTGTTACACGCAACCTGGGACACATGTTTGGTCATAAAGGCCGTGGGCACGGACGTATCGACGGCTGCGTCCGATCTTATCGATACGCTGTCGCCGGCCATGAAGGAGGAATGGGTTCAGTCCGATCCGCGCGACTGGGCCAACGAGTCTTTTGCGATCACGGAAGACATCAAGACGCACTATTGCGTTCTGCAATCGGGGGCATGCACGAAGCCGCACAGCACTCACGTCGAGATCGATGACGCCTACATCGCCGCCAATACGGTGGTGGTGCGCGAGCGCCTTCTTAAAGCTGGAGTACGGCTGGCGCATCTTCTGGACAAGCTCTTTGCCGATTAGCAGGGACAGACGGGATGCTTGCCCGACGTATCCGAGGGTTTAGCCATCTCGCAGAACTACGAAGAACCTACGAGCGCCGAAATGCTTGCAGATGGCATCTCTACTCGTGCTTGGACGATGAAACGAGCACATGACGCGGGAGAATTCCGATGTAGGCGGCTTTGCGTGACCTGGCTACCTGATTGCTGTTGCTGAAGTATGCAGGCCTATGCCTGGCCGCCGGCTCCTCCATTTGGGGCACAGTCAACGAACTCACGGACCAGGCGCCTGATGGCAAGCGCCGGCCGACGAGGGCTGGACTGATAGCCATCGGCTTTACGATTCTCGGCCTGAGAGTTATGCGGATTTTGGGTGACGAGGTGATCAGGCGGCGTGGTTTTGCCGGCACTTGGATGACCTCGATGGCGTCGTTTGAATCTGACACCTATTTGTGCCTTTGAGTCGTCGCCCAAGTTTTGGATGCGGCCATGACCAGCTTGAACACCCATCAGCCTGGCAGCGGTCGGCGATAACGAGCCGTCCTGTGCCGCACGGTGCGAACACGCTCTCGATGAGATTGGTCGTGCGCAAGTGATCCCAATGACCGGCGGGAAAATCGTAGAAGGCCAGCAGCGCATCGCGATCCTTGACCAGGCACTCGACCGCCCGTACTTGGCGCGGTATTTCTCCGCAAAGACGTCGATCGCCACTTCGGCGGACGCCCGGTTTGCGCTCAATAGACCTCGCGCAACTCCGTCTTCATGGTGGCCTGCACCGAGAGCGGGACCTTGTCGAGGATGTTGACGGTCTTGTGCACCCAGAATCGCTGGTGCCGCGAACTGGGAAAGACTTCGTCGAGCCCCTTTCCAGAAGCCGAGCGCGCCGCCGCCGACGGCAATTTCCGGGGCGATCTGCAATCCGCGCCACTTGACGTCGATCAGGAGCTCGCGCCACCTCTGTGCGCTCTCGTGCACGCCGACGTGAAAGCCGATCAGCTCCTTCTTGCCTTCCGGTGTCGCTCCCATCAGCACCAGCATACATTCGCCGTGGTTCAGCTAAGCCGGAGATCCTCAGCTGACATCTTGCCCGAACGCCCGGTCTTGAGCTGATAACTTACCCGGGCCCCCTCTTCAAGGGTGGTGTAACCGGCCTTTTCGACGGCACTGATGTGCACGAACACATCGGCACCTCCGTCCTCAGGCCTGATGAACCCATAACCTTTGGTCGAATTGAACCACTTCACAATACCCATTGCCACGGCGGCGTCTCCATAGTGAACTGTTGTGATCTAGCGAATAGTCTCCCGGCCATCAAGATGGGCGGCAAGAGACGCCCAGCGTCGCTGCGCTCGTCACGTGCTCATTTTTTGTCGCGTGGCTCTAGCTGCCGCGGCATTGTGCAAACGATGGAAAGCGCCCTCACGTCGACGACACTTCGCTTCAGGCTTCAGGCCGGACGACGTTTTTGACCTTCGTTTCATTCGTCGCGCGCTATCGGCTTACAGAAGAATTGCGGAGCCTCGAACATGCCGCGCTCATCCAGAGCCGGCACGATGGTTTGATCGACGTTGAAAAACAGGGCGGCCGTGAACTCTTTCGCGCAGCCTGGAGCAGGATTATCAATCCGCGCATCCCTGCATTGAAGTTGTGATATGCTTCCTCACTTTCTCAAGCACGAAGATATCGCAGGGCTGCGCTTTAGCTGTTCGCCTTGGATGTCAGCCGCACGCCGGGCCATGCCGGACGAACAGGAGTCTGCCGAGATAATCCTCAAGGAAGCGCATCGGCAACTTACCGCCCGCTCGTCATGTTGTGTTGGGGAAGCCAGGAAACCCGCCTGCCACCGGTGGAGGCTGTTCAAACCGGTAATTTGCGCATCTGACGAGCTTCGTCGCGCCGACCGGCGGCTCGTGAGCTCCCTCACTTTGGGATCGATGCATTCAGCGGAGCAACGTGAAGACGTTGAGATAACAAATCGTCTCGATTTTATCCGCTTCATCAGCTCGTCGAGCGAACTTTACTCAGAACAAAGCCGCCTAGATGCATAGGTGTATTCAAGGGCCAGTTGACGCGCATATTTCATGAGATTGGCCGCGGCGCTGTGTCCCCCGTCGTAATAGAAGTAATGCTGGCCAATCGCGGCGACCTTCGCGGCAGCCATGCGGCCGTGCGCTGGATGCACGCGAGACTGTTGTTCGGCTGTGCCGAACGCCTATCATCACGATCGTAGTCGCGCCCCTTGAGGAGCTTCCTTCCATAATCAAGGGCCAAACTGCACGAATGATCCACTATCCGCAGATTCTCTGCGAACACCGTCATCATGAGCAGCATTCCAGCTTTGGACATCGCGTATCGAAATGACATTCACGATTCCGCCCGATGTGGACCGTTCAGTGACGACCAATTACCAGTCCGGAGTGCGACGTGAGAATTCGAGCGGTTCGCGTACAAAATTTCAGAGGCTTTGAAGACGAGACAGTTTCATTCGGCTCATGCATCTGTTTGGTTGGTCCCAACGGCGCAGGGAAATCGACGATCCTGTCTGCGCTGAACGTATTCTTTCAAGAGGCGAGCAGTGCGACGGACGTAGCAACGCTCACGGCAGAAGATTTCCACGGCGGGAACACGGATATTCCCGTTCAGATCACTGTCACATTCGATCAGCTCAGCGAGTCAGCTAAAGGGGCGCTAACGCACTACGTGCGCCATGGCGAGTTGGTGATCACCTCAGTTGCGGTTTTCGATACTCAAACAGCTAAGGCTCCTGTCATTCAGTGGGGAGAACGGCTTGTTTTCAAGCAATTCGCGCCGTTTTTTGAGGACGATAAGAACAAAGCGACAGTCGAGCCTCTTCGCGCCCGCTTCTTCGAGATAACGAAAGGATTGGTTGATTTTCCCGATATCGGGAAAAAGCCCACCAAGGCCGCCATGATCGATGCTCTTCGATCTTACGAGGAGGCCCGCCCAGAAATTTGTGAAATTCAGCGCAGTAGCGATCATTTCTACGGGGTCGGCAAGGTCAAGGGAAAGCTTGAGCCCTTCGTTCAGTGGATTTATCTACCGGCCGTCAAGGACGCGTCTGCAGAAGCCGAAGAAGCCGGAAACACCGCGTTGGGCAAACTGCTTCAACGAACGGTGCGTCAGAAGGTCAACTTTGACGATGCATTGGAGGCGCTGCGCACGCGCGCCCGCGTCGAGTACGACGCCCTACTGGAGGCGCAGCAGGGCACGCTTCAGGAAATCTCAGACAGCTTGGCCAAACGGCTTGCCGTCTTCGCGCATCCAGGTGCGAGTCTCACGGTTGAGTGGCTGCAGGGCAGTGAGAAGTCTGTTTCGATCGGAGAGCCCAGGGCAACCATCAAAGCTAAGGAAGGCCTATTCAAAGGAAGCATCCTGCGCTTCGGTCACGGCTTGCAACGGTCGTTCCTCTTAGCAATTCTGCAAGAGCTCGCTTCCGTCGAAAGCGCATCAACAGCGGAAGACGGCAACGAAAAACCAACCCTTATTCTGGGGTGCGAGGAACCCGAGCTCTACCAGCACCCGCCGCAAGCAAAGCACCTATCGACCGTGCTGAGAGAGCTGACCTCTCTTGGCAGTCAGGTTATGCTTACGACTCACAGCCCCTATTTTGTATCGGGCGAGGAGTTCGAGGAGATCCGGCTTGTTCGTCGGGAGGGGAAATCGGGCAAGTCCAACATAAAATCTACTGACTTCGACAGGTTTGCTCTGCGCATGGCTAAAGCGACGGGTAGGACGCCGGATAAGAACCCGGTTGCACGGGCCAAACTGCTTGCTGCGCTCAGGCCCGAGCCGTCTGAATTGTATTTTAGCCAACGCTTGGTGCTTGTCGAAGGCATTGCCGACCGCGCCTATCTCTCAGCGGCCCTTCATCTGGATGGCCAGTGGAACGCAATGCGAAGGGCCGGGCTGCATATTCTGCCGACCGAAGGAAAGTCGAACATCCTTCAGTTGCTGACGATCGCTCAGGAGCTGGAGATTCCCTCTTTTGTAATATTCGATGCGGATGGCGATGAAACGCATCCCGACCGTCGACGCCGCCAGGAGGTCGACAATAAGGCGTTGCTGACAGCTCTCCAGCTAGGGTGTGGCGCCTTCCCGCCGGAGATCGTGTGGGATGACTGCTGTGCGATTTGGCCTAACAACATCGAAGATTCGGTTAGGCTGTGTTTTGACGCTGCGGATTGGGAGAGGATCAACAATGAGGCTCGGCGTGCCATCGATCCGTCTGCCGGAGGTCTTGGGAAAAATCCGGCATTGATCGGAGAGCTGCTTGCCGTGGCGTGGGCCGAGGGTAAAAGACCTGACGTTTTGATGGAGCTCATGAAGCGGCTTAAGGCATTTGGCCACAAGCACGAATCCGCAGCATGATGAGAACACCGGTCCGATCGTCGACATTGGTTTCCGTCGGCTACGATGAAGCCCAACAACTGCTGGAAAGCGAACTTCGAAATAATCCCGTCTATCAATACTTTAGGGATTCCAAAGTTGGTCTACAAGCAGCTGATGGCCGCCTCGTCGAATGAGACACTTGGACCGGCGTATCCCAAACCAGCTCAAGACATGAGAATCTCGTAATCCGAATGTGCTTGGACCGCCATCTCACCGGCCGCTGAACGTCGGACTGCGCTCGGCCCTACAGAGCTCAAGGTAAGTTCTTCGGAAGTGACGGAGAGGGCAGCCTCTGTTGCGCGTTTTGATCGTTAGCCCGCTCGGGCCGGGCATTCTCGCGAAATTTCGCATTTTGCCAGAACTGGTAGGAGACGGTCGCTCGCATTCGGCGTACTCATTGCGAGCTCGGTGCGCGGCACGCCCTAGCGCGATAGCTTGGGTGGACCCTGGCGAAAACGATGTCACTCCATCCTAGCAACTCGCCTGACGTTCAGAGACTGTTCGTGATGCGAGTTGGCATGCTGCCGCTACGGCCCTCGTCACATGAGCCTCAGCCGTTTTCCACGAGGGGACATGAAGACTTCGCGCGGCTCCGCCACACGGATCGTTCTTGTTGGCAGGAATCGGGCCGGTTACTGGGTCGCCCTTGAACAAGGGGGCTTCTTTGGCGGCCTGTTTGTCAACCGCGCCCAAGCCCTGAAATATGCGCTGTCCGAGAATGGGGGCCATCCAGAGAGCATCATCGAGGTCACACGGGAGATCGACCTAGAGATTCGCGCCAGCCTATGAGCGCAACGCCAGATTTGGCAAAACACATACCGTTGAAAGTGTGAGCCGGACATTCGCCTAAAAGGACTTCTTCCCAATGCAGGTTGCCAAGCCCGCCGCTCGCGTGTCGCGGCCATGGAAAACTGGCCCTCGCCGTCATGAGGAATTGCACCCTCCTTGAATAGCCGAGGAGAGAGCGAACCGACTCACGGAAGGCTCCTCGTGGATTGATCCACGTGGTCAGGTGATGAAGACGCCGGACGACGTGGCGGAGATGTTGCGCCGGGCTTGCGGGTGGGGTGTGAAGCGGATTGCGCGGCGGCAGGGCCGCAACCATTACACGGTGAAGGACTACCGCAGCGGGCGCGGTGAAGCCGTTCAAGTCGCCTGAGCGGCCGAAGCGTCTAGACGCCTTGAGGGTTGGCTGCGCGAGAGGCTCATTCGGCATCGCGGCAATGCCGATGTGGTGCGCCAGGACCTGTTGGCGGAGAAAAGCGCGACCGTCAGCCGGATGCCGCAACGCGCCGTGCAGCCTATCGCCAGGCGCTGAAGGCGAGCTCTGGCGACGATGCGGTTTGAGCCGCCGCCAGGCCGGCAGCTACAGATCGACTTCGGGGCGCGTGGTCGATATCGGAGGGGCGAAAGTCAAGGCATTCGTGTTCATGGCAACGTGTGGACACTCGCGACGGCTGCATGTGCGTGCGTTCCGAGCCGAGAAGCAAGAGCACTGGTTCGCGGGGCTCGAAAGCACTTCACGGCCTTTGGCCGGCGTGCCCGAGGAAGTGCTGATGAACAATCCAAGCGCGCTCGTGGTGCGCCATGACACGGCGAGCCCAGCGCTTCAGCGGGGCATTCCTTCGCGGGCTGGGAGGCATTGGAGGCGCACCGCCGAGTGGGAGCGCGAGCTCGGCCGAGAGGCGATCCTGGCCGATTACACGGTGCAGTTCACCACGGCGACGACACTGGTCGCCGGCCTCGCCAAGGCGCATGGCGAGCGGCGCCTGGGAGAAACTGCTCGCGCTGGCGAAGCCAAAGCTGCTGATCATGGACGAACTGGGCTACCTGCCGCTGGAGCCCGACGCGACCGCACCTCATTCCAGCTGTAAACCGGGCCATGCTGATCACGTCGAACCGAAGCCTTGCCGAATGGGTCACCGTGTTCGCCGATCCAGTGGTCGCCACCGCGATCCTCGTGACCGGCTACTGCACCATAGCTCACGTGCTCACCATTCGCGACGATAGCTACCTGCTCCGCGCCAAGCGAAAGAGCGGCGTCATCAAGCCGGCCGCCGCTGGAGGCCCTCCGGTCGGCTCCGCCTCCCCTCGTGCCGTCGGCGGTGGAGCTAACCTGCAAGCGACATCATGAACCGAGGGTGGGGGTCGTTCTTCATGACGCAAAGGGGGCAGCGCCGGCTTGCGGTTGACACTCGCGTTCATGCCGTACGCCAATACGGGGGTGAGACCCTAAGCAGAGCAATCCGTCTTAACTGCCGACTCGCATCCATAGCGAAATGCACCGGTTTTTCTTCCTGTGTCACCTATCAATTCTAGCAATTGATCGAGTTGTTAGAAACATGTCACTTGGCGAGCAATGAACACAGACCGATCGGCGGAGTCTGCATGCAAGATCACGCACACTCTCTCCTCGGCAGTGGACAAGAAGTTAATTCTTCCCGTGCTGATACGCTGCGCCTGATGGAAGCACATGATGGCCTCTCGGCTGCGATCGCCCAGCGCGCAGGCTTCAAGGGTCTTTGGGCGTTCGGTCTATCGATCGCCTGCACTCTTTTGCCCCAAAAACGCAATCACTCTCCCCGCTGGCGCCGGCTCTCGCCTTCGACCCTGATGGACCTCCGACCGAAGCCCTTGGTCGAAGTCAAGGGTACCCCGATTCTGTACAACGCCCTCCGTAATTCGGAAGCCGTCGGCGTCGAAGAGGTGACGCTCGTGGTCGGTTATCGCAAGCACGCCATTCAATACGCGTGCGGACATCGCTTTGGCACGCTTGTGATCAACTATGTGGATTTATCGGCTTTCGATAGTACCGGGAGTGCGTATTCGCTATGGCTCGCGCGTGACACGCCGCTTTCCGGGCTTTCTCCTCGAGGGCGATGTGTTCTTCGTAGAGGACGCGCTGCGACATCTGCTGCACAGCAGGGTCTTCGACGTGGCAGCGATCGTTCCCTTCGCCGAATTGATGGAAGGCTCGGCAGTCCTGCTGACGGATAGCGAGTATGAGGCAAACCGGAGCAAACCTGGCACCGAATGGACCACGGCTTTTCAATACGATGAACCTACTGCGGCTTTCAGCGCGCCCCATCAAGGCGAGCGCTGGACCAGATCATAGGGTCCGGAGTGACCCAGGCCTACACTGAGGAGCTTCTCTCGTACCTTGTTGAACTGCGCGGCCTGCAGCTCGCCATTACGCGGTGCGCGCCATGTCAGATGGTACGAAATCGACACCACTGAAGATCTGCAAGTCGCAGAGCGACGTTTCAGTGGAGCGCAGGGTCGAGGCATGCCTCGAAAAAGGTGAAAATTCGATGCTCAAATATCTCTGGGATCCGGCGAACGTTATAACTACTGGAGGCCTTCTCTTTTCGTCCCTCAGTCTGTTTCTTGCCCTGTCCAATCGCCTTGAACTGTCGATAGCGACAGCACTTTGGGCTGTCCTGTCCGACCACCTCGACGGAATAGTGGCAGCTCACACGAAACATCGCCACCCAGATGTTGCCAAGATGGGAAAGAGCCTCGACGGGTTTGCTGACATCATGTACGGAGCCGTCTTGCCCGCGGCAATCCTAATCCAACTCAGCGGAGCCTCGGTTTTTGCCCTCCTCGCCGGGACCACTCTGCTCGCAGCGGGAGCAATTAGGCTCAGCTACTTCGCCAACTTCGGCCGCTTACGCGATGGCCGTTTTCTAGGACTCCCACTATCATACGACATTCCTGTGATGGCGATCATTTTCCTTGCTCGACCGTTGGTTTCCGATGAGTTTTTCGTACACTTCACGCTCAGCACTTTCGTCCTCCTCGCAGGCCTACACGTTGCGCCGATTCGCGTCCCAGCGCCGAATATGACCATGTACGTGGCGATCTCATTATTCGCCGTCACCGCTTCATCGGCTCTGGGATTACGAGGTCTAAGCTAACAAGCGTGGCGCAGGTCGTCTCGGTACGGAGCTCTAGATCTTCGCAAGTTCATCCCAGAGTTAGCTGGCAGAGATGTAGACGCCGATTTGGGGCGTTCAAGCAGCGAAAGGAGAGCTGGATGTTAGCAAGCAGCATCTTTGATGGAGCAGCGTTCTACTACGCTCGCTATCAACCTGAGTACCCGCACGAACTCTTCAGATCGCTTAGCGACCATCTTTCTCTAACACCTGAAAGTCGGGTCCTTGATCTTGGATGTGGTACCGGACAGATCGGACTCGGACTTGCTCCCAGCGTGAAACACGTGGACTGCGTCGATCCAAATCGCGCCATGCTCGGCGAGGCCGACCGACTTTCATCCGAACGCGGCCTCCTCAACATTTCGATGATTGAAAGCACCGCCGAGGAGATGGATTCGGGCTTGACCGGCTACCAAGGGGCGACGATCGCGAGTGCCTTTCACTGGATGGACCGCTCGCTCGTTCTGGAGACGCTTGATCGTCGCCTGCTATCGTCCGGCAAGGTAGCGATCATCACAAGGGTTCGCGACGAAACCGCACCGAGTGATTGGTGGAACAGGATTTGGCAATTCGTCCACACCTGGTGGGGAGGCTATTTTCCGGCCGGACGTGGCGATAAGCGACGTGAATTGCGTCTGGACCACGAAGCTGTTCTGCGCCAATCGACGTTTTCTAACATCACAGGGAGCCACATCCCTTACATGGTATCGTGGACTTCCGAGAAACTCGTCCAATATATGTATTCCACATCAAAGGCCTGTCCAGGTGTACTAACCCAGAGAAGAGATGAATTCGACGAACAATTGCGCTCTCTACTCCACCAACTGTCGCCGGCTGATACGTTTATTGAAAGATGCCATTTAGATATCTTATACGCCGGCCGCCACTAAGGGCGGAATGCAGCGGAAATCGTTCTTCACGCAATCGGATCCTGCAGAGCTTAGATTGTGCTGAGTTTCAATCCCCCGAGGTGCACCCTTGATCTCCGATCTTGCTCTTTCGCCGCGATGATACCCGATTTTGAGCGGCAGAACGACTTCTATGCAGCAGCTCCTATTGGCGAGAAAATTCCCCATGCTTTTACTGATGAGGTTGGTCACTGCCTGCGGCTCTGGCCGGGGTCATCGAACGCTCAGTTAAGTCCGATAGCTCTGGTCAGTCTTACAGCCCTGCTGCTGGTCACAGAAACTGCAGCTGACCAGCAACGCGGCATTTGGGGCCGAAGCGGAACCGTCGATATCACAATCAACCGAATAGTGAGAAGTCGCATCCCCGACCTCGCTTCTATCATTTGCCGGCGGAGAACCGGCCAACAGCCACAGCTGTGATGTAATGCGGTATCGGTCGCCCGAGGAGAATTGAAATGTCTGGTGGTGAAACGACGGCACCGATTGATATGACGCGGACATGGGCTCCTCAAGTGCCAGCTTTCCGCGAACATGTCGAAAGAAGCCTCATTGCGGCGGCGCGCGCACCGGACCTTGCTAGCATAATACAACGCCATCGCTTCCACGGGAGTCCACGCGACAAACAGGCTGGTGCCGATTGGCTGAGCAACCGGCTCGGCGCGCCCCCTAATCCTACGCGCTTACTGATGACAGGTGGCACTCAGAACACGCTAATGGTCCTGTTCTCGCGACTAGCTCAGCAAGGAGCTGCGATTGCTGCGGAAAAGCTGACATATGCAGCGATTGGCCAACTCGCAATGCTGGGGCGGATTAGCGTTCTGCCTGTTGACATAGACGAAGACGGCATGCGTGACGATTCTCTTGAATCATTGTGCAAAGCTCACAATCTTGCGGCCGTTTATATTAATCCGACAGGTCACAATCCGACGACTTCAATGATGTCGCTTGAACGCAGACAGAAGGTCGTTCGAGTTGCCCGCAAGTACGCTCTTCCCATTATCGAAGATGACGTACATGGCCTTATAGCCAACAACGCGCCCCCTCCACTCGCTTCGATCGCTCCTGATCTCACTTGGTACCTGATGAGCGTCTCAAAATGCTTGGGCATCGGATTGAGGACTGCGTACCTTATTGCGCCATCGGACGACGGCCTTGCCGATCTTCTTCGACCAATACCGAGCGTCTCGAGTTGGTTTGTACCAGGGTTATCTGCGGCCATTATCACTCACCTGATTGAAAGTGGCGCCGCGAGTCATATTGTCGGACAGATATCCAAGGAAATCGCAGCCCGGCAAGACATTGCGCAGGAGATGCTTGGGCATCTAGGGATGCTGCGCACGAACAAATCGTCCTTGCACGTCTGGATCGACTTGCCATCTCCCTGGACAGCAGAGCCATTCATCCAAGCGGCTCGCACGAAGGGCGTAATCCTGAGACATCCGCGAGTGTTTGCGACACCTGGCACCAACGTCGAGCACAACATCAGAGCATCGCTGATCGCTCCGTCAACCCACGAGGACCTCCGACGTGGACTGAGTGTTCTAGCGACCTTACTCCTCAGTCGGACTTAAACTCGCGGATCATGGCAACTCACGATCGGTAAGCATAGATGTTGGCGCCAGAATTTGCGTATCTCAACGGCCGAATTATCCCATGGGATGACGCCAAGGTGCATGTATTCTCGCCCGTGGCGAAATATGGCATTGGTGTTTTCGAAGGAATACGTGGCTATTGGAACGAGAACGTCCAACAATTGTACCTCTTTCGCGTTACAGAGCACCTCGAGCGATATGCCTTCTCGCAAAAGGCAATGAGGTTCGATCAGCCGATGTCCAGTGATAAGCTGCTCGAGGCACTCATTCACCTATGCCGTGCAAATGCATTTCGCACGACGGTGCATATTCGAATGATGGCTTTCGTTGACGGGCTTGGCGAGCTAGTGGCAAAAGGACCCGTAGGGACTGCGATTACGGCCTTGCCCCGCGAGGCCACTCGACAATCCGTCGACGGCGCTTCTGCTCAGATCAGTTCTTGGATGCGCATGCCGGACAACGTCATGCCCGCCCGCATCAAATGCAATGCAAACTATCACAACGCACGATTGGCAATGATGCAGGCCCAACTCGATGGATACGACATCGCGTTTCTCCTCAATTCGAGGGGAAAACTGGCGGAGGCGCCAGCGATGTGCGTATTTATGGTTCGCGATGGTCAGTTGGTCACGCCAAGCGCTACCAACGACATACTGGAATCGATCACACGCCAGACAGTTATTCAATTAGCACGTGAATATCTCGGGTTAGATACTATCGAGCGCGATGTCGATCGGACGGAACTTTTCCTCGCCCAGGAGGTGTTCTACTGCGGCACCGGTGCCGAAATCACTCCGGTGACGTCGATCGACCGCATGGTAGTAGGGAATGGTCAACCTGGAGCGATCACACGGCAGCTAATCGAGATGTACCGAGCGATCGCCACCGGAACGAACACCGCGTACGAGTCATGGCGGACTCCCGTCTTTTGAAGACATTGATGCAAACGGGGCGACCTCACCTTAGCCGCTAGCCGCAGTGAATGACGTCACCACGGTCGAATTGTTGCGGTTCTCCAACCCATAACTGTGGCAATGGCGATCCTAATTCCTTAACGCGCCGCGGACGCTGCGGTCGCGAACGTCGGTAAGGACGCGCCACCAATCGCGAGGGGGCGCTATTGGCACCACAGCGCGAACCGGAATGGGTGCGCACCGGCTCTCTCGCTCTTCACCTACTGGTATTTATAGTCTGCATCTTGAGCGATGCTTGATAGGATAGACGGCGCGATTGATCGCAGATTTGATGAATTCGTCCCCATTGGGGCACCCTTTGGGTCTTCGTCGCCCTCAACGCGCAGGAGCCATCCCGCAATCAGTCGGATTCGATTCTACTCCCCGCCCGGCTTCCATCCGGGCGATAAACCCCGCCCTCCTTTGTTGAGTTCTCCGCCCGAGGATCGCTATGAATGAACGGGTGACATGGCAGCTCTATAACGGCGCCGCTCTGGACTACGACGAGTACAGGCCAAGGTATCCTCACGCAGTCTTTGATATCCTCACGGACTATCATTCGGCACTTGCGCCACTGCGGTCAGCCGTAGACGTCGGCGCGGGGACGGGGATTTTCAGCAGACAGCTAATGGCGTCAGTTCCGAGCATTGAGCGCCTAACCTGTATTGAGCCAAACTGCGATATGGCCGCCGTCGCCAAGGAGCGATCCGCGACGTTCCGTGGTCTCGACGTCCTCGCCGGGTTCGCTGAGATGCTCCCGCTCCCAAATCATTCATGTGAACTTGTGACCGCAGCAACGGCGGCTAACTGGTTCGATCGGCCTCTATTCTACCAAGAGGCCGCACGGGTGCTGAAGCCTTCCGGAACACTGCTGCTCATACAGAACAAGCATCGGCACGAGGAAAGCGCATTTCTCGATGATTTCGCCAGCCTTCAAGAGCGCTACATCCCTGGATTTCGCAGAGACCACTACTCCGATTTCTGGGGCGGCTACGGGAAAGCTGATTTCGAAGCGGAACTCAGTTCGAGGCACGATCTGGTGGCTGTGAAGCGCTACAAGCTCGAATGGCGCCAGAGGACGAGCGCAGAGCAGTTTCGCGGCTACTGTCAATCAGGACATATAAAGACGGCGATCGCTAGGTCTGGTGCCGCAACGATCGCCAAGGAGCTCGACGCCCTTCTAGACCGGCACCAGGACGCGTCAGGTTATGTAACCGTTGACTGGCTGACCGATCTCGTTTTGAGCAGAGCCCCACCTCGGCGGCAATAGCCGCGGAAGCGCTAACTTCCTTTATCCGAATTGCCAAAAGTGCCCGGGTGATCGAGGTTTGGCTCACATCCAGGCTCGATGCCCGTCGCGCCGAACTCTTATGTGAGCCGCAGCAGCTGCGTGCGATAGGAGCAGATGCTCGTCGACCGATCTTAAGGAAAGTGTGTCTGGCTCGCGCTACCGGCGCTGGAATGGGCCTTGGCTGTCTGCGACACCGCCTAGGTCGCACGTATAGAAGGAGGCGCCTCACGATTGTGTTCGTCGCCTCCGTCAGGACCAGTTGACAGCCGATCAAGCCGGCTATGAGCTTCCGCTATGAGTTTCCGCTATGAGCTTCCGTGGCATTGATCTCTTCCTCGCGGGATCGCGAACATACGGATAGCGGCTGCTCCGCATGGCCCGGATGATGACCGGCCAAGTCAACGCAACCGAGAGCCGTCGTTCGCGTAGAAAACGGAAGGGCACGTTATTGGCTCGAGGCTGAGGTGGACCCGACACCGGACCAGCCCCTACTTATCGATTGCTCGAGAGCCGTTTCTATTGTCGCCCCAAGCGGCTGGCAACTGAGCAGAAGCACGAATATACGCTTGATCAAAAATGTGGATCATTTCGGCCAGGTTATAGCGCACCACGCTCCAACTGCATTGTCGAATATCCCGAAGGTCATGACCGCCCGGGCACAGCTTCCACTCCGCGTGTCCTCCACTTGACCACGCTCAGATTGGCTCTGGAGGATACCTTGGACGGTCCGGCTACCTGCAGAGTGATCTCGCTCCGCAGTCGCACGGGTACCGTGAGCGTCACGATAGTATCACCGGTGCCCGGGCTTGACTTGCGCGGAATGCTTTGGATAGCGCGGTCGGGATGATTGACGCCGCCGGCGCGCGGTGATGGGGTGACCCTGGTTCGGAGCGGGT
>NZ_RDQF01000088.1 GCF_004114425.1 Bradyrhizobium vignae | reverse complement strand
AGTACCTCGTCTACTACAACAACCACAGACCCCATCAGGCCTTGGCAGGACAAACTCCCAAGGCTTTCGCCGCTTCCAAGACCACCGCGATCCAATCAGCGAATTATTGAACATCGACAGCAATGACAACGTGGAGACTGCATCGCAGCCCCGAGAGGGAATGAGGGAAGATACACATGCCAGCCATTCTCGGCAGCGGCGAGCACCGCTACCGCGTCGTCGAAAACTTCGCAAAGCTACCGGACGGCTGGCAACTCACCGATGTCGCCTCGGTCGCGGTTGACAGCAAGGACCAGATCTACGTCTTCAATCGCGGCGCCCATCCGATGGTCGTGCTGGACCGCGAGGGCAATTTCCTCCGCAGTTTTGGCGAAGGCCTGTTCTCCCGCGCGCACGGGCTGCATATCGACGCCGATGACAACCTCTATTGCACCGACGACGGCGACCACACTGTGCGCAAATGCACCACCGACGGCAAGGTGCTGCTGACGCTCGGCATCCCCGCAAAGCCGGCGCCGTTCATGAGCGGCGAGCCGTTCCACCGCTGCACTCACACCGCGCTGTCGCCGCAGGGCGAGATCTACGTCTCCGACGGCTATGGCAATGCGCGCGTGCACAAGTTCACGCCCGACGGCAAGCTGATCAAGAGCTGGGGTGAGCCGGGCACCGACCCGGGCCAGTTCAACATCGTGCACAATATCGCCACAGATGCCGACGGCTGGGTCTATGTCGCCGATCGCGAGAACCACCGCGTCCAGGTCTTCAATGGCGAGGGCAAATACGAGACGCAATGGAACAACCTGCATCGCCCCTGCGCGCTGTGCTGCTGTGGCGGGGCCGAGAGCCCGACCTTCGTGATTGGCGAACTCGGCCCGGGCCTTGCCATCAACCGCAATGTGCCCAATCTCGGCCCGCGGCTGTCGATCGTGGACGCCAAGGGAAATCGCATCGCGCGGCTTGGCGGCGAGGAGGGCCCGGGTGTTGCCAGCGGCAAGTTCCTCGCGCCGCATGGGATCGCACTGGACTCGAGGGGCGACATCTATGTCGGCGAGGTCGGCGTCACCAACTGGGAAACCAGCTTTCCGGACGAGGAGATGCCGGCCACGGTGCGAACGACGCGGTGCCTGCAGAAGCTGGAGCGGGTACGGGAGTAGCCGCCGCGGCAAGGCGAGCCCCTGCTGGGGCGGGCGGTTCCGCACGCCTCCGGAATCGCGGCTTTTTGAGCACTTTTGCCACCCCGCGGCCGCATTGCTTGCGCTTGAATAAGTCGCTCAACGGGCTTCACAATCCCGTCACGCTGCATGTAGTATGTCAATACATGCTGCTTCGCAGCGTACATTGGAGGCCGGGAGCGTTACTTGAACGCACATGTCTCGCAAGGCAGTTGGCCGGTGTTGGTGCTGAATGCGGACTTCCGGCCGCTCAGTTACTACCCACTGTCGTTGTGGTCGTGGCAGGACGCGATCAAGGCGGTGTTCCTCGACCGCGTCAACATCGTGGCCCATTACGATCAGGCGGTTCGAAGTCCGACGTTAGAAATGCAATTGCCGAGCGTGGTTTCGCTCAAATCCTTCGTCAAGCCGACCACCCATCCCGCCTTCACCCGATTCAACGTCTTCCTGCGCGATCGTTTCGCCTGCCAATATTGCGGCTCGCCCGAAGACCTCACCTTCGATCACATCATCCCGCGCAGCAAAGGCGGCCAGACCACCTGGGAGAACGTGGTCGCGGCGTGCTCGCCGTGTAATTTGCGCAAGGGCAACCTCACGCCGGCGCAGGCAAAAATGTTTCCGCGCCAGACCGCGTTCGCGCCCACCGTGCACCAGCTCCATCGCAACGGCCGTCTCTTCCCGCCGAATTATCTGCACGACAGCTGGCTGGACTATCTGTACTGGGATACGGAGCTGGATCCGTAGGGTTGCGAGCTGGAGGCGATGCAGTTCGGTCGTCCTCGCGGCATGCGATCAGCCATCTTCGTGGCTGCTCTTTCAATTGGCTGGCCCGCCACGGTCTATGGGCTGGATTGCGGACTTCCGATCCCCGCTTCTTTCGAGCGATCGACCCGAAAGTCGATCCAATCAAGAGAGCCGCTGATCTCGAGGGGCGTGTCGGTCTCGATACTCTGAGCCCAATTGTCTTCGGTGGCCGTCTCGTCAGCATCCGCCACCTCTCCGAACCCAACTCTGGGATTGAGCGTCTTGGATTCACGGACGTCATGGTCCTGAGGGGCGTACTTCCTCGCAGCAAGATCGATGGGATAGCGATGGTCGCGTTCGAAAGATGGTGTGACGGTGGCTGCGCTCACCGCCCGTTCGAGTGGGCTCCCGGCGCTTTGCTCACGATCGGAGTTTCACCTAGTCGCAACAAGGTCACCAGCGGCGACGTTGGCCGCTCCACCTCGGCTGCGCATGCGGGCCATCGCGCAGGACGGAACCGGACCGCCCCCGCGCTCGTTCAAATGGGAGCACACGCATCGACGCGTGGCGCAGCGCAACCGAGGGAGGCCATGATGCCCGCAGCCGAGCATGATCACGTCTACAAGATCCTGGACCTGGTCGGATCGTCCGAAACCTCGATCGACGACGCGATCAAGAACGCCATCAGCCGCGCGTCGAAGACCGTTCGCGAGATGAGGTGGTTCGAGGTGGTGCAGACTCGTGGCCACATCGAGAACGGCACTGTCGGCCACTATCAAGTAACCCTGCGCGTAGGCTTCACGCTCGAAGAGTGACTGCGGCCCCACGTTGGACGCCATCCGCAAACCTCGCGAACGGCGCCTTCGGAGCCCACCATTGACCCGCTGTCAGGCAGCATCGTACGCTTCCAGTCTATGCTCGTAGCGGCCATATCCGGCCGGGCCAAGAGTGTTGCTGTGGTTGATGCTGTCAAGCTCGTCCTGTTCGACATGGATAACGTCCTCTGTCGCTACGATAGGAGCAAGCGAGTGGCGTATCTCGCGGAGCTCGCAGGGGTCACGAGCGAGTTCGTCCACAAGGCGATATGGGAATCCGGGTTCGAGTCGCTCGGCGATTGCGGCGCTCTCGATGCTGCGGACTATCTGCGCGGCTTCGGCGAACGCATCGGCTGCCCCTTATCCCTGGAGGACTGGGTCGAGGCACGGCGCCGTTCCATGCAGCCCAATTCCGCGATGCTGGAGATTGCCGACAGCTTACGCAAAAGCGTCGACATTGCCGTGCTGACCAACAATACCACTCTGGTCGCGGACCACATCGACAGACTGCTGCCGGACTTGCGTCCGCTGTTCGGCTCCCGAATCTACACCTCGGCCCAGTTCAAGGCTGCAAAGCCGGACCCGCGCTGCTATCGCCTCTGCCTGGCGGAGCTCAATGTGAGGCCGGAGACCGTCCTGTTCGTCGACGATCTCGCGGCCAACGTCGCGGGCGCGCGAGAGGCGGGCCTGTTCGCGCATCACCACACGTCGGTGGAGGCCTTCAGGCTGGCTCTCTCGGAGCGCGGCCTGCCTCACGGCTGAATGCTTCGTACACGTCAGGCGAGATGGCACGCCACGAAGTGCCCTCCCGCCCCCTCCTTCAGCGCCGGCGCGCTCTCGGCGCAGCGCGGCTGGGCGATCGGACAGCGGGTGTGGAAGTGACAGCCCGACGGCGGCTTCATCGGGCTCGGCACGTCGCCCTTGAGGCGGATGCGCTCGCGCTTGAGCTTGGGATCGGGCACCGGCACCGCCGACAGCAGTGCCCTGGTGTAGGGATGCTGCGGATTGCGGTAGAGATCGCTGGCCTTGGCGAGCTCGACGATGCGGCCGAGATACATCACCGCGACGCGGTCGGAGATGTGCTCGACGACAGAGAGGTCGTGCGCGACGAAGAGATAGGTGAGGTTCAGCTCGGCCTGGAGATCCTCCAGGAGGTTGATCACCTGCGCCTGGATCGACACGTCGAGCGCGGAGACCGGCTCGTCGCAGACGATCAGCTTCGGCTCGACCGCAAGGGCCCGCGCGATCACGATGCGCTGGCGCTGGCCACCAGAGAACTCGTGCGGATAGCGCCGCATGTGCTCGGCCTTGAGTCCGACCTTGACCAGGAGGGCCGCGACGCGCTCCTCGCGCTCTTTCGGGGAGGCGGCGAGATTATGGATGGTGAAGGCCTCGCCGAGGATGGCGCCGACCGTCATGCGCGGATTGAGCGAGGCGAACGGATCCTGGAACACCAGCTGCATGTTCCGCCGCATCGCGCGCAGATCGTCGCCGCCGAGCTTGCGCACGTTCTGGCCGTCGAAGATGACCTCGCCGTCGGTCGGCTCGATCAGGCGCAGCACGCAGCGTCCGGTTGTCGACTTGCCGCAACCGGATTCGCCGACGAGACCAAGCGTCTCGCCGCGGTTGACCGAGAACGACACGCCGTCGACCGCATAGACCGTGCCGACCTGGCGCGACAGCAGGCCGCCGAGCACGGGAAAATGTTTCTTCAGGCCGCTGACGCGGAGCAACGGTTCGCTCATGACGCGGCTCCCACGCTTGTATCTCCCAAGTGGCAGGCCATGCGATGGCCGGGCGAGACCTCGCGCAGCAGCGGCTCCCTTTCGGTGCAGACGTTCATGGCGAACTTGCAGCGCGGCGCGAAGCGGCAGCCGACCGGCGGATTGATCAGGATCGGCACCGAGCCGCCGATCGCCTCCAGCCGCGTCTTGTGTTCGCTGTCGAGGTCGATGCGCGGGATCGAGCGGATCAGGCCTTGCGTATAGGGATGGCGGGGATCGCCGAAGAGATCATCGACGGGCGCTTCCTCCACGACCTTGCCGGCATACATCACGACGACGCGCTGCGCGGTCTCGGCGACGACGCCCATGGCATGGGTAATCAGCATCACCGCCATGCCGAAGCGCTCCTTCATGTCCTGCAAGAGGTCGAGGATCTGCGCCTGGATGGTGACGTCGAGCGCGGTGGTCGGCTCGTCGGCGATGATCAGCTTCGGCTTGCAGGCGAGCGCCATAGCGATCATGACGCGCTGGCGCATGCCGCCGGAGAACTGGTGCGGATAATTGTGCACGCGGCCTTCGGCATTGGGGATCTGCACCAGCTTCAGCATCTCGATGGTGCGTTCGAGCGCCTGCTTCTTGGTCACCGCTTCATGCCGGCGCAGGCTCTCGGCGATCTGCTCGCCGATCGTGAGCACCGGATTGAGCGAGGTCATCGGCTCCTGGAAGATGAAGCCGATCTCCTTGGCCCTGATCTCGTCGAGCTGATTGCTCGTCAGCGGCACGAGATCGCGGCCCTCGAAGATGATCTGGCCGGCCGCGATGCGGCCCGGAGGCATCGCGATCAGCTTCAGGATCGACATCGCGGTGACGGTCTTGCCGCAGCCGGACTCGCCGACGACGCAGAGCGTCTCGCCCTTGTTGATGGAGATGTCGACGCCGTCGACGGCCTGGAGGATGCCGTCGTCGGTGGAGAAGTGGGTTTTCAGGCCCTTGATCTCGAGCAGCGGCGCCATCAGATCACCCGTCGCGCATCGAGCGCGTCACGCAGGCCGTCGCCGATGAAGTTGATGGCGACCACCGCAATGAAGATCGCGCCGCCCGGAAACAGCGCCCAGTGCGGGCCAATGTCGAGAAAGTCCTTGGCGTCATACAGCAGCCGTCCCCAGGTCGGGGTGTCCGGCGGGAAGCCGAGGCCGAGGAAGGACAGCGTCGATTCCGCGATGATGGCGGCGGCGACGTCGATGGTGCCGGCAATGATCACGGGGCCGACCGCATTGGGCAGGATGTGCCGCACCACCTGCCGCACCGGACTGGCGCCGAGCGCGCGGGCCGCCTCGACGAACTCCTTCTCGCGGATCGACAGGAACTGGGCGCGCACGAGCCGCGCCACCGGCATCCAGCGCAGGCCCCCGATCACGAGCACGATCAGGATGAAGATGCCGCCCTCCGGGCCGAACACCTGCTTCAGCCCGTCACGGAAGAGATAGATCAGCAGCAGGAGCAGCGGCAGCTGCGGCAGCGAGAGGAACAGGTCCGTGAGCCACATCAATCCGTGCCCGAGGGCGCCGCGCGACATGCCGGCAAGCGCGCCGATCAGCGTGCCGATGAAAACCGAGACCAGCATCGCGGCGAGCCCGACCGCGAGCGAGATCCGGCCGCCATAGATCATGCGCGCCAGAATGTCCTGGCCGAGATCGTCGGTGCCGAAGGGATGCGCGAGCGATGGCCCCTGCAGGCCGGCGACGATGTCGATCTCGTTGATCTTGATGCGCCAGATGAACGGGCCGACCACCACCGCCAGCACCAGGATCAGGAGCAGGAAGGCGCTGATCACGGCGAGCCGGTGGCGGCTGTAACGCCGCCACGTCTCGCGCCAGGGCGAGTAGACGCCCCGCTCAGCGGAGGGAGATGCGAGGGTCAAGCCAGCCATAAAGGACGTCCGCGATGAGGTTGAACAGCACCACGAGGCACGCGAAGACGAAGGTGACGGCCATCACCACCGGCGTGTCGTTGGAAAGGATGGAGGAGATCAGCAGCGAGCCGATGCCGGGAATGCGGAAGATCTGCTCGGTGACGATGGCGCCGCCGAACACCGCGGGCATCTGCAACGCAATGAGCGTCACGACCGGGATCATGGCGTTGCGCATCACGTGCTTGACGATGACCTTGGCCTGGCCGAGGCCCTTGGCCCGGGCTGTGGTGACGTAGTCGAGCCTGATGACGTCGAGCATCGCCGAGCGCACGAAGCGCGTCATCGACGCCGCCTGGAACAGGCCGAGCACCGCCACCGGCATGATCGCCTGACGAATCATCTCAAGCACCCAGCGGATGCCGGTCGCCTTGATGTCGGTGGTATAGACGAACGGCAGCCAATCCAGCGTAACCGAGAAGATCAGGATGAACAGGATGCCGGTGAAGAAGGTCGGCAGCGAAAAACCGACGAAGGCGAGCGTGTTGGCAATCTGGTCGAACAGCGAATACGGCTTGGTCGCAGCATAGACGCCCACCGGGATCGCAATCAGGAGCGCCAGGATCTGCGCCGAGCCGATCACGTAGAGCGTGGCCGGCAGGCGCTGCAGGATCAGCGTGTCGACGTCCATCCGGCTGACGAAGGAGAAACCCCAGTCGCCGTGCAGCATGGCGTTGAGCCAGTGCAGGTAACGAAGGTAGATCGGATCGTCGAGGCCGAACTTGGCCCGAAGCGCGGCCTGCACTTCGGGCGGTACGTTCGGATTGGTCGCCAGTTCGGAGAACGGATCGCCGGGGGCGAGCGCAAGCACGACGAACAGCACGACCGAAATTCCGAGCAGGCTCGGAATCGCAATCAGCAGGCGACGCAGGACGTATTGACTCATGAGGGAAGGCCCCGTCTAGAGCTGGGGATCATTCCTCGCGGTACCAATCGTGCAGATTGTCGGTTTCGTTAGCCCAGCCGCTGATGATGGGGCGCAAATTGTTGGCCGCCGCTTCCACCTTGAGCCGATGCTGCACCGGGATGAACACGGTGTCCTGATACATGAGGTCGTTGGCCTTGATGTAGTGCGCTGCCCGCTTGAGCGGATCCATCTCGCTTTCAGCGGCTTCGATCGCCGCATCGTAGTCCTTGTTGACCCAGCGCGGGAAGTTCGTGCCTTGCCACTTGTTCTCCTTGGTGGCGACGTTGGTCGACAGGAAGCGGCGCATGTGCTGCGACGGATCGGGTTGGCTCAGCGGGATCTGGAACATCTCGATGTCCGCATAGAATTTCGCGTAGGTGTCGGGATTGGCGACGTCCGACGAGAAGAACACCGAGGCCACGACCGACTTCAATTCGACGTCGATGCCGGCCTTCTGACAGGCCTGCTTGACGATCGCCTGCGTCTTCTGGCGCGGGCCGTTGATCGAGGTCTGGTAGAGCAGCTTCAGCTTCTTGCCGTCCTTCTCGCGAATTCCGTCCGCGCCCGGCTTCCAGCCGGCATCGTCCAGGATCTTCGAAGCCTTCTCGATGCTGAATTCCCACGAGGTGTTCTTGGAGACGAACTTTTCCGGGCCGTTGAGGAAATTGGCCGTGGTGCGGCCGGCACGGCCGTAGATCGCCTTCTTCACCGACTCGCGATCGACCAGCAGCGACAGCGCCTTGCGCACGGCAGGGTCCGAGAACAGCGGATGCTTGGTCTTCATCGACGACTTCTCGCCGTCGACCTCGGTGTTGGGGTCGGTGAAGTTGAGCGCGATGAACTCGGTATCGCCGCCGACGGCATAGATGGTCTTGCCCTTGCCGCCCTTCTCCAGGCGCAGGAGGACGTCGTCCTCGACCTGGATGTTCCAGCCGAAATCGTACTCGCCGGTCTGGATCACGGCGCGCGCGGCCGAGACGGCGTCACCACCGCCCTTCATCTCGACCGTGTCGAAATAGGGCCGGTTCGGCATGTGGTAATCGGGATTGAGCTGGCCACGGACGAGATCACCGGGCTTGAATTCGACGAACTTGTAGGGGCCGGTTCCGACCGGCGATAGGTTGGCCGGTGCCTCCCGCGATTTGGATCCCTTGTAGTCGGCGAACAGATGCTTGGGGATGATGGTGTTGGGAGCGCCAACGAAGGCGTCCGCCCAGAACGGCGTCGGCTTCTTGAAAGTGATGCGAACCGTCAGGTCGTCTACTTTCTCAACGGTGATGTCACGATAGGTCGCCACGGTAATGGCGGCGGTCGCGGGATCGATGATGTATTCCCAGGTGAAGACGACGTCATCGGCGGTGAACGGCTTGCCGTCGTGCCATTTCACGCCGGGCTTCAGCTTCCACGTCACCGACTTGCCGTCAGCTGCGAGCAGGCCGTTCTGGATCGACGGGATCTCCGCCGCCAGCACCAGCTTCATGTTGCCGTCCGGATCCCAGCAGGCGAGCGGTTCATAGAACAGGCGCGAGCCGTCCTGATCCTTGGTGCCGGTAGCGAAATGCGGGTTGAGCAAGGTCGGGCCCTGCCACCACAACAGCTTCAGCGCACCACCACCGCCGCGCTTGGTCGGCTTGTACGTCGAGGCGCCCTCGGCCATGGCGACGCCGCCGAGCGCGAGGATCTGGTTGGCCAGGGGAGCGGTGAGACCAACGGCGGCCATGTGCTTGATGAAGCCGCGGCGATCCATCCGCCCGTCCTTCACCTGGCCGATCATCGAACGCAGTTCTTTATCCAGCATGGTTGTCCCCCGTCTGGTTCCGGTATGGATGCAGGCGGCCGCAAGAGGCGACCGCCGGTTTTGGCTGGCGGTAGATGGCACACCGAATGGGGTGCACGTCAACAGGGACCGTGTGTATGCAAACGGTCTTCTGGCTTTCCATTGAGCAAAATTGCGTTCCGCAGCCCATCCGTTCGGCAATCCAGCATGAAAATCTGCTGGATTTGCGCGCTGCACTGCGGAAAATTTGTTCGCCGGATCAGACGAAGTATCGAGGCGGAATTCTACGCCACGGACATGTCGAGCGGCGGCGCGACGTGATCCGGCAGCGGACAGACGTAAGGCGTCTTGGCCGTCCGCTTCTGAAGGTCCGCCTTGGCGGCCTTGATCAGCGTCGGTTCCGTCAACGCCTTGATGCCGAGGCCGGCCATCGCCTTGGCCGCCTGCACCATGGCCTTGTGGGCATGCGGGCTCTTTCCCTGCGCCACCACCTGCCAAGTGTGGAAGGGCGTGCCGATCGCAACCGTGGGTGCGTGCACCTGCACCGTCGGCACCACCCAGCTCACGTCGCCGACATCGGTCGAACCTACGAGCGGGTTGCGCTTGGCATCGAGCGGCACCAGGAAGTCGGCCAGCGGCCGATCGGTCGGCTCCATGCCGATCGCGTAATAGACCGACGCGATGTCCTTGTCGCTCAGGGTTGCACGGATCTGGCTGGCAAAGCTCTTGTCCGCATCGTCGAAATGCGGCGGTCCGAGTTCTTCCATCACTTGGTGCAGCGCCTGTTCCAGCGGCGCGTTCGGCAGGATGTTGGAGACAGCGGAGATGATCTTCATCTCGACTTTGGTCTCGGTCATCAACGCGGCGCCCTGCGCAATCTTGGAGACGCGCTCGACCAGTTCGTTCATGCCGGGAAGATCGCGGGCGCGGATCGAGTAGCGCACCCGCGCATGGGCCTGCACCACGTTGGGCGCGATGCCGCCGGTGTCGAGCAAGGCGTAGTGCACGCGCGCGTCGCTCGGCATGTGCTCGCGCATGTAGTTCACGCCGACATTCATCAACTCCACCGCGTCGAGCGCCGAGCGGCCGAGATGCGGCGAGGCCGCCGCGTGTGAGGTGCGGCCGGTGAAGATGAAATCCGCGCGCGTGTTGGCGAGCGACGGCGTCACCGCGACTTCCCAGAAACTGTGCGGATGCCAGGTGATGGCGATGTCGGCGTCCGCGAACGCGCCGGAGCGCACCATGAAGGCCTTTGCCGCGCCGCCCTCCTCAGCCGGGCAGCCATAATAGCGCACGCGGCCGGGCACCTTGTTCTCTGCCAGCCAGTCCTTCACCGCGGTCGCGGCGAGCAGTGCGGCGGAACCGAGCAGATTGTGACCGCAGCCATGGCCATGGCCGCCGGTCTCGACCGGGCGATGCTCGGCGACACCCGCCTCCTGGCTGAGACCCGGGAGCGCATCGTACTCACCCATGAAGGCGATGACCGGACCGCCCTCGCCCCACTCGCCCATCAACGCGGTCGGGATGCCGGCGACGTTCTCGGTGACGCGGAAGCCCTGATGGCGCAGCTCGGCGAGATGCTCGGCGGCCGATCGTGACTCGGTGTAGCAGACCTCCGGCATGCCCCAGACCCTGTCGCTGAGGTCGATGAAACGTGCCTTGATCGTGTCGATGCCACGCCAGATGTCGCTGCGGTTGTCCATGTTGTCGTCCGTGATCCCAAGGTCAAACGAAGCGGCAATGGTTAGCAGCTTCGCTGTGCGGCGCCTAGCATCCCGCCGGACAGCAGCCATGCGGCCGATGCCGGATCGCACGGCGCCCAGTGAAAGGGGTGTTTCCGTGCCTTTCAAAGATTTCACCCGGCGTTCTCACGAATATTGGGAACGAGGCTTTCAAGACGGCCTGCTCCAGCTTAAATTACGCGTGCTTCGCGCGTCGTTCCGCTAACCCGCCGGAGTGACGCTCTCAGCCAGGAGAACTCCATGAGCACTCTGACCGAATGGAGAGTGCCGCCGGCGAACCAGCCGCGGGCGAGCGACTACGGTTTCGATCTCGACCGCGCGCTCGGCTCCGTCGTCGGCCTGCACGCCCTGATCCCGCCGGATGCCTTCAGCGCCGAGACGCTGGGCACCGAACGGGCCGGCAACGGCGTCGTGATCGACGATGGGCTTGTGCTGACGATAGGCTATCTCATCACCGAGGCAGAAACGCTCTGGCTGCACCGCGCCGACGGGCGCGTGGTGGAGGGCCATGCGCTCGGCTTCGATTCCGAGACCGGGTTCGGGCTGGTGCAGGCGCTCGGCCGGCTCGACGTCGCGCCGCTGCCGCTGGGCTCGTCGGCGGCAACCCGGATCGGCGACCGCGTCGTGGTGGGCGGCGCCGGCGGCCGCACGCGCTCCGTCGCGAGTCAGATCGTGGCCAAGCAGGAATTCGCCGGCTACTGGGAGTATCTGCTGGATGAGGCCATTTTCACCTGTCCCGCACATCCGAACTGGGGCGGCACGGCGCTGCTCAACGAACGCGGCGAGTTGATCGGCATCGGCTCGCTCCAGCTCGAGCGCGAACGGGAAGGCAAGGCCGAGCACGTCAATATGAACGTGCCGATCGACCTCTTGAAGCCGATCCTGGAGGACTTGCGCAAATTCGGCCGCGTCAACAAGCCGGCGCGGCCCTGGCTCGGGCTCTTCTCGACCGAGATCGACAACCGCGTGGTGGTGATCGGGATCTCCGGCAACGGCCCGGCCGCCCGCGCCGAGCTCAAGACCGGCGATGTCATCCTCGCCGTGGACGGCGACAAGGTCACGAGCCAGATCGATTTTTACAAGAAGATGTGGGCGCTCGGCCCCGCCGGCATCGACGTGCCGCTGACCGTGCACCATGAAGGCGTCACCTTCGACGTCACAGTGACCTCGACCGATCGCTTCAAGCTCCTGAAGGCGCCGAAGCTGCACTGATCCCAAGGCTCGAGGAAGCGGGCGATGACCGAGGCCGTGGTGGACGACATCGTGGCCGTGCTGCCGCCGCTGCTCAATGCGCTGGAAGCGCTCGGCTTCTTCCAGCGGCATTTGCACCCGCCGGCCTTCGCCTCCGTGATGAACGCAATCGGCACACCGGACGAGGCGCTGCAGGCCGCACACACCGCGATCGGAGCGTGGCCGGAGCAGTTCGCTGGCCTCCGCGAGCGGCTCGATCGCGCCTGCAACGAGACGCTTGCCGCCTTTGCCGGCATCCGTGAGGTCGAGCGTGACAATGGCGATCTCGTCGCCGTCTTCCGGGCCCTGCGCCATGTCCCTCGCGCGCAGGAGGCGCTCTATCCACTGGCGGCGCAGTTTCCGCCGGTGAGCAGCTTCTTTCTCAACCTCGCCAATCGCGAGAACCAGGATCTGCTGTCGCGACTGAATGTTGGCGCGAGCGAGCGCACCGGCATCTTCCATGATCACAATGAGCCCGGCAGCCGCGGCGGCTTCTCGGTCTATGTGCCCGAATATTACATGCCCGAGCGTGCCATGCCGCTGGTGATGGCATTGCATGGCGGCAGCGGCAACGGACGCGGCTTTCTCTGGAGCTGGCTCCGCGATGCGCGCAGTCTTGGCGCAATCCTGGTGGCGCCGACCGCGACTGGCCCGACCTGGGCGCTGATGGGCGATGACACCGACACGCCGAACCTCGCGCGCATCCTCGATACGGTGCGCGGCCGCTGGAGCATCGATGCCTCGCGCATGCTTCTGACCGGCATGAGCGACGGTGGCACCTTCTGCTACGTCACCGGTCTCGACGGCGCTTCACCCTTCACGCACCTCGCGCCTGTTGCGGCGACCTTCCATCCGCTGATGGCGGAAATGGCGGACGCAGCACGCCTGCAAGGCCTGCCGGTCTTCATTACTCACGGCAAACTCGACTGGATGTTTCCGGTGCAGACCGCGCGGCAAACGCAGGCGTCGCTCTCCGCCGCCGGAGCCGACGTCACCTATCGCGAAATCGACGACCTCAGCCACACCTATCCGCGCGAGATCAACGCGGAGCTGCTGCAATGGCTGAATGGCAAATGAACAACCTCTCCTTAGATGCGCCGCATGCCCGCGGAACCATCACTCCGGGCCGACGTTGTTGCCGGTCACCGGAGGTTCGCCATGCAGACTTTTTTCGGAATGATCCTGGGCGCGCTGCTGCTCGCGGGCGGCGTCTATGTCTATGACTCAATGCAGACGTCGTCAGTCGCAAATGGCGAGGTCGCGATCACTAATCGCACCATCGTGAACTGGGACGTCGCCAAGGCCGATTGGGACGCGCTGCGCGATCGCGCGCACAAGGACTGGGTCCGGATCTCGTCGAAGTAACGACGCCGTATCATGAACGAGGCGCCGTCGCGAACTCCGCGGCGGCGCCTTTGTGCTGATCACGATCAACGCTACGCGAGTCAGTTCATCTTGGCCTTGCGGGCGTCGGCGATGACCTGCTCGAACTCGGTC
Source organism: Bradyrhizobium vignae (assembly GCF_004114425.1). Taxonomy (GTDB): domain Bacteria; phylum Pseudomonadota; class Alphaproteobacteria; order Rhizobiales; family Xanthobacteraceae; genus Bradyrhizobium; species Bradyrhizobium vignae. The sequence continues at coordinate 7,280 of NZ_RDQF01000088.1, read as the reverse complement.
ATGCTGAGCACGCCGGGCACGCGGTACTTGCCGACGATGAAGGATGGCGTGCCGCGGAAACCGAAGGCTTCAGCCTGCTCGTTGTTGCGCTTGAGTATGGCGTCGATATCCTTGGCGTGACCCGTGAGATCGCGCTTCAACCGGTCCATGTCGACCCCGGCGGCCGCGAGCAGCTCATTGATGCGCGGTTCGGTCAGGCGCGAGCTGACGCCCATCATGGCATCATGAGCCTGGTGGTACTTGTCCTGGAATTTCGCCGCCAGCGCGGTCCGCGCCGCCGTAACCGAAACCGGCCCAAGGATCGGCCAGTCTTTCATCACCAGCCGCACCTTGCCGTCATCCTGGACGACCTGGCGCAGCTCGGGCTCGAGCTTGCGGCAATAGGGGCAGTTGTAGTCGGACCATTCGACGATGGTGATGTTGCCGCCGGGATTGCCTGCGACGGGCGTGTCGGGATCGCGCAGCACCTTGGCTTCGGTCAGCACCTCGTCATCGCCAGTCGCCGCACGCGCCGAGGCGATCCCACCCATCGCGAGAGCACCCGCCCCGATCAGCGTCAGCGCCGCGCGTCGCGTCGGCACAAGGCCCTTATTCCCAAATCCAGCCATATCTCGTCCCGTTTCGGTCCCATCTCCATCGATACGGATCGAGACCAGACATTGTTACAGCTCATATAGAGTGTCACGGCAGCGATGTCATCGCACCAGCAGCGTGATTGCCAGAGGGACCAGGAACGAGGTCACCAACGCGTTCAGGCTCATGGCGATGCCGGAAAAGACGCCGGCAATCTCGTCAACCTGGAACGCGCGGGCGGTGCCGATGCCATGCGCGGCAAGGCCGGCGGCAAAGCCCCGGGCCCGGTAATCGGTGATGCCGCTGCGGTTCATCAGCGGCGTCACGATGATGGCGCCCATGATGCCGGTGAGGATGACCGCGACGGCCGCCAGCGAAGGGTCCGCATGCAGGGACTCGGCGATGCCCATGGCGACGCCGGCGGTGACGGATTTCGGCGCCAGCGACAGCACAACATCGCGCGGCAGGCCGGCCAGCTCGGCGAGCAACACCACCGACACCACGGCCGTAACCGATCCCGCGCACAGCGCCACCAGCATCGGCACGATCGAGGCGACCACGCGCTTGCGATTTTCATAGAGCGGCACGGCGAGCGCGACGGTGGCGGGCCCCAGCAGGAAGTGCACGAACTGCGCGCCGGCGAAATACGTCGTATAGGAGGTGCCGGTCAGGAGTAGAAACGCGCCGATGATCCACATCGCATGCAGCACGGGGTTGGCGAGCGGATGGCGCAGCGTCGCCAGCGAGACCGCGTCCGTGGTCGCATAGACCAGCAGCGTCACGGTCAACCACAGCAGCGGCGATTGCGAAAGATAGACCCACAGCGAAAATGGATTGTCCTTCATCGCGCGTCCTGTTGCTTCAACAGGCGGCTGACGAGGCGAAAGGTCAGCACGGTCGCGAGCAGCGTGACGACCACGGACAGCGCGAGCACCAGGATGATGGCAATGCCGTGAGACGCGAGCAGATCGAGCTTCTGCACGACGCCGACGCCGGCCGGCACGAATAGTAGCGAGAGATGGGCCAGCAGGCCCTTGCTCGCCGTCTCGACATCGTCATTGCGCAGCGGCCCGCGCGCGAGCAGCGCAAAGCGGTCTCGCCCCATCAGCAGGACCAGGAGCAGCAGGAGGCCCAGCACGGGTCCCGGCAATGGCAGGCGGAGGCCGCGCACGACGGCTTCGCCGATCAGTTGGCAGAGCAGGATGAGGCCGAGACTTGCAAGCATGACCATCGCATCAAGGGATGCACGCGCATGATTGTCAATCGCCGCTATGCGCGGGATGCCCGCGGTTCATGCGCAATCGCAAGGCGAGGCAACATCGCCATCAAGGTCGCGGTCATCGTGGCGATCAGCGAGACCTTGCCGTCATGCTCGGCGTAGGCCTTTGCCTCGCAGAAGGTGAGTGTGCGGCCGGGCTTGACCACCTCGGCCTTGAAGACGAAACGCTCGCCGCGGGCGGGCGCGAGCAGCGTCGTCTTGAATTCAACGGTGAGGATATCGGCCTCCGCCGGCATCAAGCTGAAGGCCGCAACGCCGCAGGCGTTGTCGAGCCCGGCCGTGATGATGCCGGCATGGATGAAACCGTTCTGCTGCGTGAGGGCTGGCGCATGCAGCATCGCCAGTTCGACCTCGCCCGGCGCGAGACGGACGATGACGATGCCGAGCGTGCGCATAGCCGGCTGGCCGTCGAACATGGCGATAGAAGCCGCGCGATAGCCGGGGTTTTTCGGCTCGAAAGCGGCCATGGTTCAGGCCTCGGCTGGTTCGGCGAGATGCCTCGAGGCAGCTTCGCGGATGGCGTCGGCGAACGGTGCGGACTTGCGCAATTGGCGGTCCATGTGCACGCCGGTGATCTCGCACGTCGCTGCGAGTTCGCCGGTCTCGGCGTTCGTCATGTCGTGCCGGAAGCGGATCGACTTGTCGCCGATCTCGAGCAGGTGGCTGCGGATCTCGACGATGTCGCCGGCCAGCAGCTCGCGCCTGTAAGCGATGTTCTGCTGCACGGCGGCCATGCCGCGGCCGGAGCTGCGCAAGTAACTCGGCGTCAGGCCGAGGCGGGCGAACAGATTCCAGTTGGCTTCGTCGAACTTGCCGACATACCACATGATGTTCATGTGGCCGACATGGTCGCATTGCCACGGATAGACCGTGCCGCGATAGGTCGCCTCCTGCTCCATCGCATTTCCTCCCGCATTTTCGTCTTTGAGCATTGATACGGTAGCGTATCAAACCCGTGTCGCGTTAGCAATACGGCACCGTATCAAGATCGGGTGAGGCTTCCTTCATGAGCGACGGCAAGGGCGATGTCTGGGTCGAGGCGGGCTTCAGCGAGCTCGCCCGCGCAGGGGTGGAGGGCGTGCGGGTCGAGGTGCTCGCCAAGAACCTCGGCGTCACCAAGGGCGGCTTCTACCGACGCTTCGCCGATCGCGCCGCGCTGCTCGATGCCATGCTGAACGGCTGGCGCGAGGGACGCATCGCCGCGATCGCGCAGCAGACAAGTCTCGACGGACAAGACCCCCGCGAGCGGCTGAGGGCGGTGATCCGGCTCTATTCGGAGCGGCTCAATCCGGAAGGGATGGCGATCGAGCTCGCGATCCGGCAATGGGCGCGCTCGGACGAGAATGCCGCGGCGGCGGTGGCGAGCGTCGATGCGGCGCGGCTCAAGCACGTCAGCGAGCTCTATCGCGCGACCGGCCTTATAGCCGAGGAGGCCGACGCGCAGGCCTTCCTGTTCTACTGCTTCATCTTCGGCCAGAGCCTGTTGTTCGTCGAGAGTGGCCCGCGCAAGCGATCGCAGCTCGTGGCGAAATCGGCCGAGAAGCTGCTCGACTGAGCATGGTCCGGAAGAGTGTGCGGCGGTTTTCCGGAAGATCATGCTCGAAAAAGAATCCAGGCGAAATGGCCGGAGCGTTGCTCCGGCCATCGAACCAATTCGAAGCTCAGGCGGCGCCCTTCAGCTTCTTGGTGCATTCGCTGTAATAGCCGCCGCCCTTCTGGATCCACTTCAAGCCGCCATTGCCGTTGGTGGCTTTGTTGGCATTGTACTGGTCGACGCAGGTGTGCAGCCGCGCTTTTCCAGGCGTCTCCTTGGCATATTTCGGATCGACAGCGTTCGGATAGACCGCAGGGCCGGCGGGCAGGGCCGGCGCGGCCGGCGCCGCCTCCTTGGCCTGCTTCGGCTCGGCAGGAGCGGCGGGCGCAGCCGCAGCCGCAGGCGTCGCATCGGCACCGCACTGCGCCTTGCGGAAGTCATTCCACTTCATGGTCCCGAGCGAGCCGTCCTTCTTGGCGGCCTGGTATTTCGCGCTGCACTCCTGCGCGGTCAGTGCCTGCGCCGGCGCGCTCGCCAGCAATGCCGCGACACCGGATGCGGCGATCGCACACAACAATTTTGTCTGAATGGTCATCCCTGGGTCTCCTGCTTGATCTTCCCCGACGGGGTGAAACGAGGATTGCTATCCTAGCGTGCCGGCCGCTTGCGACCAAGGATGCGACGGGTTGCGCCGGCAAAATATAATGATCCGGCCGCTCAACTCATTCATGTCGCGTTCAGCAACGCGGGCCGACGTTCCCAGACCTTCACAATTCTCGCAAGCAGAGTGCACCACATGACCTTCACGTCCCGCCTCGCCGCCGCCGCCCTCGCCTCCCTGCTCGTCACCGGCACCGCCTTCGCGCAGACCGCCGCGCCGGCAGCCAAGACCGAGACGAAGACCGATGCCGCTGCCACCACCGACAAAAAGGCGCCGAAGGAGCGCTCGGCCGAGTCGCTCGAATGCTCCAAGCAGGCGGACGCCAAGGGATTGAAAGGCAAGGAGCGCAAGAAATTTCGCCGCGATTGCATGAAGGAAGCGAAGGCCGGCACCGCCGCTCCCGCCGCAGACAAGAAATAGGTCCGTCACGATCGCCTGCGAGCATCCGCGGCAGGCGTCGCGCATTGCGGCATGACGAGCCTGCAATTGTGCGTCACCTGCCGATTTGCAATAAGGTGGCGTGAAGCAAATCACCGCCTCCCTGCCGTTCGAATGGCCGAGCCGTGCCAAGATCTTGAGCACGGTGGAGACGCTCGTCATCGGCACCGCCGGCGGCCTGGTGTTTCTGCTCGCCGGCCTTCCCGGCGGGCTCATTTCGGGCTCGATGATCGCGGTCGGAATCGCCGCGATCGCCGGCCGCCAGCTGGCACTGCCGCCGATCCTGACCCAGACCGTGCTGGTGCTGCTCGGCATCTCCCTGGGTTCGGTGGTCTCGCGCCATTTGCTCCAACAGGTCAGCGCCTATCCCCTCACCATCGGCCTGCTTGCGCTCGCCACGTTCTGCTCCACGTTCGGCTCGAGCTATTACCTCCAGCGCATCCATGGCTGGGACCGCACCTCGGCTTTCCTGGCGGGCAGCCCCGGCGCGCTGTCGCAGATCACCATCCTGGCGGTCGAGCGCGGCGCCGACCTGCCGGGCATTGCGGTGGTGCAGACCATGCGCGTCATCATCCTGACCGCCGCGCTGCCGATGGTGCTGGCGCTGGCGGGCGTCGCGCCCTCGGCGGCGCCGTCGCCGACCACGACGATCGCCTCGCCGCTCGACCTGCTCGAGCTGGCCGCAGCCTCGCTGGCCGCAGCGCTCGCGTTGCGGCTGATCAAGTTTCCGGCGAGCTGGATGTTCGGCGCGATGATCGCATCCAGCGTGCTGCATGGTGCCGGATGGGTCGAGGGCGGCCTGCCGAACTGGGTGCGCGGCGTGGCGCTGGTCGGCATCGGCGCACTGATCGGCAGCCGCTTCGCGCGGATGCGAATCAAGACGCTCGCCGGTCACCTCAGCGCGGCACTGGGCTCGTTTGCCGTGGCCATCGCCGTCTCCGCCATCTTCGTCGGCATCGTGGCGCTGACCACACAGGTGAAGTTTTCCGACGTCGTCGTCGCCTTCGCGCCGGGCGCGATGGACGCGATGCTGGCCCTGGCGCTGACGTTGCGCATCGACCCGATCTTCGTCGGCGCCCATCACCTCTCGCGTTTCGTCTTCGTGACGATCGCAACGCCGGGCATCGTGCATCTGTTCGGACGCACGCAGGACGATGTGGATGATTAGGCCTTAGCGCTTGGCCGTCCGCACAAATCCCCATGCCGCGATCGCGGCCATCAGCAGCGAGATCAGCACGTTGTAGCCGGCCAGCGACAGGCCGAGGAAGCGCCACTGCACCTCGTCGCAGCGCACCACCTTCACGGTGTCGAGCTTCGACAAGAGATCAGCGGCACTGCCGAGATTGACGACGGGACCGGAGCAATCGGTCGGCCCCTTCCAGAATCCCCATTCGACGCCGGAATGATAGGCGCCGAGGCCGGCATTGGCGAGCGTCGCCAGCGCGAGGATCGCGAGCCCTGCGAGCAGCAGCGGCCGCGGTGCACCGCTTCGCGCCGCAATCGCCGTGAGCGCACCGAGCGGAATCGCGAGATAATAGGCGTAGCGCTGCTCCAGGCACAACGGACAGGGCAGGATCTCCAGCACGAGCTGGAAGAACCAGGCGCCCGCGATCGTCGCTGCAGCGATCAGCGTGACGAGAGCCGAGGCGGCCAGCGCGGGCCTCATGGCGGTCGGCTCGAACGCATGCATGGCGGCACTCTCGGTGGTCACGGCAGCCTCTTTCGCATTTCTGGCGCTCCAAGCCTCTAGCCGCGGCCCATGCGGCTGTCGAGAACGGCCGGGATCACTTTGGCGCGGGTTGACCCCGCCTCGTCCATGGCTATAGTCCGCCGGCTTCGCGACGCCGCCTTTGGGGCCGACCGAGGGCCCCTGTGGCGGAACTGGTAGACGCGCTCGACTCAAAATCGAGTTCCGCAAGGAGTGCTGGTTCGATTCCGGCCAGGGGCACCACGCTTCGCGTGGCGCGGTCGCCAAGCCGAAGGGCGAAGCGTGTCCGGCGAAGCCTCTTGGCGAAGACGGACTGTCCCGGCAGGCCCCGCTCTCCCTCCCCTAGCCATCCCCACATCCTCCCTGTATAAACCAGTAGCTTCTTCCATAACTCGAAGGAGCTCACATGAACGACCTGCACGCGTGGCTTTCGCAGCAACACCACGGCTTGCGGACCTTCCAGATCTTTCAGCAAAAGCTCGAGACGCTCGGCCGGGACGATCCCGCGCAGCGCGGTCTTTGCCGCCTGCTCAGCGGCATCATCGGCAGCTATGTCGAAGCCTTTGAGGAGGCTCCGCTGCCGGTCGAAATTGCCGAGCGCGCCTATCGGCGCCTGCTGACCCTGCTCGCCAGCCTCGATCTGCACGGAAACGCCGAACGCCGCCTCGCCGATATCAACCGCGTGGCGACCTGCGACTTGTGCGCTAATTGACGAGCGGGCCATCCTTCAATTTCAAACGATCGCAAGACGCGCCTGTACCGGCTCGCGACGCATGACGCCCGAGTCTTGTGCTTCTCTTGACGCCCTTTCCTAAAGAAAGGGCGCAGGGAAGGCCGGGCGCCGGCTGGCACCCGCGGCCCGCTGTGCGCAAATTGCGCGAAGACAGATGCACAGCGGCATACAGGGCAGCCCGGACATCCCGACCTTTCCCTGCGCAGTGGTTCGACGGCTTATGGCGCGCTCTTGTGTCCAGAAAATCTGCCAGAATGTGCGAACGGGCGGTTCTCGCAAAACCGCCCGTCGCTGGATCTGAGCCCGTTCGTGCTCAAAGGCCTTGAGCCTGTCGGGGAGCGAGGGACAGATCCG
>NZ_RDQF01000087.1 GCF_004114425.1 Bradyrhizobium vignae | reverse complement strand
GCAACAGCATCGCCCGCAGCAGCTTCTCCGGCGGGATCGACGGCCGCCCAATTGGCGAATAGAGCGCGGCAAACTCTCGCTCCAGCGCCGACAGCCCTTCGTTCACAATCGTCCGGATCGCTCGCAGCGGATGATTACGCCGCACCCGCGCCTCCAGGTCGACGTAGCTGAACAGTTCGCCCGTTCGATTGTCGCCGCCGCGCACGCACCATCTCCGAATCTCATCGGAGCCAATGAATCACGGTCGCCGGTCGGCGGCGAGCGCCTTTTTCAACAGCCTGCTAGTACGCGATCCGTGTCACCGGTCCACAACAAGTGGTCATTGCCCTGTAGTTCGACGTATTTCGCATTCGGGATCTTCTCCGCCATGAATCGCCCGGCCTCAACGTTGACCCGAACGTCGCCTTGGCGATGAACGATGAGCGTCGGCACTCGTATGGACGGGAGAATGGGACGAACATCGATTTCGCTGTTCATTCGCATAAGCGCCACAACAGCAGACGGACTGGCGCCGAGCCGCTCAAAACGTGCCCAGGACTGTCGAAAATTTTCATCGGCCGCCACGCTTGGAGCAAACAACGCAAGGCTCTCACCAGTCCCCCACGCCTTCTCCATGCGCTCAAGCGCACCTTCGATCCTATCCGGTGGCAGCACCCACGATCGGAAGTGCCCGTACGTTCCATAAAGCGCCAGAGCTCGCGTGCGCTCTGGATAGGTGGCCGCAAACAAAACGGACATCGCGCCGCCTTCAGAGATGCCGAATAGCGCAGCCTGTTGCGAGCCGACGGAATCCATGACAGCCCGAACGTCGTCCATACGTTCCTCGAGAGTCGGCACGCCGACAGTCCGGTCAGAGAGGCCAGTGCCGCGCTTGTCAAACATGATCAGCCGGGAGAAAGCAGCCAGACGCGTGGCTCGTCCCAGGCCACGTCTAAGTTCGAGATGAAGCCAGGCACAAACACAAGGTCGAAAGGCCCATCCCCCACAACCTGATAGGCGATCTTAGTATCACCGCTCTTTGCGTACCGCGTCTTCGGAACCATCGCACATCACTGCACGTAGAGTGGCGTGATTGGGAGCTATCGGTTGGGTTGATGCTTCTAGCGAGCAGGCCTTCGAGAATGGTAACAGCTTGCCTTGCTCTGCGGAAGCTAAAAGACCAGCGCGACCGACAAGGAGGCGCAGCCCGTGCTTGGGGCAATGGCACTGCCGCAGCACGCAAGATGGCGGACGCCGCTCCAGTTTGGTGGCCGGTTTCCCCCATGGCTCGCGTGCCGACCACGCACGACGGCCATCAACGCAGTGCTTCACATTGAAGTGAAGGCGCGACATTCGCGTATGCGTTCTCATCAAATGCAATTCGTTCAAATGCAATTCGTTGAGGGCGCTGCATTCGCCGGCGTTCATCCGATATTATTCGGCGTGCAAATTTGCCCCATCAGTGGAGTGGGCCCGTGGGGCCGGACAGGGTCAGGCGGCTGATTTGACCCTCTGCCGGGCGTGCTGATCCTCGAAACTGTTGCGGGCATAACCGAGAGCGGATTGCAATCGGCGCTTATTGTAAACTCCGTCGATGAAGCGGGGAAGGTTCTCGATAACGTCCTCGAGCGTTTCTACGCCATTGGATACACAGCCTCGACCTTCAAGGGTGTTCATGAAGCTCTCGGCCTTGGCGTTGTCGTACGGGTTACCGCGCCGACCCATCGAGCCGACAAGCGCGTGCGCCGTCAGTGTGTCGCGATAGCGCTCGGAGGCGTATTGCGAACCCGATCCGAATGATGCACGCATCCAGCTGACGGGCGTCGTCGCTCGATCGCGGCCGCGAGGGCGGCGATCGTCAGCCGCGTATGAATCGACCGGCTGATCGCATAACAGACCACCCGGCGCGACCAGGCGTTGAGAATGACGGCGACGGATCGGCTGGTCGTGATCGCTATCAGTCGTTGCAACATGGCGGCTGACGCTTGAACTCGATGCTGTGAATGCGGTGCTTGGCCATGGGCTTTCGTTCTTCGAAAGCCCGGCATAGCCGTCAGATCTTAAATTCGCCCTTCTCCAGCCCCATGGCCCACTCCAAATTGACACATCGGAACTGGCGTGAACGCCGGAGCGAGGTCTCAAAAGCAACCATGCGGGATCGTCACGACGCGCTGCCCGGATGGGCTGGCACCGTGAAGTGGAAAGTCGCGCCATGGGGCGCATTGGAGGTCACCCACAAGCGCCCGGCATGCGCTTCGATGATCGAGCGGCAGATCGACAGTCCCATCCCCAGACCGCCAGGCTTCGTCGTGTAGAAGGGGTCGAAGATGCGCTTGAGAGCGTCCGGCGCCAATCCTGGTCCCGAATCCTTCACCGCGACGATAATGCCGTCAGATTCGGCCCGAGCGGTCGTAACGAGCACGCTTCGCGATCCCCTCGCGACCGTGCCCATGGCTTGGATGGCATTGACCATCAGGTTGAGGATCACTTGCTGCAGTTGGACGCGATCACCTTCGACGAGTGGCAAACCGTCTCCGAGCTCCGTCTGCATCACGACGTCGTTCTTCACCGCTTCGCTGCGGGCGAGCTCGATCACGTCCCGGATCGCCTCGTTGATATCCAGGCGATCCTTCAGTGGCGGTGCTTTTTTTATGAGATCACGTATACGCCTGATGATGTCGCGGGCTCGATCAGTGTCGTTCACAACATAACCGAGCGTGTCCCTGGCTCTCTCAACATCCGGCGGGTTTCTGTCCAAGAAATGCAGGGCGGCATCGGCATTCATCGATGCGCCAGCGATCGGTTGGCTTACTTCATGGGCGATCGAGGCCGTGAGCTCACCCATGGTGGCGAGGCGGTTCGCATGCGCCAATTCCCTTTGCACCTCCCGCACGGTCTCTTCGGCCCGCTTGCGCTCGGTGGTGTCCCGTCCGACGCCGCGGTAACCGATGAAGCGCCCTGCATTGTCGAGGACCGGCAGTCCCGAGATGGACACGTAGCGTTTGCCGCCGTCAGGCGTAGGCCGCGCCAGCTCGAAATCACGGAACGGCAGGTGGGCATCGAGCGTCTCCCGGTGCTTGCGCCAGGCCTCCGCGTCAGGCTCCAAATAGGGCACTTCCCACCACGTCTTCCCAATTTCAGAGCCAGGCGCCGGCGCGTCGGCAAGACCTTCGCCGAATTCCTGGCGGGTGAAGCGATGCTGCGCATCCGATTCCCAGTACACGTCGAAGGAGAATTGTACAAGGGTGCGAAAGCGCTCCTCGCTCTGCCGCAATGCCTCTTCCGACAGCTTGCGATCCGTCAGGTCGACGACAAAAGAGACGCCGTAATCTCGTCGCTCGTCGAATGCAGCCATGCCGATCAACACGGGCACGCGGCTGCCGTCCTTGCGGAAATATTCCTTCTCGAACGGCTGCACGCTCCCCATCATCTTTAGCTCCGGGATCCACAATCGCATGTGGCGGTCGAGCCACTCCGGTGGTGTAAGGTCAGTCCAGCGTAGGCGGCCCGAAATGAGATCCTCGCGATCGTATCCTACGATGCGGAGAAACGCATCATTCGCCTCCAGAATCCGACCTCCAAGTTCCCAGATGATAATCCCGATGATGTTGGCCTCGACCAGGCGCCGAATCCTAGCCTCGCGTTCTGCGAGATCCTGGTACAAGTGAGCATTCTCCAGCGCGATTGCCGCCTGCGAGGCGAGCAGCTTTAGCACCGCGATCCGACCCGGCGCGAAGACATGCGCAGCCAGATTGTTTTCCAGGTACAGCACGCCGATGAAATTCGCATGAGCGATCACCGGCAGGCCGAGAACAGAGCGCGCTTGGCGCTGAATGATGTAGGGATCCGCTGAAAACGGTTTCTGGGCTGCGGCATCATCGAGAATGATGCTCTCCCGCGTACGCAAGATGTAGTGGAGGATCGCCTCCGGCAGGAGCGCTGCCGTCACGGGCTCGTCGCGCAGCTGCACGACGACCGTGTCGCCGTCGGTGGTCGCTTCGGCGGCAATTCGCAACTCGGCCCCGTGCGACAGAACCAACAGGCCGCGCTCGGCGCCCGCGTGCTCGATAGCGGTGCGCATGACGGTGATGAGCAGCTTCTCCCGGACGATTGCGCCCGAGACCGCTTGCGACAACTTGATGACGGTGGCGAGGTCGAGCTGCTCCAGTGGAGTCCCGATCGTGCTCGTCGGGCCGGGCGCCGCTGTTTCCTCTGCCAAGTGGGCATAGAGCCGATCGAGTTGCCGCACCTTGCCATCAGCCCCCCACCGCAAATAGGCGCGCCGAGCGTCGGCCAAGTACGCACGAGCGATTCTCTCAAACCCGCGCGCCGCGTAGAAGCGTGCGGCGAGTTCGTTGGCAAGCGCGTCGTTTTGAACAAAGCCATTGGCCCGGGCCGAGCGGATAGCGTGTTCATAGAGGCGCTCGGCATCGAGCTCGCGGCCCTGCAAGCGGGCGACCTCCGCCTCGACAAGCGCAGCGCGATTCTCGAAATTCTCCGGACAATTCTTTGCCCAGATTTGGATCTGTCGCCGATGCGCCGCCAGTGCCTCAAGGTACTCCCGGTGCTGGGCAGGCGCGGCGGAGGCGCAGGCCATCGCGAGGGACAATGCACCATAGAATTCGTATTCGGCAGTTTCGAGCTGCGATATAGACGTCCACAGCAGCCGCTGCGCCCTTTGAGACGCCTCAATCGCCGCCGCGTAGTCGCCTGCAAAAAAGCGCGCCTGCTGCTTTCGGATCCAATACCAGCAGTCCGCTCGCATGAGGTTGGCATTCTCGGCGAACCGGCGCTCCGTCTGAAGCTCTTCAAACTGCTCATCGTCGAAGGAGCCGAATTTCGAGGTCAGCCCCCGCAGGGTCCGGATGAGCTGCAGTTGGCTGACGACAACGTCAACGACCAGTCCGAACTGTGCCGTTTTCGCAAATGCGAGGCCACTCTCGACTTCGCGTTGCACCTCCGCGAGCGGGTCACCAGCCGCGAGCAGATTCGAATTCAGATTGACGCGGGCGTACGCGGCGAACGTGAGGTCGCCGGTTTTGTTTGCGACGTCGAAAGCCCGAAGCAGCGAATCACGCGCACTCCGGACATGTCGCGTCCATGGTGCGAGGTGCGCTCCGAAGAGCATGTAGGTCTGCGCATGAAATCGCGTCAATCCGCGCCGTTCGACCAATTCATATCCGAGCAGACCAAATCGAAATCCCGTCTCGTAGTCGCCGAAGCGAGGACCGGCAATCATCCCAAGCCTCATATAGGCAACGCACGAGGCATCGCAGTTTCCGTGCTCAAGGCTGAGATTAACCGCTCGGCAAACGGTCAAGGAAAAGAGGTTCAAATCCGTGAATAGTGCAGGCGGCAGCAGCCTGGTCAGCACGCCCAGAGTCGCGAGAGACACCGGATCACTCATTAAGGGCAAATCGATCAGTGCTTCGATACGGCGCCCGCCAAGTTGGGACCGGACGCGGTCGTATTCACCTCGCGCCTCCTCCTCGGTGGGATGGGGTGGCCAGTCGATGGTCAGGTGGCGGAGGTAATCGAGAGCAACAGCAATTGCATCGCTACTCCGATCGAGCCTCGTGTATAGGTCGATGCGCAGGCTTGAGACCGTGGCTAACTCGACCGGGCCGGCCGCACGGGCTGAGAGAGCCATCAGGCGTCGCTCCGCTTCCGCCAGCGCGCCGGTCAGAAACTCGCATTCTGCCCGGTTGATCTCCAGCGAGAAGGCAAGTTCATGCCTGCTCTCCCAGCGATCCTCCGGCAACAGGGTCGCGCCGGCATTCAGATAAGTCAGTGCCGAGTCATAGGCGGTGGACGCTTTGGCGCGCTTGGCTGCGAGCAGGTTCAGCTCGGTCAGCTTCGCTTGTTCGTCTCGTGAGGTGATCAACGCAACGCCGCGGTTGAGCTGATTGACAATGTCGAAGATCACGTCCCCATGCTGTTCTGTGGGAGTATTCGCCGCGAGCAGCCGGCCGATGGCGAGATGGGCTTCCGCACGCTCGGCTTCCGGTTTGCTTGAATAGGCGGCTTCCTGCACCCGGTCGTGGGTGAATCTGTAGTAGCCTTGCCGTCGCTCGACCAGCTCCTCGTGCGCGGCTTCCCACAGCGCTGCGTCGACTTCAGCCGCCGATCTTCCCAGAACAAGGGCCAACAGCGTGATCGTGGCGGTGTTACCGAGACAGGCGAGCTGCTGCAACGCTTCCCGCGTGTTGGCCGGAAGGCGCGCGAGTTTGCCGACCATGAGGTCCACCACATTGTCGGTATAGCCCTTGGCGCGAATGAGATCGAGATCCCACGTCCAGCACGACGACGTATGATCGAACGCAAGCAAACGCTCCTCGACGAGCTCGTAAAGAAACTGGATGGCGAAGAACGGATTGCCGCCTGCTTTCTCCTGCACTAACTGCACCAGGGACGCGGCATACCTCGGCTCGCAACGCAACGAGTCGGCGATCAGCTGCCCGACATGCTCGGTGGCAAGCGGCGCCAGCGCGATCTCCTCAACCATGCCGCTGCGGTTCTTGATGGCCGCGATCTTGCGCCGCAGAGGATGCGCGGCGTCGACCTCGTTATCGCGGTAAGCGCCGATCATCAGCAGATGGCTCACATCCGCCTGAGTCAGCAGATCCTCGAGCAGGTCCAGCGTCGCTGAGTCGAGCCATTGCAGGTCGTCGAGGAATAGCGCCAGCGGATGCTCCGGTCGCGCGAACACGCCGATGAACTGCCGCACCACTTGGTGGAAGCGCCTTTGCGCATCCTGCAGAGCCAGGTCGGGCACCCGCGGCGGCTCGCCGATGATAAGCCTCAGCTCGGGGACGAGGTCCACCAATAACCCGCCGTTCGGGCCTAACGCCTTGTGCAGGGCATCGCGCCAGGGCGCCAGCTCGACCTCGCTCTTCGCCAGAAGCCCCCGGAGCAGGCTGCGGAACGCCTGCGCCAGTGTGGCATAGGGAATGTCGCGCTTGTATTGGTCGAATTTGCCGTCGGCGAACAGGCCGCGCGAGGGCACCAGCACCTTGTGCAGCTCGTTGACGACAGCTGACTTGCCGATGCCGGCGTATCCCGAGACCAACACCAGCTCAGGCGTGCCGCTCTGAACCACGCGGTCGAAGGCCGCGAGCAAGACTTCGATGTCTCGCGCGCGCCCATAGAGCGTCTCGGGGATGAGCAGCCGGTCCGGGATGTCGCGCTCGCCCAGGGGGAAGTCGTCAATCCCCTGCCGAGCCTCCCAGGCCGCGAGGCAGCGCCGGAGATCGCTCTCCAGACCGGCCGCGGTCTGATAGCGCTCCTCGGCGGTCTTGTGGAGCAGCTTCATGATGATGGCCGAAAGGAAATTGGGCACTTGCTTCCGACGCTCGGCGGGCGGCACAGGCCTCCTCGCAATATGGCAGTGCACCCATTCCATCGGATCGGCTGCGGTAAACGGGGGCGCGCCGGCGAGCATCTGATAGAAGGTGACGCCCAGCGCGTATAGATCACTGCGCGCGTCGATCGAGCGGTTCATTCGTCCGGTCTGCTCGGGTGCCATATAGGCGAGGGTGCCGGCGATGGTTTCAGGCGGTTCGGGTGATTGGCGCTCGCGCCGGAGTTGCGAGGCAATGCCGAAACCCGTGAGTTTGACTTCGCCGGTCGCGCGATTCACGATGATGTTGTGCGGCTTAATGTCTTTGTGCACGAGCCCACGCTGATGGACCTTGCCTAGAGCCGCCGTGATGTGGACGGCGAGATGCAAGAATGTTCCCACTTCCATGGGCGCTTGGAGCTGGCGCTCCACCGGCTCGCCGCCGGGATCCTCGAGCAGCAGCACGGGTCGGCCGCCCTCGCTGACCAGTTCGAGCGGCCGCAAGGCCCACGCGCTGTCGAGTTCGTCCTTTAGTGCATATTCGTGAGCCAAGCGATCCCGGCTCGTTGATGGGGCGTGCTCGGCAGGAAGCACGGCCAGCACAGTTTTGCGGCCACCATCGGAGCCCTGGCGCGATGCCCGGCAAAAGATGCGGTCGTCGTCCTTCCATAACACCTGGAAGTCGCTGTCCATGCGCGCCGAACCGAAAGACTGGGCAATGTACGCCTCTAGATTTTAGAAGAGGCACGCAGGCCATATCCCGCGCGTAGGGCAGCTTACTGCTAAAAACACAGCGTGGCCCACTCCCATTTTTGGACAGCATTTCTGCCTGTAAGAAGAAGCGAGCCGGCCTCGGTGCGGTCGCATCTATGCCTATGTCCCAGTTGGGTAAAGCGGACGTTAGCTTGTCGCAACGGGGCGTCCGCTTTCTTCAGGAGCTGCCGTCATTCGGATATCAGACGTGATGGCATAAGCCGGCCGTTGGCCGAGGTGATCCGGCAAGCACTGTCCGCCCTACCTTCGAAAGCAGACGTAGTCGGGGCACAAGCAAAGGGAAGCTCCGGGCCAAAAGGCAGCATCGGCAGCTAGTGGCGCCAGAAGCAGACCCTCGCTCCGGGAGACGCCGCCTTCACGTTGGACAAACTTGGACAGCCCCTATGCTGTTGCCGGGTTAGGAAGTAGCGCTGACCTGTCATCGAGAGCTTACGGACTTTGAAAGTTGCGGATATCTTTCCGCGGGCATGGAAGTCCATGCCGGACATGTCAGCCCAAGGCAGCGGAATCTGCAAGGAGAGATTCCGTCACTATTCGACTGCGGCGCGAATTGTCCGCGCGCCGCTGCTTGGTGACGCCCGCCGCTGCTTGGTTTACTTCTTGTCGGCGTTGGCTTCCGTGGGCGGCGGTGGCGGCTTGATGGCCGCCGTCAGCATGCGGATTTTCCACTGGCCGCCTTCCTTAACGTAGACGGCGGACCAAAACAGCTGACGGAGTTTCGGCTCGACATTGAAGGTGACATCGACATCGCCCGCCGCCAATGCCATGTCGTTGCCTAGCGGTTGGGCATAGTTGACCTTGACGGCGATCTTGTCCTCACCGCCCTTGAAGTAGTCTTCATAGGTCGCCTTCAGATCGGTTTTCACCTCTCCAACCACGTTGACTTGGATGCCGTCCTTTGAATAGAGCGACGCAACACACGCGCCATCGTGCTTGGCGACGCAGTCGGTATAGGCCGCGCCTATTTTCTCCAGCTCGGGCTTGATGTCCTGCGCCAATGCAGGAATTGCCATAGCCGACACCATCGACGAGAGAACCAATGGTCGCAACATGGTTGATGTCCTCCGGTTATCGGCGCAACTGCCAGCGGAGTCAGGCGTGAGTAGGACTGTCAGTCCGGCCGCTGCGCCTTACAAGTAGGTCTACAGGGCAGATTGAAGGTTCAAGGGAGGTCGATGTATCGTATCGTGGCACGTGGCGTAGACCGCTGAAGTCGCCTTCGGGTCAATATACGACATCATCCGTATGGGCAATTCCGAAGTCCCGTCGTACAATTGACTACCAAGTGCAATTAGTATCCAGGTGGATTGCTAATGGTGCAAGAGCGGCCAGTCCGAGTTGAGCGTCGGTTGGCGGCGATTTTGGCCGCTGACGTAGTGGGCTATTCGCGGCTTATGCATCTTAACGAGGAGGCCACGCACGCCAAACTGACTACGCTCCTCACGGATGGTATTACACACGCGATCTCTGAACACGGGGGGCGCATCGTCAAGAATACCGGCGACGGGTTCTTGGCAGAGTTTCCGAGCGCGGTGGAAGCGGTTCGGGCTGCTGTGCAGTTCCAGACGCGCATCAGAGAACTTACCGTTGCCGATGCGGCAGACGGACGAATTGCCTTCCGTGTCGGCATCAACGTCGGCGACGTGATTGTCGAGCCGCATGACGTTTTTGGCGATGGGGTCAATATTGCGGCACGGCTCGAGAGCATTGCAGAACCAGGCGGCATCTGCATCTCGTCCTCCGCCTACGATCATGTCCGCGGGAAGGTAGGGGTCGAATTCGCCGATCTGGGCGTCCAGAACCTCAAGAATATCGCGCTTTCGGTTCGGGCCTATGCGGTGGTCCAGGATGGGCTCAGCTCGGCGCCAGGGCCGTCGCGAGCGAAGCTCGACCTGCCGTCTCCCCCTCGTCTTTCTATCGTCGTGCTGCCTTTCGCCAATCTCAGCGGTGATCCCGAGCAAGACCATTTCGCCGATGGTGTGACCGACAGTTTGACCACTGACTTGTCGCGGATCAGCGGCTCGTTCGTGATCGGCCGCCATACGGCATTTACCTACAAGGGAAAATCGGTTGACCTTAAGAAGGTTGGGCGTGAGCTAAACGTCCGCTACGTGCTCGAAGGCTCTGTGCAGCGGAGTGGCAAGCGACTCCGGCTCAATGTACAGCTGATCGATTCGGAAACGGAAAATCACCTTTGGGCCGAGCGGTTCGACAAGCCGATCGCCGATCTCTTTGACATGCAGGACGAAATCGTGGCGCGACTGGCGAACGCGCTGAATGCCCAAATGATTGCAGCGGAGGCGCGCCGGGCAGAACGTTCTGTGAATCCCGACGCGATGGACTTGAACTTTCAAGGTTATGCCTGGTCATACAGGGGCGTGGAGCACATGAGCGAGGCGCGCAGCTTTTTCGAACGCGCCTTGGCAATCGATCACGGAAGCGTCGGAGCATTGGTCGGCTTGGCGCTCGTTGATCTAACGATCGGAGCTTCCCTGCTGGCTGATAACCGAGTCGCGTACCTTTCGGCAGCCGAAGCAAATGCGATCAAGGCGCTGTCATTGGCCCCGGACCACGCAGTAGCCCACAGGATCCTGGGAGGGGCTTACATTTTTACAAACCGGCCCGCGCAAGGGATCGCTGAATGTGAGCGGGCCTTGGAGATTGATCGCAATTTGGTCGGTGCTCACAGCGCCATTGGTATCGCAAAGTTCTTTATGGGTCGCGGTGCTGAGACAGAAGGCCATATCGTCGAGGCTCTCCGTCTCTCCCCTCGCGATATCTTTGCCCACCGCTGGATGCATATTGCTGGCATGGCCAAGATACTGATCGGCGCAGACACAGAAGCCGTCGCTTGGCTACGGCGAAGCATTGAGGCCAATCGCAACTTTCCTGCGGCCCATTTCTGGCTCGCTGCGGCCTTGGGCCTGCTTGGCGAAAGAGATGAGGCGCGAAGCGCCGCAAAGGTTGGTCTTAAGCTCGATCCAGGCTTTACCATCAGCCGCTTGCTTGTAAGCGAAGCAAGCAACAATCCGACATATCTCGCCGAACGAGAGCGCGTCTGCGAGGGCATGCGCCTGGCCGGGGTGCCGGAGGGATGATGTCGCCCATTCGAGACCGATTCAGCTGGTCGTCATGCCCATCATTCCGCGGACCTCTGATGTCGCCTGCGCTCCTCCATAGAGCATGACGCCGAACGGGGGCGATGGTTGCGGGGAATCTTGAAAAATCTGAGCTGAAATTAAGGCACCTAGGACGCTCCGATCCATTCAGAACATCCCGATCAGGATGAAAAGGCCGATCTCAATCACGAAGGCCACGGCCATGATTGCGACCGTGAGAAACACATCGCTCACCGGGAGGGGGGTCATGGCACGCCTCGCACGTTGCGAAGCCCCGAAGCCCACTAGCCAACCCAGCGATCGCGGGAATGTTTCAGTTCCCAGCGGTCTTGGAGATCGCTAGCGCATTTCGAGTTCGCTGATTGCCTGCGCTGAAATCTGTGCAGGGTCTTTGATCCCGGTTTGAACGATCTTGATGATTGTCTTCGCCACCAACTCCGTGAGCGGATCATCGCGATCTTGAACACACAGGGTGCGTAACGTTTGCTCGTAAGCCTTTGTAATAAAGGCAATCTCCTTCGGTGCCATACCGTGGGTTTGCAAATGCAGGTAGATCGCCATGTCTCGCCCTCCAGCACGCCGATGAGGTCGCGACGAAGTCGCCGTCGAGCATCAGCTGACCCGGAGTCGAGCCGCGCGGCGCGATGAAGGCCGTTCTCAGTTAGGTTCTCAGTAGATCTACTGAGAGTAGAACAGATCCAGTATCCTGCTTGAGCGGGGTCCGAACGCTCTCCGTTGCAGCGGTCAAAGGATCGCTGATGCGAAGTCCGGACTGCCCTCAACGGCATGTTGCGTGATGATGTCCATTCTTGCTCGGACGTAGCGCATCCCAACGCAGCTCGCGCCGGCCTCCTTTGCAATGCTTACGCTGAGGAAGGAATTTCCCAAACCCTTGGGATATCCCTGTTATGCACAGCACTCCTCACATATACCTTCGTTGTGTTGACAATCTCAAAAAAAGTTTGGGCGAGAGTCGCAAACCGGACCGACATTCCCGTTTCTCTTTAACAAAGTCGTGTTGGGTCGGGGCTACATCACGGCTCATCCAAAATCTGATCGAACACAGAGCGTGAGCTCTCGTGACGCAAGCGAGCGTCGCGAGGAATGCTTTCGCTTGAGAAAGGGAATGTTGCGTGAGTGAAAGCGAAATGAAACTGACGCCGAACGGAACGAATGTTTTCGGGACGCCATGGTTGGATTTCTCGAAGGTCGCCTTGCCTGGCTTGGGGCGCGAGCTTACCGAGCGAGGCCTCGCCCGCGCACGGGAAGGTTGCGAGAAGATCAAGGCCGCATCGGAAGAGATGACTGAGGCGCTGCGCGAGACCTATTCGAGCAATGCGAGATGCACGACCGACTACGGGCTCAAGATGTTCGAAATCTCAAACGCCAATGTCGCTTCTGCGCTCGATTTCTTCGTCCATCTGTTCGGCAGCAAGTCAGCGACCGACGTCTATACCCTATCGGCGGCGCAAGCGCGCAAGGCGTTCGACACCGCCTCCGACCAGAACAAGGAATTGTGGGCGCTTGCCCAGAAGCTCGCGACGGAAACGAGTGAGCCGATCAGGAAGCACTTCACCAGGGTTCTCCACCAAGGCGGGGGCTAAAAAAAGAGCGCTCAATTTCTCATCCAGATTCGTTTGAGGAGGGACCCGGCCGGTTGGAGCAAGCCGAGCTGAGCGAGCACGCCCCACTGCCCCATGCTCGATCAACAAGGTGCGCGATGCCCCCCAACCCCGCACCAACAAGAAGCGTATTCCAACCGGCCGGTGCTTTCTTGCAAAATACAACAAAGACAAATCGCAAGGGAGGGAAACATGGGAATGGTTATGGTCAAATGTCCGCAAACCGGACACGCGATTCCCACCGGTATCCAGACTGATCGCGAGAGCTTTGGACGCCGCGCGGTGTTTTTCTCTCGCACCCGTTGTCCGATCTGCCGCACCGATCACGGGTGGTTTGCGCGGGAAGCCTGGGTCGACGAGCCGGGCATCCGGATCGCGCCGTCGTAGCGGCGGCTCCCGAAAGTATTGGCGATGGCTTTGTTGACATTGTCTCGGTCCCGGCGATCTTCAGACACAAGCTACATGACCGGCTCATGGATTTCGGCCGGGACAAGATGCGAGACATTCATGAACCCTCTATCGCCGAGCGAAGTGTTCCTTACGGTCGCGATCATGAGCGCCACTTTCCTGGCCGAGGCTGGGCTCTTTATTTTGATTGGAATGCTTTGAAAGAAGCGCGCGATCTGCGCAGCGCTGCTGCGCCAAGCGATCCCACTTCATCGCGTCGACTACTGGACCATCGAATGGAGCCTAGCATATTCAACCTAAGCCACCCGTACAGATGATGCAGGCAGAACCGCTCTGGACGCGGCGCGGCCGCCTAAGGTCGGCTTCGGGTTCACAGAAGCCGATATCCCACGCTCCTCGAATGATAGTCGCCTAACGAGCCATTAGCAGACGTCAGTTTAGGCGAGATCGTGATCGATGTCGTGGAGCAACCTCGAAGACAAATTCCGCTCCCCATCGGCAATCGTCAAGGCAACCGCGGCTTCTTTGAGCCCTGCCCTTTCTGGCGGCCCGATATGTCACCTCTGGCAACCGTGCGGCGCAGTGTTTTGCGCTCCATGTTCAAGAGCGCTGCATCTTCACGAGCGAAAGCAGCTTGCAATCCGAAAATGCTGCGCGGACTTTTTCGGGAAGGTCTTCGTAGGCCGATTTTTGGATCATGTGCTCGCGCTTCCCGCGACAGCCAGCACTGCAAGCGGCGAATCCTAACCGCGAATCGCGCGAGGCCTCCGGTCAGGCACATCCTCATGTCCTGCGCGGTTTTCAATCGATATAACCATTGCTGCCAGCGAGGGTTAGATGAATGGCGAAATGGCAGAGTAGATCGAAAATCGAACTCATCCTCAATCGGTTAGCACGTAAGCCTCCTCAAATTGGCCTAATCTGACCCTCGCTGGCAGCCAGGGCTAAATCGCATTTGCGCCCGGGACAGCAGCCGGGCGCTGCTCTTCCCGTACGGCGGGCCGAGCGCTCTAGGCCGCGGACTGATTAAGGGGAGCCATAGCCCGATTGATGCAAGTTGAACGAAGGCAAGATAGTTGGTGGCAAGCCTCTCGTAGCGCGTCGCAACCCGGCGACATTGTTTAATCCTGTTGAAGAACCGCTCGATCCGGTTGCGAGCGCGGTAGAGATACGGGCTGAAGCAGATCGAATCGCTGCGATTGCTTTTCGGCGGGATTTGGCCCGCGAGCCCCCAGTGCGCGAGTTTGAATCACAGGGGCCGACCAAACGGAGGGCCTGGCCGCAGTCATCGGTCACGGTGGAAATAACGTCCATGATTCCTCGCAATTCGATCGATGCGCGATGTCCGCTGCTACGAAGGCTTAGGGATTTCCAACAGCCTAAATCCTAGCCCGCCTTGCGCAAAAGATGTGCAATCAATGATTGCTGCAACGCAAATTTCAACTAAATCTTGGTAAAAAATTTACTGGATGGCCTGCAGCATGACGGCGTTTAGGAAACATCATCTTCCAATATTTTCCATTTGTGCTGTCGCTCATTTCGCAGGAGTCGCTTGCCATGCTTTCGCGCTATTCGATCAGGAGCAAACTCGTCGTCTTTATTTCTTTGCTCCTTCTCGTGTTCGGCGGCACTGGCCTGCTCGCCATCAGCAACATGCGGCTCATCCAGGGGGGCGTCGCTGAGTTCCAATCCCGTTGGCTGCCCGCGGTCCGCCTGCTCGGTAACCTCAGAGCCTACACCATCCGATACGGCAGCGTCGTGCGCGATCACATTCTGGAATCCGACTCCGCGAAGAAAGCCTCAGCCGAGAAGCTTCTTGCCGATCTGACGCGCGACATCGAAAAGGAGGGCGCCGCCTACGAGCTGCTGCTCTCCTCTCCGGAAGAGCGCAAGCTTTACACGGACTTCCAACAACTCTGGAGCGCGTATGTCGCGCAAGTTCCAGACGTGCTCGCTGCGTCCCGCAGGAATGATATTGCCACTGCCAGCGATCTGATCGTTCATCAAATGCAGCCGCTGCGTCAGGACAGTGGACAGGCCCTGCTGAAGGCAATGGACATCAACAACAAGCGTGCAGCGGCCGCTGGTCAGAGTGCTGAGCAGACCTATGCCTTCGCATTTGCTCTCATTGTTGGGACTCTTGTCCTCACCTTGGTACTCAGTTCTATCGTCGGCCTATTGCTGTTGCGCGACATCTCAATGGGGATTAGATCCATCATTGCGCCAATGCGGGCTTTGGCCAACGGCGATGTTACCGTGGTGGTCCATAGCCGGGCCAAGCATACCGAGATCGGCCAAATGGCTGCTGCCCTGCAGGTCTTCAAAGAGTCCCTCATCGCAAAGCAAGCCGCGGACAAGCTTGCCGCAGCAGAGGCCGAGGCCAAGATCTTACGCGGTCAGCGGATCGACACGATTACCGGCGGCTTCCGATCAATGATCGGCGAACTCGTGGCCGCGCTCTCCACCTCCTCCGGCGAACTGGAAGCGGCTGCAGAGACTCTATCTAAGACCGCTGATACAGCCCTGCATATTTCGGCAACAGTGGCGGCGGCGTCCGAAGAAGCATCTCTCAATGTTCAGACTGTCGCGTCAGCTACTGAGGAGATGACATCGTCCGTTAGCGAGATCGGCCGACAGGTCGAGGCATCGACCAAAATCGCGAGCGAAGCGGTTGGTCAGGCTGCAGAAACCAATCATCGGATCCAAAAATTGTCCACGGCAGCAACGCGCATAGGCGATGTTGTCAGCCTTATTACGACCATCGCAGGGCAAACCAACCTATTGGCTCTGAACGCGACGATAGAAGCGGCGCGGGCTGGAGAATCCGGCAGGGGCTTTGCGGTCGTTGCTTCCGAAGTTAAAGCCCTCGCCGGCCAGACCGCGCGGGCGACCAGCGAGATAAGCGAGCAGATCAGCGAAATACAAATCGCAACGCAGGAATCAGCCGACGCGATCAAACATATCAGCACAACAATAGATCGCATTTCGGCGATTACGGCCGCAATTGCCGCTGCCGTGGAAGAGCAGGCCAATACGACCGGAGACATTTCGCGTAGCTTGCAGCATGCCGCCCGGGGAACGGCACAAGTCGCTTCGAACATAACTGAAGTAAAACAGGGCGCAGTCGAGGCAGGATCAGCATCCTCGCAGGTGCTATCGTCCGCGCAGTCTCTCACGAGAGAACGCAGTCGCTTGGAACACGAAGTCCAGAGATTTCTCTCTGCCATCCAGGCCGCTTAAGCGCGCATTTCGAGTCATTTCCAGTGCCGCATATTCAACAATCACGCCAGCAATCCAAAAATAGATCTGGAGATAGCCATGGGGACGGTCGTTCATTTCAAGCCAGCTGGTCGGCCGCTATTACCGTTCGAGGTCCAAGAAGGTGAGCGCGTTCTTGCGGAGGCACTGGACAGACTCACGAAAGCGAGGCTGTGGACCGCCGTTGGGCATCTCCAGACAGCCCTGATAGGCGCCGACAAAATTCGCGACCGACTGCCGGCCGGACCGGTCAAGGATGATTTCGAGCAGAAGCTGGCCGCGCTTATACGGGACCTCTCCCAGTTGCGCGAACAGGTCGAGCAATTGTAGCCTCATAATGGAGACACAGTTCGGAAGCCAATGACTTCGCCAAGAGGCTCATCGCGTCATTTGCTTCGATTGCACAAAGGTGGCGGGTACCAGAGCGAAGCCGGGATCGACGAGGATTCATGAGTACGCGGTCTGGATCGGTGGAGTGGAAATAAATAGCGAAATCGGCCAGAGCGTTTTCCGGTCGAAAGGAGGCTTGAGTTGCACGGGCCGCCAAGCAACTGGTAGACCTAGTATTTGATAAATTGTTGGCTGCCCGTGCTCGTGCAGCGGCCGGGAAAAAAATCCCTGAATGAGAGTGGGCCATCATGCAAAGCAAAGCCGAAGTTTGGCTTTGGAAATCGCGTGAACAGGCCGTCCGCCAGCATGGCCTTGGCGCCCAACACAATTTCGTCGGCCGGCTGGGCGATGAACATCAGCATGTCGATCCTCGTTCTCGAACGCCGACTCGAGCAGCACCGAAGTCACGTAATCGTTTACGATTTCGTTACCTTCGATGGTAACGAGCTCTTGTGGAGTCTTGTGCATTTTGCATCCCACAGGGGGCTGCATGAGCACATCAATCCGTTTCAAGGCGCGCACGCGCGCGCTGGTTCGTCGCTGGAGCGGGGCGCCGCTGACTTGGCTGATCGTTGGCGGGTTCGTGCTAATGGCCGCGACCGCGATCGGCACGGCGCTGACTGTCGATCGCTTTCGTCGGAGCGCGATCGAAAGCGGACGCGCCAGCCTCGAGAGCACCGTGCGACTCCTTGCGCGGCATTTTGACCGTGAGTTTGCAGATTTCTCGGTACTGCAGAAGAGCATCATCGTGGAGCTCGAAAGCCATGACATCGATTCCCCGGACACGTTCCGGAGCGAAATGGCGACGCTCGCCATGCATGAGGTGCTGCGAGCCAAGGCCAGCGGTTGGTCCGATATCGCCGGGGCCAATGTGTTCGATTCCAATGGCGTGTTGATCAACTCGTCGAAGCGCTGGCCGGTCGCCGATATCAAGATCTCCGATCGAGGCTATTTCAACCGCCTGAAAAATGATCCGGCCTCGCAGGAAGAGGTCGAGGTCGTTCCCGGTCGTTTCGGCAGCGGGCAGGCAATTGTATTCGCCAGACGCATCTCTGGCCCGCGCGGAGAATTCCTGGGCGTCGTGTCCCGTGCGATCACACCGGACCTGCTGGAAGAGTTCTTCGCCTCGATAGGTCTTAGCGGAGAGTCTTCCATCGCGATGCACCATCAGAATGGGCAGTTGCTCGCACGCGTTCCACATGTCGAAGCGATGATCGGCCAAAACTTCCATAGAGGTTCGGCTGAGCAGATGGCTGTCTTCGACCGTACTTTCGTCACCACCCAGCTCGCAAGCCCGGTCGACGGCAAGGATCGACTGGTCGCCTCGCAGATGCTCACTGACGAGCCGCTGGTCGTGGTTGCGACCAGGACATTAGATGCGACGCTCGTGACCTGGCGCACGCAGACAAAATTCTTCGTTACCGTGGCGGTGGTATCGATCTGCCTATTGGTCCTAACGCTCTATTTGATCTTCCGCCAGATGACGAGGCGGCTTTCAATCGAGAAGCAGCGATTGGATACCGCGATGAACACGATGACGCAGGGTCTCCTGATGTTCGACCAGGACGAGCGGCTCATCGTCTGCAACCGCCGTTATATTGAGATGTACGGGCTGTCGGCCGACGTGGTGAAGCCGGGCGCCTATTTCCGCGACGTGATCAAGCATCGGCACGACACCGGCTCATTCTCCGGTGACGTCGATTCCTATTGCGACGGCATCTTAGGTACCGTCGGCCGCTTGCAGAGCTCCGTCGTGGAGACCCGTGACGGCCGGCTGATCGAGATCAGGAACCAACCGAGCGCCTCGGGCGGATGGCTTGCCACCCATGAAGACGTCACCGAGCGCGTCCGCGCCGACGAACGAATCGCGCATATGGCGCATTACGACGCACTGACCGATCTCCCCAACCGCGTGCTGATGCGCGGGCACCTGGAACGCCGGGTGGCGGAGCTCGCCGAGGGCAAGCCGTTCGCGATCCTTTATATCGACGTCGACGAATTCAAAGGCGTTAATGACTCGCTCGGGCACGAGATCGGCGACGAGCTGCTGCGCCAAGTCGCAAACCGCCTCCGCAGCTGCGTTGGCCCACACGATCTTGTCGCGCGGCTTGGAGGCGACGAATTCGCGGTCATCAAGGCGGACACTGGCGACCGAGCCGAGTTAATGGTGTTGGCGGATCAGATTTTGAAAACGCTGCGCGCGTCCGTGTACTGCAAGGGTCAGGAGATTTCGATTGACGCCAGCATCGGCATAGCAATCGCGCCGGAACATGGCGACAATCTCGAAGAATTGCTTAAATGTGCGGATCTGGCGATGTATGCCGCGAAATCCGATGGCCGCCGCACATTCCGCTTTTTTGCAGCGGAATACGACGCCAAGGTCAGGCAGCGACGTCAGCTCGGTTTCGATCTGCGGCAGGCACTCGCCAATAGCGAATTCGAGGTGCACTACCAGCCACTAGTCGATCTCGCGGCCAACGTCGTGACAGGCTGCGAGGCGCTACTCAGATGGCATCACCCCGAACGGGGCATGGTTTCGCCTGCAGAGTTCATCCCGCTCGCCGAGGAGACCGGCCTGATCGGCGAGATCGGCGAATGGGTGCTGAAACAGGCCTGCACTGAGGCTGCGAACTGGCCGGGCCAGATCCGGGTCGCAGTCAACGTTTCGCCGGTGCAGTTCCGCTCGAAGACACTGGCGCTCAATGTCGCCGCTGCACTGAACGAATCCGGCCTGGCGCCGGGACGGCTTGAGCTTGAAGTTACCGAAACGGTCTTGATCCGCGATGACGAAGAGGCGCTCACGATCCTACAGCAACTGCGCGAACTCGGCGTGCGCATCGCGCTCGATGATTTCGGTACCGGCTATTCGTCATTGAGCTATCTGCACCGCTTTCCCTTCGACAAGATCAAGATCGACCGTAGCTTCATCAGCGATATCGGTGAGCCCGAAGATTCCTCGCCGATCGTCCAGGCCGTTGTGCATATGGCCGCGGCTCGCCACATGGCAACCACCGCCGAAGGCGTTGAGACCGAGGCGCAGCGCGAGATCCTGCGACGGCTCGGCTGTAGCCAAATGCAGGGCTATCTGTTCAGCCCGGCCATCCCGGCATCCCGGCTGAAGCGGCTGCTTTCGGCTCAGCAAGCCTCAGC
This sequence comes from Bradyrhizobium vignae, assembly GCF_004114425.1. GTDB lineage: Bacteria > Pseudomonadota > Alphaproteobacteria > Rhizobiales > Xanthobacteraceae > Bradyrhizobium > Bradyrhizobium vignae. The sequence continues at coordinate 1,858 of NZ_RDQF01000087.1, read as the reverse complement.
GGCCTAAGCCCTTCAGGACTGGTGACAGCGTTCGATCAGAAGCGAATGAATGTCGCAAATCAGTTGTTATGGAAGAAGTCGGCCAGCGGCCGACTGTTGCTACCGATTCACTTCCGGCATGCAGTTGAGTCCTTCAGAGCGCCTAGAGAGACTGATTGAGAAGGGGCCGACGAATCGGGTCTGCTAAGTTTCGTCGAAGACGAAGCCCGCATCGCCTTCGGGAGCGAAGCCAACGAAATAGGCTTGACCTCGATAAAGATATCCGACGTGGCCCAATTCGTTCACGAAGATCCTGCTGATTTGTCGACCGCTCCGATAAACATCTGCCAGAACCCTTTGTATTCCCTCTAATCGCTCTCGCTTTTCTGGATCCGGCTCCAGCTCTCCTGGTCTGACAAATCGAACCTGCCCCCTTTGCTTTATGGCAATAAGCCGTTTGTCCCTTTGGAGAACAGAAAACGTTTTCCCGTGGGCCAACTTGGACGGATAAGTTTCACCAGGAAGAAGATTGTCAAGCGTCGCTTCATTTGATGATGTCTCTGCGGAGGGAAACGCATTTAACCGACCAGCGCCCACGAACTCGGAAGGAAACTACAGAAGGCTAAACGCGATGAAACCAAATCCCAAGTTGCCAGCCGAACTTCAGGGCTGACAGTGCGTCCCTGATGGTCCCCTCGCCCTCATGGACGGCTCGATTGCCAATCTTGCGGATGGCATGGAAAACGTCGGCGACTTCTCTGGGCGCTATGCGTTCGAGGCTAAGCCGTCTGAGCGTTTCCTCGAAAGTCTCTCGTTCGCCAAGGTAGAGGGCGTGTCGAGCAGCAACGCTCTTACACAGCAGCTCGGCGAATTGCCGGAGCTTGAAGATAGCCGTGTTGGGGTCATCGTGCAGGTAACGCTCGGCGGCAGCTCCGTAAGCCGCCAAGCGGGCATCGTGAGGCGCTAAGAATTGAAAATTACCAGTCGGCGTCATTCCTCCGATAGGACGAGCCGCTGCAACCTAAAAGAAGGTCGAATTGCTTTGAGCCTCGGGCAAACCGCAGTTGGGAGCTGGGCGGCGGCTGCGCCCTTTAAGTCGGTTTTTTGAAGACGGGGCTGGCCCGGTTTTTCCAAGGGGCCCCAGTAGAGGAAAGGGGACCCGTTGGGCGACCCTAGGTTCACAGGGGACAGCCGCTGGCTATTGCAAACTGTTCGTAATTCGGTCACTTGCCGAACAGTCGAAGCGGACGACCTTGAATCTTCCTGGAATTGTCCGGCTTCCCGATCGCCGACATGCACCGAAGTACGAACAGTTGCTTGGATTGAGCCGAGGCACGCTTAAGGCATAGTTCCGAAGCCTTCTTGAGGCCCGAGTTGGCTCTTTTCTAGAGTGGTTGGGTGGGCGAGAGAGATTCAAACGGCGACTCAAATAAGCCGTTGGTTTTCCCTGAAATCCCGTACTGGACCGATTTTGCGGGTTCTAAGATTCGGAGAAAATTCGGTTCTCCAGACCTATCCGGCACGAGCTTGGATGCGTGAGCCGACCTCTCCGTCGGCAAAAAGGCAGGAAAACGGCCGCGTTTCTGGCCTCTCTCCAGATCGAAGTACGAGATCATTTTTGAGCGGCCCGAGACATAGGTGACAGAACGTACCGGGCACATGGGTTACACTTTCCGCTTTTGTTCTGCGGGAGGTGTGGATGCCGTGGAAAGCGAGTTCGGTAATGGAGGAGCGCCTTCGCTTTGTCGCCCGCCTGTTGGACGGGGAAGCCATGACGGATGTCTGCCGGGAGTTCGGCATCTCCCGTAAGACCGGCTACAAGATTTTCGATCGCTACAAGGAACATGGCCTGGAGGCGCTGAGCGACCGCTCCAGGCGG
>NZ_RDQF01000086.1 GCF_004114425.1 Bradyrhizobium vignae | reverse complement strand
ACACCTCTCGCCAGGGCATGGACTTGGCCTCCTTTACTGCCAAATCCCTGCACTATGATGTGTCGGCTATGTCCCCGAACACCCGTCGGTCATGTCCCCGGGCTGAACATCAAGCCGGGCGATGACACCGAGCGGGAGGCGCTAGCGTGCCACAAGCGTCATTGCGAACGGAGACTGCGGCGCGAGCGTGCGCTAACACTGCGCCCGCCGGCTCTGAGACAGGATTCCCCGATGAAACTTCCCACGTCCCCCTTCACCGTCACCGACTGGAGCAAGGTTGAACCAACCGTGCATCCCGGCGAGACCGGGCAGGCGCTGTGGCGCACTCTCAATATCGGCGACTTGCGGGTGCGGATGGTGGAGTACTCGCCGGGCTATCTGGCCGATCATTGGTGCGATCGCGGCCACGTGCTCTACGTGCTCAAGGGCGAGCTCGACAGCGAGCTGCGCGACGGGCGCAAATTCAAGCTCACGGCGGGGATGAGCTACCAGGTGTCGGATTTCGGCGACGCCGCGCACCGGTCCTCGACGGCTGTGGGGGCGACGCTCTTCATCGTCGACTGAGACGCGAGAGCGGGGCTAATTTGCACCGCAAAATAGCAAAGTCGCGCGACGTTGCGGGCCACGGGTGGTGCCTTGAAGTGGCCCCAAATTCTCGCTATATTGTGATCATCGATACTTGGCCGAACGACTGGGCCGCTTCGCTTCGTTGCTGACGGGCGCGCACGCTTCAGATGAATTCTCCAAACATCGACTCATCAGGACTATGGGCGCAACGCTGCGTACCGGTCTGCGTGCGTACTCAACCTAACTAACTAAAGGAAATTCCCATGGCTATGGGCACCGTGAAGTGGTTCAACACCCAAAAGGGTTATGGTTTCATCCAGCCGGATGACGGCCAGAAGGACGTGTTCGTTCACATCAGCGCCGTCGAGCGCGCTGGCCTCTCCTCCCTCAACGAGGGTCAGAAGGTCTCGTTCGACATCGTCGCCGACCGCCGCAGCGGCAAGTCGTCGGCTGACAATCTCCGCGTCGGCTAACGCCGGCGCAGCGTTCTGACCACGGAGGTACCGGCAGAACGTTGGAACTCGAAAGCCCCGCGACCGGGATCGGTCTGCGGGGCTTTTGTTTGAATCCGCAATGACAACGTCGATCATCGGTGCTGTAGGGTGGGCAAAGGCGCGCCCTTCGCGCGCCGTGCCCACCACCGCTCAACATCTGAGAAAGACGTGGGCACGCTTCGCTTTGCCCACCCTACGAGAACTACGTCTTCTTCAGCACCGAAACGAAAAACCCGTCGGTTCCGGTCCGCCGCGGCGTCATCAGCCAGCCCTCGGGTGACTGCAGCGCCGCCTCGCCAAAAGCTTCCGCCTTGTCCCAGAGCACGCCCGCGGTCTGCTCGGGCGGAATGACCGCGAAATCGGGGTGGCGCGCGACGAACGCCCTCACCTGCTCGCCGTTCTCTTCCGCCAGCACCGAGCAGGTGATGTAGGCGATGCGACCACCCGCCTTCACCAGCGGCACCGCACGGTCCAGCACTTCGGCCTGGTCGCGCAGGCGGATCTCCAGCGCGCCCGGGCGCATGCGCCATTTGGCGTCGGGGTTGCGGCGCCAGGTTCCGGTTCCAGTGCAGGGCGCATCGATCACGACGAGATCGGCCGAGGCGCGGATGTCTTGGAGCGGATCGGCCTCGCCCTTGGGGGTGCGCACGTCGGCATTGTGGACGCCGGCGCGCGACAGGCGCTCGTGGATCGGGGCAAGCTGGCGCTTGTCGCGGTCGGTCGCGATCAGCCGGCCCTTGCCTTGCATCAGGGCGGCGAGCGCCAGCGTCTTGCCGCCCGCGCCGGCGCAGAGATCGATCACCTGCTCGCCGGGTTTTGCCGCGGTGAACTGGGCCGCAAGCTGCGATCCCTCATCCTGCACCTCAATGGCGCCCTTGATGAAATCCTCTTCCGCCTGGATGCCCGGGTTGCGCGCATCGGCCGAAAGCTCGATGCGCAGGCCCGTTGCCGACCACGGCGTCGGTTCCGCATGAAGATGAGCAAGCGCGCGCAGCACCTTGTCGCGATTGGATTTTAACGTGTTGACGCGCAGATCGAGCGGAGCCCGGCTCGCCATCGCTGCGGCCTCTGCGGCGCGGTCATCGCCGAACACTTTTGCAAGATGCGGATCGAGCCATTCGGGATAGTCCCCGGCGACCGCGGCCGGGGCATCCGCGAGCGAGCGCGAGGCGAGCGCGGCCTGCTCGGCCTCGGTCAGCGGCGCCGGCGCAAACCGGCTGCCGTCGAACAGCGCGGCCATGGTGGCCGTGTCCATGCCGCGCTCGAGCCGGAGCATGGCGATCAGCCGCGCCCGCGCGGTATCGGAACCCATCAGGTAGGCGCTCGAGGCGTAGCGGCGCAGTACGTCCCAGACGAGGCCGGCAATGGCGGCGCGGTCGCCCGAGCCGGCGAAGCGGTGCGCGGTGCCCCACTCCTTCAGCGCTTTCGCCGCAGGCACGCGGTCTTTCTCGATGGTGTCGATCAGTTCGATGGCTGCGGACAGCCGGGCAGCGGGGGTCATTTGAATCTTTCAGTTTTGCGCATGATCTTATCGGAAAACCGGCATCCACTTTGCGCGAACGCGGCCCTTCGGATCCGGATCATGCGCGATCAGATCAGCAGCAAAAGCTTCAGCGCGAAGTAGATCCACATCGCGAGCAGCACGAGCACGCCGGCGAGCCAGATCGTGGAGCGGCGGCCGAGATCGTTGGAGGAGACGAACACCCCGGCATGGGCAAAGCGCGTCACGACGAACACCCAGGACATCAGCACGATGAAGAGATCGGCGCGGCGCAGGGGCAATGCCAGCGCGATCAGGACGTAGAACAGCACCGGCAGCTCGAACTGGTTGCGGTAGCAATTGGCGATTTGTGTGGCGCCCTTCGGCCAGTTCGGCTCGCCCAGTGCAATGTCGCGGATTTTGGTCTCGCCCGAGACCAGGGTCTTGCGCCGCGCCAAGACCATGCCGATCAGAAGCGCGAAGGTGAGAGCGACCTGCACGAAGACCGGCAGCAAAACCATTTGAACGGACATCGGAACTTTCCCGGGGGGCAAAATGCCGCCGACCGTCATTAGCCCCGACTTTTGGCGCTGACAATGAACGACTTGAACCGGCGTTCCCGCTCTTGCGACCAAGCATCGATCGTTGAAGCAATTTCGGCCCTTGGGCCCGAGGCGAGATAGCGCCATGAACACCTGGACCGGCCTCTTCACCGAATCCGCTGGCGGCCAACTCGGCATCCTGATGTCGGCGCTGTCAGCTATCCTCGCCCATCGCATCGCCTCCCCGCTCGCCCCGCAGGATGCCTACATGATCCGCTACCGCGTGCTGTGACCGCAATGCTCCGCATCAGATCCTGCGCGGCAGCCGCGCTTACGCTCGCCACCTTGCTTTGCCCCGCGCTGCGGATGCACGCCCTCGCCGCGTCGGCCGACATCGCCACCTGCGACCGGCTCGCCGCGCATCCCACCGATCTGGACAAGCCTGCCGATGTGACGGGCGTTCTCGATATCGCCGGCGCCGATGTCCCCGCCGCGCTGAAGGCCTGCAAGGCCGCTGCCGCCGCTCCCGATGTCCCGCGCCGCATCTGGATGGAGCTCGGCCGCGCCTACGAGTTCGCCCGGCAGCCGGCCGAGGCCGCAAATGCCTATCGCAAGGCGGCAGATGCCGGCAGCGCCGCGGCGATGACCGGGCTCGGTGTACTCCTGATCAACGGCAACGGCCTGAAGAAGAACGTCACGGAAGGACGGATGCTGATCGAGAAGGCGGCAAATGCCGGTGATGTCGATGGCATGACCAACCTGGCTTCGCTCTATGGCGCCGGCGTCGGCGCGAAGGCTGATTTCGCCATGGCGCGCAAATGGTACGCCAAGGCCATTGAGGTGAATTCCAGCGAGGCCATGTACCAGCTGGGATTGATGACCCAAGACGGCGATGGTGGCCCGAAAGACGACGTCGCGGCCAAGGCGCTGTTCGAGAAGGCCGCCGCTCTCGATCATGCCGATGCGCTGGAGCGGTTAGGCGCCTATGCCGAAGCCGGCCGTGCCGGCGAGAAGGATACCCAGGCCGCGATCGCCTATTACAAGCGAGCTGCCGCGCTCGGCAACGAAGATGCGGGCAAGGCGCTGGAGCGCCTGCGCTGTCCGTTCGGCATCAAGAATCGCGACGGAAAGTCCGTCGGGCGGATTTGCTTTGACGGCGGATAGCCGTTCCCGGCGAGGGGCGGCCGGCGCGTGCTTTAAACTTTGTTCGTTGCGGTCCATGCCGGCGTCGTCATCGTTCCGACGTGCGATAACGGGTAGGATGATTGCATGCCCGAATTTCGCCTGACCCAGATTTCCGACACGCATCTCGGCCGGCGCTTTCCCGGCCTGATCGCCAACTTCCACCGCATCAGCGAGCACATCGACGCCGGCAGGCCCGATCTCGTCGTCAACACCGGCGACGTCTCGTTCGACGGGCCGACGAGCCGCAACGACGTCGAATTCGCGAAGGCCCTGCACGACGCCCTGCCCGTCACCTGCCGCTATCTCCCCGGCAATCACGACATCGGCGACAATCCAACCGCGGTCGGGCCGGCGCCAAAGCCGCCGGTCAGCGAGGCGCACCGCCGGCGGTTCTGCGACATCATTGGCGAAGACCATTGGTCGTTCGAGGCCGCCGGCTGGTGCTTCATCGGCCTCAATTCACTCGTCATGAATTCAGGGCTCGCCTTCGAGGCCGAGCAGTTCGACTGGCTCGCCTCCGAGATTGCGTGCACGAACGGCAGGCCAGTCGCGCTGTTCCTGCACAAGCCGCTGTTTCTCAATCTGCCCGACGATCCCGAGACGCCGGAGACCTCGATCCGCTACGTGCCGCAGCCGGCGCGGGCGCGGCTGATCGAGATGTTCACGCAGGTCGACCTGCGCCTCATCGCCAGCGGTCACGTGCACCAACGGCGTGACTTCACCTGGCGCCACACCCGCCACGTCTGGGCGCCGTCGACCGGCTTCGTCATCAACGATAAGCGCCAGGACCGGATCGCGATCAAGGAAGTCGGGCTGGTCGAATACCGCTTTCAGCCCGACAGTCTCGAGGTCCGTCACATCCGCGCGGCGGGCCAGGTCGATGTCGATATCGAGGAGCTCTTCGCCCAGATGGGCGGCGAGCATTAACGCGCATAGCTGCTCAGGCGACGCTCTTGAGATCCTGCTGGATCGCGGCGAGCAAGGATTGCAGCGCTTCGCTGTTCACCGGCTTCGCCGCGGGATCATTGGCAGGTGGCTGCCCGCCAATTTGCGCGGCCTTGACCGGACGCTTCGGAAACGGCGGCGGTGGTGCCGGCATCGAGGCGGCAAACTCGCCTTCGTCCTCGGCGTGGACGAACTTGCCATGGATGACGTCATCGCGGCGGCCCATGATGAACATCGCCATCCAATAGCCGGCGGCCAGGACGATTACGCAGAAAATACCAATCTCTAACATCGCAACACCCAAAATATGCGCGATGATTCAATGCTTTCGCCGGACCGTCAATGAACCGGCGGTCACACCTGCGGCTTTTGCGGGCTGGTGTGACCGATTAGTGACTCTTTCTTAACCATCCACCGCCCCGACCGGGGCTGGATGCGGCCAGATCAGGCCTTGTCGGGACCAACCCGAACCAGCTGCTTGCCGAAATTGACACCCTTCAGCAGGCCCATGAAGGCGGCGGGGGCGCTTTCCAGGCCTTCGGTGACGAACTCCTTGTACTTGACCTTGCCGTCGCGGACCCAGCCCGACATGTCGCGCAGGAAATCGCCGTGGCGGGCGGCGAAATCGGACACGATGAAGCCGCGGAAGGTCAGCCGCTTGGTGAGGATGTTGCGCATCATCGCACCGGCCCATTTCGGCGGCTTGGCCTCGGTGTCGTTGTAGTGGGCGATCAGGCCGCAGACCGGCACGCGAGCGAATGGATTGAGCTGCGGGAACACCGCCTCGAACACGGCGCCGCCGACATTCTCGAAATAGACGTCGATGCCTTTCGGACAGGCTTCCTTGAGCCTGGCCGCGAGGTCGGGATCGCGGTGATCGATGCAGGCATCGAAGCCGAGCTCCTTGACCACGTAGTCGCACTTCTGCTTGCCGCCGGCGATGCCGACCGCGCGTGCGCCCTTGATCTTGGCGATCTGGCCGACGGCCGAGCCGACCGCACCTGAGGCACCGGCAACGACGACGGTCTCGCCCGGTTGCGGCTTGCCGATGTCGAGCAGGCCTGTGTACGCGGTCATGCCGGGCATGCCGAGCACGCCGATGGAGGTCGAGATCGGGCCGAGCTTCGGATCGACCTTGATCAGGCCCTTGCCGTTCGAGATTGCGTGCGTCTGCCAGCCCGAGCGGATGCGCACGATGTCGCCGACCGCGAAATCGGGATTGTTGGAGGCTGCGACCTCGCTGACCGCCTCGCCTTCCATCACCCCGCCGATCGGCACCGGCGCTGCGTAGGACGGCCCCTCGCTCATGCGCCCGCGCATATAGGGGTCGAGCGACAGCCAGATCGTACGCAGCAGGACTTCGCCGGGCCCTGGTGCCGGAACAGCGAATTCCTCCAGGCGAAAATCAGACGGCTTGGGTTCGCCGACGGGACGCGCGGCGAGAACGATGCGTTTGCCTTGGGACATGGGTTCCTCCACTTTTCTCTGGTTGCGAGCGAAGCGAAGCAATACAGCCGCGTCAATACCAAAAGGGCGGGATTGCTTCGTCGCATCAGCGCAAAATTGCTACGCAATTTTGTCGCGAGCTCCTCGCAATGACGAGCTTGTGGCACGCAGCAGCCACAAGCTCACTGTCATCGCCCGACTCGATCGGGCGATCCAGTATTCCAGAGACGGTGGTTATTGAGCCGAAAAGCCGCGGCGTACTGGATGCCCCGATCAAGCCGGGGCATGACAGCGGTGGGTGGAGTAACTAACCCCCGCCCGGATAGTTCGGGCTCTCGCGCGTGATCGTCACGTCGTGGACGTGGCTTTCGCGCAGGCCCGCGCCGGTGATGCGGACGAACTGGGCCTTGTCGTGCAGCTCCTTCATGTCGCGTGCGCCGACATAGCCCATCGCGGCGCGTAAGCCGCCGGCGAGCTGGTGCATGACGTTGCCGACCGGGCCCTTGTAGGGCACCTGCCCCTCGATGCCTTCGGGCACCAGCTTGAGCGTGTCCTTGATGTCCTGCTGGAAGTAGCGGTCGGCAGATCCCCGCGCCATTGCGCCGACCGAGCCCATGCCGCGATAGGCCTTGTAGGAACGGCCCTGCCACAAAAACACTTCGCCGGGCGTCTCGTCGGTGCCGGCGAGCAGCGAACCGACCATCGCAATGTCGGCGCCGGCGGCGAGCGCCTTGGCGAGATCGCCGGAGTATTTGATGCCGCCGTCGGCGATGACGGGGATGTCGGACTTCTTCGCCGCTTCCACCGCATCCATGATCGCGGTGAGCTGGGGAACGCCGACGCCGGCGACGATGCGCGTGGTGCAGATCGAGCCCGGGCCGATGCCGACCTTGATGCAATCCGCGCCGGCGTCGATCAGCGCCTGCGCGCCTTCCGTGGTGGCGACGTTGCCGGCGACGACCTGCACCGAGTTGGACAGACGCTTGATGCGGTTCACCGCGTGCAGCACGTGACGCGAATGGCCGTGCGCGGTGTCGACGACGACGAGGTCGACGCCGGCATCGATCAGCCGCTCGGTGCGCTCGAAGCCGTTATCGCCGACGGTGGTGGCCGCGGCGACGCGCAGGCGCCCTTGCGCGTCCTTGCAGGCGAGCGGATGGGCGACCGCCTTCTCCATGTCCTTGACGGTGATGAGGCCGACGCAGCGATATTGCTCGTCGACGACGACCAGCTTCTCGATGCGATGCTGGTGCAGCATCCGCCGCGCCTCGTCCTGGCTGACATTCTCGCGGACCGTGACGAGGTTTTCGTGCGTCATCAGTTCGGAGATCTTTTGCTGGCGATTGGTCGCAAAGCGCACGTCACGGTTGGTGAGGATGCCGACCAGCTTGCCGGGCGTGTTCTTGCCGGCGCCGGTGACGACGGGAATGCCGGAGATGCCGTGATCGCTCATCAGCTTGAGCGCATCGTCGAGCGTGGCCTCGGGGCTGATGGTGAGCGGGTTGACCACCATGCCGGACTCGTAGCGCTTGACCTGCCGCACCTGGGCAGCCTGCCCTTCAGGATCGAAATTGCGGTGGATGACGCCGAGGCCGCCGGCCTGCGCCATGGCGATCGCCATGCGGGCCTCGGTGACGGTGTCCATGGCCGAGGCCATGATGGGGATGTTGAGCGGGATGGCCCGGGTGACGCGGGAGCGGATATCGACCTCGCCCGGCATGACGTCCGACAGGCCCGGCTTCAACAGCACGTCGTCGAACGTAAAGGCTTCGCGGATGCCCTGAAGTTGCACCGTGGCCATCTGCCAACTCCTTCCTGCGGCCTTGCCGCAAATGCTAATGGATGAGCGCCGCCCTCGGCGTCCCTTGCGGCAACGCCTTGAGAATCGGAGCCCATCAGTGGGGTTGACGCGGGTCGATAGCACGGCCGCGTGACGAATCAAAGCAATTCAGGCCGCTGGCCAGCCATGCACAGGCTTTTTTGGGCCGATTCGGGCAGGGACAGCCCCTGCGCGGCCCACCCGCCGTCATTCCGGGTTCACGCGAAGGGGGCGCGCCCCGGAATGACGGCGAAGCGGGTCACACCGTCGTTACGCAGGATCTAGGTGGCATGCGTCGATCCGCAATGGTCCGCGGCGGACGGCGGTGATAAGCCGCAACTCCGCCCTTCCTTCCGAATTTCATTGCCAATCCATCATGGTCGACAAGCAACGCGTGATTCCGCTGATCGTGGCCACTGCGCTCTTCATGGAGAACATGGATTCCACGGTGATCGCCACCTCGCTGCCGGCGATCGCGGCCGACATCGGAACCAGCCCGCTGACGCTGAAGCTCGCAATCACGTCTTACCTGCTGTCGCTCGCGGTGTTCATCCCGGCGAGCGGCTGGACCGCCGACCGCTTCGGCGCGCGGATGGTGTTTGCGATCGCGGTCGGCGTGTTCATGGTCGGCTCGGTCGGCTGCGCGCTCTCGACCTCGGTCACCGATTTCGTATTCGCGCGCATCCTGCAAGGCATGGGCGGCGCGATGATGACGCCGGTCGGACGCCTCGTGCTGCTGCGCTCCGTCGACAAGAGCGCGCTGGTCAACGCCATGGCCTGGGTGACGGTCCCGGCCCTGATCGGTCCCGTGATCGGACCGCCGCTCGGTGGCTTCATCACGACCTACGCGTCCTGGCACTGGATCTTCCTGATCAACATCCCGATCGGCCTGCTCGGCATCTTCATGGCGCTGCGCTTCATCGATCCGATCAAGAGTGAAGAACGCGAGCCGTTCGATCTCTACGGCATGGTGCTCGCTGGGCTGGGTCTTGCCGGCATCGCCTTCGGCCTATCGGTTGCCGGACTCAATCTGCTGCCATGGAGCACCGTTGCAGCACTGATCGCGGGCGGCGCGATCTCGATGACGCTCTACGTCTTCCACGCCCGGCGCACGGGCTCGCCAGTGCTGGATTTCTCGCTTCTGAACCTGCCGACGCTGCGCGCGGCCGTGCTCGGCGGCTTCATGTTCCGTCTCGGCATCGGCGCGCTGCCGTTCCTGCTGCCGCTCCTGATGCAGATCGGCTTCGGCCTGTCGCCGTTCCATTCCGGTCTCGTCACCTTTGCCTCGTCACTCGGGGCCATGGGCATGAAGACGCTGGCGGCACGGATCATCCGCGCCTTCGGCTTCCGCAATCTGATGACGGTGAACGCGATCGTCAGCGCGTTCTTCCTCGGCGTCTGCGCGCTGTTCACGGTGACGACGCCACTGCTCATCATCATGGTGATCCTGGTCGTCGGCGGCTTCTTCCGCTCGCTCGAGTTCACCGCGATCAACACCGTCGCCTATGCCGACGTCGAGACCGCGCAGATGAGCCGGGCCACCACCCTCGTCAGCGTCAACCAGCAGCTCGCGGTGTCCGCAGGCGTCGCCGTCGGCGCGGCGTGCGTGGAAACGACGATGTGGTTCAGCCATATCAGCGAGCTCAACGCCACCGTGTTCGCGCCCGCTTTCATCGTGGTGGCGCTGACCTCGGCGGCGTCGAGCTGGTTCTTCTGGCAGATGCCGGTTGACGCCGGCCACGAGATCTCCGGCCGCAAGGCGGTGGAGATCGCGAGCCGCAAGGGTGCCGGCAAGGGTGCGGCCAAGGCCGCCGTCAAGGCAGCGAGCGAGGATACGCAGGACGTACGGGATCAGCGGCTCGGATAGAGGTCCGCCGGCCGGTCGCCTCAGGAAGAGGCCGTCGGCTGTAGCGGGACCAGGGCATAGCCGACGCCGCGCACCGTCGCGATCGGCGCCGCGGCGCCGTCGAGCTGCATCTTGCGGCGCAGCCGCACGATCAGGTTGTCGACCGTATGCTCGCTGATCTCTCGAGGGTCGCGGTTCGAGATGACGTCGAGCAGGAAATCGCGGCTGAGCGGTCGCGTCATGTAGGACGCGAGCGCGACGAGGATGTTGAACTCTCCCGCCGTCAGGTTGACCATGCTTCCGTCAGGACGAAACAATTCGCGCCGGACCAGACCTCGGCAGTCGATCTCGCAGGCGTGCTCGGGACCAGGTTCAGCCATGTGATGGACACGCGGGTCGGCGTCAAATCAAGCGTCTGCCGCCTACCAGACCCGGCCAAGCGGTCTCAGGCGTGCCGCGCCCATCAGAGGGCGCGCGTTCATCGAGATGAACGCTCGTTTATGTTCATGACTCCTGTTCCTCGCCGGCGCGCGCTTGCAACTTTTGCCCTTCGGCAATGTTGGCACGATGTCGGAACACCAAGGAAGGAGGGACGCGCATGAAAAAGACCGCACTTGTCCTGGCAACCGTCGGCGCGCTCGGCGTGAGCGCGGTGGCGGGACCGACGCCGGCGGAAGCCCGCTGGCACGGCGGTTTTGGGCCAGCGCTGGCAGGCGGATTGCTCGCAGGTGCCGTGATCGGCGGCCTCGCCTCGTCCGCTTATGCCTACGGTCCGGGCTACGGCTACTACGGGTATCCGGGCTATTATGACGACTATTACGCACCGGCGTACTACGGCGGTTACTATCCGTGGGGCGGCTACACCAGGACTTACTACAGCACCAGTTACGCCCCGGCCTACTATGGCTACCGCTATCGCCGTGTCGTGAGCCCGGCCTTCGCCTACTACGGCGGACCGTTCCCGCGGCGGCACTTCTATTACCATCGCTGGCGCCCTTACTGGTGAAGCGACGGCGCAACAGAAGAGCTGGCGCGAGGCGCTGAGCCTGCAGAGTGGATTTCTGGTCGATGTCTTTATGCTTCGATCAGCGGAGTCCTGCACGCGCGATAGCACCGAGACGGAACCGCGCAACTCTCCTGCATGATCGGAACGATGGCATCGCCGCACCGTTCACACACATCGGAAAACGCGAATGAGGGATCGTTTGTCTCGAGCCCGGAGTTCGAACGTTCCGTCAACGGATGCTGCAAAGCAAGCAAATGGAGGAGGTTCACGTGGACACGAGAAAGAACAGGTTCCTATTGACTACAGCAGTGCTGCTCGCCGGCGTCAGCCTGGCGTCGGGTCAAGGCATGCGTGAAGGCGCCGGCAGCGGGATGAGCGGAGGTGCGGGCGCCGGCGCGGCGGAATCCGGCCGATCGGGCGGCGGAATGTCGCAAGGTGCGGGCGGAGCCTCTCATGGCGAAGGAATGACCCAGGGTCGCGCAGGTGGTCGAGCCGAGAGCCCCGCTGCTGCGCCATCGCGTTCTGAGCGCAGTGAGGGAATGCGTGATAGCGGCAAGGCCGACAGGGGCGAACGTCAGTCCCTCGATCAGGGCCGCGGCGACCGCGACAATGCGCGTCAGTCCCGATCTGAAGGCGAGAAGCGCGGCAAGGACCAAACCGTCGGTCAGAGCCGAGGCGAACCCGACCAAGCGCGTCAGTCCAGGTCGGAGCGCGACAAGAGCGGAATGAAGGACCAGACGGTCGGTCAGAGCGGCAGCGAGCGCGACGCTACGCGTCAGTCGCAAGGCGCAGAACAGAAGGGCGCGGCAGGCGCTAAGACCAAGGAGAATGTCCAAGGCAAGAACGCGCAGGGTCAAAGCACGACGACGACCGGCGCGAACACCAAGGAGAATGCCCAGGGTAAGAACGCGCAGGGTCAGAGCACGACGACGACCGGCGCGAACACCAAGGAGAATGCCCAGGATAAGAACGCGCAAGGTCAGAGCACGACGACGACCGGCGCCAACACCAAGGGCGCCCAAGGCCAGAACGCCCCGGCTCAGGGCACGACGACTGGCGCGAACACCAACAACGCGCAAGCTCCGAGCGCCCAGCAGGGCCAGGGCACGACGACCGGCGCCAACACTCAGGGACAGGTCAACACCCAGGCCCAAGCCCAGGGTGGGACGACCCAGAGCTTGTCCGGCCGCGTGCAGCTGAGCGCGCAGCAGCAGACAACGCTGCAGCAGTCGGTGTTGAGCTCACGCAACGTGGATCGCGTGCGGGTCAACGTCAATTCGGTCAACTTCGGGATCAATACCGGTGTGGTGGTGCCGCGGAACATCTCCGTGGTCGCCGTCTCGACATTCCCGGCGCTGATCGACATCTATCCGGCCTATCGGGACGACAGCTTCTTCGTCGTGGATGACGAGATCATCGTCGTCGACCGAAGCCGCAGGATCGTCGACGCCATTCCCGCCGGCCCAAGAACGCACTTTGCCCGGCGCGGCAGCGTGAGCGGTGGCGGCGGCAACATCGCCGCGCTGGATCTCAGCCCCGACGAGCTCCGCATTGTTCAACGGGTGCTGATCGAACGCGGCCTGTTGTCGGGCGAAGCAGACGGCGTCCTCGGGCCCGCCACGCGCGAAGCGCTGATCACCTTCCAGCGACAGGAAGGTTTCCAGACCACCGGCTCGATCGATACCCGGACGGTCGCTGCACTAGGCGTCTCCAACCAGATCCGCGCCACGCAGGGTCAATCGACCACCGTTGGTCAGGAAGGTGCGGCCGGCCAGTCGACGCAGCAGAACACGACCGGGCAAAGCGCCGGTCAGACCAATGCGCCGGCGCAGCAGAACCAGACCACCGGCCAGGCTGGGCAGAACCAGCCATCCGCAACCGGACAGGCTCAGCAGAACCAACCGGCGACGACGGGCCAGGCAGGCACACAACCGCCCGCCGGTCAGACCACTGGCCAGGCGCCGGCCCAAGGCAACAGTCAGTCCACCAACCAGCCTGCCGCCACACAGAGCCCGCAGTCTGGACAAACCAACCAGAACAATGCCCCGCCGCCTTCGCCGTCGGGTCAGCCGGCTCAGAACCAACCCAGCCGGTAAGATGCCTTCCCCGAGCCCTGCCCCTGGCAGGGCTCTTTTTTGCGGCCTGCGCGGCCGCGAGAGAAAGATGAGAAAGTTCTCTGCGCCGGTCCCGACGTTCGCCGGGCGTTCGGCCGGGACGACAGTGGAGCGTGGGCTACTCCTTGGTCGCGCCCCGAAATCCCGTCGCCAGCACATAGCGCTCCGAGGAATCCTGCCGGCTCGCGGCGGGCTTCACATGGCGCACCGTCGCAAAATCGCGCTTGAGCTGGGCGAGCAGCTCAGCGTCGGCGCCGCTCTGGAAGGTTTTTGCCAGGAACGTCCCGCCGGGCTTGAGCACGTCACAGGCAAACGCGGCTGCGGTCTCGACCAGACCGACGATGCGGAGCTGGTCGGTCTTGCGGTGGCCTGTGGTGTTGGCGGCCATGTCGGACATCACGACGTCGGCCCCGCCGCCCAGCATCGCGGTGAGCTTCTCGGGCGCGTCGTTGTCCATGAAGTCGAGCTGCGCGAAATCGACGCCGGGAATCTCCGGCATTTGCAACAGATCGATCGCGACGACCTTGCCCTTGCCTTCCGCGGAGCCGACGCGCTTGGCGGCGATCTGGCTCCAGCCGCCGGGGGCCGCGCCGAGATCGACCACGGCCATGCCGGGCTTCAAGAGCCGGAACTTGTCATCGATCTCCAGCAGCTTGAACGCGGCGCGCGAGCGATAGCCCGCCGCCTTGGCCTTGGCGACATAGGGATCGTTGAGCTGCCGCTCCAGCCACAGCTTCGACGACAATTTGCGCTTGCCGCCGGCTTTGACCTGGACGTGCAAGCGGCCGGTGGTGTCCTTGGCCATTCTCACCAGCTCCTGAGCGCGCCGTCCTCGCGCATCATCTCGACCAGCATGCCTTCGCGCAGGCCGCGGTCGGCGACGCGCAGGCGCGGCAGCGGAAAGGCGCGCCTGATGGCATCGAGGATGGCGCAGCCGGCCAGCACGAGGTCGGCGCGTTCGACGCTGATGCAGCTGTTGTTCGCGCGCTCCTCGTAGCTCATGCCGAGCAGCTTGTTGATGGTCGCGGTGATGTCGGCATCGTTCATCCAGATGCTGTCGATACGGCGGCGATCGTAACGCGGCAGGTTGAGATGGATGCCGGCGAGCGTCGTCACGGTGCCCGACGTGCCGAGCAGATGCATGTCGGCGAGCTCGCGGCCGTGCTCCTCCGCGAACGGCGCGACGTGGCTCGCGACCTCGCGCTCCATCGCGGCATAGATCTCAGCCGTCACATCGCGGCCGCCGAACTGCTCGGCAAGCGTGACCACACCGTACGGGATCGACATCCAGGCCTTGATGCGTGGTTCCGGATTCTCCGGGTCGCGCTCGATCCGCACCAGCTCGGTCGAGCCGCCGCCTATGTCGAACAGGATGGCACCCCTGCCCCTGGGATCGACCAGCGGCGAGCAGCCGAGCACGGCGAGCGAGGCCTCGGTCTCGCGGTCGATCACCTCGAGCTCGATGCCCGTCTCTGCTGCGACGCGGCTGCGGAACCCTTCCGCGTTCGAAGCCGCACGGCAGGCTTCGGTCGCGATCAGCCGCAGCCGGCGCGCTCTGCGCAGGTTTATTTTGTCACGGCAGATGCTGAGCGCCGCAATGGCGCGCTCGATCGCGGCCTCGCTGATCGAGCCGGTCGCCGAAACGCCCTCGCCGAGCCGGATGATGCGCGAGAAAGAATCGACCACGCGAAAGCCGTCGTGGGTCGGACAGGCGATCAACAGCCTGCAATTGTTGGTGCCGAGGTCCAGCGCCGCATAGACGCCGGTTCCCGGCGCTTGCGCGCCGACGGGCGGATCGGTGGCCAACGCCACCGCCGCCATCGACCCCTCCAGCTCGCCGTGCGGCCCATGTTGGCTTACATGGCCGTCGCGGAGCCGCGTGTGGTCATTCATACAAACTGTCTTTCCGCGGCCGGTCGGGCCGGTCTGGAATTGCTTTTTCGCCTGAAACATTAGCAGCGCGGCAGGCCTGCGCAACAACGCATCACATGGGACCATGTCCATTCGTGCGTTGTCGTGAACGGGGTCGTGGGTTATCTGAGTAGGGTCCGGCCCCCCTCCAGGCGCCCGCGAAATCGCGCAAATGCCGGCTTTTCAGGTCGATTCCATGCAAGAACACACCAAATCGTCCACGCTCGAGAACGCTATTGCACTGCAAAAATATGGCGTCGGGCAACCGGTCCGCCGCAAGGAGGACGACACGCTGGTGCGCGGCAAGGGCCGCTACACCGACGACTTCAACCTCTCCGGCCAGGCCTATGCCGTGATCGTCCGCTCCACCCATGCCCACGGCGTCATCCGCGGCATCGGCCTTGATGCCGCCAAAGCGATGCCGGGCGTGCTGGGGGCGTGGACCGGCAAGGATCTCGATGCCGCCGGCTACGGCCCCTTCACCTGCGGCCTGCCGTTGAAGAGCCGCGACGGCTCGCCTTTGCTCCAGACCAACCGCCAGCCGCTCGCCACCGACAAGGTCCGCTTCGTCGGCGATCCCGTTGCTTTCGTGGTGGCGGAGACGCTGGCGCAGGCGCGCGACGCGGCCGAAGCGGTTGAGCTCGATATCGAGCCGCTGCCGGCGGTGACCGATCCCGAGGAAGCGGCCAAGCCAGGCGCGCCCCAGCTTTACGACCACATCCCCAACAATGTCGCGCTCGACTACCACTATGGCGACATGGACAAGGTCAACGCGGCCTTTGCCAGCGCCGCCCACGTCACCAAGATCGACATCGAGAACACCCGCGTCGCCGTGGTCTCGATGGAGCCGCGCGTTGGGCTAGCCTCCTACGACAAGAAGACCGAGCGCTACACGCTTCAGGTACCGACGCAGGGCGTCGCCGGCAACCGCGCCAATCTCGCCAAGAACCTGAAGGTGCCGAACGAGAAGGTGCGCATTCTCACCGCCAATGTCGGCGGCTCCTTCGGCATGAAGAACATCAACTATCCCGAATACATGTGCATCCTGTACGCGGCGAAGGCACTGGGACGCCCGGTGAAATGGCTCGACGAGCGCTCCACCAGCTTCCTCTCCGACAGCCACGGCCGCGCCCAGAAGATCCACGCCGAGCTCGCGCTCGATGCCGAGGGGCATTTCCTCGCGGCAAAACTGTCCGGCTACGGCAATGTCGGCGCCTACATCACCGGCGTCGCGCCAGGGCCGCTCTCGCTCAACACCGGCAAGAACTTTTCCAGCGTCTACCGCACGCCGCTGATGGCGGTCGACATCAAGGTGGTGCTGACCAACACCACGCTGATGGGCGCCTATCGCGGCGCCGGCCGGCCCGAAGCGAATTATTACATGGAGCGGCTGATCGACCGCGCTGCCGACGAGATGGGCATCAACGGCCTGACCTTGCGCAAGCGCAACTTCATCAAGCCGAACCAGATGCCGTTCCCGGCTTCTTCCGGCGTCACTTACGACAGCGGCGACTTCCAGGCGGTGTTCAACAAGGCGCTCGAAATCTCGGATCACGAGAATTTCGCCAGGCGCAAGAAGGAGAGCAAGAAGGCCGGCAAGCTGCGCGGCATCGCCGTCGGCTCCTATCTCGAAGTCACCGCGCCGCCGAGCCCCGAGCTCGGCAAGATCGTGTTCGATCCCGACGGCACCGTGCAGCTCATCACCGGCACGCTCGATTACGGCCAGGGCCATGCGACGCCGTTCGCGCAGGTTTTATGCGAGCAGCTCGGCGTCCCCTTCGAGAGCGTCAAGCTGGTGCAGGGCGACAGCGATATCGTCCACACCGGCAACGGCACCGGCGGCTCGCGCTCGATCACCGCGAGCGGCCAGGCCATCGTAGGGGCGGCAAAGCTCGTCATCGAGAAAGGTAAGCGCGCAGCAGCGCATATCCTCGAAGCGTCCGAAGCCGACATCGAGTTCGCTGATGGCAGCTTCACCATCGCCGGCACCGACCGCAGCATCGACATCATGGAGCTCGCCAGACGCCTGCATGACGGCAAGGTACCGGAGGGCGTGCCCGGCTCGCTCGACGTCGATCACACCAGCGAACCCGTCGCCTCGGCGTTCCCGAACGGCTGTCACGTCGCGGAGGTCGAGATCGACCCGGAGACCGGCGTGGTGCAGATCGTGCGCTATAGCGCCGTCAACGATTTCGGCACGGTGATCAACCCGATGCTGGTCGCGGGCCAGCTCCACGGCGGCGTGGTCCAGGGCATCGGCCAGGCGCTGATGGAGCACATCCGCTACGACGAGAGCGGCCAGCCGATCACGGGCTCGCTGATGGACTACGCCCTGCCCCGCGCCGAGGACGTGCCGTTCATGACGGTCGGCGACCACCCGGTGCCGGCCACGACCAATCCACTCGGCAGCAAGGGCTGCGGCGAAGCCGGCTGCGCCGGTAGCCTGTCGACCGTGGTGAACGCCGTGCTCGATGCGCTCTCCGACTATGGGATCAAGCACATCGACATGCCGCTGACCCCGGAGCGGGTGTGGCGCGCGATTCAGGACGCGAAGGGGAAGGCGTAAAGGGCGTGCACTTTTTCCGCCGTTATGGCCGGGTTTGTCCCGGCCACCCATGCGTCGGCCACAAGGCACGAAGAACGCGGATGCCCGGGACAAGCCCGGGCATGACGATGTGGATACAGCGCGGCTTTCCCCCGCTACGCCGCGGCCTGCTCGCGCGGTTGATAGATCGCGGTGTGCCGGCAGTGGGCGAGCGGAGTGATTCCGTTGGCGACGACCAGGGAGTCGAGCTCGACGAAGCGGTGGCTCTTCTTCTCGTAATTGGCCGTGACTTTCGCACGTGCCGCGATCTCGTCACCGGCGCGCGCCGCGGATAGCAGCTGCATGCGGCTGCCGACGTGAATCCACGGACCCAGAATGGTGTTGTCGACGAGGACGCGGTTCATCACCCGCTGGATCAGGCCGGGGTGGCCGAGCCCTTCGCGCGCGAAGATCGGATCGCTCTCCCTGATGTCGGCGAGGTAATCTGCCGCATCCTGTCCGGCCCAGCGGCGCGGCGCCGTGCCGAGCCATTTGCCGGCTTCGAAGGTCGCCGGGCTAACCGGCTTGCGCTCCGCGACAGCGGGGACCTCGACATAATCACCCAATGACACCGTCGGCGCCTCCGCCGGCAGCGACGCTGTCCCCGTCGCGCAAAGTTCGGTGCGGCTGAACACCTCGATCGTCAGCAGGCCATTGTGCTCGGTGGCGTCGACATCGGCGGTCTCGCCGTCATAGACCGGCTTGATGAAGCGGGCCTCGACCAGCCCGCGCGACAGGAAATCGCGGCCCCAGCGTGCGATCGGCACGTGCATCATGTAGGCGAAGACGTCGACGCCGGGGACCAGCCCGCCTTCAAATCCGAAGCGGCGCGCCACCGTGTCGTCATGCATCTTGTTTTCGGACTGCTTTGCGGTGTTGTAGGCCTCGACGCGGTAGGTTTCGAGCCGGTTCGGCATGGCTGGCCTTCCCTGTTTTTGTTGTTTCGGGGCCAATCGTAGGCCCCGGGGAACAGCGGTCAATCCCCTCGCCTTTGCGATCCGAATGGGGTACCACGCGGCGAATGACCAACACCCCCACCCGCATCTATGTCGATGCCGACGCCTGCCCGGTGAAGGACGAGATTTATCGCGTCGCGATCCGGCACGGCGTGCCCGTGAGCGTGGTCGCCGGCAACTTTATTCGTGTGCCGCAGGACCCGCTGATCGAGCGCATCGCCGCAGGTAGCGGCATGGACGCGGCCGACGACTGGATCGCGGAACGCGCCAAACCCGGCGACATCGTGGTGACATCAGACATCCCGTTGGCGAGCCGCTGCGTGAAGGTGGGCGCCGACGTGATCGCGCCGAACGGCAAGCCCTTCACGGAAGAGTCGATCGGCATGACGCTGGCAGTGCGCAATCTGATGACGGACCTGCGCTCCGCGGGCGAAGTCACCGGCGGCCCGCGCTCGTTCTCGCCCCGCGACCGCTCCGCCTTCCTTTCGGCGCTCGACCAGACGCTGCGCCGGATCCAGCGCCGCCGCGCCGACCAGACCGCAACGAGTCAGGGCTGACGATGGCGCCCCCGCTGATCCAACTGAAAGACATCAGGTTGACCTTTGGCGGCACGCCGCTGCTGTCGGGCGTCGAGCTCAACGTCGCGCCAGGCGAGCGCGTCTGCCTGATCGGCCGCAACGGCTCGGGTAAATCGACGCTGCTCAAGATCGCGGCCGGCCTCGTCGAGCCCGATTCCGGCACGCGCTTCGTGCAGCCCGGCGCGACCGTCCGCTATTTGCCGCAGGAGCCTGACTTTGGCGAGCACAAGACCACGCTTGCTTATGTCGAGTCCGGCCTTGCACCGGGCGACGACCATCACCAGGCCCGCTATCTCCTCGAGCAGCTTGGCCTCACCGGCGACGAGAACCCGCACGATCTCTCCGGCGGCGAGGCGCGTCGCGCCGCGCTCGCCTGCGTGCTGGCGCCCTCGCCCGACATATTGCTGCTGGACGAGCCCACCAACCATCTCGACCTCTCCACCATCGAGTGGCTGGAGCAGGAGCTCGACAGCCGCCGTAGCGCGCTGGTCTTGATCAGCCACGACCGCCGCTTCCTCACCAATCTCTCGCGCTCGACCGCATGGCTCGATCGCGGCAGGATCAAGCAGATCGATCGCGGCTTCGCCTCGTTCGAGACCTGGCGCGACGAGGTGCTGGCCGAAGAAGAGCGCGACCAGCACAAGCTCGACCGCAAGATCGTCGACGAGGAGCACTGGCTGCGCCACGGCGTCTCCGGACGGCGCAAGCGCAACGTCAAGCGCCTCGCCAATCTGCACGCGCTGCGCGCCCAGCGCCGTAACTATCGTGGCACCTCCGGCAGCGCCAATCTGGCGGCGGCGGAAGCGGAGCAATCCGGCAAGCTGGTGATCGAGGCCAAGGGCATCAGCAAGGCCTATGGCGAGCGGAAGATCGTCGAGAACTTTTCGACCCGCATCCAGCGCGGCGACCGGCTCGGCATCATCGGGCCGAACGGCGCCGGCAAGACAACGCTGGTCAACTTACTCACCGGCGGCCTGCAGCCGGACTCTGGGACGGTGCGGCTTGGCGCCAATCTGGAGATGGCAACGCTCGATCAGCACCGCGAAAGCCTCGATCCCAAATCGACGCTGGCCGAAGCGCTGACGGGCGGCCGCGGCGATCATGTCATGGTCGGCGGCAAGCCGAAGCATGTCGTCGGCTACATGAAGGACTTCCTGTTCGCGCAGGAGCAGCGCGGCACGCCGCTCGAGGTGCTCTCCGGCGGTGAGCGCGGCCGGCTGATGCTGGCCCGCGCGCTGGCAAAACCGTCGAACCTCCTGGTGCTGGACGAGCCGACCAACGATCTCGATCTCGATACCCTCGATGTGCTCGAGGAGATGCTCGGGGACTACGAGGGCACCGTCATCCTGATCAGCCATGACCGCGACTTTCTCGACCGCGTCGTCACCTCCGTGATCGCGCCCGAGGGCAATGGCAAATGGATCGAGTATGCCGGCGGCTACAGCGACATGCTGAGCCAGCGCGGTGCGGACCTGAAGCGCGAGACCGCCAAGGCGCAACCGGTCGCGGAGAAGAAAGAGGAGCGCACCGTTGCTCCAGTGTCGGCGCCGAAGCGGAAGCTGAGCTTCAATGAGAAGCACGCGCTGGAAACGTTGCCGAAGAAGATGGAAACGCTTCAGGCCGATATTGCCAAGTTGCAGCGCGTGCTGGACGATCCCAATCTCTACGCCAAGGATCGCCAGAAATTCGACGACACCTCCGCTGCCATCGCCAAGGCGCATGAAGAACTGTCAGCCGCCGAAGAGCGTTGGCTCGAACTTGAAATGCTTCGCGAAGAAATAGAGCAGGCTTAGATCATGACCACCCCCCTCGCCGCAAAAATCGCCCGCGAATACGGCACGCCCTGTGCCGTCATCGACATGGACAGGGTCGAACGCAACATCGCGCGCATCCAGAAGGCCTGTGATGACGCCGGCATCGCCAACCGCCCCCACATCAAGACGCACAAGAACCCGACCATCGCCAAGATGCAGGTCGCGGCCGGCGCCAAGGGCATCACCTGCCAGAAGCTCGGCGAGGCCGAGATCATGGCGAATGCCGGCATCGACGACATCCTGATCAGCTACAACCTTCTCGGCGACGAAAAGATGGCGCGCCTCGGCGCGTTGCAGGCGAAGGCGAACATGACGGTCGCTGCCGACAATTCCACGGTCGTGGCGGGATTACCCAAGGCAGCTGCAGCATCAGGCCGTCCGCTTTCGGTTGTCGTCGAATGCGACACGGGCCGCAAGCGCGCCGGAGTCGAGACGCCGGCCGAAGCCGTCGCGCTGGCGCGCGAGATCGCCGCGTCCAAGGGGCTGCAGTTCGCCGGCTTCATGCTTTATCCGACCGAGACCGGCTGGAGCGACGCGCAGAGATTTTTCGATGAGGCGCTGGCCGGCGTGCGCGCACATGGGCTGGACGCAAAGATCGTCTCGACCGGCGGCACGCCGAACCTCGTCAACATCGGCAAGCTCAAGGGCGGCACCGAGCATCGCTTCGGCACCTATATCTACAACGACCGCATGCAGGTCGCGGCCGGCGTCGCCAGCTGGGACGATTGCGCACTGCACATCTATTCGACGGTGGTGAGCCGCGCCGCGCCCGAGCGCGGCATTCTCGACGCCGGCTCGAAGACACTCACCACGGATACCGGCGGCCTCGACGGCCATGGCCTGATCCTCGAACATCCCGAGGCCAAGATCGCGAAGTTCGCCGAGGAGCACGGCTTCCTCGATTTGTCCCGCAGCAACACCCGCCCGAATGTCGGCGACGTCGTCCGCATCGTGCCGAACCATGTCTGCGTCGTCGTCAACATGATGGACGAAGTGGTCATGGTGCGCGGCGAGGAGATCATCGGCACACTGCCGGTGGCGGCACGGGGGAAGTTGAGGTAGGAGCGCTCCGCTCTCGACCGTCATTGCGAGGAGCAAAGCGACGAAGCAATCCAGATTACCTCTGCGGAGGGATTCTGGATTGCTTCGCTGCGCTCGCAATTGTGCATGTTCAATAATTCGCTGATTGGATCGCTGCAGCGGAGGAACGATCCGATGCGAGACAACAGCTATGACCGAACGGTTGAACGCAACTATCTGCAGAAGTGGCGTTTTCTGA
>NZ_RDQF01000085.1 GCF_004114425.1 Bradyrhizobium vignae | reverse complement strand
TCAAGGCTTCGGTGGGCATCGATCCGATCGATCGGCAGCCCAGCTCGGGCGGCCACCCGAGCTGGGCCATTCCTCACGGAACGAGGCCATTCTAGTCCGGTGCGCTAAAACAAGGGTGGGCAAAGCGGAGCGTGCCTACCAACTTCGTCACCGCGAACACAGGAGAGGAATGGTGGGCACGGCGCTTGCGCGCCTTTGCCATCCTACCGCACCGTGCCCTACCGCATCGTGATCGCAAGCCCGCTGAGATCCGCATTCGCCATCAGCCCAACCTGCGTGCCCGTCAGCTCCAGCACCGCGCCCTTCTGGTTGGTCAGCACGATGGCGCGGGCGCCGGAGCCGACCGCAAGGCCCGCACCGGCGGCGCCGTAGACGCCGGCGACGTCGGAGGGGCGGTTGATGTTGGAGACGCGGCCGCGCAGCACGGTCTTGGATCCCCCGAACACGAGGCCGTAGTCGAGGCCGCCGGTGGAAAGCCCGTAGCTGCGGCCGCGGAAGTTGAGCACGCCCGAGCCGCCCGACCCGCCGATGATCCAGCCCGCCTTGTAGATCGTCAGCGTCACGAAGCCGCTGTCGGCCTGTGCCGCGGTCGAGAGGCCGGCCAGCGCGGCAATGGCGAGGCATGCGGCGCGAAAGGTGGATGCGAGCTTCATGGGGTCTCCGGGGGCTGTTTTTCAAGGGGGGGGAATCGAATCAGACGCAGCGAATCTATCCGATCGATCGCGGCGGCAACATGATGGGGTGCGGCTGCGCGCCCCGGATAGCCTCGTTCTCCGTCACTGCGAGCGCAGCGATCCAGAATGTTCGCCGCGGAGCCAGCCTGGATTGCTTCGTCGCAAGAGCTCCTCGCAATGACGGGGTCAATGGCCCGTCCTCTCACCGCGGGCGGGCCGCGCGGGGGAGAGGCGAAGCACTGCACAGCACGCCAACCGCCACGATGCCATCTTGCTCCTGTTTTGCCCGACGGAGCAAGTTGATTATTTCGCTCTTTCCGAATTTTAAAAATCCTAATGATCTCCGCACGATCGCTACTGTGCATGGGGTTGTTTTCGTACTTTTTGTTTGGAGCGCGCCGCTCCTGCCGTTACGCTCATAGGTCTTAGCCCTTCCTGAGGTGAGCCCATGCCGATCCAGCATTTCGCGCCCCCGCCGCACGTCAAGGCGCCGCCGCTGTCGTTTGCGACGCGCGTCGGCGACCTCCTGTTCGTCTCCGGCATTCCCGGCTTCGATGCCAATGGCGCGCTGCCCGACGGTTTCGAGGCGCAGTTCGCCAACGTCGTGGTCAACATCAAGCGTGTGCTGGGCGAGGCCGGCGCCGGCACGCACGATCTCGTCAAGGTCAACGTGCTGCTGACCCGCGCCTCGGATGTCGCCGTCATGAACGCGCTCTATGCCGGCGCCTTCGGCCCGCCGCCCTACCCGGCGCGGACAACGTGCGTGGTGCACGCGCTGCCCGATCCGAAGATGCTGATCGAGATCGAGGCAGTCGCGTCACTGGCGCGGTGAGCGTGTTGCTTGTCGGGCACGCGGCCAAACCAAATGCTTGGGGAGCAGCTGACATGTCCGTGAACGGCGGCTCCCCGGCTTGCAAAGGACCTGCTTTTACCGCACGAATTTTCAGATCCCACTTCCCCACAAGGAGATACTTCATGCGTCGCGTTTTCGCGCTCTGTGCCGTTGCCGGCATTGCTAGTTCCGTGTTCGCCGTGCCCGCATCCGCGAAGGTCGGCTATTACGTGATCCGCTGGGACAACACCGGCATCTGCCAGGTCTGGAACGAGGACCTGCAGTACAAGCCGTTCCAGATTGGGGTGTCGACCTACAAGGTCGTCAGCAAGCCGCTCCCGACCTTCCAGCAGGCCTCCGACCTCCAGATCCAGATGCGCGCCGAGCGCCGCTGCACGCTCTGAGCTCAGGCAGGAGATCGCATTTCAAGGGCGGGTCGCGCGAGCGATCCGCCCTCGTCTTTTCCTGCCCGCCTTGTTTGAACCCGATCAGCGCGAGCCGCTACTCACATCTTGTCCGGGGCGCATCCCCCAAAGGCGTCCCGCACCCTCCTCCCGTCATTGTCGGGAGGCGCATCACATCATTCATTTTGAGGAGCTGATCATGCGTCGTCTTTCCATGCTGTGCGCTGCCGCCGGTCTCGCCGTCACTGCGTTCGTCGCTGCGAGCCCTGCCGAAGCCAGCTATCATCTGATCCGCTGGCACGACACCGGCTTCTGCCAGATCTGGGACGAGAGCATCCCGACCACACCGTGGCCGGCCGGCTATCACCGCGCCAGCGCGACCGTGCCGACCTTCATCGACGCGCTCGCGGTGAAGGATTCCGCGCTGAAGAACGGCCACTGCAGCTGGTAACCATTCGATCGGCGGACGAAGAGCCGGGCAAGGACTCGCATCCTCGCCCGGTTTTTTTGTGTTGCGCAAGCGGGAGCTGACGCGCGCTCACGCGTCCTTGTGCGCGCCGGGATGAATCAGGATGTCGCGCGCGTCGGCGAGGTCGATGAAGGCGTCCGCGCTGCCGCCCTGGTCGGGATGCAGGCCCTTGGCGGCGCGGCGATAGGCCCGGTTGATTTCCTCGCAGGTGAGCTGCACGGCGAGCGGCAGGCCGAGCATCTTGCGGGCGCGATCCTCGCTGGACAGCTGTTTCGGCATGGCGTTGCGGCGGCCGAAGCGCGGGACACTCAGATCATGCACGACATCGAGCACCACACCGAGACGGCGCTGGGCCGCCAGCATCACGCCGTGCTCGTCATTGTCCACGGCCTGGCGCAGCACCGGAAGCGCCTGCTCGGCGGCCTGGCGCAGCGTGAGGTCGCCGCTCATCCGCGCGATCTCCGCCAGCAGCCGGCCGGCCTCCGCCCAATCGGGCGAGTGCGCCGACCGAAGGCGTTCCAGAGCGAGTTTCCAGGAGTCGAGCCGTTCCATCATGCGCGCAACGTGTAGCAATGAAGATCAGTATGCCAAGGCCGCCGTTTCCGACCCCTTAATTTCGAGTTAGCTTTTCGTGAAACTTCGAAAAGAAATCGGGAGGAATATGTCATGGCCTTGCTCGCAAACCACATCGCCGTCGTCACGGGTGCCGGCTCCGGCATCGGCCGGGCGATCGCCGCCGGATATGCGCGCGAGGGCGCCGAGGTCGTGCTGCTCGACGTCAACGCCGAGACGGTGGCAGAGGCCGCGCAGGAGATCCGAACATCGGGCGGCAAGGCCGAAAGCTTTGCGCTCGACGTGACCCGGCGCGAGGATTGCTTCGCGCTGGCGAAGCAGGTCGAAGGCAAGGTCGGACAGGTGTCGATCCTCGTCAACAATGCCGGCATCACCCGCCGCAACGCCTTCACCGCGGAGACCGAGACGGTGGCGAAGGACTGGAACGACATCATCTCGCTCAACCTCAACGGCATCTTCAACATGACGCAGGCGTTCCTCGCCCCCTTGCGCGCCAGCAAGGGCCGCATCGTCAATATCGGCTCGATCCAGTCCTTCGTGCATCTGCGCACGCCGAGCTCGGCGGCCTACACCACCTCGAAGCACGGCGTGCTCGGCTTCACCAAGGCGCTCGCGGTCGAGCTCGGCAAGGAGGGCGTGCGCGTCAACGCGATCGGGCCGGGCTTCATCGAGACCAACATCAACGCCAATGTGCGCGCGACCAATCCGGCGCTGGTGCAGGCCTTCGTCGACCACACCCCGCTGGCGCGCACCGGCAAGGCGGAGGACATCGTGGGACCTGCGATCTTCCTCGCCTCGGATATGTCGGCCTATGTCACCGGAACGATCGTGATGGTGGACGGCGGGTATCGCACGGTGTGAGGCACGACTCACCCATCCGCATCTGCTGTGATGCACGTTTGCGCGGGCATCACACGCGTGATCGGCACGAGATAGGTCCGCATCGCGATGCATCTCCCACCAATCGCGGCGGCTTCGCGGCATTCCTGAGGTCAATTGGTGCGATCGTCCCCGGTTAACCCTTCATTAACCAAACCCGACCACCGTGGATCTACGGCTTGGGGGTCGTTGGTTCTCGATCCGCTTCCAACGATGGAAGCGGGCGTTGGTCGGGAGGTGTTGATGACCACTGTTCACGTCGCTGCGTCCGAGCCGGACGCACAGTTCCTTGCTCCAAACCAGATCGTTCCGCTTCTGATCGGCGCCACCGTCGACGAGGTCGAACGTGAGCTCGTGCTCCAGACGCTGGCGCGCTGCGACGGCAACCGCACGCGCGCCTCGCGCGTGCTCGGCCTGTCGGTGCGCACGCTGCGCAACAAGATCAGGCTCTATGCCGCCTCCGGCATCGACGTGCCAGCCTATCAAGACTAGCACGTGCGACGGCGTGCCGATTGATGTTGACCGATCTCACGCGCGCAGAATTGCTGCTGTCGTCAAACGCCGCTAAGTAGCTTGCTTCGGGTGCAGGGAGCAGTGGCGTGGCAGACGATCAGGGACGACGGCAGGGACCTCCGGGCCCGCGCGGGCGGCAAGGCGAGCCGGGACGGCCTGGACCGCAGGGTCATCCGGGCCGGCGCGGCCCCGACGGGGCGCGCGGCAAGCCGGGGCCGCAGGGCAAGCCGGGACCGATCGGCAAGGCCGGCCCGCCTGGCAAGCCCGGTCCGCAAGGCAAGCAGGGCGAAGCCGGCCCACGCGGAGCCGCCGGACCACAGGGACCTCTCGGACCGCAGGGGCCGGCGGGGCCGCAAGGCGCGCGCGGCGAGCCGGGTCCGCCCGGCCAATAGCCATCGATCGAGCAAGTGCTGCCGTGGCTCGACCAGCTCTTCGACGCCTGGGACGAACGCCGCCGCCAGCGCGAACGCGAAGCCGCCGAGCGCGATGCGCTCGAGGCCGCCGTCCAGGAAACCGGCGAGGCAATCGTCGATGACGAGAGCGATGACGGCGAAGATCACAAGAAGACGAAGAAGAAGAAAAAGAAGAAGCACGCTCCCAAGGGCTAGCGGGCGAGGCTATTTCGACCGGTTCTCAGGCCGCGGCAGCATGCCCATGCGCTCGAACTGCCAGCGCATGGCGCGATACCAGAGATAGCCCACCGCCGCGCCGCACAGGCCGAGGATGATCACGTGTGCGCTCGAGAACGAGCCGCTCCACCACATCATCCACGCGGTCCATAGCATCGTGAAGACGATGGCACCTGCTTTCAAAGGAAGAAGGGGGCGGCTCATGGTCGTGCTCCGGGCGATCAAAACCCCGGCCGCCAGCATCGCAAGTTGACGCAGCAGATACCGTGAGCCAGATCACGGAACGCGTTGCTCGCGCTCACGAGCCGAAGCGCAGCCTTGAGCGTTCCTTCGCCTTTTCCGCCTCAACCTCGCGGTCGCGCGCCGGCGCATGCGTATGCAGCGACGTCAGGAGTTTTCGTGCGGCCTCAGAGACCTCGGCCACCGCACGCTCGAACGCCACCTCGTTCACCTGCGACGGCTTGTTGAACCCCGACAGCTTTCGCACGAACTGCAGCGCGCTGGCATGGATCTCATCCTCCGTCGCGGGCGGCTCGAAGTTGAATAGTGTCTTGATGTTGCGGCACATGCAGGATCTCCCGGTGTCAGCCTGAAAGACGATCGGCCGAGCCGAAATCCTACATCCCTCCCCAGACTTCTGCTAAATTCCACCGCAACGCGGCCGCCGACCATGAGCCGCATGGGGGAAATGAACATGAGAGCTTGTCGCGCGGCGCTGTCTGCCATCCTGCTGTCCCTTTCGACGCTGGCTATCTCCACACCGGTCTTGTCCGCCGATTACCCGCCCCCAAAGCAGGGAGACTGGATCGCCAGGGATTTCAAGTTCCACACCGGCGAGATCATGCCGGAACTGAAGCTGCACTACACCACTGTCGGCGAGCCCTCAGGCCAACCGGTGCTGGTGCTGCACGGAACAGGCGGCTCGGGTGCGGGCATGCTGACTCCCTCCTTTGCCGGCGAGCTGTTCGGCGCGGGGCAGCCGCTCGACGCTTCCAAATATTACATCATCATTCCCGACAATGTCGGCCACGGCAAATCGTCGAAGCCGTCCGACGGACTGAAGACGAGCTTCCCGAAATACAACTACGACGACATGGTCGAGGCGCAATATCGCCTGGTGACGGAAGGCCTCGGCATCAAGCATTTGCGGCTCGTGATCGGCAATTCGATGGGCGGCATGCACACCTGGCTGTGGGGCGAGAAATATCCGGACGCGATGGACGCACTGATCCCGATGGCCTCGCAGCCGACCGAGATGGCGTCGCGCAACTGGATGCTGCGGCGGATCATGCTCGACACCATCCGCAACGATCCCGACTACAATGGCGGCAATTACACCAGCCAGCCGCGCATGATGAAATACGCCATCACGGCGTACGGCATCGCGAGCATCGGCGGGACGCTCGCCTATCAATCGCAGGCGCCGACCGCGGCCAAGGCCGACAAGATGGTCGACGAGCGTCTTGCAGCGCCGATCACGGCGGATGCCAACGACTTCGTCTATCAGTGGGAGTCCTCGCACGACTACAATGCCTCAGAGAAGCTGGAGGCAATCGAAGCGTCGCTGCTGCTGATCAATTCCGCCGACGACGAACGCAACCCGCCGGAGACCGGAATCACGGATGCCGCCATGAAGCGGGTCAAGAACGGGCGCCTGTACCTGATCCCGGCGAGCACCGAGACGCGCGGCCACGGCACCACGAGCAACGCCAAATTCTACGCCGAGCATGTCAGGCAATTGCTGCAATCCGCGCCGCAGCGCGCGATGTAGGGATCACCAAGAACACGCCCATATCGCAATGCATCATATGCGGCGCTCCGCCGCCGCATATTATTTGAGCATGCAATGCGCTGACAGCTCGGGCTTAATCGTCTTAACAGTCGAATCGGCGCGCGGACGAATCATGCGCGAATGGCAAGACGCGACGAGGAGGATCATGCACAGGCTGGCACTGTGCATTTGGCTGGCTGCAATGACGGCGCTGACGAGCGCCGCGTTCGCATTCGACAACGGGCAATATGATCACGTTCCGCCGGATATCCGCGCCTGGTTCAAGAGCGTGATCGCGCCGAATGGCGTGCCCTGCTGCGACATCTCCGACGGCCATCGCACCGACTACGACGTGCGCGGCGGCGCCTATTGGGTACCGATCGATGGACAATGGATCGAGGTGCCTGAGCGCGCCATCATTCGCGATCGCGGCAACCCGGTCGGGCAGGCCGTGGTGTGGTACGTCCATCACCGCGGTGCCGTCATTATCAGCTGCTTCGTGCCGGCGGACGCAGTTTAGCGCGTTTGATCTCGTTGGCTGAACGCGCCTGATCGGATAGCTTCGGCCAAACTGAAGCGGAGGCACGCCGTTGAACGATCTGAGCGCCGAAGACCTCGCCACCATCTATGCCAAGCCGAGCCCGCGCGTGATCGCGAAGGCACGGCCCGCGATCGATGCGCATGCGAAGAAATTCATCGAGATGTCGCCGTTCTGCGTGCTCGCGACATCGGGAGCGGACGGGAGCGTCGACGCTTCGCCGCGCGGCGGCGGCATCGGCTTCGTCCGCGTCGCCGGCCCCAACCAGCTGCTGATGCCCGACCGCTCCGGCAACAACCGCATCGACAGTTTCCGCAACGTGGTCGAAGGCTCGGGCTTCGTGCACCTCTTGTTCTTCGTGCCGGGCATCGACGAGACGCTGCGCGTCGGCGGACGCGGCACGCTGTCGGCTGACCCGGAACTGCTCGCCTCGATGGTGGAATTCGGCAAGCCTCCGCGCGCGGTGTTGAATGTCGCGGTCAGCGAGGTCTATTTCCATTGCGGCAAGGCGCTGATGCGCTCGAAGCTGTGGTCGTCGGAGAAGGTGCAGCGCTCGGTGATGCCGAGCATCGTCACCGTCATTCACGATCAGACCGGCCTCGGCGAACCGGCGAGCCAGGAGACCGTTGAAGAAATCTACAAGACGCAGCTGTAGCTAAGGCATGATCCGGAAAAGTGCGAAGCGGTTTTCCGGAAAGATCATGCGTAAACACAAGCTAAAGCGCGATGACGATTCATCCAAATCTCATCGCGCTTTAGAAGTCCGTCATTCCCGGGCTTGTCCCGGGCATCCACGTCTTCGTCGTGCGGCAATACCTGGATGGCCGGGTCAAGGCCCCGGCCATGACGAATGGAGGGAGCCGGGCCGGAGCTTAATGCCCGTCGCCCTCGAGCCCGCCGACGTGCTTCTGGGTGTAGAGCTCGAGGCCGATGCGACCGATCAGATCGAGCTGGGTTTCGAGGAAGTCGATGTGGTGCTCCTCGTCGCTCATCAGCTTCTCGAACAGGTCGCGCGTGACGTAGTCCTTGACGCTGTGGCAGTAGGTCGCCGCTTCTTGATAGAGCGCCCGGGCGCTCATCTCGGCGGCGAGGTCGCACTCGATGATCTCCTTGACATTCTGGCCGATGCGCAGGGGATCGAGCACCTGCATGTTCGGAAAGCCGTCGAAGAACAGGATACGCTCAGTGAGCTTGTCGGCGTGCTCCATCTCCTCGATGGACTCCTTGCGCCAGACCTTGGCCATGTCGAGCAGGCCCCAATTGTCGAGGAAGCGGTAGTGCAGCCAGTACTGATTGATCGCAGTCAACTCGTGACGCAGCGCCTTGTTGAGATAGTCGATGACCTTTGCGTCGCCCTGCATGGTTCACTCCAGCTTTCGCAGTCCAAATCGGCCCTAACCGAATTTAGAACGCTTCTAAATGACTTCGCGGACGAGAGCAACCAGCCACGCGGACGCAGCCGGGGGAAAGCTCAGCCGGTGTTGTGGAAGTTTTTAGCAGGCTGCGAGGGCGAACTGCGCGGGTTCGGCCGTCTCGTCATTGGCAGGCACGGTGTGGCTATGAGGACAGCCGGCGCAACAGGACTGGGCGCAGGGGCCGAGGGCTTCGTCGATGATCGTCTTGATGGTCCGGGCACAGCGACCGCATTCGGCGCTACAGCCGAGGCATCCGTAGACCTGCTTGGCATGGCGCACGGCGTCCTCGGACTCGGCGACGGCGGCGCGGATATCATCATCGCTCAGCACGTTACAGGAACAAACGATCATGGAAGCGGAAGGTCCTTCGGTGATGCGCCATCATCGATATTTAACAGGCTGGCCGGATGCAAAAGGAAAAACTGGTATTTGAAGCTATTCCAAACTGGCCCGGTCGACAGCCTAGAACGGCTCTAAAACGAGCTGTTGCGCTGGATCAAGATTGCGGGGGTTCTAATCGCCACCTCCGCCTCCTCCACCATCGCCGCCACCTCCGCAATCCCCGCCGCTGCTGCCGCCATCGCTGCTGGAACAACTGCCGCCGTCAGTCGCGCTCCCCAAGTTGTCGCTGGAGAACCAGCTTCCCAGCGAGAAGCCGTCACTCGTCCCGGAATAACTGTCGCTGCCGCTGCTCCCTCCATCGCTACCGGCCGCTGCGCGGGAGCGCCGTCCGCGATTCTGGAGGTGGATGAACCAGCCGTAGCCGATCGCGAAGACGATTCCGGCAGCAATCAATGCATTGACCATCGCGTTGCCCATCATCGTCTCCTTGGCGGAGTTGCGTCCATGTCAATTGGTCGTCGCCGGCGAAGGCGCCGTTCATTGATCATTCAAGCGAATTGTGGAACTCTGCTCCCAATTGTGGAACTCTGCTCCCAAAGAGTTCCCGCGTGATTGTGCGAAAAGGTCAAGCCGATGAAGAAGTCGCTCCTGGCAGTTGCCGCCGTCGCCACCCTGGCGCTGACGGCCGGAACACCCGCCCATGCCCAGCGCGGCGTCGCCGCGGGCGTGGCCGCCGGGATCATCGGCGGCGCGATTGTCGGTGGCGCGCTTGCCTCTCCGTATTACTACGGACCCGGCTATGGCTATTATGAACCAGGCTACTACCCGCCGCGCTACTACGCACCGGGCCCGGGCTATGTTGCCGACGACTATTACGGCGGCTGCGTCTGGCAGAAGCAGCGCTTCTGGGACGGCTATGCCTGGCGCGTCCGCCGTGTCAGAGTCTGTGGCTAAGTCGCCAGGACCGGCTCACCACGGATGGGCCGTTCATCTCGGAGCCCGAAAAAGACCGCTTTTTCTCGTCACAGCTCCGTGTGCGTTTACCGTGGATTGACCATTTGCGCGCTTGCTAGCCCAACGGCCAATTCCATCAGAGTGTGCGTGAACCTTTGAAACCCGGGCACCTCTAACAAGGGGAGCCCATCTCCCAGGAGAGCCCTGAGCATGAAGAAGACTTTAGTTGCCGCCCTCACGGTTGCGACGGTTGCCGGTTCGCTGGTGACCGCCACCCCGCCTGCCAAAGCCGGTGACGTCGGTGCCGGCATCGCGGCTGGCCTGATCGGCGGCGCGATCGTCGGCGGCGCCATTGCGTCGAGCCGTCCCGCCTATGGCGGCCCCGTCTATGTCGCCGAGCCCGGCCCGCCGCCCCCGCCCTGCTACTGGCGTCGTGAGCGATATTGGGACGGTTACGGCTGGGTCGTCCGCCCGGTCCGCGTTTGTTACTGATCTGATCGTTACGCGCGCGCCGCGATCGAAGCCCGGCCGAGCATCTCGGCCGGGCTTTTTCTTTTGCTGCTCTGCTATCGCGCAGCCTGGATCGAGCGCAGCACCTCTTCGCTGGGCCAGCAATCGACCTTCAAACCCGCCGACTTCTGATAGGCGCCGAGCGCTGCGCGTGTCTGCATGCCGGCCTTGCCGTCGATCTTGTCCCTGTAGAGCCCGATACGCGTCAGCCCGCGCTGCATGGTCTCGACATCCTTGGTGCGCAACTGCTTGGACGCCGACCAGGGCGTTGCAAACGGCAGCGGGCTCATCATGCGGTCGCTGAGATGGCCGACGAACAGCACGTAGAGATCGGAGAAATTGTATTCCTTGATAACGAAGTAGTTCTTCGTGGTCAGGAACGACGGGCCGTAGATGCCCTCCGGCTGGAGCAGCGAGGCTGGCTGGGCCTGCTCGGCCGCGCTGAGCTTTTGCCCACGCACCGGCACAAAACCTTCGCGCAGCCACTGGCCGATCGGCTTCGTCACCTCCGGCGCGCCAACCGTGCAATCGACGTTCGCCGGCGCCTGCACCTCATAGGCCCAGCGCAGGCCGCTTTGCCAGCCCTTGTTGACGAGCTGCTGCGCGGCCGAGGCCAGCGCATCCGGCACGGAGTGCCAGATATCGATACGGCCGTCGCCGTCGAAGTCGACGCCATGCTTGTAGTATTCCGAGGGCAGGAACTGCGTCAGCCCGGTGGCACCGGCCCAGGACGAACGCATGTCCTTGCGCGTCACCACGCCTTCTCCCAGGATCTTCAGCGCGAGGACGAATTCGTTGCGATACTGGTCCTTGCGGCGGCCGACATAAGCCTGCGTCGCCAGCACGCGGACGAGATCGTAGGGCAGCGTGTAGCGGCCATAATCGGTCTCACGGCCCCAGATCGCGAGCATGACGGTGGCAGGCACGCCGGAGCTTCTCTCGATCCCGGTCAGTGCCGTGCCATATTTCTGCAGCAGTCGCTGTCCCTCGCCGGCCAGCCGCGCGATCGAAGCTTCCTTGACGTAGTCGGCCGGGACCTGCACGAACTCGGCCTGCGAGGGCGCGCCGGTCGCGGGCCGTCCGGGCAGGATCAGATCGGGCAGCTTGTAGTCGGGCTCGAGCCCGCGCGTCTCACGCTCGAATGTCGCGCGCGAGACGCCGGCCGCCTGCGCCTCCGGCCAGAGCGAATCAACGAACTGCGTGAAGGCCGCGTCGGCAGCGTGGGCGGACGACCAGCCGCAGGTGACGACGATCGCGGCCGCGATGAGCGCCCGCCGCATCATGCCGGGATCACCGCGTCAGCTTTTTGTACTTCACGCGATGCGGGATGATGCTGTCCTGGCCGAGCCGGCGCATCTTGTCCTTCTCGTAGTCCTGGAAGTTGCCCTCGAACCATTCGACATGGCTGTCGCCTTCGAAGGCCAGGATGTGGGTCGCGATGCGGTCGAGGAACCAGCGATCGTGGCTGATGATGACGGCGCAGCCGGCGAAGTCCTCCAGTGCCTCCTCGAGCGCGCGCAGCGTGTCGACGTCGAGATCGTTCGTCGGCTCGTCGAGCAGCAGTACGTTGGCACCGGACTTCAGCATCTTGGCGAGATGCACGCGGTTGCGTTCACCGCCGGAGAGCGCGCCGACCTTCTTCTGCTGGTCCGCGCCCTTGAAGTTGAACGCCGAGCAATAGCCGCGCGAGTTCACTTCCTTCTTGCCGAGCAGGATCAGCTCGTTGCCGCCGGAAATTTCTTCCCACACGGTCTTCTTGCCGTCGAGTGCGTCGCGCGACTGGTCGACATAGCCGAGATGCACGGTCTCACCGATCGTGATTGTGCCGGAGTCCGGCTGCTCCTGGCCGGTGATCATCCTGAACAGCGTGGTCTTACCGGCACCGTTGGCACCGATCACGCCGACGATGCCGCCCGGCGGCAGCTTGAACGTGAGATTGTCGATCAGGAGACGATCGCCAAAACCTTTGCTGAGCCCTTCGAAGTCCACCACGTTGGTGCCGAGCCGCTCGGCGACCGGGATGATGATCTGCGCGGTCTGGGTCTGCTTCTCGCTCGCCTTCTTGAGCAGCTCCTCATAGCGCTGATAACGCGCCTTCGACTTGGCCTGGCGCGCCTTCGGCGAGGACGCCACCCATTCCTGCTCGCGGGCCAGCGTCTTCTGGTGCGCAGCGTCCTCGCGGCCCTCCTGTTCAAGCCGCTTCTGCTTCTGCACCAGCCAGGAGGAGTAGTTGCCCTCATAGGGGATGCCGCGACCGCGGTCGAGCTCGAGGATCCAGCCCGTGACGTTGTCGAGGAAGTAGCGATCGTGGGTGACGATCAGGATCGCACCGGGATAGTTGCGCAGGTGCCCTTCCAGCCACGATACGGATTCCGCGTCGAGATGGTTGGTCGGCTCGTCCAGCAGCAGGAGCTCGGGCTGGTCGAGCAAGAGGCGGCACAGCGCGACGCGGCGGCGCTCACCGCCGGAGAGTTTGGTCACGTCGGCGTCGTCGGGTGGACAGCGCAGCGCGTCCATGGCCTGGTCGACCTTGCTGTCGAGATCCCACAGGCCCTGCGCCTCGATCTCGTCCTGAAGCTTGGTCATCTCCTCGGCGGTCTCGTCCGAATAGTTGACGGCGAGCTCGTTATAGCGGTCGAGGATCGCCTTCTGCTTGGCGACACCCTGCATGACATTCTCGCGCACGGTCAGCTTGGGATCGAGCTGCGGCTCCTGCTCGAGATAGCCGACGCGGGCACCCTCGGCGACCCAGGCCTCGCCGGTGTATTCCTTGTCGAGGCCAGCCATGATCTTGAGCAGGGTCGACTTACCCGACCCGTTGACGCCGAGCACGCCGATCTTGGCGTCCGGATAGAAGCTCAGGTGAATATTGTCGAGCACCTTCCGGGTCGGGTAGCTCTTGGTCAGGCCCTGCATGAAATAGATGAACTGGCGCGCCATCGGTCCCGTGAAACCTTCGATTTGAGGAAATTTGCTTGCCGCCGATGTAACGATCCCGCCCCCAAAGGGCAACGTTTTCCGTCCGTTCACCACGGATGAATACGGGACGGACACCATCCGGCCACCGATCCGGACAATTGAAACCATTTTTTAATAAAGCAGGCCAAAGCTCGGTTTCGCGCGGAAACAGCGCCACCCGCTCAGAACGAACGGGCAGCACAGCGAGGCCGCATCATGGCTCTGATCGAGACCAACTCTCTTCCTGTTCCGGCGGCAGCCGGGCACGTCTCCGGGTTCGCCTCGGAGATCAAAGCCTTCTGGAAGCGTTTCGTCACCACCGCCTTCAACCCGTATCGGCCCGAGCTGCACTACATGCGCGGCCCCGGCCCGGCCTGGCGCGCCAAGCACGGCATGGATGCGCCGTTCCGCCTGAAGCCCCGCGACCGTTGATCCCCTCTTTCCTGTCGGACTTTTGAAGACCTCGGCGGCTTGCGCGCCGTCCTCATTACGCGCAACCATGGTCCGGTTCCGACGAAGGCGCCCCGCTCGCGCCGTCACCTCTCGCCATGGATGAACGCTGATGACGCGGCTGCGCTGTGCAATTCTCGACGACTATTTCAACCTCGCTCTCGATGTCGCCGACTGGCCGAAACTATCCGACCGCCTTGACGTCACCGTGTTCAGCCACCCCTTCGCCTCCGAGCAGGCGGCAGCCAGCGCACTGGCCGATTTCGAGATCGTCTGCGCGATGCGCGAGCGCACCGCGTTTCCCAAGAGCCTGTTTGAGAGCCTGCCGAAGCTGAAGCTGCTGCTGACCTCAGGCATGCGCAACGCTTCCATCGATATGGAGGCTGCGAAAACGCGCAATGTGGCCGTGGGCGGCACCCAATATTCCCGCGATCCGACCGCGCCGCTCGCCATGGGCCTGATCCTGGAGCTGACCCGCGGCATCGGCCGCGAGAATGCACGCATGCATGCCGGCGAGCCCTGGCAGAGCTTTGCCGGCGTCGAGATCGAGGGGATGACGCTCGGCATCGTCGGGCTCGGCAAGCTCGGCAGCAAGATGGCTGGGATCGCGAAGGCGTTCGGCATGAACGTGATCGCCTGGAGCCCGAATCTCACGCCCGAGAAGTGCAGGGAAGTCGGCGTCGGCTACGCTACCAAGGAGGAGCTGTTCGCCAAGGCCGACATCGTCACCATCCACGTGGTGCTGAGCGAGCGTTCGCGTGGCCTCGTCAGCCGCGCCGATCTCGCGCGGATGAAGCCGACGGCCTTCCTCGTCAACACCGCGCGTGGGCCGATCGTGGACGAGCAAGCGCTGCTCGAGGCGCTGCAGCAGCGCCAGATCGCGGGCGCCGGCTTGGACGTGTTCTCGATCGAACCGCTGCCGGCCGGCCATCCCTTTCGCAAGCTCGACAATCTCGTGCTGACGCCGCATCTCGGCTACGCCACCACCGATGGATTGCGCATCCATTACGGCCAGATGGTCGAGGCGATCGACGCCTGGACCAGGGGCAGCGAGCTGCCGCGGCGGCTTGCCTGAAACGCGATGAGGCCGGGGATCAACCGTCATCGCTCCCTCACATAGAAGCTCAAGCCGCCGTGCGATGGACCGCGGAATGCCTCGCAGCGTCGACGAAGCCGTCTCGCCAGGAGGGATGGGCCGGCAGCCAACCGAGCTCGCGCTTGGCCTTGGCATTGGAGGCCCCGCGCACCTCGGTCATCATCGCAACCATGTGTTCGCCCGCAAGCAGTCGCCCGAGCCACGCCGGAACGTGAAGCGGGGGTTTGGCGTCAAGGAACTCGGCGAGCGCCGGCAGCCAATCCCTGACCAGTGCCGGATGGTCGTCGACGATGTTGTAGATGTTGCCAGCGCGTCCGCGCTCGACCGCAGCCACGGTCGCTGACGCAGCGTCTTCGGTGTGAATGAACGACCAATGTCCGCCGCCATCGCCGATAACCGGCACTCGCCGCCGGCGAAGCTGATCTTGCATCGCCGGCGACAGCGTGCCGGTTTCCGGGCCATAGAAGAATCCGTAGCGCAACACGATGCCTTCGGGTGCAGACGATGCCGTACGGTTCGCTCCAGATACCGGATCGCCTCGAGTGTACGCCGCAATTCTTCCGGAGGATTCGGCTCAAGTTCGTCCGCTTCCGTCTTGATCGCTCCGCCATCGCGGCTGAAGGTCCAGCCACAGAAGCTCTGTGCAATGAAGCGCTTGGCACCGGCCTCTCGCGCGGCCGCGAGCAGAATGTCGATTCCGCGGGTCCGCAACTCGTTGGTCCGCGCGAACGCGCGATCGAAATGCCGCAGATCCGTGGCGGCGGCTAGATCGGTCATCTGATGGATGACCACATCAGGCCTTGCCGCGATTACGGCCGCGCGCATGTCCGCCGCGTCGAGGCCGTCGGCAATGACGGGTTCGGCGCCGAAATTCTCGAGCATGCCCGTTTTCGCCGCGCTCCGCGTCGAAGCGACGACCGAGTGGCCGCTGGCAAGAAGGAGAGGGACGAGCTGACGGCCCACGGCGCCAGTGGCGCCCGCAACAAAGATTCGCATCCTGTGCTCCTCGCATTCGCTGCAATCAGCCGGGACGTAGTCGGGCCGGGCGTGGATTCAAGCGAGCGGAGGCGCGAACGAGCATGCGTCAAATGAGTGCGGCGCGTGGCCAAAGCACACGCGCCGCCGATTGGTCGGTTCTGCGAGCCGGTTTAGCGCACCGTCACCGGCGCGGGGAGCGGCGGCACCACCGTCGGCTGGGTGCCGGGCACCGGACCGGCCTGCGCGGCCATCGGAGCCGGACCGGCGGCACCGGGGGTCGGCGCAGCGGACGCAGTCGCCGTTCCCGGCGACGGGCCGCCCGGCAGCACCACCACGCGGGTGCCGACCTTGACGCGGTCGAACAGGTCCGAGACGTCCTCGTTCAGCATGCCGATGCAGCCGGAGGACACGAATTTGCCGATCGTCGAAGGCTGGTTGGTGCCGTGGATGCGATAGACGGTCGAGCCGAGATACATCGCGCGGGCGCCAAGCGGATTGCCGGGGCCGCCGGCCATGAAGCGCGGCAGGTAGGGCTGACGCTCAATCATCTCGGTCGGCGGATGCCAATCCGGCCACTCGGCCTTGCGGGTGATCTTCTGCACGCCAGTCCAGGTGAAGCCGTCGCGCCCGACGCGGACGCCGTAGCGGACCGCGCGGCCGTTGCCGAGCACGTAATAGAGGTAGGTGTTGGGCGTATCGACCACGATGGTGCCGGCCGGCTCCTTGGTCTGGAACGCAACTTCCTGGCGGCGTAGATTCGGCGGCAGCTGCGCCGGCGCAGCATCCGGCTGCTCCTCGGGTGGCAGCGAGGCAACCGTCATCGGCCGGCCGTCGGCGCCAACAGGCGGCTGGCCGGACTGCACCGCTCCGGTCGCGGCCGGACCACCGACTGCCTCCGGCGGACGCAGGCCATCGTTGGCCGGCGCCTGAGCCGGACGGTCGGCGTAGATCACCGGCGGCGGACCGGCGGGCCGGCCATAGCGGGGATCGTCGGGCGACATCACGGGGCCCTGGGGCGGCGCCGCCGAATAGACCGGCGGAGCGCCAGCCGGACGGCCATAACGCGGATCATCCGGCGACATCACCGGCCCCTGCGGCGGGGCGGCCGAATAGACCGGAGGGGCGCCGGCCGGGCGGCCGTAGCGCGGATCGTCAGCCGGACCGGGCGGCGGCAGCGAAGCCTGCGGCATCGCCTCGTCGTCTTCGTCCAGCGCGTCGAAATTCGGCATGCGGTCGCCGGGCCGATATTCGGCCGGGGTACCATAACCTGGCGCCTGCTGGACCGGATAGCTCTGAGCCTGAGCGAGCGAGGTCCCCGCCGCAGCGACTGTCGCGGCAGCGCATATCGTCAGAAAGTGTTTGATCATCATCGCTCTTGTATAGTCCCCAAGCCCGATCGGACCGTTAACGGCCAGATGACGGAAGATAGCGGCACATTCAAGACATATCGGGCTTATTTGCGCCGGATTGGCCGATTTGTGATCCGCAAGACTACCGTTGCCCCGTTGCATCACGGGGCTGAAATCGTATCGCGGCATCAATTGCCGCGATGTTCGGCCGCGATTTTAACAGAACGATGCCGAAGCGTTGCGATATGGTCGAATCAGCCTGATTCGCCACCTTTTGAGCTCGGATCCGCGTGGCGAACGCGGCAAGCAGTACCGTCACCGCGTTCAGATGGCTCTTTGGCCCCGGCCACCTCGCCGCCGGGGCGGAAATTCGCAATCGCTCGATGCTTCCCGGCTTTCGCTTCCTGTTTGCCGCGATCCTGCTGTCAACCTCCATCCTGGTGTTCGGCCTAGGTGCCGCCGCGCTGCTGCGGGCGACCCATCAGCAGTATGTCAGCAACCCCTCCTGGCGGAACGGGCCGCAGGAGCAGGTGTTTGCGCAGAGCCCCGAACCGGCCCAGCCGGTGCTCGCGGTATTGCGGGCCGAGCCGGAGGTGCCCGCCGAGACCACGCTATCGCTGCGTGACCAGGTGCCGACCATTGGATTGCCGGCGAGCGAGCCCGAACAGGTGGCCGCGCTGGCCACCGAGACCGCCGTTCAGCCGCAGGCCACCGCGCCTCTGGCTGAAGTCCCGGCTGTCGAACCAGCTGAGCCCGAAGCGACGGTAGAGGCTGCACCGCCAACGGCCACCGACACGCTCACCCCGGCCGACACCACGGCGTCGATTGCAGCGGCCCAGCCCGCCGCAACGAACAGCGAGCCGGCGCCGCCCGAGCCCACTGCCGCCCTCGCCTCCCCGGCGGTTGATACCGCCTCCGCGAAGCTGGCCGTGCTGAACGATCCGGCGACGACGGCGGTGAAGGCTGCGCCGGCGAAGGCCAAAGCCGAGAGCAAGAAGCCGGACAGCAGCGCATCGGACAGCAAGGCGGCCAAGCGCAAGGCGAAGGCGAAGAAGCGGCACCGCGTGGTGCGCCGCCCACCGCCTCAGCAGGTGCAGCAGCAGCTCGATCCATTCGGTCAGCCGCAGGCGTTCACTGCGACGGCGACGGCGCGCACGCGCTGATCTTCACCTCTCCCCGCAAGAACGGGGCGAGGCAGCGCACTGTCATCGTGGCGACTACGCCGGCCCGGTCGCGATCGGCGGGCCGCCGGCCTGACCCCATTCCGACCAGGAGCCGTCATAGAGCGCGGTGTCGGTGATCCCCAGGCGATAGAGGGCGAGCGTGAGCACGCCCGCGGACACACCGGAGCCGCAGCTCGTCACGATGGGCGTGTCGAGCTTGACGCCGGCATTCGTGAAGGCGGCGCGGAGATCGTCGAGCGGCTTCATCTCACCGGTCGCGGCATCGAACAGCAGATTGTAGGGCACGTTGCGGGCGCCCGGGATGTGGCCGGAGCGGATGCCCGGCCGCGGCTCCGGCGCGCGCCCCTCGAAACGGTCGGCGGCGCGCGCGTCGATCACCTGCTCCTTGCTGCTTTCGAGATTGGCGATGAGCTGCTGCATGCTGCGCACGCGTTTTGAATCATAACTCGCCTTGAACGTCGTAGGCTTGGGCTTCAC
The DNA here is from genome assembly GCF_004114425.1 of Bradyrhizobium vignae. Taxonomy (GTDB): domain Bacteria; phylum Pseudomonadota; class Alphaproteobacteria; order Rhizobiales; family Xanthobacteraceae; genus Bradyrhizobium; species Bradyrhizobium vignae. The sequence goes on along the minus strand of NZ_RDQF01000085.1, from coordinate 3,801 downwards.
CTCGCCGCTCTCGACCGGACGCCCTTCGGCGCGCCACTTCTTCAGGCCGCCATTGAGGATGCGCACATTGCCGTGGCCGAAGGCCAGGAACATCCACCACGCGCGGGGCGCTGCAACCCAGCCGCCGGCATCGTAGAGCACGACCGTGTCGCTGTTTCCGATGCCGAGATTGCCGACGTCGCGGCCGAACTGCTCGGCGCTCGGATACATGTGCGGCAGCGGGTTGGAATGATCCGACACCGCATCGACGTCGAAGAACACCGCGCCCGGCAGATGCGCGGCGAGATAGTCGTCCTTCGGCAGCGGCAGCACGCCCGGCAGCTTGAAGCTGGCATCGAGAATCTTGATGTTGGCATCGCCCATGTGGGCGGCGAGCCATTCGGTGGAGATGAGGGGGTCGGTGGCGGTCATATGATGTCTTTCTTGTCGTTCCGAAGTTGAGGCAATGCGCATCGAACTCCGCTGTCATCGCCCGGCTTGACCGGGCGATCCAGTATTCCAGAGGCGGTTGTGATTGAGCCGAGAGGCCGCGGCGTACTCGATTCCCCGCTTTCGCGGGGAATGACAGAGGAGAATGGCGCAACAGCGCAGCACTTCTCACCCCTTCTTCTTCGGCTCCCATTGCTCGGTCGGGCCACCTGCGTCACGCCAGGCGGCGTAGCCGCCGGCGATGTGGGCGACGGGCTTCAACCCCATATCCTGCGCGGTCTTGGCCGCGAGCGCGGAGCGCAGGCCGCCAGCGCAGTGGAAGACGAACTTCTTGTCCTCCTGGAAGATCGGCTTGGCGTAGGGGCTCTGCGGGTCAATCCAGAATTCGAGCATACCGCGGGTGCAGGCGAAGGCGCCGGGGATGCGGCCGTCGCGTTCGATCTCGCGGGGGTCGCGGATGTCGACGATGACGACATCGCCGTTCTTGGAGATCTCGATGGCGTCCTTGGCGGTCAGCGTCTCGATCTCGGCATTGGCCTCGTCGATCAGCGCCTTGATGCCGCGGGTAATGGTCTGGGGCATGGGGTCTTCCCTTCTTCTTCCGTCGTTCCGGGGCGATCGCGAAGCGAGCGAACCCGGAACCTCGAGATTCCGGAATTCGCGCTGCACGCGCCCCGGAATGACAGCAGCGCTAATGCGTCAATTCCTTCATCGCACTTTCCAGGCCTTCGATCGTGATCGGGTACATGCGGCCCGCGAAGATGCGTTTGATGATGGTGGTGGATTCCGAATAGTCCCAGTGCTTCTGCTGCACCGGGTTCAGCCACACCGCGTGCGGATAGGTGCGGATGATGCGGTCGAGCCAGACCGAGCCCGGCTCCTCGTTGACGTGCTCGACCGAGCCGCCCGGCACCATGATCTCGTAAGGCGACATCGAGGCGTCGCCGACGAACACGACCTTGTAGTCGTGCGGGTATTTGTGCAGCACATCCCAGGTCGGCGTGCGGTCGGTGAAGCGGCGCTTGTTCTGCTTCCACACGCCTTCATAGAGGCAGTTGTGGAAGTAGAAATACTCCATGTGCTTGAACTCGCTCTTGGCCGCCGAAAACAGCTCCTCGACCTGCTCGATATGTGCGTCCATGGAGCCGCCGATGTCGAAGAACACCAAGAGCTTCACCGCATTGCGGCGCTCGGGGCGCATGTGCACGTCGAGATAGCCGTGATTGGCGGTCTCGCGAATGGTGGTGTCGAGATCGAGCTCGTCGGGCGCGCCGGTGCGCGCGAATTTGCGCAGGCGCCGCAGCGCCACCTTGATGTTGCGGATGCCGAGCTCGACATTGCCGTCGAGATCCTTGAACTCGCGCCTGTCCCACACCTTCACGGCGCGATTGTTGCGGTTCTTCTCCTGGCCGATGCGGACGCCCTCGGGGTTGTAGCCGTAGGCCCCAAAGGGTGAAGTGCCGGCGGTGCCGATCCACTTCGAGCCGCCCTGGTGGCGGCCCTTCTGCTCCTCGAGGCGCTTTTTCAGCGTCTCCATGAGCTTGTCCCAGCCCATGGCCTCGATCTGCTTCTTCTCTTCCTCGGTGAGGTATTTCTCGGCGAGCTTCTTCAGCCATTCCTCGGGGATCTCGGCCTTCTCCATGGCGTCGAGCAGGCTTTCCAGCCCCTTGAAAACGGTGCCGAAGACGCGGTCGAACTTGTCGAGATTTCGCTCGTCCTTCACGAGCGAAGCGCGCGACAGATAGTAGAAATTCTCGACCGTGTAGTCCGCGAGGTCAGCGTCGAGCGCCTCCATCAGCGTGAGGTATTCGCGCAGCGTTACGGGGACCTGCGCATCGCGCAGAGAGGTGAAGAATTGCAGGAACATGGGTGACAGATTGCCCGTCGGGTGGCTGGCGTCAAGGGGCGGCGCTTCACCTCTCCCATAGGGGCCCATAGGGAGAGACGAAGCAGGATCACGACCGCGGTGATTCAGCATGGACCAAAGGGCTTTTTGCTCTAGAATTGCCGGCCTCAAGGGGTTGTTTTGGGGACGTTTGCAATGGGAATTGTCGCGGCGCTGATCATCGGCGCGATCGCAGGCTGGCTCGCGGGCAAGATTGTCCACGGGGCGGGATTTGGGCTGATCGGCAACATCGTCGTCGGCATCATCGGCGCGCTGGTCGCGAGCTGGGTGCTGCCGCAGCTGCATATCGCGCTCGCCACCGGCACGGTTGGCGCCATCGTGGACGCCACGATCGGCGCGGTGATTGTGCTGGTGATCCTTTCGCTGATAAGACGGGTCTGAAAGCCTGACCGAACCAGGAACGGCCGCGCTACGCGGCCGTTCCCATGTCGCGACCGGGGCGATGAAAGTGGCGATGCCTCGAACGACGACCAACAAGGACGCGCGATGAAATTTACCGGCACCAAGGACTATGTTGCGACCGACGATCTCAAGGTCGCCGTCAATGCCTCGATCGTGCTCGAGCGCCCGCTCCTGGTGAAGGGCGAGCCCGGCACCGGCAAGACGGTGCTGGCGGAGGAAGTGGCGAAGGCGCTGAACGCCCCGCTGCTGACCTGGCACATCAAGTCCACCACCAAGGCGCAGCAGGGCCTGTACGAGTACGACGCGGTGTCGCGTCTGCGCGACAGCCAGCTCGGCGATGCCCGCGTCTCCGACATCAGGAACTACATCAAGCGCGGCAAGCTGTGGGAAGCCTTCACCAGCGAGCAGCGCCCGGTGCTCTTGATCGACGAGATCGACAAGGCCGACATCGAATTCCCGAACGACCTCCTGCTCGAGCTCGACCGCATGGAATTCCATGTCTACGAGACCGGCGAGACGATCAAGGCCAAGCAGCGCCCGATCATGATGATCACCTCCAACAACGAGAAGGAGCTGCCGGACGCGTTCCTGCGCCGCTGCTTCTTCCACTACATCAAGTTCCCCGACGCCGACACGATGGGCCGCATCGTCGACGTCCACTTCCCCGGCATCAAGAAGCGCCTCGTCGAGGAGGCGCTCCGCATCTTCTTCGAGGTCCGCGAGGTGCCGGGCCTGAAGAAGAAGCCATCGACCTCGGAGCTGCTCGACTGGCTCAAGCTGCTGCTCAACGAGGACATGAGCGTCGAGCAGCTGCGCGAACGCGACCCGCGCAAACTGATCCCGCCGCTGCACGGCGCGCTCTTGAAGAACGAGCAGGACGTGCACCTGTTCGAGCGGCTGGCGTTCTTGAGCCGACGGGAAGTGTAGGGCGCGGTGCCGTAGCAACCATTAGATTCGCCCGATCGCTGAGGGTAGCATGACGCCGTGCTTGCGGCCGTCAAGGCGTGGCCTGGCGGCAGCGGAGATGGAGTTGAGGCCAGGGCGACGGCCAGCCTTTGACGGCC
>NZ_RDQF01000084.1 GCF_004114425.1 Bradyrhizobium vignae | reverse complement strand
TACCTCGTCTACTACAACAACCACAGACCCCATCAGGCCTTGGCAGGACAAACTCCCAAGGCTTTCGCCGCTTCCAAGACCACCGCGATCCAATCAGCGAATTATTGAACATCGACAGCAATGACGGAGGACGCGCGAGCTCCTTGCGCTTATCCAAGAATGATGTATTTTACATCATTGTATATGTTCTGAACATCATTTATAAGTTCCAATACGTGAGGCCAAGGTGATCACGTCGTTCCAGATGCGGGCGGCCCGCGCGCTGCTCGGCATTGACCAGAAAACCCTGGCCGAGCTTGCCGGCGTTTCGCTGCCGACCATCCAGCGGATGGAGGCCTCTACCGGCAATGTTCGTGGCGTGGTCGAGACCCTGATCAAGGTGGTCGAGGCGTTCGACCGGGCCGGCGTCGAACTGATCGGCGAGCAGGCCCGCAGCGACAGCGGCGGGCGTGGCGTTCGCCTCAAGGAGCCGGGGCCGCCGCGCCGCATCTGAGCATGATCGCTACGGTGATCGTGCCCGGGCAGAATGAACTAGCGCATCGTCGTCGCACGCGCGCGGCACGATGCACCGGAGCATTGTGGGGCAATGACCATCACAAGTGATCAGGCGAGCCGGCTGCACCAGCTGCATCAGCCGACCTTTGCCGAACTGTATCTGCCGAAGCTCGTCACCGTCTGGCGTGAAGGCTACGGTCTCGCCGATTTCCGCGCCGACGTCTTTGCCGGCCTGACGGTTGCGATCGTTGCGCTGCCACTGTCGATGGCGATTGCGATCGCTTCGGGCGTGACGCCGGACCGCGGCCTCTACACGGCTGTGGCCGGCGGCTTCATCGCTTCCCTGCTCGGCGGCAGCCGGTTCCAGATCGGCGGACCTGCCGGTGCGTTCATCGTCTTGGTCGCAGCGACCGCAGAGCGTCACGGCGTCGACGGTGTCATCCTCGCGACCACGATGGCGGGCCTGTTTCTGATCGCCGCGGGCCTGTTGCGGGTCGGCACCTACATCAAGTTCATTCCCTATCCGGTGACGGTCGGCTTCACCGCCGGCATCGCCGTGATCATCTTCGCCAGCCAGCTCCGCGATCTCTCAGGAATCGCGCTCGCGGGAAGGGAGCCCAGCGAGTTCGTGCCGAAACTCCTCGCGCTCGCCCGCGGCCTCAACACCATCAATCCGTCCGCCGTCGCAGTCGCCATCGTCAGCATCGCCATCATCGCCGGCTTGCGCCGCTGGCGGCCGTCCTGGCCCGGCATTCTGATCGCGGTCGTGTTTGCGGCGGTCGCAAGCGGCATGCTGTCGCTCCCGGTCGAGACCATCGGCTCGCGCTTCGGCGGCATTCCGCGCGAGCTGCCCTCCCCAGTGCTGCCGGCGTTCTCGTTGGAGAAGGCACGGGCCGTGCTGCCGGATGCGATCGCCTTCGCGCTGCTGGCGGCCATCGAATCGCTGCTGTCGGCGGTGGTGGCTGACGGCATGACCGGCCGCCGTCACCGGTCCAATTGCGAGCTGGTGGCGCAAGGCGCGGCCAATATCGGCTCGGCGCTGTTCGGCGGCATCTGCGTCACCGGCCTGATCGCACGTACCGCCACCAACATCCGCGCCGGCGCGCGCGGGCCGCTCGCGGGCATGCTGCATTCGGTGTTCCTGCTGCTGTTCATGCTGATCGCGGCGCCGCTGGCGAGCTACATTCCGCTGGCCGCGCTCGCCTCGGTGCTGGTCGTGGTGGCCTGGACCATGGCGGAGAAGCAGGAGTTCGCCACGCTCTTGCGCTCGTCGTGGGGCGATGCCGTGGTGCTGCTCGCGACCTTCCTGCTCACGATCTTCCGCGATCTCACCGAAGGCATCCTGGTCGGCTTCGCGCTCGGCGCGGTGCTGTTCATCCACCGCATGGCCGAGATGACGGGCATCGAGGAGCGCACGCCGCTGGTGGCCGCCGATCGGGCCGATGACAGCAACGGTGCGCGCGTGCCCTACGACCCCGCGCTTGCGATCGACCGCGACGTGCTGGTGTATCGCATCACCGGCGCGTTCTTCTTCGGCGCAGCCTCGGCGATCGGCGGCGTGCTCGACGACATCGCCGACCGGCGCAAGGCCTTCGTGGTCGACTTCGCCGCGGTGCCGTTCCTGGATTCGACCGCGGCCAACGTGCTCGGCCGGGTCGCGGCCAAGGCGCACCGCCAGGGCATCAGGCTGTTCATCACGGGGGCCTCGCCCGCGGTCCGGCGCGCGCTGCTCACCCATGGCGTGAGCCCGCCGCGCGCGCGCTATCGCCAGAGCCTCGAGCGTGCCATCGCCGACATCAAGGGCCGAGCCGCCGCTGCGAGCTGACGGCGCGCGCTTGACAGCGCGGGCGCGACGCGAAATGGATCGCCTCGGAAACGACCCGAGGGAAAGATGACCGCGCCAAGAACTCCCGCAGCCTGTCTGATCGGATGGCCGGCGGCGCATTCGCGCTCGCCGCTGATTCATCATTACTGGCTGCGCACGCTCGAAATCGAGGGCGGCTATGTCATCGAAGCGGTTCCGCCCGAGGACCTGCGCGATTTCGTGCTGCGGCTGTTGCTGCGCGGCTTCGTCGGTGCCAACGTCACCATCCCGCACAAGGAAGCCGTGCTGGCGCTGTCGACGCCCGATGCGCGCGCCAAGGCGGTCGGCGCCGCCAACACGCTGTGGTTCGCGGATGGCGAGCTGCGCGCGACCAACACCGACGTTGAAGGCTTCGTCAACAATCTCGACGCCAGCGCCTCCGGCTGGGATGCGGCTGAGGAAGCGCTGGTGCTGGGTGCCGGCGGCTCCGCGCGCGCGGTCGTGTTCGGCCTGCTCGAACGCGGCGTCAAGTGCGTGCATGTCGCCAATCGCACCGTCGCGCGGGCCGAGACGCTGGCAAAGCAGTTCGGACCGAACGTGCATCCCGTGACGTGGGACGCGATCGGCGACGTGCTGCCGCAGGCAAAACTTCTCGTGAACACGACATCGCTCGGCATGCACGGGCAGCCTTCACTCGATGTCGATGTCGCACGGCTGCCGCAAGCGGCGGTCGTCGCCGACCTCGTCTATGTTCCCCTGGTGACGCCGCTGCTCGCCGCAGCGAGGGCGCGAGGCCTGAAAACCGCCGACGGGCTCGGCATGCTGCTGCATCAGGCGGTGCGCGGCTTCGAACTGTGGTTCGGCCGCCGGCCTGAGGTCACGGCCGAGCTGCGCGCGTTGGTCGAGGCCGATCTCACGAAGTCTTGAGAGAATAGGGCGCGGCTCTTCGGAGTTCTCCATCCGTGGGGACAATCGGAGACCATCATGCCTGTTCAACGTGCAACTTTCACACGTCCGCTGATCGCCGTCGCGATGGTGGCCGTCTCGACCTACTGCGCCTTCGCCCAGAAGGCGCCGGTGCCGACGCGCGTGCGCGGCACCATCGAAAGCGTCAATGGCGACACCATGCAGGTCAAGTCGCGCAGCGGCGAGGAGGTCAAGCTTCACCTCGCCTCCGACGTGAACGTGTCGGGGATCACCAGGATTTCACTCGCCGACATCAAGCCGGGTTCGTTCATCGGGGCGACCACCGTGCCGGGACCGGACGGCAGCCAGAACGCCGTCGAGGTGCACGTGTTTCCGGAAAGCATGCGCGGCACCGGCGAGGGCTCTCGGCCGTGGGACCTCAAGCCCAACTCCAGCATGACCAATGCGACGGTGGCCGAGAGCGTCGTCGGCAATGACGGTCACACGCTGCTGGTCAAGTACAAGGACGGCGAGAAGAAGGTGTTCGTCGCCGACAACACGACGGTGGTGACATTCGTGCCCGGCGACAAATCCGACCTGAAGGCCGGCGCCAAGGTCATCGCCTTCATGAAGCAATTGCCGGACGGCTCGTTCGAGACCAACCGCGTCAGCGTCGGCCGCGACGGCCTGACGCCGCCGATGTGAGGGCGGGTGGTGTAGCGCGCAGTTGCCTCCACAATCTCCGCTGTCGTCCCGGATCAGCGCTCCGCTCCAGCTAACGCTGCGCGTTATCTGAAGCTGCGCTTGTCCGGGACGACAGTTATCAATGTGGCAGCGTCTCGCCAGGCGTCTCACACCGCAATGACATGATCATCGATCTCGTCGATCCGGTTGACGCCGCACAGGCCCATCGTCGTGAGCAGCTCCTTCTGGATGATCTCGATCGCCTTGGCGACGCCGGCCTGGCCGCCGGCACCTAAGCCATAGGCATAGGCGCGGCCGATCATGCAGGACTTTGCGCCGAGCGCCAGCGCGCGCATCACGTCCTGGCCGGAGCGAATGCCGCCGTCGAACATGATCTCCATCTTGTCACCGACCGCGTCGGCGATCTCGGGCAGCACCTCGATCGAGGACGGGGCGCCATCGAGCTGGCGGCCGCCATGATTGGAGACGACGAGCGCCTGCGCGCCGGTCTTGGCGGCTTCCTCGGCATCCTCGACGTCCAATATGCCCTTGATGATGAGCTTGCCTGGCCAGATGCTGCGGACCCACTCGACGTCCTTCCAGTTCAAGGAGGTATCGAACTGCGAGGCGGTCCACTCGGCGAGTCGGTTGAGATCCTCGGTGTTCTTCACGTGACCTGCGATGTTGCCGAAGGTGCGGCGCTTGCCCCGCAGCACGCCGGAGACCCAGGCCGGCTTGCTGGCGAAGTCCAGGAGCTTCGACAGCGACCACTCGGGCGGCACCGTCATGCCGTTCTTGATGTCGGCATGGCGCTGGCCGATCACCTGCAGGTCGACGGTGAGCACCAGCGCGCTGCACTTGGCGGCCATCGCGCGCTGGATCAGCTCCTTGATGAAGCCGCGGTCCTTCATCACGTAGAGCTGGAACCAGAACGGCTTCTCGACATTGGCGGCGATGTCCTCGATCGAGCAGATCGACATCGTCGACTGCGTGAACGGGATACCGGCGGCCTGGGCGGCACGGCAGGCATGGATCTCGCCGTCGCCGTGCTGCATGCCGAGCAGGCCGACCGGCGCGAGAATCAGCGGCATGGTCGAGGGCTCGCCGAGGATCGTGGTCGAGGTGTCGCGCTTGGAGACGTCGACGAGGATGCGCTGGCGGAACTTGATCGCCTGCATGTCCTCGCGATTGGCGCGCAGCGTTTCCTCGGCATAGGAGCCGCGGTCGCAATAGTCGAAGAACGCCTTCGGCACGCGGCGCTGATGCAGCGTGCGAAGATCGTCGATACAGGTGATGTGCTTCATGTCGTTTCCCCGGCCCGTCTGACGTGGAAGTTCTTGCATCGGAACATTTCGGGGTCATCTAGCATGGTTGGATGCACAGCCAAATCGTTTGCAGCACGTTTTCAAGGAGGGCGCCATGAAGCGGCCGCACGCTGGACCCTCGCCGGAAGAGATCAAGGAGAAGCATGATCTCGAGGAGGCGCTGGAAGAGGGACTGGAAGAGACCTTTCCGGGCTCCGACCCGGTCAATGTCACCCAGCCGGCGCCGAGCCGCGAGGACGGCCATGTGAAGCGCGCCGGGTAGCGCGGGTTCCAGCTGGCGCGGCGTTCCAGTATGAAATATAATGTTAACAAAGCGTTATTGAGGCGTTGCCGCGCCCGGTTCCGTAACGATTGATCATATTTTTTGAAGCCAAGTTAGCTACCATGGCATTATAAGACCCCCAGCACATCAGGGGATGCGGGGCCCGGTCGGGCAGCCCGTGGTTGTAAAGGGGATTCCCTGGTTGTTGCCTTGGGGGACGATATGAGCCGCAAATATTTCGGGACCGACGGGATCCGGGGCCGCGCCAACGGACTGATCACGCCGGAGCTCGCGCTCAAGGTCGGCCAGGCCGCAGGCCTTGCGTTTCAGCGCGGCGACCACCGCCACCGGGTCGTGATCGGCAAGGACACCCGTCTGTCCGGCTACATGATCGAATACGCGATGGTCGCAGGCTTCACCTCGGTCGGCATGGACGTGCTGCTGGTCGGCCCGATGCCGACGCCGGCGGTCGCGATGCTGACCAAGTCGATGCGCGCCGATCTCGGCGTGATGATTTCGGCCTCGCACAATCTGTTCGAGGATAACGGCATCAAGCTGTTCGGGCCGCAGGGCTTCAAGCTCTCCGATGATGTCGAGCGGCAGATCGAGCAGTTGCTCGACGAATCCCTCGACAAGCGGCTGGCGCAGAGCGCGAGCCTCGGCCGCGCGCGCCGTATCGACGGCGTGCACGACCGCTACATCGAATTCGCCAAGCGCACGCTGCCGCGCGATCTGTCGCTGGACGGCTTGCGCGTCGTGATCGATTGCGCCAATGGCGCGGCCTACAAGGTGGTGCCCGAAGCGCTGTGGGAGCTGGGTGCCGACGTGGTGCCGATCGGCGTCGAGCCCGACGGCTTCAACATCAACAAGGAATGCGGCTCGACCTCGCCGGAGGCGCTGTCGAAGAAGGTGCGCGAGATGCGCGCCGACATCGGCATCGCGCTCGACGGCGACGCCGATCGCGTCATCCTGGTCGACGAGCGCGGCCACATCGTCGACGGTGACCAGCTGCTCGCGGTGATCGCGCAGAGCTGGAAGGAAGACGGCCGGCTGTCGCGGCCGGGCATCGTCGCCACCGTGATGTCAAATCTCGGCCTCGAGCGCTTCCTGAACGGGCAGGGGCTCGAGCTCGTGCGCACGCCGGTCGGCGACCGCTACGTGCTCGAGCAGATGCTGAGCGGCGGCTACAATCTCGGCGGCGAGCAGTCCGGCCACATCATCCTGTCCGACTACGCCACCACCGGCGACGGTTTCGTTGCGGCCCTGCAGGTGCTGGCCGTGGTGCAGAAGCTGCGCCGGCCCGTGTCCGAGGTCTGTCACCGCTTCGATCCGCTGCCGCAGATTCTCAAGAACGTTCGTCACAAGGGCGGCAAGCCGCTCGACGATTCCGACGTCAAGTCGGCGATCTCCGACGGCGAGAAGCGCCTCAACGGCCACGGCCGTCTCTTGATCCGCTCCTCCGGCACCGAGCCCGTGATCCGCGTCATGGGCGAGGGCGAGGACCGCATTCTGGTCGAGGACGTCGTCGACACCATCGTCTTGGCGCTGGGACAGGCTGCGGCCTGATTGCTCAACCTCTCCCCGCTCTTCCGCGGGGGAGAGGTCGGATCGCATCGCGATGCGATCCGGGTGAGGGGCGTGGCAGGCTGTCGCCGCACTGAATCTCTATCCGGCGCGCAAGCGACGCGCGCGGTCTCCCCGTCTCGTTCGGACCGGACGTGCGGAGACAGCCCCTCACCCCACCCTCTCCCCGTGAAGGCCCCCGTGAAGGACGGGGCGAGGGAGCCAGAGAGTGGGGGATACCCGCGCATCCCAGCCATTTGCGATTGGCGCTGGTTCCCCCGCCGCCTGCATCGTAATCAGTTCCTCGCGGCAATCTGCCGCGCCGGGATGCTGCCTTGAACAAGCCTGTCGTCGTCTCAGAGGAAACGCTGACCGAGCCCATCGTCGTCAGCGACGTCGCGCCCGCCGCCAAGGCAGCCGCAGGGCCGGCCTACATCGTGCTCGCCGGCATCAGCGTCTCGCACTTCCTCAACGACACCATGCAGTCGCTGATCGCTTCGGTGTATCCGATCCTGAAGGACACCTACGCGCTCGACTTCGCGCAGATCGGCATGATCACGCTGGCCTTCCAGTTCACGGCCTCGCTGCTGCAGCCGGTGGTCGGGCACTACACCGACAAGAAGGCGCAGCCCTATTCGCTGGCGATCGGCATGGCCTCGACGTTCTTCGGCCTCTTGCTGCTCAGCACCGCGCACCAATATCTCGTCATTCTCCTCGCCGCTGCACTGGTCGGCCTCGGCTCGGCAGTGTTTCACCCCGAATCCGCACGCATTGCGCGGCTCGCTTCCGGCGGCCGCTACGGCTTTGCGCAATCGGTGTTCCAGCTCGGCGGCAGCTTCGGCACCTCGATGGGGCCGGTGCTGGCGGCACTGATCGTGGTGCCGTTCGGGCAGGGCAGCATCGCCTGGTTCTCCTCGATCGCGTTCCTCGCGATCCTCATCCTCTGGCGCATCGGCCGCTGGTACGCGCCGCAGATCACGACGAAGAAGGCTGCGCCCGTCCATACCCAGCCCGGCGGGCCGAGCTCACGCCGTGTCGCCGTGGCACTGCTGGTGCTGGTCGCGCTGTTGTTCTCCAAGCAGCTCTACGTCTCGAGCCTGTCTAGCTATTACATCTTCTACCTGATCGACCGTTTCGGCGTGTCGACGCAGGCAGCCCAGATCTATCTCTTCGTTTTTCTTGCAGCGAACGCCGTCGGTGCGTTTCTCGGTGGTCCCTTGGGCGACCGCTTCGGCCGCAAGATCGTGATCTGGATCTCGATCCTCGGTGCGCTGCCTTTCACGCTGGCGCTGCCTTATGCCGGGCTCGGTGCCAGCGCCGTGCTCAGTGTCGCCATCGGCCTGATCATCTCCTCGACGACGTCCTCGATCATCGTGTTCGCGCAGGAGCTGGTGCCGCACCGCTTCGGCATGATCTCCGGCGTGTTCTTCGGTGTCGCCTTCGGCATCGGGGGCCTCGGCGCGGCCGTGCTCGGCAAGCTCGCCGACCACACCTCGATCGAGTTCGTCTACCACGTCTGCGCCTATTTGCCGGCGATCGGGCTGCTCGCCGTGTTCCTGCCGAAACTGCCGCGGCCGCTACGTTAACGCATCCTCTCTTGCCGCTTTGCGGCTTCACACATCGTTAGGGAATGCGGCGAGGGCGTCGCATTTGGCGCGGCATTCTTGCAACGCTCGCGCGACGCGCGCGTGTGGGTAGAGAAAAAATCAACCTTAAAAATTAGGGTTAAGTGGCGCTTAAGCATTTGCTGCCATCGTCCGCGTCGTGAGTTTCCAGAACGTGGGGCCTCTGCATTTTGCCTCACCGGCCAATAAGGACGAAGCCAATGCGTAGCGTTAAGTCTCTCCTTGCCGCGGGTGCGGCAACCCTGATCTCGTCGATGGCGTTCGCCGCCGATATGCCGATCGCCGCGCCCCCTCCCATGTACGCGCCGCCGGCTCCGCCCGCCGATTTCGGCGGCTGGTATCTGCGCGGCGACATCGGCATGACCAACCAGAGCATGAAGAGCCTGCACAGCGCGAGCATCGACAGAGTGAACACCAACTTCCCCGGCTCGCTGCAGAACAACGGCTTCGGCTTCGACAGCTCTCCGCTCTACAAGCTCGGTGTTGGTTATCAGTTCAACAACTGGTTCCGTGCCGATCTCACTGGTGAATATCGTGGCAAGGCGAACCTTCACGGTTCGCAGAACGTCCCAGCGAACTCAGCCTATGCCGCTGCCAATAACCAGTTCTTTGTCGACAATTACTCCGGGAGCAAGTCGGAATGGGTCGTCATGGCCAACGCCTATGTCGATCTCGGTACCTGGTGGTGCGTCACGCCCTATGTCGGTGCCGGTCTCGGCGGCGCGTATAATCGTCTCAGCGGCTTCCGCGATGACGGCGTGATCTCGACGGGCGGCGTTCAGAGCAGCAGCGTCACCTATGCGGGCGATTCCGGCAAATGGAATCTAGCCTGGGCCGTGCACGCCGGCCTTGCCTACAAGGTTACGCCAAACGTGACGCTTGATCTCGCCTATCGCTACATCAATCTGGGCGACGCAGTGACTGGGCCCACTCGCTCTTTCGACGGCGTCACCGTGGTGAACGGCAGCGCCTTTACAGTCAAGGACATCACTTCGCACGATCTGATGCTCGGCGTGCGCTGGAATCTCGATCAGCCGGCGCCGGTCTACCATGCGCCGCTGGTCACCAAGGGCTGAGCGGCAGCCTCATCGCTTAACGTCTCTTAACGGCGCGGGATCATCCCGCGCCGTCTTGCTTTGCGGATTTTTCATGGCTCGACCGCGGCGAAATCGCCGGACGCAACCATTGGTTAAGGTTAACGAGCCATGATCATCAGCGAAAGTTCGAGTCCGATTTGGAGCGTTGCGATGCGCAGGCTTTTGTTGGCAGCGGCGATGTTGGGGATGGTGTCTGCCGCGCACGCGGCCGACATGCCGGACCTGCCGATCCTGCGCGGCGGTTTCACCGACGGCCTGTCGAAGTCCTCCGTCAATTGGGATGGCTTTTACGTCGGTGGTCAGTTCGGCTTTGCCACGACCGAGATCGACTTCAGCCGGGCTCCGAAATCGATGACGGATTTCGTGTTGCGCGACAGCATCCTGCAGGCTCCCGTTGGCGGATGGTCGCTGCTACCGAAGAATCACGTCCAGACGACGGGATTCGGTGCCTTTGTCGGCCGGAATTGGCAATACTACGACGCCGTGATGGGCGTTGAAGCGAACTACAGTTACATGAACAATCTCGCGAGCACGGCGAGCGATTCCATGACGCGGTTGATCCCCGGCGAAGCCGCGCCACCGAATCACACCTATACTTACAACACGACGCTCGGCGGCGGCGCTGCGTTGCAGCTCAAGGACTATGTGACCTTCCGAGGTCGGGTTGGATGGTCCGGTGGAGACTTCATGCCTTATGCGTTCGGCGGCCTTGCGATCGGACGTGCTGATGTGTCGAGGTTTGCGACAGTGTCGTATCTGAAATACGACGACTTTACGGACCCGACCACCGGCGCCGCGAGCCGCACGACCGCTGGCCCCTTTTTGATGACGCAGTCCGAGCGGCGCGTGAACAGTTTCATCTATGGCTGGACGGGGGGCATCGGCATCGAATACGCGCTGCTCGACTGTGTGATCCTGCGCGGCGAATGGGAACACGTCGGGTTCTCGAACGCCAAGAATATCTCGGTCAACTTGAACAATTTTCGTTTGGGCGCCGGCTACAAGTTCTAGACCGGCGGTCGTAGTCGTTGACACGGCCGCTTCGTCCTGATGCTCTGTCGCTCAATAGCGGGGCGGCAGCGATGAAGATCTACGGCGATAGCAATTCCGGCAATTGTCTGAAGGTGAAGTGGGTCTGCGACAAGCTCGCGCTGCCCTACCAGTGGATCGAGGTCGACACGAGCAAGGGCGAGACGCGCACGCCGCAATTCCTGAAGATGAACGGCGCCGGCCAGGTGCCGACCGTCGCATTCGACGACGGCCGCACGCTGGCACAGTCCAACGCCATCATCCGCTATCTCGCCCGCGACAGCGTCCTCATTCCGCGTGATCCCTTCGCTGCGGCGAAGATGGACGAATGGCTGTTCTGGGAACAGTACAGCCACGAGCCCTATATCGCGGTGTGCCGTTTCCTCATCGTCTATCTCGGCAAGGACGTCGCCGAGCTCGATCCTGAAAAGGTCAAGCGCGGCTATGCGGCGCTGGACCGCATGGAGCAGCATCTCTCCACCAGCCGCTTGTTCGCCGGCAATGAGGTTTCGCTCGCCGACGTGTCGCTGCTCGCCTATACCCGCCTCGCGCATGAAGGCGGCTTCGATCTTGGCCGTCATGCGTCCGTCCGCCGCTGGATCGGCGAAGTCGAAGCGTTTCTCGGCCTTTCGCCGGTGCGCTGAATCCGGAGTTGCCTGACATGAACGACGAAGCCGTCTGCATCCGTCCCGCGCGCCGCGAGGACGTCGCCGCGATCGTGGCGATGCTCGCCGACGATCATCTCGGCCGCGCGCGCGAGCGCGTGGAGAATCCGTTGCCCGCCGCCTATTACGACGCATTCGCGCGCGTCGAGCGCGATCCGAATCTGACGCTCGTGGTTGCCGAGAGCGCGGGCAGGGTGGTCGGCTGCCTGCAACTCGCGATCCTGCCGGGCATCAGCTCGCAAGGCGGCGTGCGCGGCCTGCTCGAGGACGTTCGCGTTGCCTCCGATTGTCGCAGCCGCGGCATCGGCGAGCAGCTGGTGCAATGGGCGGTGACGGAAGCAAAGGCGCGCGGCTGCAATCTGGTCGAACTGCTCACGCATCAGACGCGAATCGATGCGCAGCGCTTCTACAAACGGCTGGGATTCACCGCCAGTCACGTCGGCATGACTGTCCGCTTTTGAGGCAGCGCGACGCGAGCGCTGTGCGATCAGCGAAATCGAGCCTCGCATTCGTTCATCTTAAGAGCTGATAAACTACCCGGCGGTCGTTCACGTTCCCATGGGAACGAACGGTGCTACGGCAGCCTCTGACACCGAACTCGGTCGGTTCGCGGATTTCGATGACAAGCTATTCAATGATCAAGGTCGGCAACGACTACGTCGTGCAGGCCAATGACAAATGCATTTTGAAGGTCGGCAGCCGTCGCAGGGCCGCGCAATTGATCAGCGATGCCACGGACATGCTGAATGCGCTGGCCGTGGTGGAATCCCCAAATACCGTGCCCGAGACGCCATCACCGGCGCGTGAGGCCCCGGAACTTCCTTGACTGCCCTTCACGTTTCCCGTATCAGCCGCGGCGGGACACCTCCCCCCAACGGGAGGCTTACTATCTGGAAGGGTAGATCATGACTGTAGCGAAGCCCGCTTCGCGGCCGACTGTGCCGCATTTCTCCTCCGGCCCCTGCGCCAAGCGCCCCGGCTGGAATGCCCAAAATCTCAACGACGCAGCGCTCGGTCGCTCGCATCGCGCGAAGATCGGCAAGACCAAGCTCAAGCTAGCCATCGACCTGACGCGCGAGGTGCTCGAGGTTCCCGCCGATTACCGCATCGGCATCGTGCCGGCCTCCGATACCGGCGCGGTCGAGATGGCGCTGTGGTCGCTGCTGGGTGCGCGGCCCGTCACCACGCTCGCCTGGGAATCCTTCGGCGAGGGCTGGGTCAGCGACATCGTCAAGGAATTGAAGCTGAAGGACGTCACCAAGCTCAACGCGGGCTATGGCGAGATCCCTGATCTCTCCAAGGTCGATCCCAAGAGCGACGTCGTCTTCACCTGGAACGGCACCACCTCGGGCGTGCGCGTGCCGAACGCCGACTGGATCAGCGCGAGCCGCGAAGGCCTGACCATCTGCGACGCGACCTCGGCTGCGTTTGCGCAAGCTCTCGACTGGTCCAAGCTCGACGTCGTTACCTTCTCCTGGCAGAAGGCGCTCGGCGGCGAAGCCGCGCACGGCATGCTGATCCTCTCGCCGCGTGCCGTTGAGAGGCTGGAGACCTACAAGCCGGCCTGGCCGCTGCCAAAAATCTTCCGCCTGACCAAGAGCGGCAAGCTCAACGAAGGCATCTTCGTCGGCGAGACCATCAACACGCCGTCGATGCTCTGCGTCGAGGATTATCTCGACGCGCTGAACTGGGCCAAGTCGATCGGCGGCCTCAAGGCGCTGATCGCGCGTGCCGACGCCAACACCAAGGTGCTCGCCGACTGGAAGGCGAAGACGCCGTGGATCGACTTCCTGGCCAAGGACGCTGCGATCCGCTCCAACACCTCGGTGTGCCTGAAGTTCACCGATCCCGCGATCACCTCGCTTCCGGCGGACGCGCAGGCCGACTTCTGCAAGAAGCTGGTGGCGCTGGTCGAGAAGGAAGGCGCCGGCTACGACTTCGCCTATTACCGCGATGCGCCGGCGGGCCTGCGCATCTGGTGCGGCGCCACGGTGGAGGCGAAGGACGTCGAGCTGCTGACGCAGTGGATCGACTGGGCCTTTGCCGAGACCAAGGCACAGCTCGCAAAGGCGGCTTGACCAAACCATCTTCGTCATGGCCGGGCTTGACCCGGCCATCCATCAATCGATGATGGATCCGCGGGTCGAGCCCGCGGATGACATTCCGTAAATGCAGCACGCACCACGGATCATCCCCATGACCATACCCAAAGTTCTCATTTCCGACGCGCTCTCGCCCGCTGCCGTGCAGATCTTCAAGGACCGCGGCGTCGAGGTCGACTTCCAGCCCAATCTCGGCAAGGACAAGGACAAGCTCGCCGAGATCATCGGCAATTACGACGGGCTTGCGATCCGCTCCGCGACCAAGGCGACCGCCAAGATCATCGAGAAGGCGACCAGGCTGAAGGTGATCGGCCGCGCCGGCATCGGCGTCGACAACGTCGAGATCCCCGCCGCCACGGCCAAGGGCATCATCGTGATGAACACGCCGTTCGGCAATTCGATCACGACCGCCGAGCACGCCATCACCCTGATGCTGGCGCTGGCTCGCGAGATCCCGCAGGCGGACGCCTCGACCCAGGCCGGCAAGTGGGAGAAGAACCGCTTCATGGGCGTCGAAATCACCGGCAAGGTGCTCGGCGTCGTCGGTTGCGGCAACATCGGTTCGATCGTCGCCGACCGCGCGCTCGGCCTGCGCATGAAGGTGATCGCGTTCGATCCGTTCCTGTCGCCGGAGCGCGCCAAGGACATCGGCGTCGAGAAGGTCGAGCTCGACGACCTCTTGAAGCGCGCCGATTTCATCACGTTACACACGCCGCTGACCGAGAAGACCAAGAACATCATCGATGCGGCTGCGATCGCCAAGATGAAGAAGGGCGTCCGCCTGATCAACTGCGCCCGTGGCGGTCTCGTCGACGAGCAGGCGGTGGTCGATGCGCTCAACTCCAAGCATATCGCCGGCGCCGCCTTCGACGTCTTCGTCGAGGAGCCCGCTACCAGGAACGTGCTGTTCGGCCATCCCAATGTGATCTGCACGCCGCATCTCGGCGCGTCCACCACCGAAGCCCAGGAGAACGTTGCGCTCCAGGTTGCCGAGCAGATGTCGGATTATCTCCTGACCGGCGCGATCTCGAATGCCGTCAACTTTCCCTCGATCACGGCCGAAGAAGCTCCGAAGCTGAAGCCGTTCATCGCGCTTGCCGAGAAGCTCGGCTCCTTCGCCGGCCAGCTCACCGAGACCGGCATCCTCAAGGTCGAGATCACCTATGAGGGCCATGTCGCCGAGATGAAGATCAAGGCGATCACCTCCGCGGTGCTGTCGGGCCTGTTGCGGCCGATGCTGGGCGAGGTCAACGTCGTCTCGGCGCCGGTCGTCGCCAAGGAGCGCGGCATGGTGGTGGACGAGATCGTGCGCGCCGCCCAGAGCGACTATGAGAGCCTGATCACCGTGACCGTCGCGACCGAACGCCAGGAGCGCTCGGTCTCCGGCACCGTCTATCACGACGGCAAGCCACGCCTCGTCGACGTCAAGGGCATCCGCGTCGATGCCGAGTTCGGCAAGTCGATGATCTACATCACCAACGAGGACAAGCCGGGCTTCATCGGCAAGTTCGCAAGCCTGCTCGGCGATGCCAAGATCAACATCGCCACCTTCCATCTCGGCCGCGTCGCGCCCGGCAGCGATGCCATTGCGCTGGTCGAGGTCGACGGCGCCGTGCCGGCCGACGTGCTCGCCAAGGTGCAGGCCCTGCCGCAGGTCAAGCAGGTCAAGGCGCTGTCGTTCTGATTTTCACCTCTCCCGTAGGGAGAGGTGACAGGGCAAGTCGACAGAGCCAGATTAATCACGCCCGTCACCATATATTCCGACCCACGGAACAACGCCGCCTCCCTCACTGGAGGCGGCGTTTTTATTTTCCCCGCGCCTGCCGAACTGTGTACCAATGGCGCCCAGAACGCCTCGTAGCTATGCTCCGTTCCAAATCGTTCGAAAAGGGAGAAAACAATGCGTGAAGCCGTCATCGTTTCCTATGCGCGCACGGGTCTCGCCAAATCCGGCCGCGGCGGGTTCAACATCACACCGCCGATGTCGCTCGCGGCCCACGCCATCAAGCATGCTGTGAGCCGCGCCGGCGTCGAGAAGGACTATGTCGAGGACTGCTATCTCGGCAATTGCGCCCATGGCGCGCCGAACATCGGCCGCCAGGCGGCGCTGCTTGCGGGCTTGCCGAAGACCACCGCCGGCGTCTCGGTGAACCGCTTCTGCTCCTCGGGTCTGCAGACCATCGCGATGGCGGCCAACTCGATCCGCTCCGACGGGGCCGACTGCATCGTCGCCGGCGGCGTCGAAAGCATCTCGATCCCGGGCGGCGGCTCGCCGAAGGAATCGATCGATCCTGAGCTGCTCAAGGTCGCTCCCGACATCTTCATGGCGATGATCGACACCGCCGACATCGTCGCCGAGCGCTACAAGCTCAGCCGCGAATACCAGGACGAGTACTCGCTGGAATCGCAGCGCCGCATGGCCGCGGCGCAGCAGGCCGGCAAGTTCAAGGACGAGATCGTCCCGATGAAGACCAAGATGAAGGTCGTCGACAAGCAGACCAAGGCCGAGAGCATCGTCGACTACGTCGTCGATCGCGACGAGTGCAACCGGCCCGACACCACGATGGAAGGGTTGGCAAAACTCGAGCCGGTGAAGGGCCCGGGCAAGTACGTTACCGCCGGCAATGCCAGCCAGCTCTCGGACGGCGCCGCCGCCGTGGTGCTGATGGAAGCCAAGGATGCCGAGAAGCGCGGCCTCAAGCCGCTCGGCCGCTTCGTCGCCTGGGCGACCGCCGGCTGCGAGCCCGACGAGATGGGCATCGGCCCGGTGTTCGCGATTCCGAAGCTCTTGAAGCGTACCGGCCTCAAGATCGACGACATCGATCTGTGGGAGCTCAACGAGGCCTTCGCCAGCCAGTGCCTATATTGCCGCGACAAGCTCGAGATCGATCCCGCCAAGTACAACGTCAACGGCGGCTCGATCGCGATCGGCCATCCCTTCGGCATGACCGGCGCCCGTCTCACCGGCCATCTGCTGCAGGAAGGCGCGCGCCGCAAGGCCAAGTGGGGCGTGGTGACGATGTGCATCGGCGGCGGCCAGGGCGGCGCCGGCCTGTTCGAGATCTATCACTGAGATCGTCGCAAGGAACACGAAAAGGGCACGGCACGGCAAGTGCCGTGCCCTTTTGTTTGAACCACCGTGCCGCAAAGCTGGTCTGCAACCGAAGCCTTATTCGTCGAGCGCAGGAAATCTTTGGCTGGCCGCGCGTTATGCGCGACGGGGCAGATGGAGGAGAACGCTCATGCGCTCAACAATGGCAGCAATCCTGACGACGATCCCGCTCCTGGCGGCGCCGGCGATCGCGCAGCAGACAACGCCGAACCCGAACATGCAGAGTGAGGCGGACAAGGGCATCAAAACGGAAAACTCCGGCGCTTCGGGATATGTCGGAGAGCAGGATAAGCCGGGCACGGCCGCAACCATGCCGGGCGATCGCAACCGTGCCGACAGTGGTGTTGCCACGTCCCCGAGCGCGCAGAATTCAGGCGCGGGCATCGCGGGAGCACCCGGCAACAAGAGCGGTCCGCCCGCCCAGAAGGGAACAGTCGGATCGGCCTCCCCAAATCTTTCGGTCCAGGAGCAGGACCCTTCGAACGTCAAGGGCATGCCGGGCAACAAGAGTGGTCCGCCCGCGAAGCGATAGGTGATCGCAGCAGAGCCCGGTTCTGGAACCAGCTCCTGCGCAGGAGCTTTGCTTCACCTCTCCTGAAGCGAGAGGCCGGGGGGCGCGACACGCTCTAAGTCTTCGCCAGCGCCGGTGCGAACACGACCTCGATCAGCGTGCCATGACCGGCGCTCTTGATGTTGAAGCGGGCGCGGTTGGCTTCGACCAGCGCTTTCGTCAGCGACAGGCTGAGCGCGGAATTGTCGGCGGCATCGCCGGGCGGCGGGGTGCGGAACGGCTCCATTGCGGCGGCGACCTCGCGCTCGGTGAGGCCGTGGCCGGTGTCGCGGATGCGCAGCGCGATCTCGCCGCGGTCGGTGAGTGCCGTCGAGACGATGACCTGGCCGCCGGCGGTCGCAAGCCGGATCGAGTTCGAGATCAGGTTCATGGTGATCTGCCGCATCGCGCGCGCGTCCGCGTTCACCTGCGGCAGCGCATGCCCGAGCGAGGTGCGGATGATGATGCGCTCGCGATTGGCCTGCGGCTGCATCACCGTGACGCAGGCCTCGACCAGGTCGTTGAGATTGAGGTTGGCGAAATTGAGATCGAGCTTGCCGGTCTCGATCCGCGACAGCTCCAGCAAATCGTCGATGATGGTGATGACGCGCTCGCCGGAAGCGCGGATGTCCTTCATGTATTCACCATAGCGCTCGTTGCCGAGCGCGCCGAAGCGTTCGGAGATCATCACCTCGGCAAAGCCGATGATGGCGTTGAGCGGCGTGCGGATCTCGTGGCTGATCCGCGCCAGCATGTCGGCCTTGGCATTGGCTGCGCCGTCGACGAGGCGGCGGGCCTGGATCAATTCGCTCTCGCCCTTCTTGCTCTGCGAGAGGTCGCGGAACACGGCGAAGAAGTTCGGCCCGTCCGGCCGCGTGCGGCCCATGATCATGGCGAGCGGAATCACGCCGCCCTTCTTCTCGCGTCCCAGCACCTCGCGGCCGTGGTCGAGCAGGCTGGAGATGTCCTGGCTCTTCAGGCTTCCCAGATAGTCGGCGACGATCTGCTGGCTCTCGGGCGCGAACAGCGTCAGCAAATTCTGCTCGAGCAGCGCTTGCCCGTCATAGCCGAACAACGCTTCCGCGCTGCGGTTGCAGGCGTGGATGTTGCCTTCGGCATCGAACATGACGATGCCCTCGGCGGTGGTGTCGAGGATGGCGGCGAGATCCTCGGCATCGGCATCGCCGGCCGCGGGCTCCACGTCCGCCGCGTAGGAGTCCGCGACAACGGAGTCGGCCACCAGGGTCTCTGTGACGGCAGCCGCCGCGGTGATGGGGGCCGCCTGCGGCCCTGCGCAGATCAGCGCATGCGCGCTCTCGCCGTCCCAGTCGATCGTGTGCAGATGCGCATTTGTCGTCGCCAGCGGCGCTTGCCCGTTCGCGACCGTCGCGCTGATCGCAACCGGCGTGCCGCCTTGCGAGGTGCTGCTCGCCGATGACACGCCAGGCTCGACATAGAGCGCGTCAAGTCCGCCTGCATCCTCCAGCGCGTTCAGGCTGGCATAGCCCATGCGCGCGAGGAAGGCGGGATTGGCGTAGAGCAGGCGGTCGAGCCGATAGATCAGGATGCCCGTCGGCAGGAGGTCGAGCAGCATGCGGTCGCGCGCGCTGGCGCCGCTCGCCGGCGGTGCCGGCTCGGCCAGCCATTCGGCTGCAGCCTGCAGCGGCTCCGGCGGTTCGGCCGAGATCTCCGCCGCCGGCTCGGCCGTATCCGCCGCGATGGTCTCGCGCTCGCGTTCGAGCCGCTCGGACAATTGCCGAGCGAGCTCGTTGAACGCGCTGTTCTCGACCGGCGTCAGCGTCGGGGCGCGCGTATCTCCGGGCGGGCGGAACGGCACGACATTGGGAGGCGTTTCCACGGGCGTGTCCAGATCGGTTGGGTGTGAAGTCGCGTCGCTTGTGGGCTCTGGCAGGTCGGGCTCGGCTGTCGGCTCGGGTGGCTCGACTGGCGGCGCCGCCGCCGCTGCTTCGGGCTCTGCTTCGGATTTGGGCTTAGGTTCGACGACGTCAGCGGAGCGGCCCTGCTGCGCCGGCGGCGCGCCGAGCGGCTCGAAGCGCCTGAGCGCCTCGAGCCGGTTGAGGCCGTCGAGATCGCGGCAGACGCCGAATCCTTTGAAGCCCGCAAAGTTGTGCTCGCGATCGTAGACCGGCAGGCCCGCAAGCTCGACCGGAATGTGCTCGCCGCCATCGGCCGGCCAGCTCACGGTGATGCCGGCCCAGGTGTCGTGGCTCTCGAGCGCCTTTGCCACGCGCCCGTCCGGATCGAGCGAGAATTGCTCGGCGATCTCGCGCCAGGGGCGGCCGAAGCCGGCGGCCGTGCGCGCGCCGATCAGGCGGATGAATTCATCGGAGAGAAGCACAAAGCGGCCCTCTGCATCCGACTGCCAGAGGAAGCGCAGCGGATGCTGACGCGGTGCGGGCGGCTCTTGCTGGCCCGAGGCCCCTTGGCCCGACGGCGGCTCGACCATGCCGACAGTGATCGGCGTAGCCTGCGCCGACACAAGGGCCGAGCAGTGGTTTTCAACCGGAGTTTTGGCCGCGGCCTCACTCCTCTGGTCGGGCACCGGCGCCTCCACGGCCGCTTCGGCCGGTTCGGACGCGGGCGTCATCGGCTCGGCTGTTTCGTTTGCGTCGACCGGCTCCGCGAAGGCGTCGAACAATGCGATGCCGCCCGGCTCCTCCAGCGATGACGGCTCGCCCGTCACCGCGGCCTCCCGCGGCGCGGATTCAACCGGCGCTTCGGCGACGGCATTCGTCGTGTTCTCCGGCGCGACCGCTGCGGGCGCCTTGTGCGCGGCACCGGGCTCGATCAGCGCGACCAGCCCGACATCGGCCCCGGTGCCGACCCGCTGCAGCACCATCTGGCCGATCCCGATCGGCGTCGCGGCGCGGCCGGTTGTCAGCGCATCGCTGCGGGCCCGATCGAGGCCGGCCTCAAAGAGATCGCGAAAGCCGAGCAGGGAGCGGGCTGCCTCGCTCGCTCCGACGAACAATCCATCCGGCGCGAACGCCGCCATCGGCACATTGGCGCCCGCAACGAGGCGATGCAGCCGCTCCACCAGCGGCATCGGGCGCAGCGTCGGGTCCATCGCGGTGATGAGCACGGCATGGCCGCCATCGGCGAAGTCGAGCCGCGCGCAGGCGCAGGTCATCAGTGTGCCGAGCCGGGCGCCGAAGCCGCGCAGCCGCTCGAGCCGCACCGCGCCGTTCGCCGGCAGCTGGTGCGCGAGCCTGATAACCTGACGGCGATGGCTATCCGCCGGGCCGAACACCTTGTCCGCAAGGCCTGCGCTATTCGCCGCGCCGAACAGTCTTGCGCCGACTGGATTGGCCCACAGCACGCGCGCGCCGTCGATCGACCACAGCCAGGCCGGCAAAGGAGAGGTCGCATGCACGGCCAGCCGCGGATCGCCTACCCCTCGCAACTGGAAATCCGAACGCGTCATAAGGCCGGCTGTCGCTCACGCATCAGGGCGGCCGCCGGGAATGGCAGCCTTAAGAAAGGGTTAGTATCGCCCGGAAGGCGCGGGCAGGTCCACGGCCGCAAGCCCGCAAGAGCCCCCCAAGCGGCGATAACCTTAATGCGCCCAGACCCGCAAGCCGCAGCCAGCTTCATCCAAGGGATTCGCCAAGGGATTCGCGTCTTCAGGCTGGCTTGCCAAGAGATGTGCCTTCACGCGGCATCGCAGCTGCCCATCCTCCTCTGGAGGGCCTGGAGGGGGAGGATCGGTTCGCATGCAGCGAAACGGAGAGCGAACCGAGGTGGGGTGACAGTCTCTCCCCGCAGGCGATCCTCATGTGGACAGATCAGCCCGCCGCGCCTCGCATGGCTGACCCGTAGCGAGCCGACCCTCCTCCCCAACGGTGGGCAAAAGGCGGCCAAGCAGGCACCGCACTACCTCAACCCGCGGTTCCCCCGCCTTGGAACTTCACCCTCTACGAGATTAATTTCGCAACGCATCCTCAGGACGATTGCGATGCACAATGTTGACATGATAGGCAGCCATAGTGCTGGGCGCTGGGCGAGCCATCTCGTTTGTTTCGCGTTTCCAGTCTTACGTTCCCGCTCAATGCCAGGGTCCACAATCGGGGCCGGCGGGCGCGCCAGAAGGCTCACTCCACTTTTTCAATTTGCGTGAGGGACCAACATGACAGGTGCGACTGATCCGTTTTCTGCCTCGATCATCCCGTTCGAGGTTCCTGAGCAGATGCGTGCGTTCGCCGAGAAGGGCGCGGCGCAGGCCCGCGAGAACTACGCCAAGTTCAAGGACGCCGCCGAAACCCACAACGGCACCGTCGAGGCCGTGTTCACCTGCGCCAGCAAAGGCGCGAGCGAGTACACCGCCAAGCTGGTCGAGTTCATGAAGGCCAACTCCAACGCCCAGCTCGACTTCGCCCAGCAGCTGTTCGGCGCCAAGTCGCCGTCGGAAGCCTTGGAGCTGTGGACCGGCCACGCCCGCAAGCAGCTCGAGACCTTCCAGTCCCAGGCCAAGGAGCTGGTCGAGCTCACCCAGCGCGTCGCCGCCGAGACCGCCGAGCCGATCAAGGCGAGCGCCTCGAAGTTCTACCAGCCCGCCGCCTGAGCGGTGAGGCCGGTTTGAGCTAAGAAACCCGGGCCGAAAGGCCCGGGTTTTTTTCACCTCTCCTGCTTGCACATGTAGGAATCCGGGAAGGTCGTCATGCCGGGACAAGCCCGGCCATGACGATGTGGAAGCTTCAGCGCCCTAAGCGCCAGCGTCATATGCGCTGCCCTGCCGCAAGCGAGAGAGGGGGGCGCAACCCTCGACGCCCGCCACCGCGTCCGATTTCCTCGCACCGAAGGTGATTTCCGCCGGTTTTTCACCCCATTGCGGCCTTGCCAAAAACCCCCGTTGCACCTAGTTTCCGCCCCGTCCAGCCCCCTCGGTGACCGGCCCAATCAGGGCGTCCCAAGGCGCGGCTCGCCAGGATGCAGTTGTAGCTCAGTTGGTTAGAGCGCCTGTCTGTGGAACAGGAGGTCGGTGGTTCGAGCCCACCCAACTGTACCAATGTTCTCAGCCTAAATCGGGTTGGTTCAAAAGGTCGCGTAGCTACCAATTAGCTATCACGCGGGGACGATGAACGACGAAAGTGACGCTGTGCTTGTCGATATTTGCGACAACGACAACACCTATGCTCGCAGCATCATTCAAGCTGCGGGCCGCGATGAGGCCATAGCCAAGGCTGAAGAGTGGGCGCGGGTGAGGTCCCAAGAGACCGGGAAGCCCTTGTTGATCGGCAAGCGCCCCGGCCATCCCGGTAGTGTCCACAGCAAAGTGTTCGGTCCACCGACGCGACGCCATAGTTCTCGAGAGAGGCAAGGTCGAAGCGGCGCCGGACGACCTTTATGTCGATTGTACCGCGAAAGCATTCAGGAAACGCCCGTCGGTTTCGGTCTTTGATGCGGAAGAGATCACGCGCCAGCAGGTGCGCCCGGGACGTCTCAGTTTGAGTGCGGCCTTGATTGCGCATGTGGAAGCATCTTATGGCGATGACGCGATCAAGAATGACTTATGTGCGCCAATTCCGTCAGTAGAGCTCGCGGCAGATTATTTGAGCACGATGCTGGACACTTTGCGAAATGAACGGCGATGGGGGCCGATAAGGAGCTGCGTCGTTGGATCGACCAGCATAGGTTATCCGGCACTGGTTTTCCGGACACCGGCGTAAGGTCAAGTCCCGAAGGAGTACGTAGTCATCCGTGAAGAGCGGCTAAGCGATTGAGCTGGAATCGCATTTGTGGTTGCGGGGTGTTTTAGGATTGCAGGGTTTTGATGCTTCGGGCATCGGAACCTTGCAATTTCATTTTCAGGATTCCG
>NZ_RDQF01000083.1 GCF_004114425.1 Bradyrhizobium vignae | reverse complement strand
CTGCAGATAGTTGCGTTCAACCGTTCGGTCATAGCTGTTGTCTCGCATCGGATCGTTCCTCCGCTGCAGCGATCCAATCAGCGAATTATTGAACATGCACAATTGCGAGCGAAGCGAAGCAATCCAGGATCTTTCCGCGGAAAGACTCTGGATTGCTTCGTCGCAAGGGCTCCTCGCAATGACGTGGAGAGAGTGTGCCTAAAGCATGATCCGGAAAAGTGCGAAGCGGTTTTCCGGAAAGATCATGCGTAAACAACAAGCTAAAGCGCGATGACGATTCATCCAAATCTCATCGCGCTTTAGCCCTACAAAAAGCTCTGCGGATCGACGTCGACTTCGAGCTTTTGATTGCCTGTCGGCTTCGGGCAGACGGCGAGCCAGTTGCGCAAGTAATCCGAGAGATCGAAACCGCGCGCCGATTTCACCAGGATGCGGAAGCGGTAGCGGCCCTTGATGACGGCGAGCGGGGCTTCGGCCGGGCCGAGCACCACGACGCGCTCGTCGCGGGGCGCGAGCGCGACGAGCTTGCGGCCGAGACCTTCGGCACTCGGGCGGTCGCCTGCAGAAATGATCAGGCTCGCGAGCCGGCCGAACGGCGGATAGAGCGTCTTCTCGCGCAGATCGATCTCGCTGTCGTAGAAGGCCTCGCGGTCGCAGGCGACGAGCGCCCGCATCACGGGATGATCGGGCTGATGAGTCTGCAGATAGCCGACGCCGCGACCCTGCTCGCGCCCGGCACGGCCGATCACCTGGTTGAGCAATTGCCAGGTCCGTTCCGCCGCGCGCGGATCGCCATTGGACAGACCGAGATCCGCATCGACCACGCCGACCAGATTGAGCCGCGGGAAGTTGTGACCCTTTGCCACGAGCTGCGTGCCGATGATGATATCGACGCGGCCCTCCGCGATTTCGGCAAGCTCGGAGCGCATCGTCTCGAGCGAGGTGATGAGATCGCTCGACAGCACCATGGTGCGCGCTTCCGGGAACAACGCCGCCGCCTCCTCCTGCAGGCGCTCGACGCCGGGACCGACGGCGACCAGCGATTCCTCGGCCGAACAGTTCGGACAGAGATGCGGGCGCGGCATCGAGAAACCGCAATGGTGACAGACCAGGCGCTGGCGGAAGCGGTGATCGACCAGCCAGGCGTCGCAGATCGTGCAGGCGAAGCGATGGCCGCAGGCACGGCAGAGCGTCAGCGGCGCATAGCCGCGGCGGTTGAGGAACAAGAGCGCCTGCTCGCGCTTTTCGATCGCGGTCCTGATCTCGCCGGCAAGCCGCGGCGAGATGAAGCGGCCGCGCGCGGGCGGCTCGCGGCGCAGATCGATCGCCTCGATATGCGGCATGTGCTGGCCGCCGAAGCGCGAGGGCAGCGCGATGCGCTGATAGCGGTTCTTGCGCGCATTGACCTCGGACTCGACCGAGGGCGTCGCCGACGCCAGCACGACCGGGATTTTTGCGATATGCCCGCGCACCACCGCCATGTCGCGGGCGTGATAGTGCACGCCATCGTCCTGCTTGTAGGCCTGGTCGTGCTCCTCGTCGACGACGATCAGGCCGAGATTGGCATAGGGGAGAAACAGC
This sequence comes from Bradyrhizobium vignae, assembly GCF_004114425.1. Lineage (GTDB taxonomy): Bacteria > Pseudomonadota > Alphaproteobacteria > Rhizobiales > Xanthobacteraceae > Bradyrhizobium > Bradyrhizobium vignae. Next base: position 21,628 of record NZ_RDQF01000083.1, on the reverse strand, counting down.
GCCGAGCGCGCGCCGACCACGACCGGCGCAGTCCCTGCGGAGATCGCCGCCCAATTGCGCGCGCGGGTGCGCGGCGTCAGTTCGGAGTGCCATTCGATCGGCCGCACGCCAAAACGCTGCGCAAAGCGATCGAGAAACTGTCCGGTCAGCGCGATCTCCGGCATCAGGATCAGCGATTGCCTGCCACGACGGATCGTCTCGGCCACCGCCTCGAAATAGACCTCGGTCTTGCCGGAGCCGGTGACGCCGTCGAGCAGCGCGACGTGGAAGGTGCCGTTGGCCGCGAGCGCGCGCATCGTGTCGACCGCGGCGCGCTGCAGCGGCGTGAAATCCGGCCGGCCGAATTCCGGATCGGGCGCCGGCGGCGGCGGAGGCGGCGGCATCGGCTCCACCGTGAGCGTGCCTTCGTCGACGAGGCCGTCGATCACGCCCGAGGAGACGCCGGCTTCCTTGGCCGCTTCGGACTTGCCGTGCAGCAGGCGGTCCGACAGCAGCGCGATCACCCGCTGCCGCGCCGGCGTCAGCCGCTTCGGGGGATCGCCGACCAAGCGTACACCGGCGCGCGCCCGCTCAGGACCGAGATTCTCGCCCATGCGCAGGCACATGCGCAGCACCATGCCGCGCGGGCTCAGCGTGTAATTGGCGACCCAGTCGACCACCTGGCGCAGCTCGGGCTTGAGCGGCGGGATATCGAGCTTTTCGCCGACCTCCTTGAGGCGATTGTGCAGGCGTGGATCCGGGTTGGCGTTTTCGCCCCAGACCACGGCCAGGACCTCGCGAGGCCCAAGCGGCACACTGAGGAGATCGCCCGCCTTCAGCTCCATGCCGCGCGGCACTTTGTAGGAATAGGTCTGGTCGAGCGCGACCGGCACCAGCACGTCGACCATGCGGGTCGCGTTGGCGGGGGCGGTGCTGCTGCGCGAGGTGTGATCCATCAACAGTCTTTGGAGGGAGAATCGGAACCCGGAGTGCGAGGCTAGCGCCGCGGGGCGACCTTAGCGAACAGTAAACTGGTGTGATGCGATATACTGCGCGGAATCACCACGTCCAGAGCGCATGAGCAAAGCGGCCGCCCCACACATCGAGCTCGCCAGCGCCGATCCCTCGATCACGCAGGAGATGGCGCGCTGGCTGTCGCATCTCGGCGCCGAGCGGCGACTGTCGCCGAAGACGCTGGAGGCCTATGGCCGCGACTTGCGGCAGTGCCTGGATTTCCTCTGTGCCCATTGGGGCGAGCGGGTCACGCTCGAACGGTTCGCGGCGCTCGAAGCCACCGATATCCGCGCCTTCATGGCGATGCGCCGGGCGGACGACATTGCCGGCCGGAGCCTGATGCGCGCGCTCGCGGGGCTGCGTTCGTTTGGACGTTTTCTGGAGCGCGAGGGCAAAGGCAAGGTCGGCGCATTGTCGGCCATCCGCGCGCCAAAAGTCGCAAAAAGCCTGCCGAAGCCACTGCCGATGGCATCGGCAAAGCGTCTTGCCGACGCCGACGAGCGCGCCGGCGAGGAACGCGAGAGCTGGATTCTCGCGCGCGATGCCGCCGTGATGGCGCTGCTCTATGGCTCGGGCCTGCGCATCTCCGAAGCGCTCGGCCTGAAGCGCCGCGAGGTGCCGCGGCCCGGCGAAGGCGACGTGCTGGTCGTGACAGGCAAGGGCAACAAGACCCGCATGGTGCCGGTGCTGCAGAACGTGCTCGAGCTGGTGCAGGAGTACGTCGCGATGTGCCCGTATTCGCTGCCCGCGGAAGGGCCGATCTTCGTCGGCGCGCGCGGCGGGCCGCTCAGCCCGCGCATCATCCAGCTCGCGATGGAGCGGCTGCGCGGCGCGCTGGGACTTCCCGACAGCGCCACACCGCACGCACTGCGCCACTCCTTCGCCACGCATCTGCTGTCGCGCGGCGGCGACCTCCGCGCCATCCAGGAATTGCTCGGCCACTCCTCGCTCTCGACCACGCAGGTCTACACCGGCATCGATTCCGAGCGGCTGCTGGAAGTCTATGCCAGCGCGCATCCGCGGCGGTGAACCTGACATCAAGCTGTCATCCCGCGCATGCCTCTTGCGCGGCACCCGCGGTTGGGTCAATCGTGCGGAACCAGACAGGAGGACATATGAGCGCACATGAAAGCATGGAGCATGCCGAGCACGCCGAGCACGCGTCCGGCTCGAACAAGAAGATCGCCCTTCTGATCGCCGTGCTGGCGCTGTTCCTTGCGATCTCGGAGACGCTCGGCAAGGGCGCCCAGACCGAATCGATCAGCAAGAACGTCGAGGCCGCCAATCTCTGGGCATTCTTCCAGGCCAAGAGCATCCGCCGCACCGTCGTGCAGACCGCGGCCGAGCAGGGCAAGCTGACGCTCGCCGGCACCGGCGATGACGCGCTGAAGGCGTCGGTACAGAAACAGGTCGAGGACTGGACCAAGACCGCGCAGCGCTACCGCTCCGAGCCCGAGACCGGCGAAGGCACCGAGCAGCTCGCCGAGAAGGCCAAGCATGCCGAGCACGAGCGCGACGAGGCGACCGCGAAGTACCATCACTTCGAGCTGGCGTCGGCGGCCTTCCAGATCGGCATCGTGCTGGCATCGGCGACCATCATCACCGGCATGTTCGCGCTCGCCTATGTCAGCGGCGTGCTGACGCTCGCCGGCCTGATCATGACCGCGCTCGGCCTGTGGTGGCCGCATCTGTTGCATTTGCATTGATGGGTGTGTGGCGTGCGGTTTGACGCCAAACAGACAGTGTCATGCCCCGGCTTGACCGGGGCATCCAGTACGCTGCGGCTTCTCGGTTCTCATCTCTCTCTCTCTGTCTCTGGAATACTGGATCGCGCCGGGCGATGACAGCGAGTATGTGGCGAACAGCGAATATGTGACAGAGAGCTAGCGCGCCTGGTGCACGCTCTTGCGAAAACGCTGGATCAGGCGCAGCGTGCGGGAAGACCAGCCCTCGCCATCGCCGGCGATCAGCTGACGGATGCGGCGCTTGATCGGGTCGACCAGCTCAGCGGCCCTGGCGCGCACCTTCAGCACCAGATCATAGATCCGCTCGAACCAGTGCATCTCCAAAAGCTTGTCGCGCGTCACGTCGAACACGAAGGCCGTGACTCCGACGCCAACCATCTTCGCGAAAACGATCGTGAACACTGCGCTGGTCCAGTATTCGTGCGCCAGCAGCCACAGGCCGACCAGCTTGAGCGGAAACAGCGGGATGATGGGGACCGCGAACACGATCAGCGTCATGGCCGGCGACAGCGCATCGACGCGCTCCGTCAGCCATTGCTTGAACCGCGCGAGCGGGATGGCTGCGACGACCCGAGCGACGATCGGCTCGAGATGGTCCCACAGCCAGGCTTCGATCAGGAAGACGATCGCAAGCAGGACCCAGACCGGTTGAAGGAGGCGGCGCAGCATATGTTCCCGCCCGTTTCGGTGCTGGGCGCGTCGCTACATATGGATGGCCCGCTTGCCGACTGCAAGCGCGGCTTCCTTGACCGCCTCCGAGCGGGTCGGATGGGCATGGCAGGTGCGCGCGAGATCTTCTGCGCTGCCACCAAACTCCATGAGAACGCAGGCTTCATGGATCATTTCGCCGGCCTCAATGCCGATAATGTGCACGCCGAGCACGCGATCGGTCTTCGCATCTGCGAGAATCTTCACGAAGCCGTCGGTGGTCTGGTTGACCTTGGAGCGGCCGTTGGCGGTAAAGGGAAACTTCCCGACGGTATAGGCTGTGCCTGCCTGCTTCAATTCCTCCTCGGTCTTGCCGACGGAGGACACTTCCGGCGTGGTATACACGACGCCCGGGATCACATCGTAGTTCACGTGGCCCGCTTGCCCCGCGATGATCTCGGCGACCGCAACGCCTTCGTCCTCGGCCTTGTGCGCGAGCATCGGGCCTGCGACGACGTCGCCGATGGCATAGACGCCCTTGAGGCTGGTGGCGAAATGCGGATCGATCTGGACGCGGCCGCGCGCATCGAGCGCGACGCCGGCTTCCTTCAGGCCGAGCCCATCAGTGTAGGGCACGCGGCCGATGCAGACCAGAACGACGTCGGCCTCGATGGTCTCGGCGGCACCGCCGGCAGCCGGCTCGATTTTCGCGAGCAGTGCCTTGCTGTTCGCTTCGACGCCGGTGACCTTGGAGCCCAGCTTGAATGCAAATCCCTGCTTCTCAAGGATTCGCTGGAATTGCCGTGCGACCTCGCCATCCATGCCGGGCAGGATGCGATCGAGGAATTCGACCACCATGACCTCGGATCCGAGCCGGCGCCACACGGAGCCGAGTTCGAGCCCGATCACGCCGGCGCCAATGACCAGCAATCTGCCTGGCACCTTCTCCAGCGACAGCGCGCCGGTCGAGGAGACGATGCGCTTCTCGTCGATCTCGATGCCCTTGAGGCGCGCGATGTCGGAGCCGGTGGCGATCACGATGTTCTTGGTCTCGACCACCTGCGACTTGCCGTCGGCGGAGACCTCGACCTTGCCGGTGCCCAAGATCTTGCCGGTGCCCTTGAGCACGTCGACCTTGTTCTTCTTCATCAGGAACTCGACGCCCTTGACGTTGCCGTCGATGCCCTGCTGCTTGAAGTTCATCATCGCGGGAAGATCGAGCTTCGGCGCGGGAACGCTCACGCCCATCTTGGCGAAGGAATGCCCGGCTTCCTCGAACATCTCGGAGGCGTGCAGCAGCGCCTTCGAGGGCATGCAGCCGACATTGAGGCAGGTGCCGCCGAGCGTGGCGTTCTTTTCGACCACGGCGACTTTCATGCCGAGCTGGCTCGCGCGCACCGCGCAGACATAACCGCCCGGTCCGGTGCCGATGACGACGAGATCGTAGGTAGCCATGAGAAGGTCCCGTAAGGTTGGCGTGATGAGGATGTGTCAGCGTCCGCGCGGCGCGTCAGCGTCCGCCGGACACATCGAGAATCGCTGAGGTGACGTAAGACGCCTCGTCCGACAGCAGCCAGACGATCGCGTTGGCGATTTCATCGGCGGTGCCGACGCGCTTCATCGGCACAAGATGGGCCAGACGATGGGCGCGGTCGGGCTCGCCGCCGGCGGCGTGGATTTCGGTGTCGATCAGGCCCGGGCGAATGCCCGCGACGCGAATGCCCTCGTTCGCAACCTCATAGCCGAGGCCGATGGTGAAGGAATCGATCGCGCCCTTGGAGGCGGCATAGTCGACATAAGTATTCGGCGAGCCGAGCTTGGCGGCGACCGACGACAGATTGACGATGACGCCGCCCTTGCCGCCATGCTTGGTCGACATCCGTTTCACCGCCTCGCGCGCGCAGAGGATGGAGCCGGTGACGTTGACCGCCATGACGCGCTGGATGCGCTCGGCCGACATCTCGTCGACCCGCACGCCGCTCTTGCCGACGATGCCGCCATTGTTGACCAGCGCGCCGAGCGTGCCGAACTTGTCGGCTTCCCTGAACAGGTTGAGGATGTCGCCTTCCTCGGCGACGTCGCATTTCACCGCGATGGCCTTGCCGTTCTTGGCTTCGATCTGCGCGACCACCTCATCGGCGGCCGCCTTGTTGCTGGCATAAGCGACCACAACGCGATAGCCGCGCGCGGCCGCCGCAAGCGCGGTCGCCCGCCCGATGCCGCGGCTGCCGCCGGTGATGACAACGACTTTATCCGTCACGCGCGCCTCCATGGTTCGACATGCGCCGTCGCGTCGGTCGCGACGGCGCTCGCAGAGCATTGCGGATCAGAGATCGAGCACCAGGCGCGCCGGATCTTCCAGGCTCTCCTTGACCCGGACCAGGAAGGTGACGGCTTCCTTGCCGTCGATGACGCGGTGATCGTAGGACAACGCCAGATACATCATCGGGCGGACCTCGATCTTGCCGCCGACGACCATCGGCCGCTCCTGGATCTTGTGCATGCCGAGGATACCGGACTGCGGCGCGTTCAGGATCGGCGTCGACATCAGCGAGCCGTAGATGCCGCCATTGGTGATCGTGAAGGTGCCGCCCTGCATCTCGTCGATCTTGAGCTGGCCGTCACGGGCGCGGCGGCCGAAATCGGCGATGCTCTTCTCGATGTCGGAGATCGACTTGTGGTCGCAGTCGCGCACCACGGGCACGACGAGGCCCTTGTCGGTGCCGACGGCGACGCCGATGTGGTAATAGTTCTTGTAGATCAAATCGCTGCCGTCGATCTCGGCGTTGACGGCCGGGATGTCCTTCAGCGCCTGCACGACGGCCTTGGTGAAGAAGCCCATGAAGCCGAGCTTGGCGCCATGCTTCTTCTCGAACGCGTCCTTGTAGTGGGCGCGCAGCGCCATGACGTTGGTCATGTCGACCTCGTTGAAGGTCGTGAGCATGGCCGCGGTGTTCTGCACGTCCTTGAGGCGGCGCGCGATGGTCTGGCGCAGGCGGGTCATCTTGACGCGCTCTTCGCGGGCGGCGTCATCGGCCGGCGACGGCGCGCGGACCTGCACGGCGGCGGCGGGCTGGTTGACCGGGGTCGGCGCCGACGCGGCGCGCTCGATCGCAGCCAGCATGTCGCCCTTGGTGACGCGACCGTCCTTGCCGGAGCCCGGAACGGTGGAGGCGTCGATGCCGGTCTCGGCCGACAGTTTTCGCACCGAAGGCGCGAGCGGGGCATCGGCCGGCGGCGCCTTGGCGGCGGCAGCGGGAGCCGGCGCGGGAGCAACGGCAGCAGCAGGAGCAGCAGCCTTGGCCGGCGCGGCGGCGGGCTTGGCGGCGCCGGCACCGTCGGTGATCTGACCAAGTAGCGCGCCCACAGCAACGGTCGCGCCATCGGCGGCGATGATCTCGCTCAGCGTGCCCGCGGAGGGCGCCGGGACTTCGATGGTGACCTTGTCGGTCTCGAGCTCCACCAAGGGCTCGTCGACGGCGACGGGGTCGCCGGCCTTCTTGAACCAGCGGCCGATGGTGGCCTCGGTGACGGATTCGCCGAGCGTCGGCACACGAATTTCAGTCATGGTCTCTTCCTTAAGGGATCGCCAGTAGCGGTCATGAATTTCATACGTCATTGCCCGCGAAGGCGGGCAATCCAGTACGCCGTGACCTTCGTGATCAGAACGAAAGCCGCGTCGTACTGGATGCCCCGCCCCCGTGCGCAATTGCGCACTGGGCGGGGCATGACAGAGTCCTAAAGAACTTCTCAGCTCAGTGCTTCGTCCAGGAACGCCTTCAGCTGCGCCTGATGCTTGGACATCAGACCCGTGGCGGTCGCGGCGGAAGCGGCGCGGCCGACATAACGCGGACGCCGGCTCGCACCGTTCACCTGGTTCAGCACCCATTCCAGATAGGGCTCGATGAAGTGCCAGGCGCCCATGTTGCGCGGCTCTTCCTGGCACCACACCACTTCGGCCTTCTTGAAGCGCGACAGCTCGGCCACCAGCGCCTTCAGCGGCACCGGATAGAGCTGCTCGACGCGCATCAGATAGATGTCATCGATGCCGCGCCTCTCGCGCTCCTCGTAGAGGTCGTAATAGACCTTGCCGGAGCACAGCACGATGCGGCGGATCTTCTCGTCCGGAACGAGCTTGACCGCTTCGTTCGGCAGCATCTGGGCGTCATCGTAAAGGATGCGGTGGAAGGTCGTGCCCTTCGCGAGCTCCTCGAGACGCGACACCGCCCGCTTGTGGCGCAGCAGCGACTTCGGCGTCATCATGATCAGCGGCTTGCGGATCTCGCGATGCAGCTGCCGGCGCAGCACGTGGAAGTAGTTCGCCGGCGTGGTCGGGTAGACCACCTGCATGTTGTCTTCCGCGCACATCTGCAGGTAACGCTCGAGACGCGCCGAGGAATGCTCCGGCCCCTGGCCTTCATAGCCGTGCGGCAGCAGGCAGACGAGACCGGACATGCGCAGCCATTTGCGTTCGCCCGAGGAGATGAACTGGTCGAACACGACCTGCGCGCCGTTGGCGAAATCGCCGAACTGGGCCTCCCACAGCGTCAGCGTGTTCGGCTCGGCGAGCGAGTAGCCGTATTCGAAGCCGAGCACGGCCTCTTCCGACAGCAGCGAGTTGATGACCTCGTAATGGCCCTGCTCGCCGCCGAGATGGTTGAACGGCGTGTAGCGGCTTTCGTCCTCCTGGTCGATCAGGACCGAGTGGCGCTGCGAGAAGGTGCCGCGCTCCGAATCCTGTCCAGACAGGCGGACGTGGTGTTTTTCGTTCAGCAGCGAGCAGAACGCCAACGCCTCGCCGGTCGCCCAGTCGATACCGGTACCAGTGTCGATCGCCTTCGAGCGGTTATCGAGGAAACGCTGGATGGTGCGGTGAACGCGGAAGCCGTCCGGCACCTTGGTGATCTTGCGGCCGATGTCCTTCAGCGTGGCGATATCGACGCCGGTGACGCCGCGCCGCGCATCCTCTTCCTGGTCGGCGATCTTGAAGCCGGCCCACTTGCCGTCGAGCCAGTCGGCCTTGTTCGGCTTGTAGGAGGTGCCGGCCTCGAACTCGGCATCGAGCCGCGCGCGCCAGTCGGCCTTCAGCTTGTCGACCTCGCCCTCGGTGACCACGCCCTCGGCGATCAGGCGCTTGGCATAGAGCGACAGCGTCGACGGATGGGCCGCGATCCGCTTGTACATGACCGGCTGCGTGAACGCCGGCTCATCGCCCTCGTTGTGGCCGTAGCGCCGATAGCACCACATGTCGATGACGACGGGCTTGTGGAATTTCTGCCGGAACTCGGTCGCGACCTTGGCGGCGAACACGACGGCTTCTGGATCGTCGCCGTTCACGTGGAAGATCGGCGCGTCGATCATCTTCGCCACATCGGACGGATAGGGCGAGGAGCGCGAGTAACGCGGATAGGTGGTGAAGCCGATCTGGTTGTTGACGATGAAGTGCACGGAGCCGCCGGTGCGGTAGCCCTTCAGGTCGGACAGGCCGAAGCACTCGGCGACCACGCCCTGGCCGGCGAACGCGGCGTCGCCATGCATCAGGAGCGGCATCACGGAGATGCGCATGTCCGGCGGATCGCCGTGCTGGTCCTGCTTGGCGCGGACCTTGCCGAGCACGACGGGATCGACGATCTCGAGATGCGAGGGGTTGGCGGTCAGCGACAGGTGGATGCGGTTGCCGTCGAACTCGCGGTCCGAGGAAGCGCCGAGGTGATACTTGACGTCGCCGGAGCCTTCGACGTCTTCCGGGTTGGCGGAGCCGCCCTTGAACTCGTGGAACAGCGCGCGGTGCGACTTGCCCATCACCTGCGTCAGCACGTTGAGGCGGCCGCGATGCGGCATGCCGAGCACGATCTCCTTCACGCCGAGATTGCCGCCGCGCTTGATGATCTGCTCCAGCGCGGGGATCAGGGATTCGCCGCCGTCGAGGCCGAAACGCTTGGTGCCGGTGAACTTGGTGTCGCAGAACTTCTCGAAGCCTTCGGCTTCGACCAGCTTCATCAGGATGGCTCTGCGGCCTTCGCGCGTGAACGAGATCTCCTTATCGGGTCCCTCGATGCGCTCCTGGATCCAGGCCTTCTGCGCGGCATTGCTGATATGCATGAACTCGACGCCGAGCGTCTGGCAGTAGGTGCGCTCGCAGATCGCGACGATATCGCGCAGCGTGCCGTATTCCAGGCCGAGCACGTGATCGAGGAAGATCTTGCGGTCGTAATCGGCTTCGCTGAAGCCGTAGGTGCGCGGGTCGAGCTCTTCGCGGTTGCGCTGGGCTTCGATGCCGAGCGGGTCGAGCTTGGCGTGGAAGTGGCCGCGCATGCGGTAGGAGCGGATCAGCATCAGGGCGCGAACGGAGTCGCGCGTGGCCTGGAGGACATCGGCGGAAGAGATATCGGCGCCCTTGGCCTGGGCCTTGGCGGCGATCTTGGCGCCGACCGCCTTCTCGACCTCGGCCCAATTGCCGTCGAGCGCGGAGGTCAGATCGTCCCGCGGGGTCAGCGGCCAGTTGTCGCGCTCCCAGGACGGTCCTTCCGCGTTCTTGCTGATGTCAGCGGGCTGGTCGTTGAGGCTCTTGAAGAACTCCTGCCACTCGGCGTCGACCGAGGTCGGGTCCTTCTCGTAGCGGGCGTAGATTTCGTCGATGTAGGTGGCGTTGGTGCCCTGCAAAAAGGATGACAAGGCAAAGGCTGCGTTCGCGTCCTGGCGAGACATACTTGAGTTCCTGGCGATTTCGGTTCGCGCATAACAAACGGCGCTGGCGCCGAGCTCCCCGACAGGGCTCGACGCGACAGGCACCCTTTACCCTATTTGCTGCGAAACTTCGCCCGGAAAAGCACGAAGAAGTGAATTAGCACTTCAACTTTTCGGCAAGCGTATGGCCGAGGCGCGCGGGCGAAGGGGACACTGTAATCCCTGCCGATTTCATCGCCTCGGTCTTGGAACCGGCGTCGCCCTTGCCGCCCGAGATGATCGCGCCGGCATGGCCCATGCGGCGGCCGGGAGGGGCCGTGACGCCCGCGATGAAGCCGACCATCGGCTTCTTGCGGCCGCGCTTGGCCTCGTCCTTGAGGAACTGGGCGGCGTCCTCCTCGGCGGAACCGCCGATCTCGCCGATCATGATGATCGATTCGGTCTTGGGGTCGGCGAGCAGCATCTCCAGCACGTCGATGAACTCGGTGCCCTTGACCGGGTCGCCGCCGATGCCGACCGCGGTGGTCTGGCCGAGGCCTTCCTGGGAGGTCTGGAACACGGCCTCATAGGTCAGCGTGCCCGAGCGGGAGACGATGCCGACCGAGCCGGTCTTGAAGATATTGGCGGGCATGATGCCGATCTTGCACTCGCCGGCGGTCATGACGCCCGGGCAGTTCGGCCCGATCAGGCGCGACTTGGAGCCGATCAGCGAGCGCTTCACGCGCACCATGTCGATAACAGGAATGCCCTCGGTGATGCAGACGATCAGCGGGATCTCGGCGTCGATGGCTTCGCAGATCGCGTCCGCCGCGCCCGGCGGCGGGACGTAGATCACCGACGCGTCGGCGCCGGTCTTCTCACGCGCCTCGCGCACGGTGTCGAACACCGGCAGGCCCAGATGCGTCGAGCCGCCTTTGCCCGGCGAGGTGCCACCGACCATCTTGGTGCCGTAGGCGATCGCGGCCTCGGAATGGAAGGTGCCGTTCTTGCCGGTGAAGCCCTGGCAGATGACCTTGGTGTTCTTGTCGATCAGGATGGACATGAGGTCTGCTTTCGCGAACTAACGAGTGAGAGGGTCAGTGGATGCGGCGGTAGACGCCGGTGAGGACGTCGGACCAGCCTTCCGCGTCCGGCGAGAACTGGATCTTCAACGAATAGGAATTGTCGTCGATGATCTCGTAGACGTGGCGCGCATTGCCGCGAAGCGAGCCGCGCACCAGCGTCAGGGTCTTGCCGACCCATCCGCCGGAGGCGGGCGAGGGCGGCGTGTAGCCGAGCGAATCGTACCAGAACAGTTTGTAGGTCCGGTCGTCGCGATCGTAGGTGAAGATGCCGTGGGTGGCGAAGACCTGCTTGCCCTCGCGCATCTGGACACCGTCCTGGATCAGATAGAATCCGTTGAGGTCCATGCGCGCGACGACGTGAGAGGTCGCCGGTCCGCCCTCCGTCCAGCGCGACGGAAAGACCACCTCTTCGCCAGTCCATTCGCCGGCGAACGCGGCGAGACGCGCATGCTCGGGGAGCGGAGATGATGCGGCGAGATGGTCCTGGGCCATGGCCTTAGCCTCCCTTGACGGCCTTCACGATCTTCTGCGCGGCGTCGTCGAGATTGTCGGCCGGCACCACGTTGAGGCCGGATTCGCGGATGATCTTCTTGCCGAGCTCGACATTGGTGCCTTCGAGACGGACCACCAGCGGCACGCTGAGACCGACCTCGCGCACCGCGGCCGTGACGCCCTCGGCGATCACGTCGCACTTCATGATGCCGCCGAAGATGTTGACCAGGATGCCCTTCACGTTCGGATCGGCGGTGATGATCTTGAATGCGGCCGCGACCTTCTCCTTGCTGGCGCTGCCGCCGACGTCGAGGAAGTTCGCCGGCGCCATGCCGTAGAGCTTGATGATGTCCATCGTCGCCATGGCAAGACCGGCGCCGTTGACCATGCAGCCGATGTTGCCGTCGAGCGCGACGTAGTTGAGGTCGTACTTGGACGCCTCGATTTCTTTGGCGTCTTCCTCGGTCTCGTCGCGCAGCGCGAGCACCTCAGGATGACGGAACAGCGCGTTGTCGTCGAACGACACCTTGGCGTCGAGCACGCGGAGCTGGCCCTGCTTGGTCACGACCAGCGGGTTGATCTCCAGCATCGACATGTCCTTGGCGACGAAGGCGGCATAGAGCTGCGCCGTGAGCTTCTCGGCCTGCTTGGCGAGATCACCGGAGAGCTTGAGCGCCTTCGCAACCGTGCGGCCGTGATGGCCCATGATTCCGGTGGCGGGATCGACTGAGAAGGTCACGATCTTCTCGGGCGTGTTGTGCGCGACGTCCTCGATGTTGACGCCGCCTTCGGTCGAGACGACGAAGGAGACGCGCGAGGTCTCGCGGTCGACCAGGATCGAGAGATAGAACTCCTTGTCGATGTCGGAGCCGTCCTCGATGTAGAGGCGGTTGACCTGCTTGCCGGCCGGGCCGGTCTGCACCGTCACCAGGGTTGCGCCCAGCATCTGCTTGGCGAATTCGGCGACCTCGGCGGCCGATTTGGCGATGCGGACACCGCCCTTGTCGCCGGCCGAGGCTTCCTTGAACTTGCCCTTGCCGCGCCCGCCGGCGTGGATCTGGCTCTTCACCACCCAGACCGGGCCGGGCAGCGCCTTGGCCGCAGCTTCTGCGTCGGCGGCTTTGAGGACCGGCACGCCCTTGGAGATCGGCACGCCGAACTCGTTCAGCAGCGCTTTGGCCTGATATTCATGGATATTCATATGGTCGCTCCCTGAACCCGCGGGCGTGACCCCATGGGCCCACCTCAGTCTTGTGGCTGGCATACCATATACCACAGGAACTGCAACCCGGATTCTTTGCCTTCAAGATCTCTGGACTGCGAACCGGAGCCCCGCCCAGCCTTCAACAAGGGTTGCAGCCGGGGTCCGGAAGTGAAACCGCCGAAGACCGGATTTCGATCTTCGGCGGGGTATCTGCTTGCGCCTTAGCGGCCGAGAAGGTCGGGGGCGATCTTCTTGCAGGCGTCGACCAGGCCCTGCACGGCACCGACCGACTTGTCGAAGGCCTCGCGGTCCTTGCCGGCGAGGTCGATCTCAACCACGCGCTCGACGCCCTTGGAGCCGATCACGACGGGCACGCCGACATACATGTCCTTCACGCTGTATTCGCCATTGAGATAGGCGGCGCAGGGCAGCACGCGCTTCTTGTCCTTCAGATAGCTCTCGGCCATCGCGATCGCCGACGCGGCCGGGGCGTAGAAGGCCGAGCCGGTCTTGAGCAAATTGACGATCTCGGCGCCGCCGTTGCGGGTGCGGTCGACGATCTCGTCGAGGCGCGCCTGCGAGGTCCAGCCCATCTTGACGAGGTCGGGCAGCGGAATGCCGGCGACGGTGGAGTACTTCACCAGCGGCACCATGGTGTCGCCATGGCCGCCGAGCACGAAGGCGGTGACGTCCTCGACCGAGACGTTGAACTCGTCGGCCAGGAAATAGCGGAAGCGCGCCGAGTCCAGCACGCCGGCCATGCCGACGACCTTCTTGTGCGGCAGGCCCGAGGCCTTCTGCAGCGCCCAGACCATCGCGTCGAGCGGGTTGGTGATGCAGATGACGAACGCGTCCGGAGCGTACTTCTTGATGCCGGCACCCACCTGCTCCATGACCTTGAGGTTGATGGAGAGGAGGTCGTCGCGACTCATGCCGGGCTTGCGCGGCACGCCGGCGGTGACGATGCAGACCTTGGCGTTGTCGAGCGCCTCGTAGGAGTTCGCGCCGGTGTAGTGCGCGTCGAAGCCGTCGACCGGCGAGGACTGCGCGATGTCGAGCGCCTTGCCCTGCGGCACGCCCTCGGCGATGTCGAACATCACGACGTCGCCCAGTTCTTTCAGGCCGATGAGGTGAGCCAGCGTTCCGCCGATCTGACCGGAGCCAATCAAAGCAATCTTGTCGCGCGCCATGTGAACCTGTCCTTTAGACACGTAAGGAGGGGAAAACTGAGACGGGTGGTTATCCCTTTCGCCTTCCCCGTTCAAGTCGCCCAATGCCCAATTGTCGGGCTTGCCGACGTCTCGGGCACGCAGCCCCCTCGTTCCGGGATGCGCCGATAGGCGCAGGCCCGGAATGCATCGGGCGACAGAGCTTGTGGCCCGATGGATTCCGGGTTCGCGCTTCGCGCGTCCCGGAATGACAGCGCTAGCGAAATAGGACTTAAGTCTCCACCAGACCTTTGGTCGAGCCGCTGGCGGTGGAATCCTTGCGGCCGTGAGGCAGCGCCAGATAGGATTCCGAGCTCATCTCGATCAGGCGCGAGGCGGTCCGCTTGAACTCCATGGCCTCATTGCCCTCGGTGGCGAGGTAGAGCGAGATCGGATTGGCGTCGGCCGAAGCCATCAGCTTCACGGCGTTGTCATAGAGCGTATCGATCAGCGTGATGAACCGCTTGGCGGCGTTGCGCTGGGAGAAGTCCATGACTGGAATATGGTCGACCAGGATGGTGTGATACTCGTGCGCCAGCCTGAGGTAATCGGATGCACCCAGCGGCTTCTCGCAGAGATCGGCGAAGGAGAACCGCGCCACGCCGTGGGCCGAGCACGGCACGTGCAGGATGCGGCCCTTGATCGAAATGTCGCGCGGCCTGCATTGTGCCCCACCTGACATCCGCTTCCAGGCACGGTCGAGCGCGGCGTCCGCATCGCCATCCGCCGGTGTCAGCCACATCGGCACGCCCTGCAGTTTCTCCAACCGGAAGTCGGTGCGGGCATCGAGCCGCGCGACGTCCATGTGATCGGTGATCTGCTTGATGAAGGGCAGGAACAGCGAGCGGTTCAAGCCACCCTTGTAGAGATCGTCGGGCGCGACGTTGGAGGTCGCAACCACGACGGTGCCGAGATCGAACAATTTCGCGAACAGGCGGCCCAGGATCATCGCGTCGGCGATGTCGGTGACGTGGAATTCGTCGAAGCAGAGCAGCCAGCTCTCCTCAAAGATCGCATTTGCGGTCAGCGCGATGACGTCGCCATCGGCGATCTCGCCGCGCGCGATGCTCTGGCGATAGTCGTAGATGCGCTCGTGCACGTCCGCCATGAATTCGTGGAAATGCGCGCGGCGCTTGTGCTCGACCGAGCAGTGCTGGAAGAACAGATCCATCAGCATGGTCTTGCCGCGGCCGACCTCGCCATGGATGTAGAGCCCGCGCGGGGCATCATCCTTGTCGCCGCTGCCGAACAGGCGGCTGAGCAGGCCCTGCTTGCGCAGCGGCTTGTAAGTGGCGAGCCGCTGGTCGAGCGCCGCATAGGCCTCGGCGACCTCGGCCTGCGCGGCATCGGGCTCGATCGCGCCAGAGGCGATCTCGGCCTGGTATGCCTCGCGGAATGGGGAACTGGGGGTGGAGAGCATGGCCCTTTACCGCCAGAGACGGACGGAAATTGCAAGCCGTCAATTGGTGCGGGGCGCTATGCGTTCTGAGTCCCGGACGCGCTGCAGCGCTCTTGCGCTGCTGCGCAGAGACGGCCCCCCTATTTCGTCCATAGCCAAAATTCATTCATCGCGGAGCGCTGGGCCCCGCCTCTGCGGCCGGGGCACGGAAGCTGCGCTACTCACACAGTTCGTAGGCGTCCTCGACCACATACGGGCCGCCGCCCGTGGAGGCGCGCGAGGAGAACAGCACGAAGCGTTCGGCCATGAACGCCTTGCTTGGGAAGTAGCCGCGCAGCGAGAGATAGTCGGCGACGTCGCGGTCGGAGGCGTCGTGCAGCCGGGCCAGCGTGACGTGCGGAATGAACTTGCGTCCCTCCGGGTCGAGGCCGATCCGCTGCATCATGCGTTCGAGCTCGGCCTGCAATTCCATCAGCGGCTTGCTCGGCACGATGGTCGCGACCACCGCGCGCGGCTTGCGGCCGCCGAAGCTGGTGAGGCCCTGCACCTTCACCTCGAATGGCTTGCGGTCGACGCGAAACAGCATCGAGGCGATCTCGTTGGCGGAAGCGCCGTCGATGTCGCCGATGAAGCGCAAGGTGACGTGATAATTTTCGGGATCGATCCAGCGGGCGCCGGGGAGGCCACCCCTCAAGTTGGAAAGCGACTGGCCGATCTCGGCCGGAATTTCCAGACCCGTGAACAAACGCGGCATCGTTTCGCACTCCCGATGCTTGGGTACAGCCCTCGAGCTGAGGACCATATCCAAATTAGAGCCGGCGACGAATCACCGGTACCCTGATTCCTATCGCAGTTGTGTGACTCTGCGAAGCTTCGCCCGCCTCACCCCCGTAAATCCCTGGGAGTTCGGGTTGGGACTGCCCGCTTTCAACGCCGCTGCTCAGCGATCGTGCCAATGAATGCCTCCACCATGGGCATGATCCTGCCGACGATGATGTCGACGCCGGCCGCAGTCGGATGAATGCCGTCGGCCTGATTGAGCTTGGCGTCGGCCGCAACGCCATCGAGGAAGAACGGATAGAGCGGCACATCGAATCGTTTCGCCAGATCCGGATAAATCGAATTGAAGCGCGCCGCATAGTCCGCGCCGTAATTCGGCGGCGCCAGCATGCCGCACAGCATCACCGCGATCTTGCGCGCCTTCAGGCGCTGGATGATCTCGGTCAACGCGGCGCGCGTCACATCGGGATCGATGCCGCGCAGCGCGTCGTTGGCGCCGAGCTCGACGATGACGCCATCGGTTCCGTCGGGCACCGACCAGTCGAGCCGGTCGCGGCCGCCGGAGGTGGTGTCGCCGGACACCCCGGCGTTGGTCATGTCGACCTCTATGCCCTTGATCTGCAAGGATTTTTTAAGCTTTTGCGGGAACGCCTCCTGGGCCGGGAGGCCAAGACCGGCGCTCAAGGAATCGCCGAGAACGACAAGCTTGACCGGTTTCGTCGCGCCCGCCCAAGCGGGGGACGCAATGGTCATCACGGCGAGCATCAACACGGCTATGTGCATGAACAATCCGTAACGCCTCTCGACCCCGCGTGCGGAGTTGCCATATGACCGGACCATGGACACGCGCATCAATTCCTCTTCGCTCGCCACGACCGCGATGGACACCATCGCCATCTCCAACGTCAATCTCTCATTGGGCACGGGCGCGGCACGCGTTCATATCCTGAAGGATATCAGCCTGCGCGTCGCCTCGGGCGAGACGATCGGCCTGATCGGCCCGTCAGGCTCGGGCAAATCCACGCTGCTGATGGTGATGGCGGGGCTGGAACGTCCTGATAGCGGAGAGGTGGTGGTCAATGGCACGGCTTTCAATGCCCTCGACGAGGACGCGCTGGCGCGCTTCCGCGGCCGCCAGGTCGGCATCGTCTTCCAGTCCTTCCACCTGATCCCGACCATGACGGCGCTGGAGAACGTCGCGGTGCCGCTCGAGCTTGCCAGCGATCCCGATGCTGCGAGGCGCGCGGCGCAGGAGCTGCAATCGGTCGGGCTCGGCGATCGCCTGCATCACTACCCGACGCAGCTCTCCGGCGGCGAGCAGCAGCGCGTGGCGCTGGCGCGCGCGCTGGCGCCCGATCCCGCCATCCTCGTCGCCGACGAGCCCACCGGCAATCTCGACGAGGCAACGGGAAAGCAGATCGTCGATCTCCTGTTCAGCAAGCACGCCGAGCGCGGCATGACCTTGGTGCTGGTGACGCACGATTCCTCGCTCGCGCAACGCTGCGATCGCGTCATCCGCCTGCGCTCCGGGCGCATCGACACGCAGTCGGCGCCGGCATGAGCGCAGCTGTCGAATCGTTCGCGAAGCCGGGCGGCGTCGCGCTCTCGTTGCGTTACGCCCTGCGCGAATTGCGCGGGGGCTTGCGCGGCTTCTATGTCTTCATCGCCTGCATCGCGCTCGGCGTGATGGCGATCGCCGGCGTCGGCTCGGTGTCGGCGAGCCTCTCCGACGGTCTCGCCCGCGAGGGCCGCACGCTGCTCGGCGGCGACGTCTCCTTCGTGCTGTTCCAGCGCGAGGCCAAGCCGGAGGAGGTCGCCTTCCTGCGCTCGCGCGGCACCGTCTCGACCGCCGCGACCCTGCGCGGCATGGCGCGCTCGGCTGATGGCAAGCTCGCGCTGGTCGAGATGAAGGCCGTCGACGACACCTATCCGATGCTGGGCCAGCTGACACTGGCACCGCCGCTACCGATGGCCGATCTGCTCGCGATGCGTGACGGCGCGTTCGGCGCCGCGGCCGATCCGACGCTGCAAGCGCGGCTGTCGCTTAGGAACGGTGACCGCCTCACGATCGGGTCCGCAACGTTCCAGATCCGCGCCACCGTCGAAGCCGAACCCGACAAGCTCGCCGGCGGCATCGGCTTCGGCCCGCGCTTCCTGATCAGCGAGGAGGCCTTGCGCGCCACCGGCCTGATCCAGCCCGGCAGCCTGGTGCGCTGGGTCTACCGGGTCAAGCTGCCCGATACCGCGAATAACGAGCGCGCCACCGAAGCCTTCATCGCGGACGCGCGCAGCGCCGCGCCGCAGGCCGGCTGGGAGATCCGCAGCCGCTCCAACGCCTCGCCGCAACTCGAGCGCAACATCAGCCGTTTTACCCAGTTCCTGACGCTGGTCGGCCTCGCCGCGCTGCTGGTCGGCGGCGTCGGCGTTGCCAATGCCGTGAAGAGCCATATCGATCGTCGGCTCGAGGTGATCGCGGCCCTCAAGGCCGTCGGCGCGACCGGAGGCGACGTGTTCGGCATCTATCTGGCGCAAGTGATCCTGCTTGCGGGCATCGGTTCGGTGATCGGCCTTGCGCTCGGCGCGGCGATGCCCTTCGCCATCGTCGGGCTGTTCGGCAAGCTCTTGCCGCTGCCGGTGGTGCCGGCGGTGCATGCCGACGAGCTCGCACTGTCCTTCGTCTATGGCCTGCTCACAGCGCTCGCCTTCGGCCTGTGGCCGCTCGGGCGCGTGCATGACGTGCCGGTGGCGGCGCTGTTCCGCGACACCATCAGCTCCGAATGGCACCGGCCGCGCGCGAGTTATCTGGGCCTCATGGGCGTGGTGATCGCGCTGCTGATCACGGTCGTGATCGGCCTGTCGTTCGACAAGCGCATCGCCGCAGTGTTCGTGGCCTCCTCCGTCGTCGTGTTCGCCCTGCTGCGCGGCATCGCCGCCCTGCTGATGACGATCGCGCGGCGGCTGCCGCGGACGCGGCTGCCAATGCTGCGGCTCGCGATCGCCAACATCCACCGGCCGGGCGCGCTGACGCCGTCGGTCGTGCTGTCGCTCGGGCTCGGGCTCGCCGTGCTCGTCACCATCACCCAGATCGACGGCAATCTGCGGCGGCAGTTCCTCGCGGCGCTGCCCGATCGCGCACCCTCGTTCTTCTTCATCGACATTCCGAGCGCGCAGGCCGAGCAGTTCGACGGCTACCTGCGCCAGATCGCGCCAGGCGCGACGGTCGAGGACGTGCCGATGCTGCGCGGGCGCATCGTCGCCGCGCGCGGCGTGCGCGCCGAGGAGCTCAAGCCCACCACCGATTCCGAATGGGTGCTGCAGAGCGACCGCGGCCTGACCTATACGGCCGAGCTGCCGAAGGGTTCGAAGGTGGTCGAGGGCGAGTGGTGGAGCGCGGACTATTCCGGCCCGCCGCTGGTCTCGATGGAGAAGAAGATCGCCGACGGTTTAGGCCTCAAGCTCGGGGACGAGGTGGTGGTCAACGTGCTCGGCCGCGACATCCCGGCGAAGATCAGCAATCTGCGCAACATCGACTGGCAGGGGATGGGCATCAATTTCGTCCTCGTGTTCTCGCCCAACGCCTTCAAGGGCGCGCCGCACACCCATATCGCGACGCTGACGGAGACGGGCGGAAATGCGGCAGGCGACGGCAAGATCATCAAAGAGGTCGCCGACGCCTACCCTATGGTGACGAGCGTGCGCGTGCGCGAGGTGATGGAGACGGTCGGCTCGGTCGTGACCAATCTGGCGCTGGCGATCCGCGGCGCCAGCGCCGTGACCCTGATCTCGGCGATCCTGGTGCTGGGCGGGGCGCTCGCCGCCGGCCACCGTCACCGGGTCTATGATGCGGTGATCCTGAAGACGCTGGGCGCGACGCGGCTGCGGCTGCTCGGCGCCTATGCGCTCGAATACCTCCTGATCGGGCTCGCCACCGCGGTGTTCGGCGTGATCGCCGGCAGCATCGCCGCCTGGATGATCGTGACGCGGCTGATGACGCTGAGCTTCGTCTGGCAGGCCGGCAGCGCGGCCGGCGTGGTCGCGGCCGCCCTGGTCGTCACCGTCGGGCTCGGGCTCGCCGGCACGCTGCTGGCGTTGAACAAAAAGCCGGCCACGGTGTTGCGGAATTTGTGACAAATGGTAGCGGCTAACCGCAAGGGAGCGAAATCGCACGATTCCTTGCGATTAACCACGGTCCGCTCGTCGGGATTGCGGGCGAGGGCGACATTCGGCCGCGCGTGGACGGTTGCAGCGAATGTGTTAGTTTCCCACATATCGAATGGGTTCGGAGCCCCGATTGTTAGCCAAAATTTAGTCGGCTGGCATCGGTATCCGAGATAGAGTTTGACGAACCGGCGGCATGGCGACCCTCGTGCCGGACCGGACCAACCAACGGGAATTCGACCATGTCGGACCTAGACCGTAACTACGCTTCTCCTTTCGGCAGGGCCGCCGGGCGTGTTGACGCCGCGACGGTCGACGCCGGCCTGCGCGCTTACATGCTGCGCATCTACAACTACATGAGCATCGGCCTCGCCATCACCGGCCTTGCCGCGCTCGGCGTCTACATGGCCGCCGTGACCGACGTTCCGACCCCGGAAGCGGTCCGCGTCGGCAAGCTGTTCCTGACGCCGTTCGGCTACGCGATGTTCGTCAGCCCGCTGAAGTGGCTGTTCATGCTCGCGCCGCTGGCGATGGTGTTCGTGATCTCGGCGGGCATCAATCGCCTCGCCCCCTCGACCGCCCAGATCCTGTTCTGGGTGTTCTCGGCGCTGATGGGAATCTCGCTGTCGTCGATTTTCCTGGTGTTCACCCACACCTCGATCGTGCGGGTGTTCTTCATCACGGCGGCGACCTTCGGTGCGCTCAGCCTCTACGGCTACACCACCAAGCGTGACCTGACCGGGATGGGCTCCTTCCTGTTCATGGGCCTGATCGGCATCATCATCGCGAGCCTGGTGAACCTGTTCCTGGCCAGCTCGATGCTGCAGTTCATCGTCTCGGTGGTCGGCGTGCTGGTGTTCGCGGGCCTCACCGCCTGGGATACCCAGCGGCTGAAGAACGACTACATCTACGGCTACGCCTCGGCCGGCGGTGACATCGCAGAGCGTGCGGCCATCACTGGCGCGCTGTCGCTGTACTTGAACTTCATCAACCTGTTCACGCTGCTGCTGCAGCTCCTCGGCCAGCGCGATTAAGCTCTGGGACGAGAGAAGGACACAAAACCCCGGCCGCGAGGCCGGGGTTTTTGTTTGGGCGTGGCTGCCGCCACATACTCCGTCATTGCTGTGCATGTTCAATAATTCGCTGATTGGATCGCTCCAGCGGAGGAACGATCCGATGCGAGACAACAGCTATGACCGAACGGTTGAACGCAACTATCTGCAGAAGTGGCGTTTTCTGATTTGGGAGTA
>NZ_RDQF01000082.1 GCF_004114425.1 Bradyrhizobium vignae | reverse complement strand
CAAGCTGGCCATCAATACCCTGCAGGCAACGCCCGGTCCTGCCCGCATCAGCCACAAAATGCTCCAAGCCAGATGGAATAATGACTTCCTTCTCTCCGCCCTCGCCCATATGCGATAGCCCTACCCTGGAGGGGAGGGTAAGAGAGCTCACACCTTCTTCGCTTCCACCGCCATCCGCACCGCGAGCCCGGCCAGCACCGTTCCCATCAGCCAGCGCTGCACCAGCATCCAGCTCGGCCGGTTCGCCAGGAACAGCGCGATCGATCCGGCCGCGAGCGCGATCATCGCATTGACGCTGACGCTGATCGCGATCTGGATCGCGCCCAGCACCACCGATTGCGTCAGCACGCTGCCGGAGGCGGGATCGATGAACTGCGGCAGCAATGCCAGATACAGCATCGCGATTTTCGGATTGAGCAGGTTGGTGACGAATCCCATCGCGAACAATTTGCGCGGGCTGTCGATCGCGAGCTTCCTCACCTGGAACGGCGAACGCCCGCCCGGCTTCACCGCCTGCCAGGCGAGCCACAGCAGGTATCCGGCACCGGCAAAGCGCAGCGCGTCATAGGCGAAGGGAATGGCGAGCAGCAGCGCCGTGATGCCGAACGCCGCGCACAGCATGTAGAACACGAAGCCGAGCGCGACGCCGCCGAGCGAGACGATACCGGCCGCGGGCCCTTGCGTGATCGAGCGCGAGATCAAATAGATCATGTTCGGTCCCGGCGTGAGCACGAGGCCGAGGCAGACGAGGGCAAAGCCGAGCAGGGCGGAGGTGTGGGGCATGGTGAACCAGTGCGGGAGATGGCACGGTTCTAATATGCGAGGCCTTGCCGGGCCATCGCGCAATTGCTCGGAGGACAATTCAGATTCCGTGTCCCGGACGCGGCGCAGCGTGAAAGTTTGCGCCGAGAGCGGCGCCCCAGCTGGTGCGGCGTGGCCCCCGGATCAGCAGCGCACCACGCCGGAAGGGCGGCGCGTTGCGCAGCATCCGGCGAAAGCAGCAATCAATGCGCCTCGTCCCAGTTGTTCGCCGCGCGTGCATCGACATGCAGCGGCACTGACAGCAGCACGGCCGGGAACGGCGCGTCCTGCATGACCTTCTGCACGACGGGGAGCGTCGCCTCGACCTCGTCGTCGGGCACCTCGAAGATCAGTTCGTCATGCACCTGGAGCAGCATCTGCGCGGAGAGCTGCTTCTCGGCGAGTGCATCCTCGACGCGCGTCATGGCGCGGCGGATGATGTCGGCGGCGGTGCCCTGGAGCCGGGCGTTGATTGCGGCGCGCTCGTTGAAGGCGCGCACCGAGGCGTTCGAGGCCTTGATGTCGGGGTAGTGGCACTTGCGGCCGAACAGCGTGGTGACGTAGCCGTGGCTCCGGCAGAAATCGCGCGTCTCGTCCATGTAGGCGCGGATGCCCGGGAAGCGCTCGAAATATTTCTTGATGTAAGCGGACGCCTCCTCGCGCGCGATGCCGAGCTGGTTGGCAAGGCCGAAGGCGGAGATGCCGTAGATGATGCCGAAATTGATCGCCTTGGCGCGGCGGCGGATCTCGCTCGGCATGCCCTTGATCGGCACGCCGAACATCTCTGAGGCCGTCATCGCGTGAATGTCGAGCCCATCGCGAAACGCCTGTTTCAGCACGGGAATGTCGGCGATCTCGGCGAGCAGGCGCAGCTCGATCTGCGAATAGTCGGCGGACACCAGCTTGTGTCCGGGCGTCGCGACGAAGGCGCGGCGGATCTTGCGGCCATCCTCGGTGCGCACCGGAATGTTCTGTAGATTCGGCTCGTTCGACGACAATCGTCCCGTCGTGGTCGCGGCCAGCGCGTAGGTCGTGTGCACGCGATGCGTCTGCGGATTGACATAGGTCGGCAGCGCGTCGGTGTAGGTCGATTTCAGCTTGGAGACCTGGCGCCACTCCAAAATCTTCTTCGGGAAGTCGTGGCCCTGCTCAGCGAGTTCATCGAGCACCTGGGCGGTGGTCGACCACGCGCCGGTCTTGGTCTTGGTGCCGCCGGGCAGTCCCATCTTGCCGAACAGGATGTCACCGATCTGCTTGGGGCTGCCGACATTGACCGGCTCGCCTGCGATCTCCTGGATCTCGGCCTCGACCCGCGCCGCGGTCTGGGCGAAGTCGCCGGAGAGGCGCGACAAGACCTGGCGGTCGATCGAGATGCCGCGCCGCTCCATGCGTGCGAGCACCGATACCAGCGGCCGTTCCAGGGTCTCGTAGACCGCGCTCATGTGCTCGGCGACGAGGCGCGGCTTCAGCACGCCCCAGACGCGCAGGGCGACGTCGGCGGCTTCCGCCGACAGTGGTGCGGCCTTGTCGATCGGCACCTGGTCGAAGGTGATCTTGCCCTTGCCGCTGCCGAGCAGCTCGTTTTCCTTCAGCATGGCATGGCCGAACCAGCGCTCGGACAGCGATTCCAGCGCATGCGAGCCGCGGCCGGCATCGAGCACGTAGGAAATCAACAGCGCATCGTCGATGTTGCGCAGGGTGATGCCGTGCTGCGCCAGCATCACTGCGGTGAACTTGACGTCGAAGCCGATCTTGAGAATGCCGGCTGATTCCAGCACCGGCCGCAGCGCTTGCAGCGCGTCGTCATGCTTGACCTGGTCCGGCGCGAGGCCGGCATCGAACAGGCCGGCGCCGCCGACGGACTGCTTGTGCGCCAGCGGCACGTAGCAGGCCTCGTTCGGCGCCAGTGCCAGCGCGATGCCGCAAAGATCGGCCTGCATCGGATCAATCGAGTTGGCTCTCGTCTCGATCGCGACATGGCCGGCATCGTGGATGCGCGCGATGAAGGCGTCGAGCTCCTTCAGCGTCTTGATGGTCTGGTATTTGCCGCGATCGACCGGAAGCTTGCGCAGCGCCTCTTCGCGCGCGGCGGCGAGCGAGATCGGCGCACCCTTCGGGCTCGCAGCCTTGTCCTCCTTCCCCGCCGACTTGTTGCGCTCGACCGGCGCGGTCTGCGCCGGCGTGCCGCTCCCCGGCAGGGGCACGACGTCCGAGGGCGGCAGCGGCGAGAATACGCTCGCGCCCTTTGCGTAGCCGGGATCGGCATCGACGTTGGCAGGATCGATCTGCGAATATTCGGCGACACGTCGCGTCAGCGTCGTGAACTCCATCGCCTTCAGGAACGCGATCAGCTTGCGCGCGTCGGGCTCGTGGACGGCGAGATCGTCCAGCGGCACATCGAGATCGACTTTGTCGTCGAGCAGCACGAGCTGCCGCGAGATGCGTGCCTTCTCTGCGTTCTCGAGCAGCGCCTCGCGCCGCTTGGGCTGCTTGATCTCGCCGGCGCGGAACAACAATTGGTCGAGGTCGCCATACTCGATGATCAGCTGCGCCGCGGTCTTGACGCCGATGCCGGGCACGCCGGGCACATTGTCGGTGGAATCGCCGGCAAGAGCCTGCACCTCGACCACCTTGTTCGGCGGCACGCCGAACTTTTCGATCACCTCGGGGATGCCGATGCGGCGGTCCTTCATGGTGTCGTACATAGTGACGCAATCGGTGACGAGCTGCATCAGATCCTTGTCGGACGACACGATGGTGGCGCTGGCGCCGCGCTCGCAGGCCTGTCGCACATAGGTCGCAATGAGATCGTCGGCCTCGAAGCCGACCTGCTCCAGGCACGGCAGGTCGAAGGCGCGCACGGCCTCGCGGATCAGCGCGAATTGCGGGATCAGATCGTCAGGCGCGGGCGGCCGGTGCGCCTTGTAATCCGGATAGATCTTATTGCGGAAGGTGATCTCCGACTTGTCGAAGACGATGGCAAGATGCGTCGGCCGGTTGTCTTCCGGCATCTCGCGCAGGAGCTTCCACAGCATGTTGCAGAAGCCGAGCACGGCATTGACCTGGAGACCGTCGGACTTGCGGTTCAGCGGCGGCAGCGCGTGATAGGCGCGGAAGATGTAGGAGGAACCGTCGACCAGGAAGACGTGGTCGCCCTTGCCGGCCGCCTTGGCCGCGACCGGTTTGGCAGCAGTGTTGGCAGCAGTCTTGGCAGCAGCGGGTTTGGTGTCGGCCGCAGCTTTGGGCGCGGCCTTGGTGTCAGCTTTGGCAGTGGTCTTCGGGGCTGTTTTGGGCATGGCCGCAATGTATGAATTTTTGCGGGCTTTGACAGCCTTGGGAGGCGGATTTTTGGGGCGCTATCCCCACTGTCGTTCCCCCATGCTCCGCTGTCATTCCCAGCGAAGGCGGGGAATCCAGTACGCCGCGGCCTATCGGTCGATAACAGCTGCCTCTGGAATACTGGGTCGCGCGGTCAAGCCGGGCGACGACAGCGTGCCCGCCTGCAACATCGCTCCCGCCTTCCTCGGCGCGATCCAGAATACATCCGGCCGCTCGAACAGGAAGCGCGCGTTGAGGCGCAGCGCCACCTGCCACATCGCCAGCGCTCCGAGCACGCCGGCGATGGTGACCACCAGCGACACCGTACCGATGTCGGCAATGACGCCGGTGCGCAGCAGCAGCGTTCGTGTCGCCGCCATCGGCAGGAAGAAGGCGAGATAGATCACGATCGAATGCTCGCCGCAGAAGCGGAGGAAGTTGAGCCACTGCACCCGCGCAAGCAGCGTGCCCGTGGTGATGATGGCGCAGGCGCCGGCAAAGCCGAGCACGAGCGAGACGAGCATCCATTCGCTGGCGCCCCATGCGACCAGGCCGGCATTGACCAGCCCCCAGGTCGCGAGCGCCGCGAGCGCAAGCACGGGACGAGTCCGCGCGCGATCCGACAGGGCGAACACGTAGGGTGCGAACAGATAACCTGAATAGAAATAGACGAAGCGCGCGCAGAACTCGTCGATGACGGTCCAGCCGGTGGTGATCCGTGCGGTCTCCAGCGCCGCGGCAACGAGCCAGATCGCGAGCGGCGGGACTTTGCGTGTCAGTTTCGTGACGACGAAGAAGATCGGCAACAGATAGATGAACCATAGCGTG
The DNA here is from genome assembly GCF_004114425.1 of Bradyrhizobium vignae. Taxonomy (GTDB): domain Bacteria; phylum Pseudomonadota; class Alphaproteobacteria; order Rhizobiales; family Xanthobacteraceae; genus Bradyrhizobium; species Bradyrhizobium vignae. The sequence goes on along the minus strand of NZ_RDQF01000082.1, from coordinate 18,454 downwards.
CCGAACGGCTCGATGAAGGATTCGAGGTACAGCAGGCCGACCGCGCGCCAGCCGGTCTCCGCGGCAAAGGCCGGCGCCTTGAAGCCGAACTGGATTGTCACCCAGACGACATAAAAATAGGCGAAATGCACCACCTTGCGGTCGAGATAGGTTCGCCAATCCCGATCAATCACCAGAGACAGGAACAAGCCCGAGATCAGGAAGAAATCCGGCATCCGGAACGGCTTTGCAAAGGCCACGGCGACATGCATGAAACCGGTCTGCCCGGCGGCGAGCTCGACCCCCAGCACCGAATGCATCATCACGACCATGACGATGCAGATGCCCTTGGCATAGTCGACCCAGTCGACGCGCGGGGCCGAAGGCGCCTTGGAAAGCCCGGCCGCCGCGATTGTGCCCGATCGTGCCATGATGTCCCTTTTCGAGGCGCGTTCCGCCCGTCCCTGTGTGGGCGTGGGGCAGTTTGGAGCCCAGTGGTTTCCGACTTCTTTACCGGTTCAAATCGCGGGCCGGTTTTTGCATGCGGACTGTTCCATGACCTCGAGAAAATGCTAAACCGCCTCGAATTGGGCTTCCGTTAACCAAGCTGGAACAGGATTTTTCATGCGGATTGCGATGATCGGCACGGGCTATGTGGGACTGGTGTCCGGTGCCTGCTTTGCAGATTTCGGCCACGACGTTACCTGCGTCGACAAGGACGAGAGGAAGATCGCCGCGCTCCATCGCGGCGAGATCCCGATCTACGAGCCGGGGCTCGACGAACTGGTGGCGAACAATGTCAAAGCCAAGCGGCTGGATTTCACCACCGACCTTTCCAAGCCGGTTGCCGATGCCGATGCCGTGTTCATCGCGGTCGGTACGCCCTCACGCCGTGGCGATGGGCACGCTGACCTCTCCTACGTCTACGCCGCCGCCCGTGAGATCGCGCAATCGCTGACCGGCTTTACCGTGGTGGTGACGAAATCGACCGTGCCGGTCGGCACCGGCGACGAGGTCGAGCGCATCATCCGCGAAGCCAACCCTGCGGCCGATGTGGTTGTCGCCTCCAATCCCGAATTCCTGCGCGAGGGCGCGGCGATCCGCGATTTCAAGTTCCCCGACCGCATCGTGGTCGGCACCTCCGACGAGCGCGGCCGCAAGGTGATGGGCGACATCTATCGCCCACTGTCGCTGAACCAGGCGCCGCTGATGTTCACCGCGCGCCGCACCGCCGAGATGATCAAATACGCCGCCAACGCGTTCCTGGCGACCAAGATCACCTTCATCAACGAGATCGCCGATCTCTCCGAGAAGGCCGGCGCCAACGTCCAGGAGGTCGCGCGCGGCATCGGTCTCGACAACCGCATCGGCACCAAGTTCCTGCATGCCGGCCCCGGCTTCGGCGGCTCGTGCTTCCCGAAGGACACCAAAGCCTTGATCAAGATCGCGCAGGATTACGACGTCTCCTTGCGCATCGTCGAATCGGTGCTGGCCGTGAACGAGAATCGCAAGCGCGCGATGGCGCGGAAAGTGAGCCAGGCGCTCGGCGGAGGCTTGCGCGGCAAGACCATCGCCGTGCTCGGCCTCACCTTCAAGCCCGATACCGACGACATGCGCGACGCGCCGTCGATCCCGCTGGTAACGGGCTTGATCGACATGGGTGCGAAGGTGAAGGCGTTCGATCCCGTCGGCATGGAGCAGGCCAAGGGCGAGCTGCCCGATATCACCTATTGCGAGGACGCTTATTCCTGCGCGCAAGGCGCCGACGCGCTCGTCATCGTGACCGAATGGGTGCAGTTCCGCGCGCTCGATCTCGACCGGTTGAAAGCAACCATGGCGCAGCCGGTCGTCGTCGACCTCCGCAACATCTACCGCCCCGAAGACATGCAGGCCGCCGGCTTCACTTATGAGAGCGTCGGCCGGCCGTCGGTGCAGGGCTGATCGCTGCACATCCTTGTTGAACGAAACCGTCACGGCCGGGCTTGTCCCGGCCATCCACGTCTTGTTCACTCTCGCCTGAAAGAACGTGGATGTCCGGCACAAGGCCGGGCATGACGACCGGATGCTTCCTTGCCCCGCAGCTTCGACACGCCCCTCCCGATCGATGCCGTGCTCGACGATTTGTCGTGCACGCTGGAGGCCAATAACGCCGCCGTGCTGGTGGCGCCGCCTGGCGCCGGCAAGACCACACGCGTGCCGCTAGCCTTGCTCGATGCGCCCTGGGCCAAGGACAAGAAGATCATCGTGCTGGAGCCGCGCCGCATCGCCGCGCGCGCCAGCGCCGATCGCATGGCCAAATCGCTCGGCGAGCGCGCTGGCGAGACCGTCGGCTATCGCGTCCGCTTCGGCTCGAAGATCTCGCGCGCCACGCGCATCGAGGTGGTGACCGAGGGCATCTTCACGCGCCAGATCCTCGACGACCCCGAACTCTCCGGCGTCGCCGCCGTCCTGTTCGACGAATTCCACGAGCGCTCGCTCGATGCCGATCTTGGCCTCGCACTGGCGCGTGATGCGCAAACCGGCCTGCGCGAAGACTTGCGCATCCTCGTGATGTCGGCAACGCTCGACGGTGCGCGGGTCGCCAAGCTGCTGGGAGATGCCCCCGTCGTCGAGAGCGAGGGACGCGCCTTTCCGGTCGAGACGCGCTATCTCGGCCGCAAGGCGGACGCGCCGATCGAGCGCCAGATGGCGGATGCGATCGCCTCCGCGCTCCGGGCCGATAGCGGCTCGGTGCTGGCGTTCCTGCCGGGTGCCGCCGAGATCCGCCGCACCCAGACCTTTCTCGGCGAGCGCGTGCAGGATGCTAGCATCGAGATCGTGCCGCTATTCGGCGCGCTCGATGCCGCCGTGCAGGACCGCGCCATCGCGCCGGCGCCGAAGGGCACACGCAAAGTGGTGCTGGCGACCTCGATCGCGGAGACCTCGCTCACCATCGAAGGCGTGCGCATCGTGGTCGATTGCGGTCTTGCTCGCGTGCCGCGCTATGAGCCCGATATCGGCCTGACGCGGCTCGAGACCGTGCGCGCCTCGCGCGCGGCGGTGGACCAGCGCCGCGGCCGCGCCGGCCGCACCGAACCCGGTGTCTGCTACCGGCTCTGGGACGAGCCGCAGACCGCCTCGCTGGCGCCTTACACGCAGCCGGAAATCCTCAGCGCGGACCTGTCCTCGCTCGTGCTCGATCTCGCGCAATGGGGCGTCAGCGATCCTGCGGCCCTGGCGTTCCTCGATCCGCCGCCGCAGCCGGCCTGGAAGGAAGCAAAGAGCCTGCTGACCGAGCTCAACGCACTCGACGGCGACGGCCGCATTACCGCGGAAGGCAAGAGCCTGCGTTCGCTGGCGCTGCCGCCTCGGCTGGCGCGCATGATCGTGGATTCGCACCGTGTAGGCAGCGGCGAGGCTGCCGCCGAGATCGCCGCCATCATCACCGAGCGCGGCCTTGGCGGCGACAGCGTCGATCTCGAGCACCGCCGCGACCAGTTCCGCCGTGACCGCTCGCCGCGCGCTGCGAGCGCGCGCGATCTGGCGCGCCGCTGGGCCTCGCAGGTCGCGGCGTCGGAGAAGGTGGCGCAGCAGGAGGATCTCTCGACCGGCCTCATGCTCGCTTATGCATTCCCGGATCGCGTCGCGCGCAACCGCGGCAACGGCAGCTTCGTGCTGGCCAACGGCCGTGGCGCTGCCGTCGAGCAGACCTCCTCGCTCGCCCGCGCGCCCTACATCGCGATCGGCGAGATGACGGGGACGGCGGCGAGCGGACGCATCCTGCTCGCGGCGCAAATCACCCAGGACGAGATCGAGCGGCATTTCGCCGAGCATATCGAGACCGCCGATGAGATCTCCTTCGACCGCGGCGCAATGGCGCTACGCGCGCGGCGCAAGCGCGTGCTGCACGCGATGACGCTGTCCGAAGCCACCCTCGCACTGTCGCCTTCCGAGGAAACCGCGCGCATTCTCGCCGATGGATTGATCGCCGCCGGTCTCGACCGGCTGCCCTGGTCGAAGGCCGCCAGGCAGTGGCGTGACCGTGTGATGTTCCTGCGCAAGGCCGAGGGCGATAGCTGGCCCGATCTGTCCGACGGCGGGTTGATCGCGCGACGTGAGGATTGGCTGGTGCCGGCGCTCTACGACAAGGTCGCACTCAAGGATATCTCCGCGGGCGATCTCTCCGACGCGCTGATGGCGCTCTTGCCATGGGAGATGCGCGCGCGGCTCGACCGCGAGGCGCCGACGCATTTCGAAGCGCCGACCGGAAGCATGCTTGCGATCGACTACGAGGCCGAGCAGGGGCCGACCATCGCGGTGCGGCTCCAGGAATTGTTCGGCCTCAACACCCATCCGTCGATCGCCGCCGGCAAGGTGCCGCTGGTGCTGGAATTGCTGTCGCCGGCGCAGCGCCCGGTCCAGGTGACGCGCGATCTGCCCGGCTTCTGGCGCGGCAGCTACGCCGCCGTCCGCTCCGATCTGCGCGGCCGCTATCCGCGCCACCCCTGGCCCGACGATCCCGCGAGCGCAGTGCCGACAAGGCGGGCGAAGCCGCGCGGGACGTGAAATCGTATTAACCCTCCGCTCATCCTTTTCGTCAAAATGACAGGAGCCCCGGCGTGCCTTCGCTCGCGGGCAGACGTGCGGCGTGGTGAAATCGAGCTTTCCGGCTCGGAAGTGGTGTGATGCGTAACATTATGATCATCGCGGCCGTCATGATCGGCCTCGGCACCTTCATGGCCCAGATGGCGGACAAGATGAGCTCCGCCTCAGCAACCTCGGTGCCGCGCACCACGGTCGCGGTTGCGGCGACCGCGCCAGCTGGAGGCCGCAGCCTCGCCATTTCCCGCGACGCGCGCGGACACTTCCAGACCGAGGGCCGGATCGACGGCCAGCGCATCGGCTTCATGATCGATACCGGCGCCTCCGTGGTTGCGCTGAATGAGACTTCGGCGGCCCGCTTTGGTCTGCGTCCCTCGCGCAGCGAGTACAGCGCCACCGTCTCCACCGCCAACGGCACCATCAAGGCCGCGCGCACCCGCATTGCGATGCTCGAGGTCGGCGGCCTCATCGTGCGCGACGTCGATGCCATGGTGCTGCCGGACGAGGCGCTGTCGGAGAACCTGCTCGGCCTCTCCTTCCTGTCTCGCCTCAAGCGCTTCGAATACGCCAACGGCCAGATGGTGCTGGAGCAATAGGCAGAGTCTGTTGCGATCAGGGCGGCTCATTTCAGAAAGATTTCCTGCTCTGCCTGCCCTCGCGGTAACGTTGCTTCGTTACCAAACTGCCGCAATTATCGGCCATAAGCCTTCATTCCCGTCTTTCGTTGCGGCCTTGCATTCGCTAAGGCTGCAGCAAATCCTGCCCCCTTCTTACGAGACCGTCTCAATGTTCCCGAAGCCGAAATCCGTATTGTTGCCCAACACCTACGCCTTCGAATCCGAGCCGATGGTGAAGCCGACGGGCTTTCGCGAATACGACGCGCGCTGGTTGTTCCAGAAGGAAATCAACCTGATGGGTGTGCAGGCGCTCGGCATGGGCTTGGGCGCGCTGATCGCCGAGCTCGGTGTCAGGCAGGAGATCGTCACCGGCCATGATTTTCGCGGCTATTCGGCCTCGATCAAATATGCACTGATCACCGGCCTGATGGCGGCGGGATGCAAGGTGCACGACATCGGCCTTGCGGTGACGCCGATGGCCTATTTCGCGCAGTTCGATCTCGACGTGCCCTGCGTCGCCATGGTGACCGCCTCGCACAACGACAATGGCTGGACCGGCGTGAAGATGGGCGCCAATCGCCCGCTGACCTTCGGCCCCGACGAGATGACGCGGCTGAAGGAGATCGTGCTCAACGCCGAGTTCAAGAACAAGGCGGGCGGGTCCTATCAATTCCACGAGAACTATCCGGCGCGCTACATCGCCGACCTCACCAATCGCCCGAAGCTTAAGCGCAAGCTCAAGGTCGTCGCCGCCTGCGGCAACGGCACCGCCGGCGCCTTCGCGCCGCAGGTGCTGGAGGCGATCGGCTGCGAGGTGATTCCGCTCGACACCGAGCTCGACCACACCTTCCCGAAATACAATCCGAATCCGGAAGACATGGAGATGCTGCACGCGATCCGCGATGCGGTGCTGCATCACCAGGCCGATGTCGGCCTCGGCTTCGACGGTGACGGCGACCGCTGCGGCGTCGTCGACAATACCGGCGAGGAGATCTTTGCCGACAAGGTCGGCGTGATGCTGGCGCGCGACATGTCGGCGATCCACAAGGAGGCCCAGTTCGTCGTCGACGTGAAGTCGACCGGCCTGTTCGTCACCGATCCCGTGCTGCAGAAGCAGGGCGCCAGGACCGCCTATTGGAAGACCGGCCACTCCTACATGAAGCGCCGCACCAACGAGATGGGCGCGCTCGCGGGCTTCGAGAAGTCCGGCCACTTCTTCTTCAACAAGCCGTTCGGCCGCGGCTATGACGACGGCCTCGTGTCGGCGATCGCGATCTGCGACATGCTCGACCGCGCGCCCGGCAAGTCGATGGCCGACCTGAAGAACGCGCTGCCGAAGACCTGGTCGTCGCCGACCATGTCGCCGCACTGCGCCGACGAGGTCAAATACGGCGTCATCGACAAGGTGGTGAAGCACTTCGAGGGCTTGCAGGCCGAGGGTGCGAAGATCGGCGGCCAGGCGATCCGGGATCTCGTCACCGTCAACGGCGTGCGCGTCACCGTCGAGGACGGCAGCTGGGGCCTGGTGCGCGCCTCCTCCAACAAGCCCGAGCTCGTCGTCGTGGTCGAGAGCCCGGTCTCGGAGCAGCGCATGCACGACATGTTCGAGATGGTGAACAGCGTGCTGCGCACGCATCCGGAAGTCGGCGAGTACAATCAGAAGATCTGAGGTGGGCTCGAGGGGAGCGATCCACGCTTCTCTCTCCGCTGTCATGCCCCGGCTTGATCGGGGCATCGAGTACGCCGCGGCCTCTCGCTTCAACAACGACCGTCTCTGGGATAGTGGATCGCCCGGTCTTCGCCGGGCGATGACAGCGTCTGTGTGGTGCGACCTACGCCGCCACCACTGCCGGGATCGGCAGCGCGGTGACCGACTTGATCTTCTCCATCGCGAAGCGCGAGGTGACGTTCTTCAGCGGCACGGCGCTGATCAGCTTCTTGTAGAACACGTCATAGGCCTGCATGTCCGCGACCACGACGCGCAGCATGTAATCGACGTCGCCGGCCATGCGGTAGAACTCCATCACCTCGGGCATGGCGCTGACGGCTTCGGCGAACCGCTTCAGCCACGCGTCGGAATGGTCGGAGCTTTCGACCGACACGAACACGGAGATGCCGAGCCCGATCTTGTTCTGATCGACGAGGGCGACCCGCTTCAGGATGACCCCGTCGGCTTCCAGCCGCTGGATTCGCTTCCAGCAGGGGGTCGAGGACAGGCCAACGCGGTCGCCGATCTCGGCGACGGAGAGGGACGCATCTTCCTGGAGGACCATCAGAATCTTGCGGTCGATGGCATCGAGGCGGCGGCTGGTCTCGGGGATCTGGACGGCGACATCAGTCATTTGAAGAACTTTGTTCCATTTCAGGGGCAGATTCCCGTGATATAGAGAAAATCCTTCCACGGCAAGCCTATAATCTGCGCGTGGCAGTGGAATTGCTCCAGGGGTGCTCACGTAAAAACTCTTCAACTTCAAGGCGTTGTGGGGCGGCGAGGCCGCCGCCATGGCGGGTGCATTTCAGCGCTGCGGCGGCCGCGGCGAATCGCAGCGCTTCCCGCACTCCCTTACCCTCGGCGAGGCAAAGCGCGAATGCGCCATGGAAGACGTCGCCGGCGCCCAGCGTATCGACGGCCTGGACCGGGAAGGCCGGAGTCTCCTCAAGGGCGCCCGCCTCGTCCAGCCAGATCGTGCCATGCGGGCCGCGGGTGGCGGCGAGGAAGGCCGGCGTCAGGGCGGAGAGGCGCTTCAACGCCTCGCCGTCGCCGGTGATGCCGGCCGTCTCCTGCACCTGTTCGCTGGCGAACAGCAGGTGCGATGCGGCGGCGAGCAGCTCGTCCTGCAACGACATCGCGCGGTCGACGCCAACGATGATGGGAATGCCGCGCCGCTGTGCCTCGGTGCAGAGATCGATGCTGAAGGTGCCGCAGCGACTCTCGATCAGCACCGCCCGGCAATCGCCCAGCAGCTCGTCAGCGTCGGGCAGCTTCACGCGCCACAGGCCGGGATCGCGATAGATCGTGAGCGTGCGCTCTCCCGAGGGCTCGATCATGATCGCGGAGACCGGCGTCGCCAGGCCCGGCATGCGCACGATGTGCGTGGTGTCGATCCCCTCCTGCGCCATCTGCGCGAGAATGAAGTCGCTCGACGTCTCCCGCGCATCGCCCATGGGACCTGCAAAGGCGACGCGGCCGCCAAGTCGTGCCATCGCGATGGCGGCGTTGAGGGCATTGCCGCCGCAGATCTCCGCGAGATGCGTGGCGTTCGCCTTGCTGCCGCGCGCCGGCACGGCCTCGACGCGAAAGGTGAGATCGCGCACGGGAATGCCGATGCAGACGACGCGCGGCGCGCTCCCGGATAGCGACATCGCCGGTCAGCTCTTGTCGTGTACCCAGCGGCCGAGCAAATGATGGGCGATGGCGAAGGGATGCGGACCGGCGAGCCCGTCCGGATGCGTCCGCGTCAGCATCTTCGCCGCCTCCTCGCGCGTGAACCAGCGCGCGTCCTCCAGCTCCATGCGGTCGACCACGACGTCCTCGTTCAGCGCCCGCGCGCTGCAGCCGATCATCAGCGACGACGGATACGGCCAGGGCTGCGTCATGTAATACTGCACGTCGGTGCAGCGAATGCCGGACTCTTCCAGGATCTCGCGACGTACCGCGTCCTCGATCGTCTCGGCGGCCTCGACGAAGCCGGCGAGGCAGGAATACATGCCGGGCGGAAAATGCTTCTGGCGGCCGAGCAGGCATTTGTCGCCGGAGGCGACCAGCATGATCACGACCGGGTCGGTGCGCGGAAAATGCTCGGCCTTGCAGGCCGGGCAGTCGCGTTTCCAGCCGCCTTCCTTCATCGCGGTACGCGTGCCGCAATTGGCACAATAGCCGTGGCGCTGATGCCAGCTCACCATCGATTTCGCCATCGCGATCGCCGACAGCTCCTGCGGCGGAAGCGCGCCTTGCATCGCCATGCCGCGCAGCTCGGTCACGGTGTAGTCCTCGCGGCCGATCAGCTTCTCGGCGGCGGCCTGCGACAGGCCCATGCCGAACACGGCCGCGGCGTCGCGCAGGCCCAAAAAGATCGTGCCGGGATTGGCGCCGCATTTCAGCGCCTCGTCGATCGAGAGCAGTGCGCGCACCTTGTCGCCCTCGCGCTTCACCAGCAGCGAGTCGCGATAGACCACATAGGCGCGCGAGGATGGCTTCTGTTCCAGCGCGAACAGCTTCTCGTCATCGCGGCGCAGATGCGCGGCGCGGTCGAGAATGTTGGTGACGAAGGCCGGCTGCCCCAGCGGAAACGCGTCGAATGCTGACATTTCTTGTTCTTTCAACCCAACCAGATCTTGCGGCGAAGCGCGCTGATGAAATTCTGAACCTCGGCGGCGTCGTGGGCCAGCGGCGGCATCACGCCCCATACCGGTCGCGGCCAGGCCGCGTCACTGGTCCGCCGCGCGATGATGTGGACGTGCAGCTGTGGCACGAGATTGCCGAGCGCGGCGATGTTGAGCTTGTCGCATTTGGTGATCTCCTTCAGCGCGCGCGAGACGCGGGAGATCTCCGTCATCAGCTGCGCCTGCTGCACCTCGTCGAGATCGATGATCTCGACCGCGTCGGCGCGCCGCGGCACCAGCAGCAGCCATGGATAATGCGCGTCCTTGATGACCAGCACCTTCGACAGCGGCAGATCGCCGATGTCGATGGTGTCCTCTTTCAGGCGGGAGTGCAGCGACCAGGCGGGTTCGGGCATATGCGTTTCCGGATGGCCCGATGGGATCGGGCTTATCGGGTCCGACCATACGATAGCGATTCCGATAGGGGAAGGATCCGGGCTCCGCTCTAGCCGCATACTCGGTCGTCGCCCCGGACAAGCGCGCCTCAGGCGCGCGCAGATCCGGAGCCCATAACCACAGGGAGTGGTTGTTATGCGCGCTGCCAGCTCCGAGCCTTCGCCAAATTCGATTCTGTGGCTATGGGTTCCGGGTCTGCGCTGGCGCTTGCCCGGGACGATGGCGGAGATTGTAGCGCGAGCGGCGAACTACACCTCCGCCAGCACCCGCGCATTGGCGCGAATCGAGGCTTCGCTGACGCGGATGCCGAGACCCGGTCCATCCGGCACCACGACATGGCCGTTGCGATTCGCGACGCGCTCCTCCAGCACGTCGTCGGTCAGCACGTGATGCGGCATGTAGAATTCGCAGCCGAGCGAGATGCCCGGCGTTGCCGCAATCAGCTGCGTGCCGGCGGCGAGCCCAATGCCGCCCTCCCACAGCGTGCCGCCATAGCCGGGCAGGCCCGCGATGTCGGCGATCGCCATGATCGCCTGGGCCTCGAACAGGCCGCCGGCCTTCATCAGCTTGATCGAGACCGCGTCGGCCGCCTCGCGGCGCACCACCTCCATCATGTCGCGGCGGTCGAAGCAGCTCTCGTCGGCGAGCACGGGCGTCTCCAGTGCCGCGGTGAGCTGCGCCATCACGTCGAGAAATTTGCGCGGCACCGGCTGCTCGATGAAGGTCGGCGCGAACTCCTCGACATCGCGCAGGGTCTTGATGGCGCCGAACGGCGCCAACGCCTGATTGTAGTCGACGCGCAGATCGACCTTGTCGCCGAACTCCTTCCGGATCGCTTCGAGATGCGCGAGATCCTCGCGATGCGGCTTCACGCCGGTCTTGACCTTGTAGATGACATTGCCGTCCGGAACCATCTTTCGCATGCGCTCGAGGTCGGCGACGAAATCCGGATCAGCGATCGAGAAGGAGAGGGGAATGGTGTCACGCACGCGGCCGCCGAGGAGATCGGCAACGGAGAGTCCCGACGACTTGCCGACGATGTCGAGCAGCGCCATCTCGATGCCGACTTTTGCTTCGGCATGTCCGACCAGTGCGCGGTCGAGCTCCGCCATCAGCGCGCGGATCCGGCGCACCGGCTTGCCGAGCACGATGGGGCGTAGATAGATATCGAGCGCGGAGAACGCAGCTTCCGGCGTTCCCGTGAACACCTCCCACGGCGCCGCCTCGCCCCAGCCAACCACGCCGTCGCTCGACGTCAGCTCGATCAAGACGCGCTTCACCGTGCCCTTGACGTTGCCGACGCCCTGCAGGCGCGCCATCTTGATCGGGCTCTCGATCAGGAACAGCCTGAGACGTTCGATGCTCGCTTCGGTCATGTCAGGCCTCCATTGACGTGCCAGACCTGGCCGGTGACGTAGGATGCTTTCGGGGATGCCAGGAAGGCGATGATCTCGGCGACCTCCTCTGGCCGCCCGCGCCGGCGCATCGGGATCAGCGCCTCGGTCGCCGCGATCTGCTCGGGCGACAGCCGGCTCTCGCTCGGCTTGTCCTTGACGATGAGGCCCGGCGCCACCGCATTGACGGTGATGCCGTCGCTAGCGAGCTCGACCGCGGTCAGCCGCACCAGCGCTTCCAGCGCGGAGCGGCTCGCGGCGGTCGCGGCAAAGGGCGCGAATTCGGGGCGGATCGCGTGCGCAACGAAGGAAGACACGGCGACGATCCGCGCATCGCGCCCAGCACGGAGTTGCGGAATCGCAAGCTTCACGAAACGCGTGAAGGCGAGAGCGGATTCGTCCATCGCCTGCATGAACTGATCGGCCGGCGTGCCGATCGCGCTGCCGCGGCGGGCGTGGCCTCCAATCAGGATCAATCCGTCGAGCCGGCCGAAATCGAGATGCGCAGTCGCGCATGCCCGCGTCAGGGCGACTTCATTGGCGAGATCACCGAGGCATGTTGCAACGGCCGCACCGCAGGCTTGCGCCGCCGCCGCGGTAGCCTTGAGTCCGTCCTCGTTCGATCGCGTGTGCAGCACGAGCCCGATGCCGGGCGCTGCGAGCAGCTTTGCGGTGGCGCGGCCGATGCCGCTGGCAGCGCCGGTGACGAGATAGACGCGTTCAATATCGGACATCACGATGCTGCATTTGCCGGCGGCAAGGCGCCGGTGCGGTGGAAATGGCCGAGGAAGGCGCGTGTCGCGGCCTCCTGCGGATTGTCGATCACCTGCCGCGCCGGGCCTTCCTCGATCACGATTCCGTCGCGCATGAAGATCAGGCGGTCAGCGACCTCGCGGGCAAACGCGATCTCGTGGGTCACGATGACCATCGTCATGCCCTCGGACGCCAGTCGCTGCATCACGCTCAAGACCTCGCCGACCAATTCAGGGTCGAGCGCCGAGGTGGCCTCGTCGAACAGCATCACGTCAGGCTCCATCGCGAGCGCGCGCGCGATCGCAACGCGCTGCTTCTGGCCGCCGGAGAGTGTCGCCGGATATTGGTCGGCCTTCTCGGCCAGGCCCACCTTTGCAAGCTGTGCACGCGCGAGCGTCTCCGCGTCCGCCCTGGCCATGCGTCGCACAGTGACCGGTCCCTCCATCACGTTCTGCAGCGTCGTCATGTGCGGGAACAGGTTGAAGTGCTGGAACACCATGCCGGTGGTCGCGCGGAACTTTGCGAGCGTCTTCACATCGGGGAGTTTTGTGCCATCACCGAATGAAAATCGGGTGTCGCCGACGCGGACGCTGCCGCCGTCGGGCACGACCAGGAGATTGATGCAGCGGAGCAGTGTCGACTTGCCGGAGCCCGACGGCCCGATCAGCGCGACGACACCGCCCTTGGCGACATCGAGATTGATGTTCTTGAGAACCTCGTTGCTGCCGAAGCTCTTGCGCAAGGACCGGATCTCGATTTTCGGCGTCTCGCTCATTCGCTCACCGCCAGTCGCTTCTCGCCGCGCCGGACGATGATGGTCAGCGGAATCAGGATCGCCGCATAGGCGACCGCAACCGCAGTGTAGGTTTCCAGCGGCCGGTAGCTGTCATGCGCCGCGACCTGGCTCTGATAGACGAGGTCGGGCACCGCCAGCACCGACACCAGCGAAGTGTTCTTGAACTGAATGATCGACTGGTTCATCAGCGCGGGGATCATGCGCTTGATCGCCTGCGGCAGCACGATGCGCCGCATGGTCTGGCTCGGCGTCATGCCGAGCGCGGCGCCTGCCTCCGACTGGCCGCGGTCGATCGAGACGATGCCGCCGCGAATGATCTCGGAATAGAACGAGCCGCCATACAGCGACAGCGCCAGCGCCGAGGCCGTGATCGGCGTCATCTCGACGCCGGCGAGGATCGGCAGCGCGTAATAGAACCATATCAGCTGTACCAGGATCGGCGTGCAGCGGAACGCCTCGATGAAGGCGAGCGCGGCAAGGCGCAGCACCCGAAGGCGCGACAGGCTGCCGAATGCGCCGAGCAGGCCGAATAGCAGCCCGCAAACGACGATGACCACGGTAAAGCCGACGGTGACGCCGAGCCCGTTGAGAAAGAGCCAGCGATAGCTCCAGAGGATGCCGAAGTCCCACTGATACATGCGTGCTTTCTTGCTTCACCTCTCCCGCTTGCGGGAGAGGTCGTGCCGCATCGCAGATGCGGCACGGGTGAGGGTTCTTTCCTCTGGGGGAGTCTTGCCAGCTGAGCCACCCTCTCCCCAACCCTCTCCCGCAAGCGACGTAGGCGGGAGAGGGGGCGCAGCGAGATTACCGATGCAGCGGCGCCCAATCATGCGCTACAGCGACACGCCCGGCGGAATGTCCGCCTCCGTCACACCCACCAGCTCCATGTTGGTGATGATCGCGTTGCGGATGAAGCCGAGGCCCTTGTTGAAGTCGATCCAGGTGTTGACGTAGTCGCGCCAGGTCTTGTCAGTCTCGCGGCGGAAGCCGGCATTCGACGTCGTCGCGAAGATCGGCGTCGGCAGCACGAGCTGGCCGAGCGAGGGGTTCTTCTTCAGCACGGTGAGCGACAGCATGGTGATCAGGCACTGCGCGTCGACGCGGCCGGTCTGCAGCGCGGCGGTGGCATCGTCCGCGGTTTTCAGCCGCGTGATCTGCGCCTTCGGCGTCAGGCGGCTGACGACCTGGTCGTGCGAGGAGCCCTGGTCGACCGCGATCCTGATGTCGGGCGAGTTCAATTCGGCCCAGCTCTTCGGCTTGAAGTCTTTCTTGCAGAGGATGGCGAAGGCGTTGTTGAACACCGGCACCGAGAAGTCGACCACGAGCGCGCGTTTCGGGGTCGGGTTGAGGCCGAAGAAGATGTCAATCTTGTTGGCCTGCAGGTCGAGCACCGAATTGCCCCAGGTGGTCTCGGTGATCTCGAGCTCGGCCTCCATATCGTCGGCGAGGCCCTTGGCGATATCGATGTAAAAGCCCTTCCACTGGCCGGACGCGAGGTCCTTCATGTAATACGGCGCGCCGCCGCCGACCGCGCCGATCCGCATCTTCTTGGTCCGGCGGATGCGGGCGAAGGTCGATTCGTTCGGATCAGCGGTCTGGGCCACGGCCGGCGCAGCCAGCGCGGCGGCGGTCACCGCACCAAGCCCGACAATCGATGCAACATCACGACGTGTAACCATTGGGATCAATCGCTCTTCTGGTTGGATGGAGTTCCGGCAGCGTTCTTAGCAAGGTGGTCCCGGCGGCGAAAGCACAGCCTATCAGCTGGGCAGGCCGGGAATTGCCCGGAGGCTGGGCAAACTCACGCCGTTCGACCCGATACCCGCTTGCTTTCCGATCCCTTTGGCCCCAAATAGGGACCGGGAGATTGGCGGTGGACGAGCCACTCGCCAACCGGGTCAGGTCCGGAAGGAAGCAGCCCTAACGAGGTCCGGATCGGGTCGCTCGTCAGTCTCCTACCTTTTTCCGAGCGAATTGCGCCGGCGGGTCCCCTGCCAGCGCGCTCCTTTCCGCAAAAGCCGGCCGAGAGAGATTTCATTGCGGATCGACCGATGACCGACGCTGGCGCCCCTCCCAATCCTGATAGCGCCGGCCCGGCTGGCAACGCGCCCTACCGGGTGCTGGCGCGCAAATACCGCCCTTCTTCATTCGACGACCTGATCGGCCAGGAGGCCGTGGTCCGCACCGTCTCCAATGCGTTCGAGACCGGCCGCATCCCGCAGGCCTGGATTCTCACCGGCGTCCGCGGCGTCGGCAAGACCACCACCGCGCGCATCCTCGCCCGCGCGCTCAACTACGAGATGTCGGATGGTTCGGTGCAGGGGCCGACCATCCACATGCCGACGTTGGGTGTGCATTGCCAGGCGATCATGGAAAGCCGGCACATGGACGTGCTGGAGATGGACGCCGCCTCGCACACCGGCGTCGACGACGTCCGCCAGATCAATGACAGCGTGCGCTATGCCCCCGCCAGCGCCCGCTACAAGGTCTACATCATCGACGAAGTCCACATGCTGTCGACGGCAGCGTTCAACGCCTTCCTGAAGACGCTGGAGGAGCCGCCGGAGCACGCCAAGTTCGTGTTCGCGACCACCGAGATCCGCAAGGTTCCGGTCACGGTGCTGTCGCGCTGCCAGCGCTTCGACCTGCGCCGCGTCGAGGCCGACGTGCTGATGAAGCACCTTGCCAACATTGCGGCCAGGGAGAGCGTCGAGATCGAGCCCGAGGCGCTCGGCATCATCGCGCGCGCCGCCGAAGGCTCGGTGCGCGATTCGCTATCGCTGCTGGATCAGGCGATCGCCCATGCGGCTGGCGCCGTGAAGGCCGATGCGGTCAGGCAGATGCTGGGCCTCGCCGACCGCACCCGTGTCATCGACCTGTTCGATTCGCTGGTGCGCGGCGACATCGCGGCCGCGTTCAGGGAGTTCCGTGACCAGTACGATGTCGGCGCCGACCCGATCGTCGTGCTCTCCGACCTCGCCGAATTCGTCAATTTCGTCACCCGTGTGAAGATCGTGCCGGCGACGGCCGACAATGTCGCCTATGGCGAGACCGAGCGGGTTCGCGCGCGGGACTTCGCATCCAAGGTTTCCATGCGCGTGCTGTCGCGGATGTGGCAGATGCTGCTCAAGGGCATCGCCGAGGTCCAGGCCGCAACGCGCCCCGCTGCGGCGGCGGAAATGGTTCTGGTGCGCATCGCCTATGTGGCCGACCTGCCGACGCCCGACGAAGCGATCAGGATGCTGGAGCAGAACGGCGGCGGCTCTCAGGTCGTGAGCGGCGGCAGTGCGGCGCGCAGCGCGCCTTCCGCGCCGGTTGCGTCCGCGGCCCCCGTGCGCATGCCGACATCCTCGCCGTCCTCGTTCGGCGGCGGCGCTGCCCGGCCGCAGATGGCGGCGCCGGCGCCGGATCCGCAAGGTGCAGCGCCGCAGCTGCGCATCACCAGCTTCACCCAGCTCGTCGCGCTGGCGGGCCAGAAGCGCGACCTCCTCACCAAGGGCGCACTCGAGGGCGACATGCGCCTCGTCCGTTTCGAGGAGGGGCGGCTGGAAGTCGCGCTCGAGCCCAACGCCTCCAAGACCATGATCTCGGAGCTCGCGAAAAAATTCGAGCTTTGGACCGGCCGGCGCTGGACCGTGATCGTTTCCAACGAGCAGGGCCAGCCGACGCTGCGCTCGGTGAACCAGGCCGCGAAGCAGGAGCATGCCCGTACCGCGGAAGCCGATCCGCGTGTGCAGGAGGTGCTGTCGCGTTTCCCCGGCGCCAAGGTCGTCGAGGTCCGGAGGCTTGCCCCCGAGACGCCGGAATCCAATATTAACGCGGACTATGGCAGTGACGATCCGCTCGACGGTTCCGACGGCGACGATCTCTGAGCCAATCTTTCAAGGACAGGCACCGATGGCTGATTTTCTCGGCATGATGAAGCAGGCGGCGCAGCTGCAATCCAAGATGCAGGAGATGCAGGACCAGCTCGCCAACGTCGAGGTCGAGGGCATCTCCGGCGGTGGCCTCGTCGCCGTGCGCATGACCGCCAAGATGGACGTGAAGGGCATCAAGATCGATCCCTCGCTGATGAAGGCGGAGGAACGCGAGGTGCTGGAAGACCTGCTCGTCACCGCCTTTGGTGATGCGCGCCGCAAGGCGGAGGCCGCCATGCAGGAGAAGATGCAGGCCCTCACCGGCGGGCTCGGCCTGCCGCCGGGGCTGTTCGGCCAGTAAGATGGGCGCCGTTGCAGGTCCTGAGATCGAGCGGCTGGTCCAGCTGCTCGCACGGCTGCCGGGCCTTGGTCCGCGCTCGGCCCGGCGCGCGGCGCTGCACCTGATCAAGAAGCGCGAAGCGCTGATGATGCCGTTGTCCTCGGCCCTTCAGGTCGCGCTCGACAAGGTCGAGGTGTGCAAGACCTGCGGCAACATCGACACGCAAAACCCCTGCACCGTCTGCACCGATCCGAAGCGCGATCCCTCCATCATCGTCGTCGTCGCCGACGTCGCCGACCTCTGGGCCCTGGAGCGGGCCAATGCGACCCAGGGACGCTATCATGTACTCGGCGCGACATTGTCGCCGCTCGACGGCGTCGGCCCGCAGGATCTCAGCATCGACGCGCTGGTGGCGCGCGCGCATGACCCGCAGGTGCACGAGATCATCCTGGCGCTGAATGCGACGGTGGACGGCCAGACCACGGCGCATTACATCACCGACCTGCTTCAGGACGCCAATGTGAAGGTGACGCGGCTTGCCCATGGCGTGCCTGTCGGTGGCGAGCTTGATTATCTCGATGAAGGTACGCTATCGGCTGCGATGCGGCAGCGTACCCTGTTCTAAAGCGTTTTCGAGCGAAGTGGATACCGGTTCGCGTGAAGAAAACGCGTCAAAACAAGAATCTCCATCCAGACTTTACGGAACGGACGACATGACGAAACTTTTCGCCACACGCTTGGCTTTGGTCGCGATGATGACGATGCTGGTGAGCCCGGCCATCTCCGCGCAGCAGGGCGACGAGGCGCCGCCGCCGTCCAAGCCCGGCAAGCCGATCA
Source organism: Bradyrhizobium vignae (assembly GCF_004114425.1). Taxonomy (GTDB): domain Bacteria; phylum Pseudomonadota; class Alphaproteobacteria; order Rhizobiales; family Xanthobacteraceae; genus Bradyrhizobium; species Bradyrhizobium vignae. The sequence goes on along the minus strand of NZ_RDQF01000082.1, from coordinate 521 downwards.
ACACCGGCGACGTGCTCTCCGGCGAGCTCAACGCGATGAAGGTGCGCGACGCCAAGAACGGCAAGCGCGTTGCGACCTACCAGATCACCTCCGAGCCGCGCCGCCTGCCGCCGCCGAACGGGCTCTGCAATCTCGAGACCGGACCCGAAACCTTCCAGCTCGTCACCTCCAGCGACGCGCAGGCCGCGCAGTTGAAGTCGTTCGTCGGCAAGGAGATCTCGGTCAAGGTCGACGAGATCGCCTGCGCCAGCGATGCCGGCCAGATGAGCGAGGCCGTGATCACGAAGTGGAGCCTGATCAAGAAGCAGTAGGGGGCGGGCGACGCATACCGCTCTCTCCGCCGTCATTGTGAGGAGCCCTTGCGACGAAGCAAATCCAGACTGCTTCCGACCGCGGCAGTCTGGATTGCTCACATGGGGATTTGGTGTGTCAAGGCGGTTTGTTCAGCTCTTTGTTCGATTGCAGGCCAGCTCTTCGTCCCGACCGTGGAGCACGTAGGATGGCGCGCGCAGATCGAGTCA
>NZ_RDQF01000081.1 GCF_004114425.1 Bradyrhizobium vignae | reverse complement strand
ACCTCTCGCCAGGGCATGGACTTGGCCTCCTTTACTGCCAAATCCCTGCACTATGATGTGTCGGCTATGTCCCCGAACACCCGTCGGTCATGTCCCCGGGCTGAACACTTGACCGGGCGATCCAGTACGCTGCGGCAGACGTGATAAGTCGCGGCGTCTCTGGAATACTGGATGCCCCGGTCAAGCCGGGGCATGACGACGGCGGGAGAGACGATGTCTCAAGAACATTTCGACGTGCTGATCGTCGGTGCCGGCCTGTCCGGCATCGGCGCGGGCTATCATTTACAGACCAAATGCCCGGCCAAGAGCTACGTCATCCTGGAGGGACGGGACTGCATCGGCGGCACCTGGGACCTGTTCCGCTATCCCGGTATTCGCTCCGACAGCGACATGTTCACGCTGGGCTATTCCTTCAAGCCGTGGACCGACCCGAAGGCGATCGCCGACGGGCCGCAAATCCTGAACTATGTGCGCGAGACCGCGGTCGAGAACGGCATCGACAAGCACATCCGGTATCTTCATCGCGTCAAGCGCGCGGCGTGGTCGACACCAGACGCGCGCTGGACGGTGGAAGCTGAGCGCATCTCGGGCGAGGGCGCGACCGAGCTCGTGCGCTTCACTTGCAATTTCCTATTCATGTGCTCTGGCTATTATAAATACGAGGCGGGCTATACGCCGGAGTTCAAGGGCGTGGCGGATTTCGCCGGCCGCATTGTGCATCCGCAGAAATGGACCGAGGATATCGATTACGCGGGTAAGCGCGTCGTCGTGATCGGCTCGGGCGCCACAGCGGTGACGCTGGTGCCGGAGCTCGCCAAGAAGGCGGCGCAGGTCACCATGCTGCAGCGCTCGCCGACCTATGTGGTGTCGCGTCCGGCCCAGGATCCCGTTGCCAACAAATTGCGACGCAATCTCCCGACGCGCCTTGCTTATCATCTGATCCGCTGGCGCAACGTGATGTGGGGGATGTTCTTCTTCCAGCTCAGCCGGCGCCGACCTGCCAAGGTGAAGGACCTCATCCTCAAGGGCGTGAGAATCGCGCTGGGCCCCGACTACGATGTCGCCACCCATTTTACGCCGCGCTACAATCCCTGGGACCAGCGGCTCTGCCTCGTGCCGGACGGCGATCTGTTCAAGGCGATCCGCGAGCAGCGCGCCTCCGTCGTCACCGATGAGATCGACACGTTTACGCGCGCTGGCATCCGCCTGAAGAACGGCCGCGAGCTTGCCGCCGACATCATCGTGACGGCGACCGGGCTGGTGCTCCAGGTCGTCGGCGGCCTCGAGGTCAGCGTCGATGGCCGCGCCGTCGATTTCGCCAAAACGCTGACCTACAAGGGCATGATGTATGCCGACGTGCCGAACATGGCCTCTGCCTTCGGCTACACCAATGCGTCCTGGACCCTGAAATGCGATCTCACCTGCGAATATGTCTGCCGGCTCATCAACTATATGGACCGGCACAATTTCCGGCAATGCATGCCGCACAATGACGATCCAACCATCACCGCGCAGCCCTCGCTCGATTTCACCTCTGGCTACGTGCAGCGCTCGATCGCCAAGATGCCGAAGCAAGGCTCGAAGCGGCCGTGGCGGCTCTACCAAAATTACGCGCTCGACATCCTCTCCTTGCGCTTCGGCCGGATCGACGACGGCGTGATGAGGTATTCCTGATCTCCGTATATTGCCGGAGGAACCCGCCGATCGCTTGAGGCGAACGGCGACTTGAAGTAGTATTGCTGCGTCGCATGCAATTTACTTCCGACAGCGCCTGAGTTCCGCGTCGCTGGCATTGATGGGAGCGCGGGACGTGCACGTGCTTGCTCTGGTCACGCAAAAAGGCGGAAGCGGCAAGAGTACGCTGGCCGTTGGGCTTGCAGTGGCCGCTATGGAACGCGAAGAGCGCGTCGCTCTCATTGAGGCTGACGCGCAGGGCACCATTTCGAAATGGAAACAGCGTCGCGAGAATTGCTTTCCCCGTGTCGAGTGCGTTGCCGATCCGGCGGAGATCGAGCCGGCGCTTTCTCGGCTACGGGCCGAAGGGATTGGGCTCGCAATCATCGACACGGCCGCCACGAATAATGCCTTGGCGCTGCGCGCCATCACCAATGCCGACTTCTGTCTCATTCCGGCGCGTCCGAGCCCGGCCGATATCGAAGCTGCCATCCCTACGCTGTTGGCCATTCGCAGGGGTAACCGCCGGTTTGCCTTCATCCTCAATCAGACGCCCACACGGGGGTGCCGGCTGAGTGAAGCTGCCACTTCGCTCAACTCGCTGGGCGTGCTTGCGCTTCCCTTCATTGGACAGCGCAACGATCACCAGGACGCGCTCGGGGTAGGCTTGGGTGTCACGGAGTTTGCGCCGGACGGCAAAGCCTCGGACGAGATCGTTGGGCTGTGGCGGTGGATTTCGGAGCACATCTTCACGGAGTCGAATCATCATGGGCAAGGCGCAGTCGAGACAGCCTGCTGATGGCGCACGCGCCAGACGTCGGTCGCTGGTGGACCTGACTGCGGCGGCGAGCCGTAGCATCGACGAGAGCCTCTTGGAGATACCGCCCGATCCGGTCGCCGTCCCACGAGGCGATGAACTCCGGAGCGAGCGGGCAGCCAAGCGGCCTGCTCGAAAGACACCTGCGCGAAAGACACCTGCGCGAAAGGTGCCTGCAGAGACGACCGTTCCGGCGGCAACCGACAACGTCGCGACTTGCGCATCTACGAAGGTGGAGTTGGCTTCGACGCAATTCCAAAATGCCAGCAGCACCTCCGCTCTTGCCGTGGAGATCGCCAAAGAGATGCAGACGCGGGCCCTCGAGACAATGAAGCTGGGCGTGCATGTGTTCGAATATACGAAGGATATTGCCAGCCCGGAAAGCGACGTCCTGGACGGAGCTGCAGCCGAGTGTCACGCTGTCGTGCTCGAATTGATGAAAGTGAATGCAGGCGCTACCCTGCAGTATACGCGCGAGTTGAGCCGCGTGAGAACGCTCTCGCAGTGGGTCGAGTTGTCGAGCTCGCATGCGCGAAAGCAGTGTGAGTTGGTGCAACAGCAGGCCGAACTGCTAAGATCATTGACACGCAATGCGAGAACGTCCGGCGCCGAATAGCCGCATCGGAATCAGGATAGTAGTACGTCCCGCGCGCGCGAATGTTTCTTGCGTATTCGGCCGCCCGTCTGAATCAGCCATCCCGCCCGACGGTTAACGCCGGATTAACGGATGAGTCCTAGCCTCTCCCGGCCGGGTTACTCGCAAGGCCGAGGTGAGCCCAATGGAAGCCCAGAGAATCGCGGTCGACGCCGTCGTCGCGCTGACCGATTGTGACCGCGACGCCGTCATCGCCTTCATCCGCCGTCTCTACCTCGCCGGCGTCACCGACCCCAAACGTCTGACCTTCAAGGGGCTCCAGGCGCTATCACGGGCCTGATTCGGGCGGTTTCGGCCCAAGTTCCATCCCCTTGCTCTCTCGCGCGTGATTGCAACCCATCGGTGATATCTTGCCGGTGCGGCCCGGCCGGGCTACACGACACCCCGGCTGGGTCACTCGGGATTGGGGAAATGCTGAAACAGCTTTTTGCGCCGCAACTTGTCATTCTTTATGTGCTTGCGGCGTCGACGATCTACGTTCATTTCCGCGGCAAGCAGCGGCTGCGCTTCGCGCGCCAGCTCGGCGACCATTCGACCTATCTCGCGCCCTACAACGTCCTGATGTATGCCGGCTCGGCGGTGCCCAACAAGCCGGTGATCTCGGTCGATCAGTTTCCCGAGCTGAAGCCCCTGAGTGAGAACTGGGAGACCATCCGCGACGAGGCCGTGCGCCTGTTCGACGAGGGCTTCATCCGCGCCGCCGCCAAGAACAACGACTGGGGCTTCTATTCCTTCTTCAAGAGCGGCTGGAAGCGGTTTTACCTGAAATGGTACGACGACTTCCTGCCCTCGGCGCGCACGCTGTGCCCGAAGACGGTGGAGCTGCTCAATTCGATCCCCAGCGTGCATGGCGCGATGTTCGCGATGCTGCCGCCGGGCGGCAAGCTCGGCGCGCACCGCGATCCCTTCGCGGGCTCGCTGCGCTATCACCTCGGCCTGGTCACGCCGAACTCGAACAAGTGCCGCATCCTCGTGGACGGTGTCGAATGCGTCTGGCGCGACGGCGAGGCCTTCATGTTCGACGAGACCTTCATCCACAGCGCGGAGAATGCGACCGACGTCAACCGCATCATCCTGTTCTGCGACGTCGAGCGTCCGATGAAGTTCGGCTTCATGACCGCGATCAACCGCTGGGTCAGCCATCACATCGTCAAGGCGTCTGCGACGCAGAACGTCGACGGCGAGAATGTCGGCGTGCTCAATAAGGTGTTCGGCAAGCTCTACGAGATCCATCTCGCCAGCCGCAAGGTCAAGGAGTGGAACCGCAACGTCTACTACACGCTCAAATACTCGCTGACGGCGCTGATCCTCGGGCTGATCGTGCTGTCGGCGCTGCGGTGAAGGGTCCGCGATGGCGCCCTTGCCGATTGCTAACGCGGAGATCACGCAGTTCTTCCGCCAGTGGCTGGAAATCTTCGCGGGCTATGTCCGCGAGGTCGACTACGCCTCGGCGAGGCCGCTCTTCCATCCGGATGTGCTCGCCTTCGGCACGCATAACGATGTCATCCCCGGCCTCGATCAATGGGTCTCGACGCAATGGGACAACGTCTGGCCCAAGACGAGTGACTTCCGTTTCGTCCTCGATCAAACCTCTGTTCTGGCATCACCAGACGGAGCGATGGCGACCGTGATCGCGCCGTGGACGAGCACCGGCTATCACCCTGATGGCAGCGCGTTTTCGCGGCCGGGCCGGGCGACGATGGTGTTTGCAAGAAACGGCGATGGATGGCTGTGCGTGCATTCGCACATGTCGCTCAATCGCGGCGTGCCGCAGGCAAGCCACGCCAATCGGCCGGTGAAGGCCTGGTAGAGCTAGGCACCCCGGCAGCGGGCGCGGCCGGCTTTGTAGGCCAACTAAAGTTCTAGGTTCTCGTTCCAGCTCGGCGGGGAACCCTTGGAACCCAAGCTCGTTTGTTCCTCAGCAAACAACCGGTGAAAACGCGCAACCGGGGGGCTGTTCGAGGGAAACGCTCCCATGGCAACACTCGACCTTGATGCCACCCGACTTACTGCATCCGAGCATCAGCGCCAGCTTCGTCGCGCGGTCATCGCGTCCACGGTAGGGACCGCGATCGAATGGTATGATTTCTTCCTCTACAGCACCGTCACGGGGCTGGTTTTCGCAAAGCTGTTCTTTCCAAAGTCCGACCCCTGGGTTGGCACGCTGGAGGCGTTCGCGATCTACGCAGTCGGCTTCGTCGCGCGACCCATTGGCGCAGCAATCTTTGGCCATTATGGCGACCGCATTGGGCGCAAATCCACGCTGATTGCGACGCTGCTCTTGATGGGACTAGCGACCGCCGCGGTGGCCATAGTCCCGACCTATGCGAGCATCGGCATCTGGGGTGCCGTGATCCTGACCGTGCTGCGATTCATTCAGGGCGTCGGCGTCGGCGGCGAGTGGGGCGGCTCCGTGCTGATGTCGATGGAATGGGCCCGCAACGACCGATCGCGAGGATTGATCGCCTCATGGCCGCAATTCGGCGTGCCCTGTGGCCTATTCCTCGCCAACCTCGCCGTGCTGGCGTTCAGCCAGATGGCGGGCGATCAGTTCCTGGCGTGGGGCTGGCGCATTCCGTTCGCGCTCAGCATCATCCTGGTCGGCGTCGGCCTCTATATCCGGCTCGGCATTCTCGAAACGCCTGTGTTCTCAAAGCTCGTGGCCGAACGACAGGTCGACCGCACCCCGATGCTGACCGTGATCCGGGAGTATCCGAAGGAGATTCTGCTCTCGGCCTTCGCGCGGATGTCGGAGCAGGCGCCGTTCTACATCTTCACCGCCTTCGTCTTCTCCTACGGCATCGGTACCCTGCACGTTTCGCGCGACTTCCTGCTGACTGCGGTGCTCTCGGCTTCGGTGCTGTCGTTCGTCTCGATCCCGTTGTGCGGACATATCTCCGATCAGATCGGCCGCAAGAACATGTATATGATCGGCGCTGCCGTGACGGGCATCTTCGGCTTCATCTATTTCGCGATGCTCAACACCGGATCGTCAGTCATCATCTTCCTCGCGATCATCCTGTCGCTGATCCCGCACGACATGCAGTACGGCCCGCAGGCCGCCTTGATTGCCGAGAGCTTTACCGGACGCTTGCGCTACAGCGGCTCCTCACTCGGCTATCAACTTGCATCCGTGATCGCCGGCGGCCCGGCGCCGCTGATCGCAACATGGCTGTTCGGCACGTTCCACTCGGCGACCCCGATCGCGATCTACATCGCGATCTGCGCTGTCATGACGCTGGCCGCGACCGCGATGATGACCGATTACACCGGGAAGGACATCAACGCGGCGGGCGCGCATCAGCGGCGAGCTTGAGGCCGCAAAAAAGCCCCGGGCGCGACGTCCGGGGCTTCGCCTTTCTGTGATCTCGAGCTCAGCCTATTCCGGCTGGCCGATCGCGACCTTCAGCGTGCCGACGCCGTCGACGCCGCATTCGAGCTTGTCGCCCACCTGGAGCTGCGACACGCCGGCCGGGGTGCCCGTCATGATGATGTCGCCGGCGGCGAGCTTCACCTGCTGCGAGAGCTGCCAGATGATCTCGGGCACGTTCCAGATCAGCTCGGTGAGATCGCCCTTCTGGGCTTCCTTGCCGTTGACCGTCAGCCAGATCTTGCCCTTGGCGGGATGGCCGATCTTGGAGGCCGGCTGAATCGCGGAGCAGGGCGCCGAATAATCGAACGACTTGCCGATCTCCCAGGGACGCTCCTTCTTGCGCGAGGCGATCTGGAGGTCGCGGCGGGTGAGGTCGATGCCGACGGCGTAGCCGTAGACGTGATCGAGTGCCTTCTCGGCCGGGATGTTGAGCCCGCCGCTCTTCATCGCGACAATCAGCTCGACCTCGTGATGCAAATCCTTGGTCAGCGGCGGATAGGGGATGGTGGCGCCGTCCGGCACCAGCATGTCGGCATGCTTGGCGAAGAAGAACGGCGGCGCGCGCTCGTCATTGCCCATCTCACGGATGTGCTCGAGATAGTTGCGGCCGACGCACCAGATGCGGCGCACCGGATAACGACCGCTCTCGCCGACGACGGGAAGCGAAGCCTGGGGCGGAAGCGGGATGACGTAGGAGGCGGCGTTCATGAAGCGGTCTCGCGGCTCTTGAGGTTGATAAGGAACTCTATGCGGTTGCGCTGATCGGCGCCAGTGCGCCGGCGTCCCGATGTTGCAGCCGGAAGAACGAGGCGTAGCGGCCGCCGCGGCGGAGCAGCTCGTCATGGCGGCCCTGCTCGACGATCTCGCCGCCCTCGACCACCAGGATGTTGTCTGCGTGCATGATGGTGTGCAGGCGGTGCGCGATCACGATGGTGGTGCGGTTCCGGCAGAGATGTTCGATCGCCTCCTGCACCTGCCGCTCGGATTCGGAATCGAGCGCGGCGGTGGCTTCGTCCAAGAGGATGATCGGAGCGTTCTTGAGTAGCGCTCGCGCGACCGCAATGCGCTGGCGCTGGCCGCCGGAGAGCTGCGTGCCGTGCTCGCCGACGGGCGTGTCGTAGCCGAGCGGAAAGCCCATGATGAAATCATGCGCGCAGGCCGCCTTTGCCGCCTCGATGATCTCGTCCTCGCTGGCGCCCGGCTTGCCGAAGGCGATGTTGCTCCGGATGGTGTCGCGGAACAGGTAGACGTCCTGGCCGACATAGGCGGTCTGCGCGCGCAGCGATTTGCGCGAGACCGAGGCGATCGACTGGCCGTCGATCACGATGTCGCCCTGCGTCACCTCGTAGAAGCGCAAAAGCAGCGCCAGCACGGTCGACTTGCCGCCGCCGGAGGGGCCGACCAGCGCAGTCACCTTGCCCGGCTCGGCAATGAAGCTCATGCGGTTGAGCACGGTCTCGCCCGAACGATAGGCGAAGCTGACGTCGCGCAGCTCGATCCGCGCGTCGGAGAGCTTCAGCGCCGGCTTGTCGTCGTCGGACTGCTCGCTCGCGGGGCTGTCGACGACCTCGAGCAGCATGCGCGCGCCGACCAACTGGCTATTAAGGTCGATATTGAGTCGCGCCAGCCGCTTGGCGGGCTCGGTTGCCATCAGGAAGGCGGTCATGAAGGAGAAGAACGCGCCCGGAGTGGCGTTGAGCGCGACCACGGCGTAGCCGCCATACATCAGGCAGCCGGCGACGGCGAAGCCGCCGAGCATTTCCATCAGCGGGTTGGAGCGGTTGGCGACGCGGGCCATTTTGTTGGCATTGCGCTCGACGATCGCGATGTTCTCGTCGATGCGCTTCTGCATGGTCTCTTCAAGTGTGAAGGCCTTGACGGTGCGGATGCCCTGCAGCGATTCCTGCATCGTCTCCATGATGTCGGCGGTGCCGGTGAACTGGTTGAAGGCGAGGCCCTTGATGCGCTTGACCAGCTTGCGCAGCACCAGCATCGCCGGCGGCACCGCGACAAGCCCGATGAACGACATCAGCGGGTCCTGCCACACCATCACGCCGATCATGGCGAGCAGCATCAAGAGATCGCGCCCGATGGCATTGACCAGCATATTCAGCACGTCGGTGATCGATTTGGCGCCGGCGGTCAGCCGCGCCAGGAACTCGGACGAATGCCGCTCGGAGAAGAAGCCGACGCTTTCGCGCATCAGTTTTGCGAACAGCTGGCGCTGGTTGGTGGCGAGGATCGCGTTGCTGATCTTGGTTAGGATCACCATGTGGCCGTAGGTTGCCACGCCCTTGATGAAGAGCAGGAGCACCGTGATCCCTGAGAACATCGCGATGCCCGGGATGTTCTTGTCTACATAGGCCTGGTTGATGACCTGGCCGAGCACATAGGTCGCGCATGCGGTCGCGCCGGCGGCCAGCGCCATCAGCGCGAAGGCAACGAGATAGCGCCGCCAGTAGGCGATCCCCTGTTCCATGATCAGGCGGCGAATCAAGACCGCTGCCGCGTAGGGATCGTCGGTGATTTTCTTTGGAAACTGGGCCATCCGGTGTCCATTGACCGCGCAGGACAAAGCCTGCCCGCGCGTCAGGGATCGATGGGCCTCTGTGCCCGCTCAAGCCGGGTTTTTCAAGCCCAATTGAGGGCTTGCGCTTGGGACGATTCTAGGCCGAGGCGGCGTGGCGGAGCTCGCCGTGGCGCTCGCGGAACAGCTTGTCCTCCCAGGCCAGCGCATGGGCTGCGATCGTCTCGAGGTCGTCGTATTGCGGCCGCCAGTCGAGCAGGCTGCGGATGCGGCCGGTGTCGGCGACCATGGTCATGATGTCACCGGGCCGGCGTGGGGCGTATTGCACGGCGAAGCTGCGGCCCGAAACCCGGCGCACCGCGTCGATGGTCTCCAACACCGAATAGCCTCGGCCATAGCCGCAATTCAGCGTCGTCGAGGCGCCGCCGTTGCGCAAATAGGCCAGCGCGGAGCGATGGGCCTGCGACAGGTCCGTGACGTGGATGAAGTCGCGGATGCAGCTGCCGTCGGGGGTTGGATAGTCGGTGCCGAACACGTCGATCTTGGCGCGCTGGCCGGTGGCGGCTTCCACCGCGATCTTGAGCAGGTGCGTGGCGCCGACCGTGGCAAGGCCGATGCGCGCCTGCGGATCGGCGCCGGCGACATTGAAGTAACGCAACGTCACGTATTGCATGCCGTAGGCGGCGGCGACGTCGTGCAGCATGATCTCGGTCATCAGCTTCGACGAGCCGTAGGGCGACAGCGGCCGCGTCGGCGCGTGCTCGGGCACCGGCATCTGGTCCGGATTGCCGTAGACGGCGGCGGTCGAGGAAAAGATGAAGCGGCCAATGCCGCGCTTGACCGCCACGTTGAGCAGGTTGCGCGCGGTCGTGAAATTGTTGCGGTAGTAGCCGAGCGGATCACGCATCGAATCCGGCACGACAACCGAGCCTGCGAAATGGATGATGCTCTCGATGTCGTGCTGGGCGATAACGCCTTCGAGCAGGTTTTCATCACCGGCATCGCCGATGAACAGCGGAACGCCTTCGGGCAAGTAAGCGGAGAATCCGGTGGAGAGATCGTCGATCACGACGACGTCCTCGCCGGCTTCCGCCAGCGCCAGGACCGTATGACTTCCGATGTAGCCGGCGCCGCCGGTGACTAGCACAGTCATGATCTCACCCGTCTTCGATCAACGCGCAAGGCTAGCGCTTGCGTGGTGAAGAGGGGGTATCGGCGGACCTGAACTGGTCACTATGCTTAATGTTGCGTATAGGGACTTTCCGAAACGGAGTGTGACGTGGCGAATTTCCCCGGCGATCTGGAAGTGATCGTGCCAAATCTGCACAGGCGTTATTCCGGGGTCACCGCGACCAACCGGATGGTGGCGCCGCGCCTGGCAAGGCTGTTTCGCGCCGCATGGTTCGGCTCGGACGCGCCGGAGGGGATCGCGCGGCTGAGCGTTGCCGATTTCCTGAAGCTGTGGGGCCGCAAGCGACCCGTGATCTGGCATGCACGCCGCAACAACGAGATGATCGCCGGTGTCGTGCTGCGCGCGCTCGGCTGGCCGCTGAGGCTCGTGTTCACCTCCGCGGCCCAGCGGCATCACAGCTGGATCACGCGCTGGCTGATCCGGCGCATGGACGCGATCATCGCGACGTCAGATCTCTCGGCCTCGTTCCTGAAGGTGAAGGCGACGGTGATCCCGCACGGCGTCGACACCGACGTCTATGCGCCGCCGGCCGATCGCGCTGCTGCCTTTGCCGAAAGCGGCCTGCCGGGCCGCTACGCCATCGGCTGCTTCGGCCGCGTGCGGGCGCAGAAGGGCACCGACGTGTTCGTCGATGCGATGTGCCGCTTGCTGCCGCGCTATCCCGATTTCACCGCCGTCATCGTCGGGCAGGTCACACCCGAGCAGACGGCCTTCGCGAACGACCTGAAGAAGCGCATCGAAGCTGCGGGCCTGCAATCGCGCATCGTCATCACCGGCGAATTGCCGATCGAAGCGGTGCAGCGCTGGTATCAGCGGCTGACGATCTACGCCTTCACCTCACGCAACGAAGGCTTCGGCCTGACGCTGATCGAGGCGATGGCGGCGGGGAGCGCGCTGGTCGCCGCACGCGCCGGCGCGGCCGAGCTCGTGGTGGAGGATGGGGTGAGCGGCGTGCTGATCCCGACGGGAGATGCCGACGCACTGGTCGCCGCGCTCCAGCCACTGATGCGCGATGTGGCTGCTGCGACGGCCATGGGCGCGCGCGGGCGCGCGCGGGTGCTCGAACGATTCAGCCTCGATGCCGAGGCGGCGCGCATCGGCGCGGTCTATCGGCCGCTGCTCTGAGCACAGCTCTCGGGGCTGCGAAGCAAAAACTGCGAAAACAACCCCATGCACAGTAGCCGGGGCCAGCAAAATCAAGAACTTGGCTGACAGTCAGATCGATTGCGGTTTTTTCGAACAGGCGCTTTGACTCGTCGGGCAAAACAGTGGCAGGATGCCATCATCGGCGCGAGCCCCGATCGTCTCAGGTCGTAACCTTCGCCCCCGCCTCACCCAGCACCCTCTGCGCAATCCCCACCACCTCGCTCGCTGCGATATCCCGCATGCAGCGGTGGTCGTTCATCTTGCAGATCGTGCTCTGGCAGGGCTGGCAGGCGAGCGCGCTCTTGTCCTGCACCACCGTTGCCGCGAGGCCGTTCAGCGGGGCCCAGAGGTAGGGGCTGGTCGGGCCGAAGATGCCCATGGTGGGCGTGCCGAGCGCGGCGGCGATGTGCATCAGGCCGGAATCGTTGGAGATCGCAACGCCCGCCGCCGCCATGGCGAGGACGCCGTTGCGCAGATCGTTGCCGGTGAGGTCCCGCACCTTGGGGCCGCCCGCGGCGACGATCTCCTGGGCAAGGCTCTTTTCGGCGGGGCCGCCGACCACCCAGACCTCGAGCCCGCGCTCGACCAGCAGGCGGGCGGCCTCGGGATAGTAGGTCCAGCGCTTTGAGACGCCGACCGAGCCTGGGGCGAGCGCCACCGCGGCGCCGGCGCTGAGGCCATTGGCCTGGCGCCAGCGGACGATCTCTTCAGCCGGGACGCGCAGTTGCGGCACCGGCCATTCCGCCGGCAAGGGGGTGCCGTCGGGCTGGGCGAGGGCGGCGTTCTTGTCGATGAAGCGGGGCAGCTTCTTCTCGCCCCAGCGCCACCGATTGATCAGCCCGAAGCGGAACTCGCCGACGAAGCCGACTCGTTCGGGGATGCCGGCCAGCGCCGGCGCGATAGCCGCCTTCCAGGTCCGGGGCAGCACCAGGGCGGTGCCGTAGTTCCGCTTTCGAAGCAGTTTTGCCAGACCGAACTGCCGGCCCACGGCCAGCCGGCTGCGCGGAAGGTCCCAGACGATCCCCTGCCGGACGCCTGGCATGTAATCGATCAGCGGCGCGCACAGGGATGTGGTCAGCAGATCGACCGGCCGGTTCGGCCACCGCTCCTTCAGGACCCGCACCACGGTGTGATTCCGGACGAAATCGCCGATCCACATGTAGGGAATGATCAGGATCGGGCGCGTATCGTCCCGATCTGCATGTCCGCTAAGTTGCGAATCTCTGTTCATTCGTTAACAGGTCCGAAGGCGAGCTGATGTGGCGGTTCGGTTAGCCGCTCCGGGGCGGGACGTAAAGCAGGCAGAGCGCGAGTGCAAAAGCGGCTGCCCAAAATGCTTACACTTTGGCGGATGATGCGCTACGGCAGGGTCGGACCTTAAGAAAAATCGGGCAGGTAGGTGGAATGTTGCTGGTGACCGGCGGGGCCGGTTTTATCGGATCGAATGTCGTGGCCGCGCTGAACGAGGCCGGTCGCAGCGACGTCGTGGTCTGCGACCTGCTCGGCACCGAGGGCAAGTGGCGCAACCTGGCCAAGCGGCAGCTTGTGGATATCGTTCCCCCGGCCGAGCTGGAGGGCTGGCTGAAGGGCCGCAAGTTGGAGGCCATGATCCATCTCGGGGCGATTTCCGCGACCACCGCGATCGACGGCGACCTCGTCATCGAGACCAACTTCCGCCTGTCGATGCGCCTTCTGGACTGGTGCACGATGAACGCGGTGCCGTTCATCTACGCGTCCTCGGCGGCGACCTATGGCGACGGCACGGCAGGCTTCGACGACGACGCGTCGCTGCCGGCGTTGAAGAAATTGCGGCCGATGAATCTCTACGGCTGGAGCAAGCACCTGTTCGATCTCGCCGTCGCCGAGCGCGTCGCGCGCGGCGATCGGCTGCCGCCGCAATGGGCCGGCCTGAAATTCTTCAACGTGTTCGGCCCGAACGAGTATCACAAGGGCTCGATGATGAGCGTGCTGGCGCGGCGCTTCGACGACGTCAGGGCGGGCCGCGTCGTGCAGCTGTTCAAGTCGCATCGCGAGGGCATCGCGGACGGCGACCAGCGCCGCGATTTCATCTATGTCGACGACGTGGTGCGCGTCGTCCTGTGGCTGCTCGCGACGCCGTCGGTGTCCGGCCTGTTCAACGTCGGCACCGGCAAGGCGCGCAGCTTCAAGGACCTCATGCTGGCTGCCTATGCGGCGCTCGGCACCAGGTCCAACATCGAATACATCGACATGCCCGAGCAGATTCGCGACAGCTACCAGTATTTCACCCAGAGCGAGGTCGATCGTCTGCTCCGCGCCGGCTATAACGGCGGCTTCACGATGCTCGAGGACGCGGTGAAGGCCTATGTCGGGGATTATCTCGACCGGCCCGATCGCTTTCGTTGAGGCCCTTCAGACCATGCCGACGCCCATTCTCGATTTCGATGCCCTCGCGCAAGCCATCTCAGGCCGCACGGTGCTGTGCATCGGCGACATCATGCTGGATGAGTTCGTCTATGGCGAGGTGTCGCGGATCTCGCCGGAAGCGCCGGCGCCCGTGATCGCCGCCCAGCGCAGCGAGATCCACGTCGGTGGCGCCGGCAACGTCGCGCGCAACGTCGCTTCGCTCGGCGCGCGCTGTATCTTCGTCGGCCTCGTCGGCGAAGACGATGCGGGCAAGCGGCTCAAGGCGGCGATCGATGATCAAGCCGGCATCGAAAGCGTGCTGGTGTGCGACCCCTCGCGGCCGACCACGCGCAAAGTCCGTTTCGTCTCCGAGCATTTTTCGACGCACATGCTGCGCGCGGATTGGGAGCAGGCGCTGCCTGCGTCCGATGACGTCGAAACGAAATTGATCGACGCCATCCTGCCGCAGATCGCGCGCGCCGATATCGTGCTGCTGTCGGATTACGCCAAGGGCGTGCTGACGGCGCGCGTGATCCGCCACACCATCGATGCCGCGCGAAAGCTCGGTAAGCGCGTGATCGTCGATCCCAAGAGCCTGAATTGGGCGATCTATCGCGGCGCTACGCTGCTCACCCCCAACCGCAGGGAATTTTCGGAAGCGACTCGCAGCCGCGCCGAGACGGTGCAGAGCATCGTCGAGGCCAGCGAGGATGTGATGCGGCTCGCCGATTGCGACGCGATCCTGGTGACGCAGGGCGAGCACGGCATGACGCTGGTGCCGCGGCAGGGCGGGGCCGTTCACGTTCCGGCTTTCCCGGTGAAGGTGCGCGACGTCTCCGGCGCAGGTGACACCGTCGCCGCTGCGCTTGCGGTGTCGCTTGCGGCCGGCGCGGACTGGGACACGGCGCTGCGCGTGGCAAATGCCGCCGCCGCCGTCGCCGTCGGCAAGCAGGGCACCGCCAGCGTGAGCGCGGCCGAGCTGCGACGAAAGATCCTGCCGCATGCCACTCTCGCGGCGGAGGAGAAGATCGTGCTCGATCCGGCCGCGCTCGATGCGCAGCTCGCCGAATGGAGGAGGCAAGGGCAGCGCGTCGGCTTCACCAATGGCTGTTTCGACATCCTCCATCCCGGTCACGTCAAGGTGCTGACGGCGGCGCGTGCCGCCTGTGATCGGCTGATCGTGGGGCTCAACAGCGACGCTTCGGTGCGGCGGCTGAAGGGCGCCGATCGTCCGGTGCAGGACGAGCGCGCGCGTGCCGAGGTGCTCGCCGCGCTGGAAGCCGTCGATCTCGTCGTCATCTTCGCGGAAGACACGCCGATCGACCTGATCACCAGGATCAAGCCCGGCGTGCTGGTGAAGGGCGGCGACTACACCCGCGAGCAGGTTGTCGGCCACGAGGTGGTCGAAGCCGCGGGCGGAACGGTCGTGCTGGTCGACATTCTCCAGGGCTTCAGCACGACGGCGCTGGTTCATCGCGCGCGGGGAGGGGACAAGTGACGGTACTCGCCCGGGAGACCCCCGGCCATATGTTGCGGCGACGCCTGCGCAGTCCGACGGCCTGGCGCGACACAGTCGATCTGTTTGCGATCCTGACCGCGGCCTCGCTGCCCTGGTCGACGTCGCTTGCGGGAATCTTCAACGCGCTGATGCTGCTCTGCGTGGTGCCGTTCCTCGACTTCGGCGCCTTCCTGCAATCGCTGAAGCGTCCGATCTGTGCGGCGCCGATCGCGCTGGTGCTGCTCGCGCTGGTTGGGACGCTGTGGTCGGATGCGGCCTGGGGCGCGCGCTTCTATGCGGTCAATCCGACCGTCAAGCTGCTCGTGCTGCCCGTCCTGCTCTATCATTTCGAGCGTTCGCCGCGCAGCCAGTGGGTCTTCGTAGCCTTCCTGGTGTCCTGCGCCCTGTTGTCGGTGATGTCCTGGCTGGTTGCCTTCTATCCGAACCTCGCGCTCAAGACCGACCCCATGGAGCGCGGCATTTTCGTCAAGAACTACATCGACCAGAGCCAGGAATTCGCCCTCTGCGCCGTCGCGCTCGCCTATCCGATCGTGATGCTGCTGCGCGAGAAGAGCTACTGGTTCGCCGGGCTGCTGACGGCACTGGCGCTGACCTTCTTCATCAACATGGCGTTCGTGGTGGTTTCACGCACCGCGCTCGTCACCATTCCGATCATGTTCGGCGTGTTCGCGCTGCTTCACCTC
Source organism: Bradyrhizobium vignae (assembly GCF_004114425.1). Classification (GTDB taxonomy): domain Bacteria; phylum Pseudomonadota; class Alphaproteobacteria; order Rhizobiales; family Xanthobacteraceae; genus Bradyrhizobium; species Bradyrhizobium vignae. The sequence continues at coordinate 7,559 of NZ_RDQF01000081.1, read as the reverse complement.
AGATGGCGCAGTATCGCGCTCATCTCCGCCGCGTTGCTCGTCGGCGCCGTTCTCGCCTGGCAGGCCTCGCCGTATTTGCGCCATACCGCCGAGAGGTTTTCCGACGACTACACGCGCTACATGGAAAAGGGCGAACCGACCTCGGCGGGCCTGCGGCTCGAATTCTGGCGCAAGTCGCTCGGCTTCTTCGCGGAGGCGCCGATCAAAGGGCACGGCACCGGCTCGACCCGCGGATTGTTCGAACGCGTCGCGACGCCCGCCGGTCAGTACCAGGCATCTGCCGAGGTGATCGGCAACCCGCATAATCAGACGCTGAACGTTGCCGTGCAATGGGGCGTGATCGGCATCGCCATTCTCTACGCGATCTGGATATTGCATCTGCGCTTGTTTCGCGGCGACGGGCTTGCCAACTGGATCGGGCTCCTGGTCGTGGTGCAGAACGTCTTCACCTCGCTGTTCAATTCCCATCTGTTCGACTTCCATGAGGGCTGGATGTACGTCATCGGGGTCGGCGTCGCCGGCGGCATGGTGATCCGAGCACAACAGGTCGAGGCGAAGATGAGGGAAGCCGGTTCCTGAGCGGTCGCGCGGCTGGCAAGTCTTGTCCAGATGAGCTATCAGCCGCGGTCAGGTTGCATCTAACTGGGTTTTCATCGGTCGGCGGATGACGCGTCTTTCGCATCTCACCTCGCGCAATTTCCTGATTGCGCTCCACGACCTGCTGGCGACCACGGCAGCGCTTTTTGCCGCCTTCTATCTGCGCTTCGAGGGCGGCGAAGGGTTCTTCGAACGCTTGCCGCTGCTGTTCCAGATCCTGCCCTATTTCCTCGCCTTCAGCGTGGTCGTGTTCTTCGTCCTGAACCTGACCACGACGAAATGGCGCTTCATCTCACTGCCGGACGCGCTGAACATCATTCGCGCGGCGACCGTGCTGACGGTCGGCCTGCTCGTGCTCGACTATATCTTCGTCGCCCCCAATGTCCGTGGCGCTTTCTTCCTCGGCAAGGTGACGATCGTCCTCTATTGGTTCCTGGAGATCTCGTTCCTCAGCGCGCTGCGCATGGCGTATCGCTATTTCCGCTATACGCGGGTGCGGCGTCATGCGCGGACCGATGGCGCCGCGCCGTCGCTGCTGATCGGCCGCACCGCGGATGCGGAGGTGCTGCTGCGCGGGATCGAGAGTGGGGCGATCAAGCGGATCTGGCCGGTCGGCATATTGTCGCCCTCGCGCGCCGATCTGGGCCAACTCATCCGCAACGTGCCGGTGCTGGGCGGCATCGATGACATCGAAGACGTCATTACCGATTTTGCCAAGCGCAACAAGGCGATCGCCCGTATCGTGATGACACCGTCGGCGTTCGAGCCGGAAGCCCATCCGGAATCGATCCTGATGCGGGCACGCAAGCTAGGTGTGATCGTGAGCCGCATGCCCTCGCTGGAGAGCGGCGAGGTGCCGCGGCTCACCGCGGTTGCCGTCGAGGACCTCCTGTTGCGGCCGAGCGAGAAGATCGACTATGCGCGCCTGGAAGCGCTGATCAAGGGCAAGGCTGTGATCGTCACCGGGGGCGGCGGCTCGATCGGATCCGAGATCTGCGAGCGCGTCGTTGCCTTTGGCGCGGCGCGTCTGCTGATCTTGGAGAATTCCGAGCCGGCGCTCTACGCAGTCACGGAGACGCTCGCTGCGCGCGCCTCCGTCGCCACCATCGAAGGGCGGATCGCCGACATCCGCGACCGCGAGCGCATCACGCGCCTGATGGCCGAATTCAGGCCGGACATCGTGTTCCATGCCGCGGCTCTCAAGCACGTGCCCATCCTCGAGCGTGACTGGAGCGAGGGGGTCAAGACCAACATCTTCGGCTCCATCAACGTCGCCGATGCGGCGCTTGCCGCCGGCGCGGAAGCGATGGTGATGATCTCGACCGACAAGGCGATCGAGCCCGTATCGATGCTCGGTCTGACCAAGCGCTTCGCCGAGATGTATTGCCAGGCGCTCGACCACGATCTTGCGGCCAGCGGAGGCGTCAAGCCGCCGATGCGGCTCATCTCGGTCCGCTTCGGCAACGTGCTGGCCTCGAACGGCTCGGTCGTGCCGAAGTTCAAGGCCCAGATCGAGGCCGGCGGCCCCGTCACCGTCACCCATCCCGAAATGGTCCGTTACTTCATGACCATCCGCGAGGCTTGCGATCTCGTCATCACGGCGGCGACGCACGCGCTCGGACCGGCGCGGCCGGATGTCTCGGTCTACGTGCTCAACATGGGACAGCCGGTGAAGATCGTCGATCTCGCCGAGCGCATGATCCGCCTCTCCGGTCTCGAGCCCGGCTACGACATCGAGATCGTGTTCACCGGCATGCGGCCGGGCGAACGCCTGCACGAGATCCTGTTCGCGTCGGAGGAACCGACCCGCGAGATCGGCGTCGCCGGGATCATGGCCGCGCAGCCGAACGAACCGCCGATGCAGACGCTGCGCAAATGGATCGCGGCGCTGGAGCAGGCGATCGCGCGCGACGACCGCACGACCATCAGAACCATCCTGAAGGATGCCGTTCCCGAATTCGGGTCGACCGCGGCGTGATCGTGCCGATCGACGGATTGTTGCGCAAAGCTCTTGTGTCGGAGCAACAATGAGCGAGACAAAGCCGGTCGCGCTGGTGACGGGAGCGAGTGGCTTCATCGGCCGTCATGTCGTGTGCGCGCTGACACGCGAGGGCTGGTCGATTCGCCGCACCGTGCGCCGCCCGGAAGGCACGGACGGAGAGGTCGTGATCGCGTCGGTCGGCCCGGAGACCGACTGGCAGGCCGCGCTTGAAGGCGTTGACGCCGTCATCCATCTCGCCGCGCGCGTGCATCACAAGAACGACGAGGGCGCGGTCGAGCTCTACCGCAACGTCAATGTCGAGGGCACACTGCGTCTGGCGCGCTGCGCAGCCGTCGCCGGCGTGCGCCATTTCATCTTCATCAGCACCGTTCTGGTGCATGGCCGCAGCAATGACGGTCGTGCGCCGTTTCGCGAGTGCGATGTCCCGACCCCGCGCGGCCTGTACGCCACGTCCAAGGCGGCGGCCGAAGCGGGCTTGAGTGCGCTGGCGCACGACAGCGACATGAGAATCTCGGTGATCAGGCCGCCGCTGATCTATGGTGCGGGCGCCAAGGGAAATTTTGCGCTGCTGATGCGTGCGGTCAGGCGGGGGCTGCCGCTGCCGTTTGGCGCGATCCGCAATCGCCGCAACTTTCTTTCCGTGCAGAACCTGTCGTCGTTCATCCTGCACCGGCTCGGCCATTCCGACCCCGCGAGCAAGTTCGAGATCTTCCTGCTGGCCGACCGGGAGCAGGTCTCGACGCCTGAATTCGTCAGGTGCCTGGCGAGAGCTGCCGGCAAGAGCGCCCGGCTGTTCGGCATACCGCCAAGCCTGCTCAGCGCGGTTCTCCGCGTGACGGGGCGCCAGGATATGCATGACGGCCTGATCGGCTCGCTCGAGCTCGACATCTCGAAGGCGATCGCAACCGGCTGGCAGCCGCAGGTCACCCTCGAGGAGGGATTGCGCCTGGCGGTGCCGGATCAGCAGCGCTGAGGCCGGGAGAAGCGGCGCAGCACGAATGCGACCGCGAGCGCGCCGGCAACGACTGCGAACGTGGTGATCGCCGGCGCGGCGGCACGGATGGTGAGGATGGCGAGCCCTACCAGGACGAGGTTGAGCAGGAAGACCTCACAGATCACCTGCCGCACCGTGAAGCCATTGTCAGTGGCGCGCTGGTAGAAATGCGTGCGGTGCGCCGACCAGAACGGCTCGCGCCGCGCGATGCGTCGAAATAGCGTGATGGTGGAATCGGCGAGGTAATAGGCCGGCAGCAGCAGCGCCGCGGCCGTCTGTCCGCGAAACGCGAGCTCCAGCAGGCACCAGCCGAGCAAGAGGCCGATCGGCAGGCTGCCGACATCGCCCAGGAAGACTTTTGCGACGGGACGGTTGAACGGCGCAAAGCCGAGCGTGGCGCCGCACAGCGCGGCGGCGATCAGCACGGCCGGCCATGAGAGATCCCCGAGCATTCCCAGCAGCAGCAGCGCGGCGGTGACCGGCACGACTTCCGCCACCGTCATCAGGTCGAGCCCGTCCATGAAGTTGACGAGGTTCACGAACCAGACGCCGGCAAGGACGATGAGGCCGCGCTCCAGCGGAAGCGGCAGCGCCGGCGCGATGCGCGCGGTCTCGGGCGCGGTGAACACCACTGCGCCGACGCAGGCAGCCTGCAGCACCAGCCGCACCAGCACCGGCAGCGATACGATGTCGTCGGCGAAGCCGACCAATGCGATCACGACCGTCGCGGCGACGAGCGCCGGCGGGATCGCGACATTGGTCGTGGCCCCCCAGAGCGAGGCGACGATCAGCGTCGCGGCGATCACGGCGATGCCCGCTCCCTGCGGGGTCGGGATGCGATGCGAGGACCGCGCGTTCGGCCGGGCCAGCGCGTAGCGCTGGAGCAGGGGGCGGCTGGTCCAGGTGACGAGCGCCGAGATCAGCGCGGCGAGCGCAACGGCAAGCAGCACGAGCGCGCCGGTGGGCGCATCGGCGGCCGAGCTCATTCCGGCACTCCGATCGGGGCCGATCCTTGCGCGGCTTTCTCCGCGCTGAGGATCCAGACGAGGCCGCCGAATGCGCCGACAATGAAGAACACGGCGCCGAACAGCAGCGAGACGTTGACACCTTCATTGGCGGCAAGCCCGGCGAAGCCGAACGCAAGGCCCATCGTGGCCTCGCGCACGCCCCAGCCGGCGATCGAGATCGGCATCATCGTGATCAGCATCACCGGCGGCACGAGCAGAAAGACGTCGCTGAAGCGAACCGGGGCCGCAATCGACTGCACGACGCACCAGGCGATGACGACGGCGAGCACGTGGACGAGGATCGACAGGATTGCGATGATCGGCCCGCGTGTACGGCTGAAGATGACGCGATTGGCGATCACGGCACAGGCGTGAATGTGATGGGTCCCCCACCAGGTCTTCAGCCAGCGCCATTTCAGCGCGCCGAAGATCAGGAAGCCGACACCGCCGGCGAGCGCGAGGAGATCGACGAGCAGCAGCGCGGAGCGCCCGTGTGGATCGGTGATGAGGGTGTAGCTCCAGGGCAGGCTTGCGACGATCACGATCGCGAGCGCGATGAGGCCGATCGCGCGGTCGACGAAGATCGAGTAGGTCGCCGCACGCCAGCCGGCGCCGGCGCGCGCGACCAGCCACAGCCGGACCGCGTCGCCGCCGATCGCCGACGGCAGCGTCTGGTTGAAGAACGAGCCGATCACGTTGTAGCGCATGGCGCGGCCGAGCTCGAGCGGCGCGCTGCAGACGGCGCTGACCTCGCGCCAGCGCAGCGCGCCGATGAAGATCTGCAGGAACGTGACCGCGATCGCGATGCCGATCCAGAACAGGCTGGTCACGGTGAAGCGCGAAAACAGTTCGGACAGGTCGATCTTGCGCAGCGCCAGATAGAGCAGCGCCGCGGAGATCAGGATTTTGGCCGTCGACAACAGGATTCGGCGCATCTCGCCCGCATGGACAGGGTTTGCGAAGATTTGAGGCAACCCGACGCGAGGCGCCGAATTCGGCCGCTTTGGTATGGTTTTGGCGCCGATCTTGCAATAGCCGTCGTTAAGGACGCCACGAGGAGTCCTCGTCAGGAGCGGCGAGCCTATTGCGACCCTGTCAACGTGGCGGCTAAACAGGGTCGGCACGGATCCTAGGGAACAGGATGACAGATCAGGCGATTTTGGTTACCGGCGCGGCCGGCTTCATCGGCTTTCATGTCGCCCGGCAGCTCCTGGGCGAAGGCCGCGCCGTCGTCGGGCTCGACAATCTCAACAGCTATTACGATCCGGCGCTGAAAAAAGCGCGCCTTGCGCTGCTCAGGGACGCACCCGGCTTCTCCTTCGTCGAGGCCGACCTCGCCGACCGCGAGACGATGACGGCGCTGTTTGCGCAACATCGTTTTGCCAAAGTCGTGCATCTCGCGGCGCAAGCGGGTGTGCGCTACTCGATCGAGCAGCCGCAGACTTACGTCGATTCCAATCTCGTGGGCTTTCTCAACGTGCTGGAGGGCTGCCGCAACAACGACTGTCGTCATCTCGTCTACGCCTCGTCATCCTCCGTTTACGGAGCCAACACAAAACTGCCATTTGCGGTCGCGGACCGTACCGATCATCCCGTGAGCTTCTATGCAGCGACGAAGAAGGCGAACGAGGTGATGGCGCAGTCCTACAGCCATCTCTATCGCCTGCCGGTCACGGGGCTGCGCTTCTTTACCATTTACGGGCCGTGGGGCCGGCCCGACATGGCCATGTTTCTGTTCGTGAACGCCATCATGGCCGGCAAGCCCATCCGGCTCTTTAACCATGGAAAGATGCGCCGGGACTTCACCTATATCGATGACGTGACCCGTGTCGTATCCAAGCTGATCGATCTCGTGCCTGCGGACGATCCGCTTGCCGCAAATGCGCCGTTTAAGCTCTACAATGTCGGCAATCACCATCCGGAGGAACTGATGCACGTCGTCGGTCTTCTGGAGCGGGAGCTGGGCCGGACGGCGATCAAAGAATTGCTGCCGATGCAGCCGGGAGATGTGCTGGAAACGTTCGCGGATGTCGAGGATTTGATGCGCGACACCGGCTTTGCACCGTCAACGCCGATCGAGCATGGGGTCCATAATTTCGTCACCTGGTATCGGGACTACTTCAAGGTTTGAGATCACGATGGACAAACGCATAATCCCCCTGATCATGTGCGGCGGTGCCGGCACGCGGCTGTGGCCCGCTTCGCGCGAGGTGCGGCCCAAGCAATTCCTGCCGCTGTTCGGCACACGCTCGACCTTCCAGGACACGCTGCTGCGCGTGTCCGATCCCTCGCTGTTCGATCGTCCTGTTGTCATCACCAATGCGGCCTACCGCTTCATGGTGCTGGAACAGCTCGCCGAGATCGGCATCGAGGCCGACGTGATCCTCGAGCCGATGCGGCGCGATTCCGGCCCCGCGATCGCCGCCGGCGCGGTGTTCGCGCAGAACCGCGCCAGTGAAGCGATCGTGCTCGCGCTCGCCGCCGACCACGTGGTGCAGGACAATGCCGCCTTCGTCGCGGCGTGCCGCGAAGGCCTCACGGCTGCGAGCGCCGGTCGCATCGTCACCTTCGGCGTCAAGCCGGAGCGGCCGGCGACCGAATACGGCTACATCAATCCGGGCGAGGCGATCTCCGGCGAGGTGCATGCGGTGGCGCGCTTCGTCGAGAAGCCGGACGCGGTGAAGGCATCCGATTACGTCAATTCCGGCTATCTCTGGAACAGCGGCAACTTCATGTTCCCGGCCGCTGTGCTGCTCGACGAATATCGCAGGGTCGATGCGGCAAGCGTCGAGGCCGTCACCGGCGCCGTCAACAATGCCGGCCGCGATCTCGGCTTCGTCACGCTGGAGCCCGAAGCGTTCGGCGCGGCGAAGGCGATCTCGATCGACTATGCGGTGATGGAAAAGACCTCGCGCGCCGCCGTGGTGCCGGTATCGTGCGGCTGGTCCGACGTCGGCTC
>NZ_RDQF01000080.1 GCF_004114425.1 Bradyrhizobium vignae | reverse complement strand
ATTCCGCGCTGGTCGCGCTCGAAGGCGTCGACGATCTCGTCGTGGTCGCGACCGCGGACGCGGTTCTGGTCTCGCGCCAGAAGGATGCCAACGGACTGAAGCGTCTGGTGACGAAGCTGAAGGCGGTTGCGCCGAAGGTGACCGAGGAGCATCTGAAGGTGCACCGGCCCTGGGGCAGCTATCAGTCCGTCGACAATGGCGAGCGCCACCAGGTCAAGCGCATCGTGGTGAAGCCGGGCGGACGGCTGTCGCTGCAGAAGCATCACCATCGCGCCGAGCATTGGATCGTGGTGCGCGGCACGGCCCAGGTCACCGTCGACGAAACCGTCAAGACGGTGCATGAGAACGAGTCGATCTACATCCCGATGGGCGCGGTCCACCGGATGGAGAATCCCGGCAAGATCCAGCTGGAACTGATCGAGGTCCAGACCGGCTCTTATCTCGGGGAAGACGACATCATCCGGATTGAAGACGACTATCAAAGGTCGTAACCAGCAAACTCCGAATCACGCGACCCGGGCCGAGAAGCGGTATCTTTTTCGGCTTAAGGCCCGGGGAACGTGTAACTTTTTGAATCAAATCGTGTCCCGGCCCGCGGGGGCGGCATTCGCCACAAATGTGGCGTCCGTGCTAGAAGCGGCCCGGGGATTTGGGTTGAATCGGGGTTTGCTCAGATGAGTTCCAAAGGGTCTGCACCGGTAAAGGCCGGCTTGCGCGTCGGCGTCATTGGTGCCGGTGTGATGGGCAGCAACCATGCGCGCGTGCTCAGCGGTCTTCCCGGCGTCAGCCTCGTCGGCGTCGTCGATCCCTCGCCGGCGCATCGCGCGCGGGCCACGGAACTTGCCAATTGCGCAAGCTTCGAGACGCTCGACCAGCTCTTCGCCGAGGGCGTCGATGCCGTCACCGTCGCGGCGCCGACCCATTTACATCACGAGGTCGCGCTCGCCTGCATCGCCAAGAACATCCACGTGCTGGTCGAGAAGCCGATCGCGTCGACGGTGGAGGAGGGGCGCGAGATCGTCGCCGCCGCGCAAAAAGCCGGCGTGACGCTGATGATCGGCCATGTCGAGCGTTTCAACCCGGCGGTCGCCGCCGTCAAGCAGGCGATCGCAGGCGAGGACATTCTCTCCATCGCGATCACCCGCGTCGGCCCGTTCCCGCCGCGGATGTCCAATGTCGGCGTCGTCATCGACCTTGCCGTGCACGACATCGACCTGATCCGCTGGTTCACCGAATCCGACATCGTCGAGGTGCAGCCGCAATTGTCGAGCGCGGTCGCCGAGCGCGAGGACATCGCGCTGTTGCAGTTCCGCACCGAGAGCGGCGTGCTTGCCCACATCAACACCAACTGGCTGACACCGTTCAAGGCGCGCAGCGTCACGGTCGCCACGCGCGACAAATACGTGATGGGCGATCTGCTCACGCGCCAGGTCACCGAGTGCTTCGGCTTCAAGCCGGATGGCAGCTACTCGATGCGGCACCTGCCGGTCGGCCATGATGAGCCGCTCCGCGCCGAGCTGCTCGCGTTCTTGAAGGCGGTGCGTAACGGCGAGACGCCGGCAGTGACCGGCGACGAAGGCGTCGCCAGCCTCGAGATCGCGACGCAGTGCCTGGAAACACCGTCGCGCCCCGCCGCCGCGGCGCCCGCCCGCAAGGCTCCGCGCCGCGTTGCCGGCTGATCTCTCTTCTCCATGTCGACCACTCAAGAAGGCGTCATGAACCAGCATCTGCGTTCCGAACCCATTCCCTTCATCGACGTCGCCTCGCAGCGTCGCCGGCTCGGCGCCTCGCTCGATGCCGCCGTCAAGCGGGTGATGGACCACTGCCAGTTCGTCAATGGTCCCGAGGTTTTCGAGCTCGAGAAGCAGCTCGCGGCCTACTCAGGCGCCAAGCATGTCATCGGCTGCGCCAGCGGTACCGACGCGATCCTGATGGTGATGATGGCCAAGAATGTCGGACCCGGCGATGCCGTGCTGTGTCCGTCCTTCACCTTCATCGCGACCGCCTCGCCGGTGGCGCGGACCGGCGCGACACCTGTCTATGTCGATGTCGACGAAGCCACATTCAACATGAGCCCGGAGTCGCTCAAGCGCGGCATCGCGACCGCCCGGAAAGCCGGCCTCAAGCCGGTTGCGGTGATTCCGGTCGACCTGTTCGGCCAGCCCGCCGATCACGACGCCATTGCCGAGATCGCCAGCGCCGAAGGCCTGTTCGTGCTCGACGACGCCGCGCAAGGCTTTGGCGCGAGCTACAAGGGCCGCAAGCTCGGCAAGCTCGGACACGCCACGGCGACCAGCTTCTTCCCGGCCAAGCCGCTCGGCTGCTTCGGCGACGGCGGCGCGATCTTCACCGATGACGACGAGCTCGCGGCCACGCTGCGCAGCATCCGCGTGCACGGGCAGGGCGTCGACAAATACGACAACGTCCGCCTTGGCCTGACCGGCCGGCTCGACACCATGCAGGCCGCTGTCCTGATCGAGAAGCTGAAGATCTTCGACGACGAGATCGCCGCCCGAAACCGGGTTGCGGAACGCTATGCGCGCGGCCTGTCCAACGTTGTCACCGTGCCGCGCCTTGCGCCCGGCAACACCTCGGTCTGGGCGCAGTACACGATCCGCCTGCCCAAAGGCACCGACCGCGACGGCTTTGCCGCCGCGCTGAAGACCCAGGGCGTGCCGACCGCGATCTACTACGGCAAGTCGATGCATCAGCAGACCGCCTACAAGCACTACCCGGTCGCCGAGGGGGGCCTGCCTGCTTGTGAGAGCCTGTCGCAGGACGTCATCAGCCTGCCGATGCACGCCTATTTGACCGAAGCCGACCAGGAGCGAATCATCGCCGCCGTCGGCGGCGCGCTCGCGGGCTGATTTCTTCACCTCTCCCTACGGGAGAGGTGATCAGCCTCAACAGCCGTCTTTTTTGATCACATCGGACTTCAAAGCCTTATCGGCTGCCCGATAAGCCTCTAGAAGAGTCCGCATGCTCGGACGCATCTTCACGGTCGGTGGTTACACGTTGCTCTCGCGGCTGACGGGATTTGCCCGCGACATCATGCTCGCGGCGATCCTCGGCGCCGGTCCGGTGGCCGACGCCTTCTTCGTGGCGATGCGGCTGCCCAATCATTTCCGCGCGATCTTCGCCGAGGGCGCCTTCAACGCCGCCTGGGTGCCGGCCTATGCCCATGTCCATGGCGAGAGGGGCGAGGCGGCGGCACACTTGTTCGCCGACCGCATCTTCACGCTGCTCTTGGCCTCGCAGGTGGTGCTGCTGATTCTCGCCTGGCTGTTCATGCCGCAGGCCATGAGCATTTTGGCGCCCGGCTTCAGTGAGGATGCCGAGCAGCGTAAGCTCGCGATCGAGCTGACCCGGATCACCTTTCCCTATCTCCTGTTGATCACGTTGGTCACGCTCTATGGCGGCATGCTCAACGTGATGCAGCGCTTTGCCAGCGCCGCGGCGGCCTCGATCTTCCTCAATGTCGCGATGATGATGACGCTGGCGGTTGCCGTCTGGTTTCCAACCGCGGGCCATGCCGCCGCATGGGGAGTCCTGATCTCCGGCTTCCTGCAATATTTCCTGCTCGCCGGCGATCTCGCGCGGCATGGCGGCCTGCCGCGCTTTGCGCCCTTGAAACTCGACGAAGACGTGCGCGGCTTTTTCAAAGCGCTGGGACCTGCGACGCTGGGCTCGATGGGCACGCAGGTCGCGCTGTTCGCCGACACCATCATCGCGACCTTCCTGCCCGCCGGCGCGCTGTCGGCGCTCTATTATGCCGACCGACTCAATCAGCTGCCGATCGGTGTCATCGGCATCGCCATCGGTACGGTGCTGCTGCCGGAAATGTCGCGGCGCATCACGGCCAACGACCATGATGGCGCGATGAAGGCGCAGCGCCGCGCTTTCGATTTCACGTTGCTGTTCTCGGTGCCGTTCGTCGCGGCCTTCATCACCGTGCCCGACGCGATCATGCGCGCGCTGTTCGCCCGCGGCGCGTTCTCCAAGGCCGATGCCGCGGCCGCCGGCGCCACGCTCGCGGCCTATGCCATCGGCCTGATCCCCTTCGTGCTGATCCGCAGTGCGGTCGCGACCTTCTATGCCCGCAAGGACACCGCAACGCCGGTCCGCGCCTCGCTTACGGGCATTGCCGTCAACGTCGCGCTGAAGGTCGCCTTGATGGGATCGCTGGCCCAGATCGGCCTCGCGCTGGCAACCGCCGTCGGCGTCTGGACCAATCTCTTGCTGGTGCTGTTCTTCGCCGTGCGGCGCGGCTTTCTCGTTCTGGACCGCGCCTGTCTGATGTCGCTCGGCAAATTCCTGCTGACCGGAATCATTCTCGCCGCCGCGTTCTGGCTGATCGCACGCTTCAGCGGTTCTTGGCTGGGCACGATGCCCTTCCGGGACGAAGTGACGCTGCTCCTGCTCGCCGTCGGCGGCACGATCGTCTATGCGCTCGCGATGCTCGCTCTGTTCGGCCGCAGCTGGCTGGTCTCGCTGGTGCGCGGCTAAAGCATGATCCGCAAAAGTGCGAAGCGGTTTTCCGGAAAGATCTTGCGTAAACAACAAGCTAAAGCGCGATGACGATTCATCCAAATCTCATCGCGCTTTAGGCGAGCAGGGTGCTCGCCTCCAGGATGCAGTCGACCTCCGCACATCTCTTGATTTTGTGCGATTGTCGTGCTAACAGCGCCCCATGACTAAATGCTCGCGCAAAATCAACTTCAACCACATGACCCGCTTCGGCTGGGCCGTGGAAGGAGTCGTGCGCTAGGAATTCGACGACGACATCTTTTCCACCAGGCCCCGCCGGCATCGGACGGGGCCTTTTTCGTGGCCACGCTCCTTGCCGGCTCAACAGCAGGAGCATCCGATGCCACCACAATTGACGAACAGCGCAAGCGAGCCGGAGGTCGATGCCGCGCGGCTTCGCCTCGACTTCTCCATCGTCTTGAGCCTGCTCGATCGATACTGGCGCGCCTTTCAGGAGCGGCGCCAGAGCCCACGAGTCAACTTGCACGATCTGAGTGACAGGGCGCTGATGGATCTCGGCTTGACGCGAGCCGAGATCGACTACTTCACGTCTGCAAGGGCTCTCGACAGGCTGAGAGATCGCGCGATGGATCCGTGGGGACGCGGTGGCATGTAACTTGTCAAGAGGCGCGGTGGGCTGCGTCTTCGTTGCTGATCCTTCGAGAGGCCCGCTTTTGGCGGGCTCCTCAAGTATGGGGGTCCTGCTTCGCGGTGCAATCTAGACGCCATGGTGACTGGCGCGCGGTGCTTTCCCGGCCTGCCACCAGTGTGCCCGCCTAAACCCGTTTGCCTTGCCACTTTTTCCACGGCAATATGGCTCGCAAAACAACCATGAGAACGGGAAAAGACAATGGCGGCTCCCATCAAGTTCGGCGTTGGCCAAAGCGTGCTGCGCAAGGAGGATGACGCGCTCATCCGCGGCAAGGGCCGCTATACCGACGATTACGCGCCGCAGGCCGCGCTGCGCTGCCTGGTGCTGCGCTCGCCGCATGCGCATGCCAAATACACGATCGACGTGAGCCGCGCCCGCGGCCTGCCCGGCGTCGCGCTGATCCTGACTGCCGACGACGTCAAGGACCTCGGCAATCTGCCCTGCCTGTTCAATCTCGAGACCGATCCGTTCACCGGCCCGCCTTACCCGATCCTCGCCAAGGACGAGGTGCGCCACGTCGGCGATGCCATCGCCTTCGTGGTCGCCGAGACCATCGACCAGGCCCGGGATGCGATCGAGGCGATCGAGGTCAAATGGAGCCCGCTGCCGGCGGTGACCGGCGTCGTCAACGCCGTGAAGAAGGGCGCGCCGCAGGTCTGGCCGGACAAGCCAGGCAACGTGCTGTTCGACGTCTCGATCGGTGATAAGGCGGCGACGGAAGCTGCCTTTGCCAAGGCACATGCGGTCGCCGAAATCTCGATCGTCAATCCGCGCGTGGTCGCGAGCTTCATGGAGACGCGCGCGGCGGTGTGCGAATACGACGCCAAGCGCGACCATCTGACGCTGACGGTCGGCAGCCAGGGCAGCCATCGCCTGCGCGACATCCTGTGCCAGAACGTGCTCAACATCCCCACCGACAAGATGCGGGTGATCTGCCCCGACGTCGGCGGCGGCTTCGGCACGAAGCTGTTTCCCTACCGGGAATACGCTTTGATGGCGGTGGCCGCGCGAAAACTGAAGAAGGCGGTGAAATGGGCGGCCGATCGCTCCGAGCATTTCATGGGCGATGCGCAGGGCCGCGACAACGTCACCACCGCAAAGATGGCGCTGGCCGAGGACGGTAAATTCCTCGCGATGGATTGCGACCTGATGGGCGACATGGGCGCGTATCTCTCGACCTTCGGGCCTTACATCCCGCATGGCGGCGCCGGCATGCTGCCGGGCCTCTACGACATCCAGGCCTTCCATTGCCGAGTGCGCACCATCTTCACCCACAGCGTTCCGGTGGACGCCTATCGTGGCGCCGGGCGGCCCGAGGCGGCCTATGTGATCGAGCGTCTCGTCGATGCCTGCGCGCGAAAACTCGATATGACGCCGGACGCCATCCGTCGCAAGAATTTCATCCCGCCCAAGGCGCTGCCGTACAAAACGGCCACGGGCAAGGTCTATGATTCCGGCGACTTCGCCGCGCATCTGAAGCGCGCGATGGAGATCGCCGAGTGGAAGGAGTTTCCCAAGCGTGCCAAGGCGGCCAAGAAGCAGGGGCTGATCCGCGGCATTGGGCTCGCAAGCTATGTCGAGATCTGCGGCGTGATGGGTGAGGAGACGGCCAATGTCCGCCTCGATCCCAATGGCGATGTCACCGTCCTGATCGGCACGCAATCGAGCGGTCAGGGCCATCAGACCGCCTATGCGCAGATCGTCGCGGAGCAGTTCGGTCTGCCGCCGGAGCGCGTGCATATCCACCAGGGTGACACCAATGAGATCGCGACGGGCCTCGGCACCGGTGGCTCGGCCTCGATTCCCACCGGTGGCGTCTGCGTGGAGCGCGCTGCGGGCGATCTCGGCAAGAAGCTGAAGGAGCTTGCAGCGCAGGCGCTGGAAGCGAGCGCCGGCGACCTCGAGATCACCGACGGCGTGATCCGGATCGCCGGCACCGACCGCTCGATCTCCTTCGCCGATCTCGCCAAGCGGCCCGGCGCCGATCCGGCGAAGCTGAACGGCAGCGCGACCTTCGCCAGCGCCGACGGCACCTATCCCAACGGCACACATCTGGCGGAGGTCGAGATCGATCCGGCCACCGGCATCATCAGAATCGTCAACTACGTGATCGTCGACGATTTCGGCAAGACGCTCAATCCGCTGCTGCTGGCGGGGCAGGTGCATGGCGGCGCCATGCAGGGCATCGGCCAGGCGCTGATGGAGCAGGTGGTGTATGGCGCCGCCGACGGCCAGCTCATCACCGCCACCTACATGGACTACGCGCTGCCGCGCGCGGCGGACGGGCCGGCCTTCGTGTTCGAGACCCACAACGTCCCCTGCAAGACCAATCCGATGGGCGTGAAGGGGGCCGGCGAGGCCGGCGCGATCGGCTCCTGTCCAGCCGTCGTCAACGCCATCGTCGACGCGCTCTGGCGCGAATACAAGATCGACCATATCGACATGCCGGCAACGCCGGAGCGGGTGTGGATCGCGATCAACGAGCATCACCGCCGCCATAGCCTGTGATTCCCCCAAGCAAACGCGGAACGCGTTTTGCGGGGCAGACGCAGAACGCGTTTGCGGGGACATCATCCTCAACAATCATGCAGAGCGCGACGATCTGTCGTCGCGTCCTGGATGGAATGAAATCTGCCAAGCGGTGTTGGCCCATCGAAGGGTCGGCACGATCCTTCATCATGAAAAGGGGTTTTGCGAATGAAGCGAGTGTTGGTTGTCGGGGGCGCGCTGCTGCTCGGTATGGGGGCGGTTTGGGCGGACCCGGATTCCATCAAGGAGGTCCAGACCCTGATGAAGGGCAATGGCAAGAACGCCGGCGCGATGTCGGCGATGGTCAAGGGCGAGAAGCCCTACGACCAGGCGACGGTGAACAGCGCGCTGGCGCAGTTCGAGGATACCGCCAGGAAGCTGCCGAACCTGTTTCCGACCAGCGCCAAGGGCGTGAAGCTCGACGGTGACTACTCGACCTCGCCGAAGATCTGGGAGGACAAGGCCGGCTTCGATGCGAAGATCGCGAGCTTCGGCAAGATCGTCGGCGAAGCCAAGAGCAAGATCAAGGATCTCGACTCGCTCAAAGCGAATCTGCCCGCGATCGGCAAGGAATGCGGCGGCTGCCACGAAACCTATCGCGTGAAGAACGGCTGACGGCGAGACTCGTCGTCATCCGAACTACCGGAATCGAAGGGCGGTTGCGCAAGCAACCGCCTTTTTCCGTTCGCAAGGTCTGACGGATCGCGGTCCGAACAGCTATCTTTGAGTCAATGGCCGCGGCGTTGGTGCGAGTCGGCGCATCTCTTCCCGACTGCCTCATGAGATCAGGAGGTTCCAACCGCGGCGAGCACCTGCATCAAGACAGCGAGACAGGCCATGGCAAAACCCTTCCCGTCCAAGACCCATATCGGCAACCATATGCTGCATCCGGAAACGCTGATGCTGACCTATGGCTATGATCCACAATTGTCGGAAGGCGCCATCAAGCCGCCGGTGTTCCTGACCTCCACCTTCGTGTTCAGGACGGCCGAGGACGGGCAGGACTTCTTCGATTACGTCGCCGGCCGGCGCGAGCCGCCGGAAGGCATGGGCGCAGGCCTCGTCTATTCGCGCTTCAATCATCCCAACAGTGAAATCGTCGAGGACAGGCTGGCGATCTACGAGCGCACCGAAAGTTGTGCGCTGTTCTCATCCGGCATGGCGGCCATCGCAACCACGATCCTGGCCTTTGTTCGCCCCGGCGACGTCATTCTGCATTCCCAGCCGCTCTATGGCGGGACGGAAACCCTGCTGACGAACACGCTTGCGCGTCTGTCGATCGGCGCTGTCGGCTTTGCCGACGGTATCGACGAGACGGCAGTCAAGCAGGCGTCGGAGCAGGCCATGGGCAAGGGACGGGTTTCGATGATCCTGATCGAGACGCCCGCCAATCCGACCAACGGCCTGGTCGACATCGCGATGATCCGCCGTGTTGCCGACGCGATCGGAAAGGCGCAGGGACACACACCGATCATCGCCTGCGACAACACGCTGCTCGGACCGGTGTTTCAGCGGCCGATCGAGCACGGTGCGGACCTCTCGCTGTATTCGCTGACCAAATATGTCGGCGGTCATTCCGATCTGATCGCGGGGGCCGCGCTCGGCTCGAAGGCTGTCATGAAGGGCATCAAGGCGCTGCGGGGCGCGATCGGCACTCAGCTCGATCCGCATTCCTGCTGGATGATCAACCGTTCGCTCGAGACGCTGAGCCTGCGCATGGAGAAGGCCAACGATAATGCGCGCCTCGTGGCGGACTTCTTGCGCGGTCATCCCAAGGTCGCCAAGGTCCACTATCTCGGTCATCTCGAGGAAGCGTCACCGGCCGGGCGCGCGTTTGCGAGGCAGTGTTTCGGTGCCGGATCCACGTTCTCGTTCGACATCGCCGGCGGCAAGGAGGCGGCGGTCAGATTCCTCAACGCGCTGCAGATCCTCAAGCTTGCAGTGAGCCTCGGCGGAACGGAATCGCTCGCGAGCCTGCCCGCAACAATGACCCATTCCGGCGTTCCAGCCGACATCCGCCGCAAAATCGGCGTCCTCGATTCCACGATCCGGCTGTCGATCGGCATCGAGAACCCGTCGGACCTGATCGCCGATCTCATGCAGGCGCTGAACGCGGCTTGAGCGCCTCCGGAATCGAAAAGGCCGGGCGCGCCCTCCGTCGCACCCGGCCTTTCCATGACGAAGCAGCCTTGACGCTTACTTCGTCACCTGACCGCGGATCTCGCCGCCCGGGTTCGCCGCGGTGTGGATGTTGATGTAGTACTTGCCGCCGAGCAGATCGGCGGCCTGCGCGTCCGTGAGCGTCGCTTCGCCCTTGACCGGGCTCGAGGCGGCATTCGGGATGGCAACCGCCACGCCGGCGTTCTTGCCGGCTTCGGCAGGCCCATGGAAGTGCGCCGCGGTGGCGGGGCCGGAGAGGCCGGAATAGGTGACGGTCCAAGACAGCTTCTTGCTGGCGGCATCATAGTTCAGATCGGCCGTTCCGGTGCCGCTGGTGGTCGTTGCGGGCACCTCGGACTTGCCGTCGAGCGTTGCTTTCAGCTTTTCGGCATAGGCCGGCCCGGCAAAAGCGACGGCACCGAGCGCGAACACGGCGATGACGGTCTTGTTCATGGCATTCTCCCTGTTGAACCCGTTCGGGCTGGCAAACTTCCAACAGCCGGCATTTCAGTTTATTCCCGTCTCCGGCCAAGGCGGGCTAAATTCTTCGTGGCTGGAGCCGTGACGAGATCGGTCATAAGTTCGCCGCAACGAGTGAATGGTGCGCATGTTGCAACGAACAATTCTGCTGGCGCTGCTCGCCACGATGGCTGCTTCCGGCATCTATTGGTGGCTCAGCGCGCCGGGGGTGGCGGCGGTGGGCAATTCACCGGCCCATGTGCCCGATCTCGCCAACGGGGAGGTGATGTTCAACGCCGGCGGTTGCGCGTCCTGCCATGCCGTTCCCAACCAGCCCGATCGTCTCAGGCTCGGAGGTGGCGTCGCGATCAAATCGCCGTTCGGAACGTTCTACGCGCCGAACATCTCGCCTGATCCGAACGATGGTATCGGCAAATGGACCGACGCCGATTTCGTCAATGCGGTGATGCACGGGGTCTCGCCGGCCGGACAGCATTACTTTCCGGCGTTTCCCTATACCTCCTATCAGCACGCCAGGCGCGAGGACGTGCTCGATCTCTTTGCTTATCTGAAAACGCTGCCGGCTGTTGCGGGCAAGGTGCGTGACCACGACGTCGGTCTTCCCTTCAACATCCGGCGCAATATCGGGATCTGGAAATTCCTGTTTCTGGACGAAAAGCCTTTCATTGCCGATGGCAGCAAGTCGCGGGAATGGAAGCGCGGCGCCTATCTCGTCAACAGCTTTGGCCATTGTGCCGAATGCCACAGCCCGCGCAATGTGCTGGGCGGCATCATCGCCGGCCAACAATTTGCCGGCGGTCCCAATCCGGAAGGCGAGGGCTGGGTCCCGAACATCACCCAGAAGCACCTTGGCGAGTGGAGTGCGAAGGATCTCGCCTATTTCCTCAAGACGGGTGAATTGCCCGATGGCGACAGTGTCGGCGGCGCGATGACGCGCGTGATCAAGAACACCTCGCAATTATCTGACGGAGATCTCGCGGCGATGGCGGAGTACCTCAAATCGCTGCCGCCGGTGGATGGGCCGACGCCACCGAAACGCAAGCAGGGCAGCTAAGGTACGAACGTCGTCGCGGCGGTCCGTGTTCACCTCTCCCCGACGGGGAGAGGTCGGATTGCGCAGCAATCCGGGTGAGCGGCTGTAGCGCCCACTGAGACCTGGAGCCCTCACCCGGATCGCATCTTCGATGCGCTCCGACCTCTCCCGTCGGGCGAAATGAACCACGCGCCGCTTTGCTGCGGAGCGGCGTGGCCGACAAGCAAGCGCTGCAGAAGACTAAAGCGCGATGAGATTTGGATGAATCGTCATCGCGCTTTAGCTTGTTGTTTACGCATGATCTTTCCGGAAAACCGCTTCGCACTTTTCCGGATCATGCTTTAGCCCGTGCCGAACGCCTTGAAGGTGATGATGGTGAGGGTGTCCTGGATGCCCGGCAGCACCTGCACCTTCTCATTCACGAAATGGCCGATATCGGTGTCCTTGTCGACGTAGAACTTCACCAGGAGGTCGTATTGGCCGGCCGTGGAGTAGATCTCGGAGGCGATCTCGGCTTCGGCAAGCGCATTGGCCACCGTATAGGACTGGCCGAGCTTGCATTTGATCTGAACGAAGAAAGGAACCATCGCGGGCACTCCGAAAGCGTATCTGGCGGCTAATAGGCCAAAACCAGCCGGATTTAGCAAGCAAACTTGCGGGCGTCCGGGGTGCATTCGGCTGCGGCGCTGAAGCGCGAAGCGACCGAGCCAGCTCGTCATCGCGCTTCCGGTGTTGTTTGAGCATGATCTTTTCGGAGAACCGCTGCGAACTTTGCGCTAACGCGGCCCTCCGGGTCCAGATCAGGCTTTAGGACGTGACCACTGCTGCTGCCAACGCATCCCTGAGCCGCTCGGCGAGCTCGGCCTTGCGATAGGGCTTGGTCAGCACGATTGCTTGCGCCTGCGCGCGGCCCTGCTCGACCAGGGTCTCCAGCGCGTAGCCCGAGGTGAACAGGACCGGCAGACCGGGACGAACGCGCCTCGCCTGATCGGCGAGCTCCCAGCCGCTCATGCCGCCGGGCATCACGACATCGGTGAACAGCAAGTCGATGCTGGGATCGCTCCGCAGCTGCTGCAAGGCATCCTTGCCCTTGACCGCGGCAATGACGCGATATCCGAGCGCCTCCACCCTGCGAATGACGGAGGAGCGGACGAACGGATCGTCCTCGACGATCAGGATCGTCTCGTAGCCTCGCGGCGCCGCGGCCTCGCTGTCGGGAAGATCGGGCTGTGATTGTCCGGCGTTGGCGCGCGGCAGGTAGATCCTGACCGTGGTGCCAAGGCCCGCCTCGCTGTAGATCGCGACGTGGCCGCCCGATTGCTTTGCAAAGCCATAGACCATGCTGAGGCCGAGACCGGAGCCCTTGCCGACCTCTTTGGTGGTGAAGAACGGCTCGAAGACGCGTGCGGTGACATCAGCCGTCATGCCTTCGCCGTCGTCGGTGACCGAGATCAACGCGTAGGCACCGGGTGCGACTTCAGGGTGAAGGGCTCGATAGTCGTCGTCGATCGCAGCCAACTCCGTGCTCAGCGTCAGATGTCCTCCCGATGGCATGGCATCCTGCGCGTTGAGCGCGAGGTTCAGCACGGCGGATTCGAGCTGGGCGCGGTCGGCAAAGGCCAGGATCGTGCCGGGCCCGGAGGTCGTCCTGATCTCGATGTCCTCGCGCAAGGTGCGCTTGAGCAGCTTGAACATGGAGTCGAGCAGGCTCCGGCAATCGATCGTCTGAGGTTGGAGCAGCTGGCGGCGGCTGAAGGCGAGCAGTCGCTGCGTCAGCTCGGCTCCCCGTTCGCCCGACTGGCAGATGTCGTCGGCAAAGCGCCTGAGATCGGGCCTCTCCTTGAGCTGCTCGCTCAGGTGCTCGGCATTGCCGATGATGACGGTCAGGAGGTTGTTGAAGTCGTGCGCGATGCCGCCGGAGAGCTGGCCGACCGTCTCCATCTTCTGCGCCTGCTGAAGCTGCTGCTCGGTCAGCTTGCGCGCGGTCAGGTCGTGGACGATGCCGACGAAGATCAACTCGCCGTCCTGTCGCGCCTGGCCCACCGACAGGTCCACCGGAAAGGTCGAGCCGTCCTTGCGCAGGCCGATGGCCTCGCCGCCGGTCGCGAAATGCCTCGCCTGGCCGGCGGGTGCCGCATCAGCGTCGGGCATCAGCATGCCGACGTTGCGGTTCATCACCTCGTCGGCACGGTAGCCGAACATGCGCTCGCAGGCCGGATTGAACAGCAGGATGCGGTCCTGCGCATCGAACAGGAAGACGCCGTCGACCGCGGTCTCGACGATCGCGGTCAGGCGCGCAACGCTCTCGCGCATCGCGCGCTGGGCGTCCCGGACCTGTTGCAGCAGCAGCGTGGCGTCCCGGCTCTTGATTTCCTCCTCCTCGAGCGCGGCCTGGACCTGCCGCAGCTCGAATGGCGAGGGGATCGTCAGGATCTTCGGCAATAGCGGCCAGAGCGCAGCGGCGGTGAGGACCGACGCGACCGCCGTGGCTGCCTTGACGAGGCCCTCGATGACGTAGACCGGAACCCAGAGCGTATAGATCGACAGCACATGGGTCAGGCCGCAGGCCATGATGAAGATCGCAAACGCCCAATAGACCCAGCCGAACTTGAGGTCGCGCCGCTTGGTGACGAGGATGGCAAGGGCAAAGGGGATCGAGAAATAAGCGGCGGCGATGCAGGCGTCGGAAACGACGTGAAGCCCGATCAGCTCCGGCTCCCATAACAGGCAGATGCCGTGCGGCGAAAGCATGGACGAGTCGAGGAGACGTTCGAAGAAGGCCCACATCGTTCCACCCCAAGGTTCTGTTCCAGGTGGTTTGCGGGCCGCGGCGGCCTGCAACGTCGGTGTCGCTGGACAGTTCCACCACCTGTGTCTCACGCAACCGGCGAAGCACGCTAAGGTTAGAGACTATACCAAGGGAGCGGCAAGGTTGCATTTTTCAAGCCCGCATGATTGCGGGCTCCTGGCCGCGCCTTGCCCGACTGATTCGCGCGCTGCGCGACGGGTTTGCGAATCGGCAACGCTTGCTGCTGTTCCATGGGCGCGCTAGGAGAGGCCATGGCGGCGTCCTCAAGCAAATGTATCCGGCGATGACGACCCCGGTCGCACTCACCATCGCCGGCTCCGATTCGAGCGGCGGCGCCGGCATCCAGGCGGACCTGAAGACCTTCGCCGCGCTCGGCGTCTACGGCGCCTCCGTGATCACGGCGCTGACGGCGCAGAACACGCGCGGCGTCACCGGCATTCACGCGGTGCCGGCCGAGTTCGTCACCGCACAGATGGACGCGGTGTTCTCCGATCTCGAAGTCGGCGCGGTGAAGATCGGCATGGTGGCCCAGGCCGCCAGCATAGATGCGATCGCGGCCGCGCTGTCGCGCTGGGCGTTCCGGCACGTCGTGCTCGATCCCGTGATGGTGGCAACGTCCGGCGACCGCCTGCTGGCCTCCGAGGCCGTCGACGCCCTGCGCACCAAGCTGATACCGCTGGCCACCGTGATCACGCCGAACCTGCCGGAAGCCGCGGCCCTGCTCGACGAGCCGATGGCCGCAAGCGAGGCCGAGATCGAAAGCCAGGGCCGCCGCCTGCTGTCGCTCGGCTGCCGCGCCGTCCTGGTCAAGGGCGGCCATGGGGAGGGCGCGGAGAGCATCGATTATCTGGTCGGTGCCGACACCACGATCGCGCTCGCCGCGCCGCGCCTCCCCACCAAGAACACCCATGGGACGGGCTGTTCGTTGTCCTCAGCCATCGCCGCGGGGCTGGCCAAGGGCGAGGGCCTGGAAAACGCCGTGCGCAACGCCAAGGCCTGGATCAGCGCCGCGATCGGCGCCGCCGACCGCTTCAGCGTCGGGCACGGCCACGCGCCGATCCATCATTTCCACAAGTTCTACTGACGCTGGGGCCCGCGGAAGCGCGCCCGTTCATCGGTTTAGCGCGGCTCGCGTGGGGCTAGTTCACCCTCCCACTCCGGGGCTCCAGGGGAGGACAGGATTGCTGCCGGCACCGCCTGCGGCGCCATGTCGCCTGATTGTCGCATGCGACTGATATTCGCGGGGCAGGGCGAGGCGAAGTTTGATTCGTATCTGAGGTGCCTCAAGGTTCAATCGGTCATCCCCCTGTCACGGGACATTGTTACAGGCTGGCGCATGGGAAGTTACGATGTGAGTGACGAGAGCCCCGAGCGGCGCTTTCGCACGCTGTTCATCTCCGATGTCCATCTCGGAGCCCGCGGTTCTCAAGCCGATCTTCTGCTCGACTTCCTGCGCTATCATGATGCCGACACCATCTATCTCGTCGGCGACATCGTCGACGGCTGGGCGCTGAAATCGAGCTGGCACTGGCCGCAATCGCACAACGACCTCGTCCAGAAGCTTCTGCGCAAGGCGCGCAAGGGTGCCAAGATCATCTACATTCCCGGCAATCACGACGAGTTCCTGCGCAATTATTACGGCACGCATTTCGGCGGCATCGACGTGGTCGAGAACACCGTCCACACCGGCGTGGACGGCAAGCGTTATCTCGTCATCCACGGCGACATCTTCGATCTCGTGGTGCAGAACGCGCGCTGGCTCGCCCATCTCGGCGACAAGGCCTACGACTTCGCGATCCAGATGAATCGCTTCGTCAACTTCTTCCGGCGCATGTTCGGCGTGCCCTATTGGTCGCTGTCGCAATGGGCCAAGCAGAAGGTCAAGAACGCCGTCAATTATATCGGCGCGTTCGAGCAGGCACTCGCCGCCGAGGCACGGCGCCATGAGGCCGATGGCGTGATCTGCGGCCACATCCACTACGCCGTCATCCGCGACGAGGCCGGCATCCGCTACATGAATTGCGGCGACTGGGTCGAGAGCTGCACGGCCCTCGTCGAACATGATGATGGCCATTTCGAGATCATCACCTGGGCGGATCAGTTGCGGAAGCCGGTGCCGGTGCCACAGGTCGCGGCAAGGGCGGCCTGATGCGCATCCTGGTCGCGACCGACGCCTGGCACCCGCAAGTCAACGGTGTGGTTCGGACGCTGACCAAGCTTGCTGACGCCGCCAAGGCGCTTCGCGTTGAAGGTGTTGGCGTCGAATTCTCGTTCCTGACGCCGCAATCATTCCGCACCTTCGCGATGCCGAGCTATCGCGATTTGCGCCTCGCCATGCCGCGTCCGGCGCGGATCGCGCGGCTGATCGAAGAGGCGCGGCCCGACAGCATCCATATTGCGACCGAGGGGCCGATCGGTCTGATGGTCCGCCGCTATTGCCGCCAGCGCAGGCTGCCGTTCACCACCAGTTTCCACACCCGCTTTCCCGAATATGTCCGCGCCCGCGTGCCGGTGCCGGGTTCGCTGATCTGGCGGGCGCTGCGCCGTTTCCACAGCCCCAGCCGCGCCGTGATGGCGGCGACCCCTGCGCTCGCGCGCGAATTGACCGGGCGCGGTTTCGACAACGTCGTGCTGTGGCCGCGCGGCGTGGACACAAGGCTGTTCCATCCCCGCGTCATTGATCTCTGCCTGCCGGCGCCCGTATTCCTGTCGGTGGGGCGGGTCGCGGTGGAGAAGAATCTCGAGGCGTTCCTGGACCTCGACCTGCCCGGCACCAAGGTGGTCGTCGGCGACGGCCCGGCGCGCGCCTCGCTGGAAGAGGCCTATCCCGATGCGATCTTCCTCGGCGAGAAGCATGGCGAGGAACTGGCGGATATCTATGCGGCCGCCGACGTGTTCGTGTTCCCCAGCAAGACCGACACTTTCGGCCTGGTCCTGCTGGAAGCGCTGGCGAGCGGCCTGCCGGTTGCGGCCTTCCCCGTGAAGGGGCCGCGCGACGTGATCGGCGACGCGCCGGTCGGCGCGCTCGATCATGATCTGCGCAATGCCTGCTTCGCCGCACTCGACATCTCCCGGCAGGACTGCGTCGCGTTTGCCGCCAATTACACCTGGGAAGCCTCGGCGCGGGTCTTCATCGACAGCATCCTGGCGGTCGGCGCGGTGCTGCCCGGCCGGACCGGCGCGGAACAGCCGCGCCAGGTCGCCTAGAGCTATTTCGATCCGATGGATCGAATTGGCTCTAGATTCTTGTTTTGACGCGTTTTCTTCACGCGAACCGGTAGCCACTTCGCTCGAAAACGCTGCGGAGAAAATCCTCTCGCGGAGGTGTCTTGCCCGGGCCTGACCGGCCGCGATAACATTCCGCCATGACCGAACAGGCCCTTCCGGTCGGCCCTGCCGACATCGATGCCGCGGCGCGCGTGATCGCGCCTTACGCCATCCGCACCCCGCTGTTGTCCTTCCCCGTGCTCAACGAGCGCGTTGGCGCAAAGGTGTTCCTGAAGCCGGAGATGCTCCAGCGGACCGGCTCCTTCAAGTTCCGTGGCGCGTTCAACAAGGTGTTCTCGATTCCGCAGGACAAGCGTGCCGGCGGCGTCGTCGCGTTCTCCTCCGGCAACCACGCCCAGGGCGTGGCGGCCGCGGCAAAAATTCTCGATATGCAGGCGACCATCGTGATGCCCGCGGATGCGCCGTTGTCAAAGCGCGAGCGCACCAAATCCTACGGCGCCGAGGTCGTGCTTTACGATCGCGACAAGGACGACCGCGAGGCGATCTCGCGCGGCATCGCCGAGAAACGCGGCGCAACACTTGTTAAACCCTATGACGATCCCTTCGTGATCGCAGGGCAGGGCACCGCCGGCCGCGAGATTGCGGAAGACATGGCAACGCTCGGCCTCAGCCCCGACGTCGTGGTGGCGCCGGCCTCCGGCGGCGGCCTGATCGCGGGCGTCGCCACGGCGGTGAAGGCGCGCTATCCGTCAGCCGAGATCGTGGTGGCCGAGCCCGAGGCATTCGACGATCACGGCATTTCGCTGACCGCCGGCCATCGCGAGCCGCACCCGCCGGCGGGGCGCACAATCTGCGATGCGCTGATGGCCCTGATGCCGGGCGAGATGACCTTTGCGATCAACAGCAAGCTCCTGGCGCGCGGCGTCACGGCTTCGGACAAGGAAGTCGGCGCGGCCGTGGCGTTCGCCTATCGCGAGCTGAAGCTGGTGGTGGAGCCCGGCGGCGCCGTCGGCCTCGCCGCGCTACTCGCGGGCCGGCTCGATGTCTCTGGGAAGAACGTCGTCATCGTGCTCTCCGGCGGCAATGTCGATGCGGATCTGTTCGCCGAGCTGGTGGCCTGATTTCTGACTGAACGGAGCGAGGGAGCTCGGTCCACCTCTCCCCGACGGGGAGAAGTCGGATTGCTATGGCGCGCAATTGCGCGCCTGAGCAATCCGGGTGAGGGGCCGCGGCATCCAGTGAGACCAGATCCCCTCATCCGGATCGCATCTGTCGATGCGATCCGACCTCTCCGTACGGGAGAGGTGGGCAGCTAAAGCATGATCCGGAAAAGTGCGAAGCGGTTTTCCGGAAAGATCATGCGTAAACAACAAGCTAAAGCGCGATGACGATTCATCCAAATCTCATCGCGCTTTAGCCCTTGGCGACCAGACCTGATGTCTACTCCCCACGTTAAGAAGGGGCAGAGCGTCGCCGCTCTGCCCCCTTTCTCATGCGCGCCTTGCGCAATCAGTGCATGAATCCGCCGCGACGGTTGCCGCCGTCATTCATGCTCGGCGCCTGGTTCATCGACTGCCGGAAGTTGTTGCTGCTGTTGGCCATGCGGTTCGGCATCGTGTTGAGCTGCGGACGATTGGTCTGCACGTTGTTCTGCACCTGCACCTTGTTCACCGGCTTCACGATGCCGGTGTTGACGCGGATCGGCTGGTTCTGCGTCTGAACATTGACTGGCTTCACGTCGACCTTCGTGCCGCCTTTGCCGACATTCACGGGCATGCTCACGATCTTGCCCGGGGTGCCGTTGCCGGCGCCCGGCTTGTCGTTGGTCGCGGGCAGGGTCACGATCTTGCCGATGCCGACCTTGCCGTTGGTCGTGTTGGTCGGCGCCGGCAGATTGACGATCTGGCCGCCATTGCCGAGCTTGCCGATGACGTTGCCGTCGACCGGCTTCTGCACGACCGGCAGATTTCCACTGATCTGCGCGCCACCATTGCCCTGCATCAGCGGCATGTATTTGGGCTGGCCGAGATTGCCCATCTTGAAGACCGGGGCAATGTTCTGCGGCGCCAGGAACTTGGTCGGCTGCATCAGGGGGATCTGCTTCGGCTGGGCCTCGAGCTTCAGCGCGACCTGCGCGTAGGGGCTGTTGCCGTAGCTGTCATAGAAGTTCTTATAGCCGAGCGGCGAGTTGGCGAGCACTGCCATGTGCCAGGCCTGCGAGATCAGGAGGTTATTGAGCAGCCAGCGGATGTGGTCGCACAGCGGGTCGTGCGGATACATCCGGATGAACTCCTGATAGTACTCCGGCCGGCCCTCGGACACGACGTAGTCATAGGCCTGGCGGGTCGAGCGGCTCGGCAGGTTGGAGGCCATCTGCACCACGGGTGCATTCACCGGCGCACGGTTGGCCGCAACCGCGGTGTCACCGAAGAAGGTGAAGTCGCTCGTCAGCGACGAGCTCTCCCACGGGATCTGCGCGCCGCTGGTGGCCTGATTGACCTGCAGGCGCACGCGCTTGAACAGCTGCTCGATCGGCACGTTGGGTTCGCGAGCGATGTTCAGGAACGCCTGCGTATAAGGGCTGTGACCATTGGTGCCGTCGAGCGCTTCGGCGCCCGGCGCGGTCGAGTAGCCGACGATCGAGCCGTTCGGCGCATCGACGATGGCAAGGCCGCGGCCGGCGTCGTTGACTTGAGGGAAGGGGTTGTTGCGGCAGGCATCGAGGATGACGATGCGCATGCGGCTCGGGATCGTCTCCAGCGTCGACATCACGTCGACGAGGCGCACCGAATTGTTGACGAGCTCGGTCGGGCTGGAGACCTTCGCATCGACCGGAACGAGATAGTTCTCTCCGGCGAGCTGCACGCCGTGGCCGGCGTAATAGATCATCGCCACCGTGTTCGGACCGCGTGAGGCGACCTTCGCGGAAAAGTCCTGGACCACGCGGATCATGTCGTTCTGGGTCAGATCGGTCGCGGCGACCACTTCGAAGCCGGCGGAGTTCAGGAACTGCGCCATCGATTGCGCATCATCGTCGGGGTTCGCAAGTTGCGTCGCGTTCTGGTAACGCGCATTGCCGATCACCAGCGCCACCCGCTGCTCCGGGCCTTGCAGGGCGGTGGGAGCCGGCTGGGCCGGTGCGACTTGCGCGGACACGGGCCCGCAGGCGAAACCGAACAGGCTTCCCAGGAGACCCGCAGTCATCAGGAAAGGCTTTAGGCGGAACATGGCGTGCTCCTCTGGCACTCATCTCGATGCGAGATTGGTCGCGAGGAAGCTTGGCCGCGTTCGAGCTTGCGGTCCGTGATCCCTGTCACCATGGTGGCCTTAAGTGATCTGAATCACGCTCGGAACCTGCTATGGTTATCGACTGATTGGGGAGGATAGTCCGTCACATGCTGAAATCGATCGATCCGCTCCTGACGCCCGACTTGCTCTGGCTGCTCGCCTCCATGGGCCACGGCGACGACCTCGTTTTCGTCGACGCCAATCACCCCGCGACCCGCATCGCGCAGGGCACGACGTCGCAGCGCCTGATCCAGCTGCCGGGCATGAACATGGAGACCGCCATCCGCGCCATCATGTCGGTCTATCCGCTCGACGACTTCGATCCGGATCCGGTGCGCGTGATGATGCCGGTGGACGATCCCGATCGCGTGCCCGAGGTGCAGCGCGCGGTGCTGGCGGAGATCGCGCGCGCCGCCGGGCGCGCGGTCACGCCCGGCAAGCTCTCGCGTCCGGATTTCTATCGCGCGGCAGCGGCCGAGTTTGGCGTGGTGCAGGTCGGCGACAGCAGGGGCTATGGCTGCTTCCTGATCAGGAAGGGCGTGATCTGAATCGCGATGAGTGGTGCGAACGGTCATCGCGCTTCAGGCTGTTTGAACATATCTCCGCGCTAGCCCTGTCCCACCAGATGAACCGCCGAGCGCCAGGCGTGCTGCGATAGGGCTTCGAGGTTTCGCACCGCCTCGACACGAAGCAGGGCGGCGTCGGCGGTCAGGGTCCCATTGGCCACCGCACCGAGCGTCGCACTGCGATGGGCGCGCAGCATTTCGGCGAGCTGTGTCGTACAACGCTCGAGCTCGGCGATCGCCTCGTCGGGCGGGGCGGCGCGCGGACCGGCCATGGCGTCGCCGGCACGCGAGGCGGGTACGGAGTGCGGCGATCCGTCGGCGCGGGGCGGCGCCGCCACGCCGCGCGCAATCGCAGCCGCGCTTCGCATGATTTCGGCACATAGCTCTCCGGCGCGGATGTCCTCCGGTCCGCCTGCCACCGAAGCGAAATTGTTTCCTTCACTTGCGAGGTCCGTCAGCCGGGACGCGTGGTCGAGGGCGAGCAGCGTGCTCGTCAGACGCTGTTGCTCGTCGTCGGTCTCAGGCGGTCCAGCTACATCCGACAGGAATATTTGTGCCTGGCGCACGGCATCGGCCGCCTCCTCTACGGATACAGCGTCCTTCCCCAGGCGTATCGATCCAGCGCGGCGGGCAAGTTTCGCCTCGACCGAACTGCACACCGTCAAGAGCACGCGCGCGATCGTGCGCCGTACCGCTTCCACCGCCACGATCGGGGTCCCAAGCGCCGAAGGATCGAGACATCGCGTCAGCGGCGAGCCGCGCTCGGGCAGAATTCGTTCGGCCAGTCGCGTGAACGGGTTGATCAGGGGCAGCAGGACCGCGACGCCGACGACGTTGAAGGCCGTGTGGTAGCCGGCCAGCAGGGTGACGCCGTCGATCGTGTCAGAGGCGCGCAGCAGCATGGGCGTTACTATGGGAAAAGCAACCAAAGCGATGAGTGCGGCAATCAGCTTGAAAAGAACGTAGGCGATGGCCAGCCGCTTCGCGGTCGGGCTCGCGCCGATTGCGGCCAGGGCGGAACTCGTCGCTGTTCCGATGTTCTGGCCGATGATCAGGGCGCAGGCCTGGTCCAACCCGATCGCGCCCGCGAAATAGGCGGACAGGGTCACCGCGATCGCGGCCGTCGACGATTGCATCAGCGCGGTCATGACCAATCCGATCACGACCAGTGCCAGCACGCCGAAGAGGCCCGACCACCATGACACCCCGGGACTGCCGAGGACTGCGGGCAGATCCGCCGGGTGCAATCGTTCAGCCAGCCCGCCCATGCCCTGCTGCAGGGTCGTCAAGCCGAACAGCACAAGTCCGAAGCCGGCGAGCGCGGCGCCGACCCCGGAGATTCGTCCGCTGCCGAGAAGCTTGGTCAGCGCGCCGACGAAGATCATCGGCAGCGCCGCGGCCGTGAGCGAGACGCGGACGCCGATCAGCGCGACCAGCCAGCCGGTCCCGGTGGTGCCGATATTCGCGCCGAAGACGAGGCTCAACCCTTGCTGGAAGGTCAAGAGGCCGGCGCTGACGAGCCCGATCGTCGTCATGGTCGTTGCGCTTGAGGACTGCACCAGCAGTGTGACCAAGGCCCCCCAGAACGAGCCAACCAGCGGCGTCGATGCAGCCTTGCCGAGCACCGTGCGTAGCGCAGAGCCGGCCAGTGTCTTCAGGCCCTCCGTCATCACGGTCATGCCGAGCAGGAAGAGACCTACCCCGCCGAGCGTCGAGATCGCCGTGGACATGTGTGCTCCTTCCGACAGGGCACCACGAATAGCGAAGCAGACAGTACAGCAACGCAGTGCTGACAGGTCGGATCAATTCTAGCACGATGGTCGGGCTTCCCGCGTTTCGGATGGGCGCGATCAGCCGGGGGACGTCATCAGATCGGTCCAGCCGCCCGATCGCCGCGAGCCAACGCATAACGATTCCGCGAAAGCCGGCATGGCTGCGTGTGCGGGATATTGATCGAGGCGGCGAAAAGCCTCGCACTCGAATTTGAGTGGCCTTCTCGCATCCGCCTGTCTATGGTCGATCCATGTCTCGCCTTGTGTGTCTCTTCGTTGCTGTCATCCTGTCGCTGCTGCCCGCCGTCGCGCCCGCTGAGCCCGTGCAAAAGCGTCCCAAGCCGGTCTGGAAGGGCTACGGCTTCCTGCCGGGCTATCGCCAGCCGCTGAGCAACAGCATTCCGCTCTACAAGCAGAAGGACGCGATGCGGCGTCTCGCGCGCAGCGACCGCCGCCATTGGTACATCGACCCGGTTCCCCAGTATTACCGCTGGGATGGCGAGTGGCACTATTTCGGCCGCCCTGGCTTCGGCGGCGGCCGCTACAATGGCGGCAGCTTTGGCCCGTGCTGGACGCGCACGCCGATCGGTGCGGTGTGGAATTGCGGGTGAGTGGCTGATCGCCGTCATCGTGAGTACTCATCCACCACCGTTACCCCGCGCAACGGCGAAGCCGTTCTCGCGGGGATGACGGAATTGACACGCTCGTCATTGCGAGCGTAGCGAAGATTCCATGGGGAGTGGATAGCGACCAGGTCTGAGGCCAGACTGAGGGTTGCTGAATCCATTCAACCTGGAGACGACGATGTTGCTCGATCATCCTTCCGACGGAC
>NZ_RDQF01000008.1 GCF_004114425.1 Bradyrhizobium vignae | reverse complement strand
CACCGGATCTGTCCCTCGCTCCCCGACAGGCTCAAGGCCTTTGAGCACGAACGGGCTCAGATCCAGCGACGGGCGGTTTTGCGAGAACCGCCCGTTCGCACATTCTGGCAGATTTTCTGGACACAAGAGCACGAAGGACACCGTTAAAACCAATCGCGCAGGGAAGGCCGGGCGATCCGGCAACACCTGTGGTCCACCCCGTGTGCATTTTTCGTAGCGCACGGACTTGCGGGTGCCAGCCGGCGCCCGGCCTTCCCTGCGCCCTTGTCTTTGCGAGGGCGGCACACGGAGCAAAACTCGGGCGAGCTGCGCCGCGAGAAGGCGAACGTTTGTCTGCTGTTTGAAGAGTGTAGCGAGCGATGGCCTCGCCCCTTGCTCCGTCATTGCGAGGAGCCCTTGCGACGAAGCAATCCAGAATCCCTCCGCGAAAAGATTCTGGATTGCTTCGCTGCGCTCGCAATGACGGTGTTGTGCTATAGCTTGCGCCTCACGCGATTCTGCTATCGCATCATCATTCGCGCGATCGCTTCCCCGATCACCACCGTCGTGAAATGGGTGTTGGCCCGGCAGTCGGACGGCATGATCGAGGCGTCGGCGACGCGCAGGCCGCTGATCCCTTTCACGGTGCCATCGGGATTGACCACGCCGTCGGCATCGCCAACGCCGCTCATGCGGCAGCTGCCGGCGGCGTGCTGGATGTCGCCGGTCTCTCGCCGCAGCACCGCGTCGAGTTCGTGGTCTGGCAGGCTGGCGGCCTTCGGCAGCGTCAGGTCCGTGTCGGCGAGCCGGATCCAATCGGCGATGTTGACGAGCGCCGGCTGCGAGGTGATCACGGCGAGGCGCTTCACCGCATCCATCATCCGCAACATGTCGCGGGGATCAGCCAACATGTTCTCCTCGACGACAGGATCGATCGCAGGATCAGTCGAGACGAGCTTCAGCGTCCCACGCGAATACGCGTTGAACAGCCCTGCGCCGATCGCCCCGGGGTTACCGATGCCACGGTGATTGAACGCGATCAGGATCATGTCGCGCTTGCCGCCATCGGCGAGGCCCGAGGAATAGGTCACGCAGCAATTGGTGTGGCGCGTATCGGGATCGGTGGGACGAAGCTCCTCCCGCAGCTGGATCGTGGCGCGAAACAGCGGGTGATCGAAGAAGTGGCGGCCGACCGGCAGGTCGCGCGCGACCGCAATCCCCATCGCCTTCAACTCTTGCGCTGGTCCGATGCCCGAGCGCAGCAGGATCGCAGGACTGTGAATGGCGCCGGCGCACAGCACGATCTGGCGCGCGCTGATCTCGTGGGTGCCCTGCCCCTCGATATGAACGCGGAGTCCGGTTGCCCTTCCGTCGCTGATCAGCACGCGATCGACCAGCGCGTGCCCGCGGATCTCCAGATTGGCGCGACCGCGCGCGGGCTCGAGATAGCCCTCATTGGTGGTGATGCGGCGACTGTCGCGGCTGTTGATGGGATAGCAGGCGACGCCCTCGCCATCAGGACCGTTGAGGTCCGCGCACCAGGGATAGCCGCTCGCCAGCGCCGCGTCGCGCAGGCCGCGATCGATCGGGCCCCATGTCTCCGGCGGCGCGCGGTAGACCGGCAACGGCCCGCCGCGTCCGTGGCCGTCGGCATCGCCGAACTCCAGATCGTCCTCGATCACCGAGAAGAGCGGCATCACCTCCCTGGCCGACCAGCCGGTGCAGCCATTGGCCGCCCATTCGTCGAAGGCATCCGCAACGCCGCGGATTGCAATCTGGCCGTTCATCATCGACGAGCCGCCCAACCCCTTGCCCCGCCAATAGAAGCGCGGCTCCTGCCCAGCCACACGGCGCGTCAGCAGATCGGGCCATTGCCATTTCTCCTGGTATTCGCGCCTGTGGATGATCGGGATCGGGTTCGGCGTCCTCACCTCCCAGGGCGCATCATCAGCGCGCCAGTCGCGCCCCGCTTCGAGCAGCAGGACGCGCCGTGCCGGATCCTCGGAGAGCCGTGCCGCAACAGCAGCACCGGCGGAGCCGCCGCCGACAACAATGACATCGTACATCGCGTTATTTCTCAATGTTCCAGAACACCGGGATGGCGGACGGTATCAGACCGCGCAAAGTCGCGCGATAGGCGGCCGGCTGAGCGAACTGGCCCCACGGAATTGCGGGCGCCTGATCGTACATGACGGCCTGGATCTCG
The DNA here is from genome assembly GCF_004114425.1 of Bradyrhizobium vignae. GTDB lineage: Bacteria > Pseudomonadota > Alphaproteobacteria > Rhizobiales > Xanthobacteraceae > Bradyrhizobium > Bradyrhizobium vignae. The sequence continues at coordinate 192,952 of NZ_RDQF01000008.1, read as the reverse complement.
CCCGCGATCTTCTTGCGGTCCGCCTCGGCCGGCGCCTTGGCGAAGGCTTCCATCAGAGGGGTGATGCGCGCATCGCACTGCCAGCCGGTGAAATCGGCGCAGTTGAAGGCGACCATGACGTTGGTCAGCGGCGAGCCCAGATCAAAGCCGCCGGCGTGAACGCCATAGACGCTCCAGCCCTCCTTCTTGGCACGGCGCGCCAGCACGCTCGCCCAGTCCATCACCTGCAGATCGACGTTGAACCCGGCAGCCTTCAACCTCTCGGCCAGCACCTGCGCCGAGACGCGCGGGGCTTCGAGATCGTTGGCCTCCATGACGATCACAGGCTCGCCGGCGTATTTGGTCGCCTTCAGCGCAGCCTTCGCCGCTTCGATCGAGGGCTTTGCCGCCGCTTCCGTGCCGGCCTTGTTTTCATAGGTGGTACCGCAGGTGAAGAACGTCGCGCACGGCGTGGCGTATTTGGCGTCCAAGCCGAGTGCATCCAGCACTTCGCGCTGGTCCACCAGCTTCCACAGCACGCGGCGGATCTCGGGATCGTCGAACGGTTTCGATGCGGCATTGAGGCGATAGGCGCCCGCGAACATGTTGCCGCCGGTGAAATTGACCACTTTGACCCGCGAGTTCTTCTCCAGCTGCGGCAACAGATCGAACGGCGCGTATTGCATGAAATCGACTTCGCCGGCCTGCAGCGCGGAGGCCGCCGTCGCGCCATCGGGAATGACGCGGATCTCCAGCGTATCGATGTTGACGCGCTTGCCGCCGGCGAGGAAGTCAGCGGGTTCGGGACGCGGCACATAGTCGGCGAATTTCTTCAGGATCATGCGGTCGCCGGTGCGGTGCTCGGCCTTGCTGTAGACGAACGGACCGGAGCCGATGATCTCGGTGATCCGCTGGTCGCCAGGCGTTTTCGCGATGCGCTCGGGCATCATGAAGGCGACCGGGCTGACCGGATTGCCGAGCGCGTCGATGACGAGCCCGGACGGCTCCTTCAGCGTCAGCACGAAGGTTTTCGCATCGGTCGGCTCGAGCGAGGCCGTGATCGCGAAAATGCGACGGCCGAGTGCGCTGCGGGTGCCCCAGCGACGTAGCGAGGCCACGCAATCGACAGATGTGACCGGCTGGCCGTCATGCCATTTCAAACCGTCGCGCAGCGTGAACGTGTAGGTCAAGCCATCGGGCGAGACTTTCCAGTCCTGCACCATCTGCGGTTTGATGTCGCCCTTGGAATCCTTCGCAAACAGCGTGTCGAACACCATGTAGCCGAACGTGCGCGAAATATAGGCCGTGGAGAAATGCGGATCGAGTGTGACGATTTCCGCCTCGAGCACCGCGACCAGATTGCCCACCGCATGCGCGGGCGCAGCCGCCAGCGCGAGACCGAACAGCGCCGCAATGAAAGCCTTCAGTTTGAACATTGGGATGTGTTTGCCTTTTCACCAGCCGTTTGCAGTCGCCAGGAAAAAGCAATGTTCGTGCCCGCACGTATGCACTCGGGACTATCTGCTACGCGTTTGCGGGGTACTCAATGTCAGTTGGAGAGCAGCGCCATCGCCTCTCGTCATTGCGAGCGCAGCGAAGCAATCCATACGCTCGCGATGACGATGTGGAGACAGGTGCGCGCCACACTCTCGCTGTCGTCGCCCGGCTCGACCGGGCGACCGAGTATTCCAGCGACAGCGACGCATACGGAGAAGCCGCGGCGTACTGGATGCCCGGTCGAGCCGGGGCATGACACCGTTGGTGAGAGCCGCCCTACCCGATTACCCGGCCGAACTTGTTCGACTTCGGGAAACCCTTCGGCGGCAGGCGGCCGGCATCACCGCGATTGCCCTGCCACTCGGCAAGCTCCTTCATGCTCGCGGAGAATTCGCGGCCCGCGGAGTCCTTCCAGGTTAGGCCTGCCTTGGCGTCGAAGACAGCGACGTCGGAGAGGCCGCCGTCCTTGTACTTCTGCAACCGCGTCCCGCGGCCGCGCGCCATCTCGGACACCTGCTCAAGCGGGAAGACCAGCATCTTGCGGTTCTCGCCGATGACGGCGACGGTGTCGCCGACCACTTCGGTGATCGCGCGCGCCTCGTTCGGCATGTCGACGTTGAGGACCTGCTTGCCCTTCTTGGTGGTGCCGACGCAATCGTCCTCGTTGACGACGAAGCCCTGGCCCTCGTGGCTCGCGACCAGGAACTTGCGCCCGCCCTTGTGAACGAACAGCGCGACGGGTGCCGCCTCCTGCTCGAGGTCGATGAACAGGCGGATCGGCTCGCCGTGACCGCGCCCGCCCGGCAGCTTGGCGACATCGAGCGAGTAGAACTTGCCGTTGGTGGCGAACAGCAAGAGCTTCGAGGTCGTCTCGGCGAAGAAGGCGAAGCCGAGCTTGTCGTCCTGCTTGAAGGCGAGGCCCGAGAGATCCTCGACATGTCCCTTCATGGTACGGATCCAGCCCTTGTCGGAGACGACGACGGTGACCGGCTCACGCTCGACGAAGGCCTCCTCGATCGCGGCGAGGTCGTGCTCGGGCGCGTCGGCAAAGGTGGTGCGGCGCTTGCCGAGCGGCGTCTTCGGTCCGAACATGTCGCGGACCTTGCCGACCTGCTCGCCGACCTTCTTCCACTGCTCGGCTTCGGAGGCGAGCACCGCGTTGATGCCCTTGAGCTCGGCGCGGAGGTTCTTGTCCTCGGTGCGGATCTCCATCTCCTCGAGCTTGCGCAAGGAGCGCAGGCGCATGTTGAGGATGGCTTCCGCCTGAACCTCGGTGAGCTTGAACGCCTTCATCAGCTCGGGCTTCGGCTCATCCTCGGTGCGGATGATCTTGATCACCTTGTCGATGTTCAGATAGGCGATCAGGAAGCCACCGAGCACTTCCAATCGGTGCTCGATCTGCGCCTTGCGGTAGTTGCTGCGCCGGATCAGCACGTCGCGCAGATGGTCGAGCCATTCGCGCAACGCTTCGGCAAGGCCGACCACCTTGGGGATGCGGCCCTTGACCAGCACGTTGAGGTTCAGCGGAATCTTGCTTTCGAGCTCGGTCAGGCGGAACAGCGATTCCATCATCAGCGCCGGGTCGACGTTCTTCGACTTCGGCTCGATGACGAGGCGAACGTCCTCGGCAGATTCGTCGCGGACCTCGCCTACCAACGGCAACTTCTTCTGGTCGAGCAGCTCGGCGATCTTCTCGACCATCCGCGACTTCTGCACCAGATACGGAATCTCGGTGACGACGACGACCCAGGTACCGCGTGCGCCCTCTTCCTGCTGCCACCTGGCGCGAACACGGAACGAGCCGCGGCCGGTCGTGTAGGCTTCGGCGATGGCCTGCTTGGAATCGACGCAGATGCCGCCGGTCGGGAAATCCGGGCCCTTGACCCACTTCAACAACGCCTTGGATTTCGCGTCGGGCTTCTCGATCAGATGCAGCGCCGCATCGCAAAGCTCGGCGGCGTTGTGCGGCGGAATCGAGGTCGCCATGCCGACCGCGATGCCCTGCGCGCCGTTGGCGAGCAGGTTCGGAAAACCGCCGGGCAGCACGACGGGCTCTTTCGACTGGCCGTCGTAATTGGCGCGGAATTCAACGCCGTCCTCGTCGATGCCTTCGAGCAGAAGCCGCGCGACGTCGGTCATGCGCGCTTCGGTGTAGCGGTAGGCGGCCGGATTATCGCCGTCGATATTGCCGAAGTTTCCCTGGCCGTCGACCAGCGGATAGCGCGAGGAGAAATCCTGCGCGAGACGGACCATGGCGTCGTAGATCGCCTGGTCGCCGTGCGGATGGAACGAGCCCATCACATCGCCGACGATCTTTGCCGACTTCTTGAAGCCCGTACCGGGGTCGAGGCGGAGCAGCCGCATGCCGTAGAGGATGCGCCGGTGCACCGGCTTCAGGCCATCGCGCGCGTCCGGCAGCGCACGGTGCATGATGGTCGACAGCGCATAGGCGAGATAGCGCTCTTCGAGCGCATCACGCAGCGGCACCTCATGGATTTCGGCCGGTTCTTCCGGCGGAACGATTCGTTTTCCCATGCCGCCCGGTTAAACCGTGGGAGCGAATCGGGCAAGGATCGAGTGGTCCCCTGTGGGTGGCCTACTGGCCCGCCCAGCCGGCCGTGAACGTCTGGGTCTTGGCTTGACCCGGCGCTTGGGCAGGCGCCGGCGCATTGGTCAAGCAGCGGCGGGCCGCCTCGATCTCGGCCTCAGTCGCACCATGGGACCGTGCCCATGTCTCTGCGGCGGCAGCGGAATATTTCGCCACATAATATCGGACGAGCGTGCAGGACGCCCGGCGAAATACGCCAGGTTGCTGCTCGCCGGCAACTGCATCGGGCGCAAACGCAAGCAGCGCCGCGGACAAGGCGAAGCCCCTGATCAACATTTAGGCTGTCCCCCCTGTGTGGAACCTGAAAGCGAACTCGACTGGTCCGATTTGGTTCCGCAGGACCGCCCGCAAAGCAGCAATGCAGAATCGCGATGACTCATGGCGCGAAAATCGCCGCTCTCGCCTGCTGTCGCATCAAGGCATTGATGAAGCCGGCCCGCGCATCGGAATGGCCCTGCCCGCGCGGCTCCAGCACGTGGCGCAGCAGGAACAGGCCGGTCAGCCGGAAGCCGTCCTGGAGATCCTGCTCGGTGAGATCGCTCGCGGTCTCGCCATGCCGCAGGAACGGCGGCAGACGCAACAGCCGATCGCGCCACGGCTCGCCAGCGCCGCGCGACACCGCGCCGCCGGATTTCGGCGAGACATAGATCAGGTCCGTGGTCTCCCCGGTCACCGCGCAGTTGTCCAGCGCCAGTCCGAAACCCAGCTCGGCGAGCATCGCCAGCTCGAAATGGATCAAATGCACGGCGGCGCTGCCGATATCGTCGAAATCATCCAGCGAATGTTCGAGCAGCGCAAAGATGTCTTCGTGCGGATCGCGCTCCGGCAAGAGCCGCGCGATCGAGGCGAGATGGGTGACGCCATAGACGCCGTGGGACGAGGCCAGCAGCGTCGCCGCGCGCAGCTTCAATCCCTCGATCGTATAGGTCCCGAGATGCTCGTCGAGCCGTGCCCGCCACACTGCACTGACGCTGTTTCCGGGTTGCAGCAGCGGCCGCATCCGCGAGCTGGCCCCGCCGCGCACGAGGCCCAGATGCCGGCCGTGCGCGCGCGTCAACAACTCGACGATGGCGCTAGACTCGCCATGCCGCCGCACCCCCAGCACGATGCCTTCGTCGGTCCATTCCATGAGGGAATATTACAGGATTCCGGTGCCTCTCGCACGCACTCGTGCCCCGGACAAAACGCGGCGCGCAAGCAACGTGTTGCCGAGCCGGGGCCCATCTCTCCGCGCGCTCCCCGTGTCCCGGCTCTGCGGCGCAGCGCTGACGCGCTGCACCTTGTCCGGGACACGGGGCTTCACGCGTTGAACCAGCCCTGAGCGTCGCCGGTGAAGGAGAAGTACAGGCCCATGGTCGTCAGCGCGCAGGAGACGATCTCGATGGCGCTGTCGAGCTCCATGCCCTTCTCGCCGATGATCTGTCCGAGCGAGATCACCGACAGCACGAGCGCTGCCGCCAGCACCCAGCGCGGCCAGTTCTTGCGCCAGCGCGCCGCGAGCCAGACGAAATGGACCAGCAGCAGAATCATGCCGCCGGCGAGCAGCGTCGCCGTCATGATCATCTGCTCGGTCACCTCGGCATTCGGCGTACGGTCCTGCACGGCAACCGAAAGGGCATCCAGCATCAACGACGCATAGAGCAGCGCTTCGAAGCGCCTGACATTGCTGGGCACGCTCATCGGAAACCGATCTTGTCTTGGTTATTCCTTGGGGAAGTCCAGGCCCATCTCGCGGTAGCGATCTGGATCGTCGCCCCAGTTCTCGCGCACCTTGACGAACAGGAACAGATGCACCGGCACGTCCAGGATCTGCATCAGCTCTTTCCGCGAATCCGCGCCGATCGACTTGATGGTGGCGCCGCCCTTGCCGAGCACGATCTTGCGCTGGCTTTCGCGCTCGACGAAGATCGTCTGCTCGATGCGCACCGACTTGTCCTTGCGCTCCTCCCACTTGTCGGTCTCGACCGTGGACTGGTAAGGCAACTCCTGATGCAGCTTTTGATAGATCTTCTCGCGCGTGATCTCGGCCGCCAGCTGCCGCATCGGTGCGTCCGACATCTGGTCCTCGGGATAGAGGAACGGGCCCGGCGGCACCATGTCCGCGAGCGTCTTGCGGATGTCGTCGACGCCGTCGCCTGAGATCGCCGAGATCATGAACGTCCGCGCGAACTTCATGCGCTCGTTGGCGGCCTGGGCCAGCGCCAGCAGCTTCTCGCGCTGGACGAGATCGACCTTGTTGATGACCAGGATCTTCTCGTGATTGACGCTGGCTGCCTTGGCGAGGATCGCCTCGGCCTCCTCGTCGATCCCGGTTTTGGCGTCCAGCAGTACGCAGACGAGGTCGGCGTCATGCGCTCCGCTCCATGCGGTCGAGACCATCGCGCGGTCGAGCCGGCGCTTCGGTGAGAAGATGCCGGGCGTGTCGACCAGGATGATTTGCGCGTTGTTCTCGATGACGATGCCGCGGATCAACGCGCGCGTGGTCTGCACCTTGCGCGAGACGATCGTGACCTTGGCCCCGACCAGCGCGTTGACCAGCGTGGACTTGCCGACGTTCGGTGCGCCGATCAGTGCGACGAAGCCGCAGCGCGTCGGAGTGGGCGCCTCGCCGCTTGCTTCAGCCGTCATTGCCGCCGCCAACGCCTTCGCGTTCGATCATCACTGAAGCTGCCACCTTCTCGGCCGCGCGCTTGCTGCCGCCGATGCCCTCGGCCGGCGCCAGCCCCGGCAGATCGACCGCGACACGGAACTGCGGATCGTGATGCGGGCCGGTGCGCTCGACCTCGCGGTAAACAGGGGTCGGCAGCCCCTTGCCCTGCGCCCATTCCTGCAGCACGGTCTTGGGATCGCGCAAGGGACGGCGCGGCTTGTGCATCCGCTCGGTCCAGTTGCGCTTGACGAATTCGGCTGCTGCCGCATGGCCGCCGTCGAGGTAGATGGCACCGATCACGGCCTCGCAAATGTCGCCCAGCACCGACTTGCGCAGGCGCGCGTCGGCGCTGGGACCGACCGAGCCCAGCTTGATGTCGTCGAGCAGACCGAGCGACTTGGCGACGTCGGCGCAGCTTTCCTTGCGCACGAGCTCGGCAAGACGCTTGGACAGCTCACCTTCATCGGCGTTCGGGAAGGCATGATAGAGCATGTCGGAGACGACGAGCCCGAGCACGTGATCGCCGAGGAATTCCAGCCGCTGATAGCTGTCGCCGCGCTTGCGCCTGGACTTCAATGCCGAGACATGCGTGATCGCCTGCATCAAGAGGTTCGAGTCCGTGAAGCTGTGGCCGATGCGCGCCTCGAGCGCCGCATTCGCATCCATGCCCTTGGCCTTGCTGCTCCGCGCCCGCTTCTTCTTCGCAGTTGTCTTGTTTGCAGGCGTTTTGGCCGCAGCTTCCCCTTCGGGGCCCGCTTGCGCCTCGATCGGCTGGGTCGCGATGTCCTTGGCTTCGTCTTTCATCGGACGATTTTGAAGAAGCGATTCCAGCGCACCGCCCACGGCCAGCGCCAGAACGTCCAGGCATGCTCGCCTTCAGCGATGGAGAAGAAGATCATCTGGGCGCGGCCGATCAAATTCTCCTTTGGCACGTAGCCGACCTGGCCGAGGAAGCGGCTGTCGGTGGAGTTGTCGCGGTTGTCGCCCATCATGAAGAAGTGACCGGGCGGCACCGTGTAGACGTTGGTGTTGTCCATGTAGCCGTTGTCGGCGCAGTCCAGCGTCTCGTAGGACACGCCGTTCGGCAGCGTCTCCTTCCAGCGCTTCACCCGGGAGATGCCGCCGCCTTCCGAGCCGCAGGGGTCCTCGCCGACATATTCGCTCATGCGCTGCCGTTCGACGGGCGTGTCGTTGATGTAGAGCAGCCCGTCCCGCATCTGGATGCGGTCGCCGGGAAGACCGATCACGCGCTTGATGTAGTCGGTGGAATCGTCCTTCGGAAGGCGAAACACGACGATGTCGCCGCGGTTCGGATCCGAGCCCCAGATCCGCCCCGAGAACAGCGGCGGCGAGAGCGGAATCGAATAGTGGCTGTAGCCGTAGGAATATTTCGAGACGAACAGGTAGTCGCCGACCAGCAACGTCGCCTTCATCGAGCCGGAGGGAATATTGAAGGGCTGAAACAGGAAGGTGCGGATCACCAGCGCGATCAGGAGAGCGTGAATGACGACCCGGATCGTTTCACCGACGCCGCTCTCAGATTTCGTTCCTGAAGTCACGCTCATTGCTCTCTCAATTCCGGCCGCCGGTCACAGAGCGCCCTCCTGGCGCGAACAGCCCATTGCTTCGCGGCCCATGGAGATTGTCCTGATTCTGATAGTGAGGGCCAATTCCGGCGTAAAGCCGAATCCGCCCAAGCTGATTTGCGTTGGCGGACTTTTAGACTGTTGTCGGAGGCCACGCAATCAAGGATCGCATCAAAACTGAATAAGACATTGATTTTACGTACGAATTATAAAATTGAACGGAGGGCGTCAGAGCTTCGCCAGGGGGACGGCGGAAATGATGACAAAGGCCTGCGCCAGCGGCCAGTCGTCGGTGATCGAAACGTCGATCCGCGCCTCGAACCCCTCCGGCGTCAGAGCCTGGAGCCGGGCCAAGGCGCCGCCGGTCAGTTGCATGGTCGGCCGCCCGCCCGGCAGGTTGACCACCCCCATGTCGCGCCACCACACCCCGCGCCTGATGCCAGTGCCGAGCGCCTTGGAGCAGGCCTCCTTGGCGGCGAAGCGTTTGGCGTAGGTCGCCACCACCATCTTGTCATTCTTGGCGCGGCGTTCCGCCTTGGCCCGCTCGGCCGCAGTGAAGATCCGGTCGAGGAAGCGCTCGCCATGGCGCTCGATCACCTTGGCAACGCGGGTGATGTCGATCAGGTCGGAGCCGATGCCGATGATCATGCCCGGCTCCGGCCGCGGTCCATCGCCGCGCGCATCCTGCGCACGGTCTCGGCCAGGCCCACGAACAGCGCTTCGCCGATCATGTAGTAGCCGATATTGAGCTCCATGATCTCAGGAAGGGCCGCGATCGTCTCTGCCGTCGCATAGTCCAGCCCGTGCCCGGCGTGGACCTCGAGCCCCGCATCCTTGGCGAGCCTTGCCCCGGCCACGATCCGCTGCCATTCGGCCTCGGCCTTGTCGGTGTGGCCGTCGACGACGGCGTCGCACCAGGCGCCGGTGTGGATCTCGATCACGGGCGCGCGCAGCCGTGCCGCCATCTCGATCTGGGCGGGATCCGCGGCGATGAACAGCGAGACCCGGATGCCGGCATCGTTCAGCCGTGCGATATAGGGCCTGAGCGCGTTGTGCTGACCGACCGCATCCAACCCACCTTCGGTCGTCACCTCCTGGCGCCGCTCCGGCACGAGGCACACCGCGTGCGGCTTGGTGGCGAGCGAGATCCGCATCATGTCGTCAGTCGCGGCCATCTCGAAATTGAGGGGCTTGGAGATCTCCGCCTTCAGCCGCGCCATGTCCTCGTCGCGGATATGCCGGCGATCTTCGCGCAGATGAGCGGTAATGCCGTCGGCGCCGGCCTCGATCGCGAGCAGCGCCGCACGCACCGGATCGGGATTGCGGCCGCCGCGCGCGTTACGCAGGGTTGCGACATGGTCGACATTGATGCCGAGGCGGAGCGGAGGTGCGGGCATTTCAGAACTCACGAAGCGACATTTCCCTCTCGTCATGCGCGGGCTCGACCCGCCTGCGGGGCCGAAGCCCCTTCGGCGCGGCGAAGGCCCGCGTATCCCTCTTCTTGAAGAGATGGGTTGCCGGGTCAAGCCCGGCAACGACCAGCATCATCCATTAACACGTTCGACACGGGCGACGACCGCCTTCGCGCGCAGCTGGGCCAGGATCGCGCTCAGGTGCTTCAGGTCGTAGACTTCGAGATCGATCGTCGTCTCCGTGAAGTCAGGCGAGCGGCGCTGCATGCTGATGTTGTCGATGTTGCCGTCGTGCTCGGCGATCACGGTCGCGATCTGCGCCAATGCGCCGGGTTCGTTGACGTTCTCCACCTTGATGCGGGCCGGGAAGCGCTGCGGCGCGGAATCCTCGATGTCCCAGCGGACGTCGAGCCAGCGCTCCGGCTCCTCCTCGAAATCCTTCAGGGCCGGCGCCTGGATCGGATAGATCGTGATGCCCTCGCCCGGCGTGACGATGCCGACGATGCGATCCCCGGGCACGGCGCCGCCGTTCGGAGCGAACTTCACCGGAAGGTCGGAATTGATGCCGCGGATCGGGATCGCAACCGGGCTGCGCGGTTCCAAGGATTTCTCCTTGAGCTTGGCGGCCAGCCCCTTCTTGCCGCCGTAGCGCGCGATCCGCTCCTCCTTGTAGTCCGGGTACATCGCACGCGCGACGTGGGACGCCTTGATCTCGCCGCGGCCCACCGCCGCCATGACGTCCTCGATCGAGGTGCGCGCGAGCCGCGGCAGCGCGCCCTTGAGCTTGTCGTCGGCGTATTCGATCTTGGCGCGCTCGAACAGGCGCTCGACGATGCGCCGGCCGAGGCCGACATATTGATCGCGCACCGCGGTGCGCGTGGCGCGGCGGATCGCGGCACGCGCCTTGCCGGTGACGGCGAGCGTTTCCCAGGCCGACGGCGGCGCGGATTGCGCTTCCGAAGTCAGCACCTCGACCTCATCGCCGTTCTGGAGCTCCGAGGACAGTGGCGCGAACTTGCCGTTGATCTTGCAGCCGACCGCGCTGTTGCCGACGTCGGTGTGCACCGCATAGGCGAAGTCGATCACGTTGGCGTGGCGCGGCAGCGCGATCAGCTTGCCCTTGGGGGTGAAGCAGAACACCTGGTCGTGGAACAGCTCGAGCTTGGTGTGCTCGAGGAATTCCTCGGGATTGGCGCTCTCGGAGAGAATTCCGATGGTGTGGCGCAGCCAGGCGAACGCGTTGGACTCGCGCTTGAGGAATTCGGTCGGCGAGCCCACGCCTTCCTTGTAGAAGACGTGCGCGGCAATGCCGCGCTCGGCGATCTGGTCCATCGCCTCGGTGCGGATCTGGAGCTCGACGCGCTGGTTACCGGGGCCGATCACCGTGGTGTGGATCGAGCGGTAGTCGTTCTGCTTCGGCGTCGAGATGTAGTCCTTGAAGCGTCCCGGCACGACCGGCCAGGTGGTGTGGACGATCCCGAGCGCGCGATAACAGGCCTCGATGTCGCTGACGACGAGGCGAAAGCCGAAGATGTCGGACAATTGCTCGAAACCGACCGATTTGCGCTCCATCTTGGTCCAGATCGAGAAGGGCTTCTTGCGGCGGCCATAGACCCGCGCCCCGAGGCCCCTGTGGCGCAGATTGTTGGAGAGCTGGTCCTCGATCTCGCCGATCAGATTGCGGTTGCGCTCGGCGAGTGCGTCGAGCCGCTGCATCACGACCGAATAGGCTTCGGGATCGAGGGTGCGGAAGGACAGATCCTCCAGCTCCTCGCGCATTTCCTGCATGCCCATGCGCCCCGCCAGCGGCGCGTAGATGTCGAGCGTCTCCTCGGCGATGCGCCGGCGCGATTCCGTCGGCACGAAGTCCAGCGTGCGCATGTTGTGCAGGCGATCGGCGAGCTTGACCAGAAGCACGCGGACATCATCGGCGATCGCCAGCAGCAATTTGCGCAGGTTCTCGGCCTGCTTGGCCTCCCGCGAGACCAGCTCGAGCCGCTTCAGCTTGGTCAGGCCCTCGACCAGCGCGCCGATTTCGGGTCCGAAGATCTGGTCGATCTCGGCCCGCGTCGCCTCGGTGTCCTCGATCGTATCGTGGAGCAGCGCGGCCACGATGGTGGCGTCGTCGAGCTTCAGGTCGGTGAGAATCGCCGCCACTTCGAGCGGATGCGAGAAATAGGGGTCGCCCGAGGCACGGGTCTGCGAACCATGCGCCTTCATGGCGTAGACATAGGCGCGATTCAGCAGGTCTTCGTTGGTGTTGGGATTGTAGGATCTGACCCGTTCGACGAGGTCATACTGACGCATCATGCGCGCGCGGGGGCGGGCCGGGCGCGCGACCGGCGCAGTCGGGGCTACGGCAACCGATTCGGTTGCAGCCTGCATCTGCGTGGATCTGCGACGCCGATATACCATTCCGTCCTGCCTTCAAACGGGCCCTGACCCGGCCCGTTGTATACATCCTCGCCCCGATCGCGCTTGTGTCCGATCTATTCGTTGACCGGGCGCAGCGCCAACCGGCAACGCTATGGTAACCACGAAAAGGTCAACAAAAGCAAAGGCCCGAACGACGGTTCGGGCCTTTGATAAGATCACAAGAAGTCGATGATCGCGACTGAGGAATTACTCGTCTTCCTCGGGCTGCTCCTCGGGCGGAGCGAGGCCTTCCAGGCCCTTCAGAAGCTCCTCCTCGGTCATGCGCTCCACGGCGACCTCGGTGTCGTCCGCATCGACGCTGGCACCTGCGGAACCGATCAGCGGCACGGTATCCGGCTCGGGCTCATCCACCTCGACGAACTTCTGGAGCGAGTGCACCAGCTCCTCGCGGAGGTCCTCCGGCGAAATCGTCGTCTCGGCAATTTCGCGCAAGGACACAACAGGGTTCTTGTCGTTATCGCGGTCAACCGTTAGTTGTGACCCGGACGAGATCATGCGGGCACGGTGGGCAGCCAGCAGGACCAAGTCAAACCGGTTGTCGACCTTGTCGATACAATCTTCTACGGTGACGCGAGCCATGGACTGTCGCTCCGTTGTGGGTGGGACGAAAAGATGTGGATGATTGGGGCTAGTTATAGGGGCCGGGACGGTTTCGCAAGGCCAATTTGTAATTTGGCCTCGCCAAACGGCTCTGCTAACCCCACATTGGGGCTGGGACGGGTGGTTTTCCCCGGGCTGCCAACAGGGGCGGCCCCGAGTGTATGCGAGTCCGCCATAACTATACCTTGATTGCCCCGACTTCTCCGGATTTGCGGTTTCGACGGGTCTCAGCGCCACTTTAGAACCGCGCGGCTTGCTGTCCCCGCGCCAACAAAAAACGATCAATCTCGAACACTACGCGAGCAACTGAATGTCACCTTCTCCTACCAACAAGATCGCGCTCTTCATCGATGGGGCCAATCTGTACGCGACGGCGAAAACTCTGGGCTTCGACATCGACTACAAGCGCCTGCTGAAGGAGTTTCAGAGCCGCGGGACATTGTTGCGGGCGTTCTACTACACGGCCATCATCGAAGACCAGGAATACTCCTCGATCCGCCCGTTGATCGACTGGCTGGACTACAACGGCTACACCGTCGTCACCAAGGCGACCAAGGAATTCATCGACGCCTCCGGCCGCCGCAAGGTGAAGGGCAACATGGACATCGAGCTCGCGGTGGACGCCATGGAGCTCGCCGAGCACATCGACCAGATGGTGCTGTTCTCGGGCGACGGCGACTTCCGCTCCCTGGTCGAGGCGGTGCAGCGCCGCGGCGTACGGGTCACGGTGATCTCCACCATCGCCAGCCAGCCGCCGATGATCGCCGACGAGCTGCGCCGCCAGGCCGACGTCTTCACCGACCTCGTCGAGCTGCAATCCAAACTCGGCCGCGATCCGTCCGAACGCCCCGCCCCGCGTGACCGCGGCGAGCGTGGCGAACGCCACCACGCCCCGCAATTCCTCCAGCGCGCAACGACGATGGCGCCGAGGGGCGATGACGACTTCGAGGAGTGAGGCGGCCCGGTCAAACCGCCAGCCTCTCACCGTCCCCGACCGTGACTGTCCGCTCTGTCCGCGCCTGGTCGCCTTTCGCGAGGCGAACCGCGCGCGTGAGCCATCCTGGCACAATGCGCCGGTTGCGCCCTTCGGCGACATCAAGGCGCGCCTTTTGATCGTGGGCCTCGCGCCGGGAATGCAGGGCGCCAACCGCACGGGACGGCCGTTCACCGGCGATTATGCCGGCGACCTGCTCTACGCCACGCTGGTCGAATACGGCTTTGCCAGGGGCACCTATCAGGCGCGGCCCGACGATGGCCTGACGCTGGTGGACTGCCGGATCGCGAACGCGGTGCATTGCGTGCCGCCGCAGAACAAGCCGCTGCCGTCCGAGATCAACACCTGCCGCCAGTTTCTTGCGGCGAATCTGGCAACGATGCCGAACCTGCGCGCGATCGTCGCGCTCGGGCGGATTGCGCACGACAGCGTGCTCAAGCCGCTGAATCTGAAGGGTTCGCAAGCCCCCTTCGGCCATGGCGCGGTGCATCAGGCCGGCGCGTTCAAGCTGTACGACAGCTATCATTGCTCGCGCTACAACACCAACACTGGCGTGCTGACGCCGGACATGTTCCGGAGCGTGTTCGCGAGGATCAAGGCCGACCTCGACTAGGCCTCATGCTGGCCTGCCGGTCGTGGTTCACCTCTCCCCAACGGAGAGATGCGCCCTCGGCATGCGCCGGCTCAACCAAAACTCATCCGACCTTTGCGGACGATCCGTTGGCCGGATTGGCCTTCAGCCAATCGAGCACATCGCCGGCGTTCCGGTCGGGCGGGAACACCGGATAGAACACATGCGTGATCCTGGCGTCGTCGATGATCAGCGCCAGGCGCTTGATCAACGTCAGGCCTGCGACCTCCATGGTCGGCAAATTCAAGGCGCGCGTCAGCGCCAGCTTCTCGTCCGAGAGCACCGGGAACGGCAGATGCAGGCGCGAGGCCATCTCGGTCTGGTAGTCGTTGCTCTGGGTCGAGAGGCCAAACACATGGGCGGCGCCCGCGGCCTTCAGCTCGGCGAATAGATCGCGGAACGCGCAAGTCTGCGGCGTGCAGCCGCGCGCTCCCGGAATCATATCCCAATCGTCCACCAGCGCGATCTTGCCGGGCTCGCCGGTACGCGGATAGGCGAACACCACGGTCCGGCCACGCAGCGCCGACAGCGTCACCGACCGGTCGTCGGTCGCGAGCAGGCCGATCGGGGGCAGCGTCATGCCAGTCAGATGCGCGGCACCGCCGTCATCGGTGGGCGCCGGAATCTGGCTCCAGTCGACCTCGAGTAGGTTCCGCTGGTTCATCGCATTATCCCCTCGCCCGCATCAGCCGGCCCTTCTCGCGACTCCAGTCGCGCTTCTTCTCGCTCTCGCGCTTGTCGTGCAGCTTCTTGCCCTTGGCAACCGCGAGCTGCAATTTGGCGCGACCGCGCTCGTTGAAGTAAAGCTTGAGCGGGATCAGCGTCATGCCCTCGCGGTCGACCGCCCCCATCAGCTTGTTGATTTGCCGGCGATGCAGCAGCAGCTTTCGCGGCCGCTTGGGCTCGTGATTGAAGCGATTGCCCTGGAGATATTCGGGAATGGTGGCGTTGATCAGCCAGATCTCGCCGTCCTTTGAATCGGCGTAGGATTCCGCGATCGTGCTTTTGCCGCTGCGGATCGACTTGACCTCGGTGCCGGTCAGCGCAATGCCCGCCTCGACCGTGTCTTCGATCGCATAGTTGAAGCGGGCCTTGCGATTCTCCGCCATGACCTTGATCGGACGTTCGTTCTTATCGGCCATGATGCGTTAACCTGATCGAGATGGGCGCGGATTCTAACAGTTCGGATGAAGCGCGCGCGTCACTTCTTGAGGAGATCGCGGATCTCGGTCAGGAGTTCGACTTCGGCCGAGGGCTTTGGCGGCGCGGCCGGAGCGGCCTCGTCCTTGCGCTTCAGGGTGTTCATGGCGCGGATCACCAGGAACAGCACGAACGCGATGATGATGAAGTTGATCGTCAGCGTGAGGAAGCTGCCCCAAGCCAGCACGGCGCCTTGCTTTTTCGCATCGGCTAAGTTGGTGGCTGTGACCTTCGCCGACAAGGGGGTGAAGTAGTTCGAGAAGTCGAGCCCGCCGGTGACGGCACCGATGATCGGCATGATCACGTCGCCGACCAGCGAGTTGACGATGGCGCCGAACGCCGCGCCGATGATGACGCCGACCGCGAGGTCGACGACATTGCCCTTCATCGCGAACTCGCGGAACTCCTTCAGCATCCGTGCGCCCTTCTCCTCGACGCTCATGAAAGACCCCCCGGCGTGCTAAGGCGTCAGTTGATCAGTCCGGCGTGAACCATCGCGCTGCGCACGGCAACGCGGGTCGGCTCGGAAACCGGAACCATCGGCAGCCGCAACGTCTCGTCCAGCTTGCCGAGCAGCGACATCGCGTACTTGATCGGCGCCGGGTTGCTCTCGATGAAGAGGTTGTTGTGCAGCGGCATCAGCTTGTCGTGGATGGCGAGCGCCGACTTGGTGTCACCCTTCTGCCAGGCGGCGTGGAACTCCGAGCACAGGCGCGGCGCCACGTTCGAGGTCACCGAGATGCAGCCATGGCCGCCATGGGCCATGTAGCCGATGATGGTGGCGTCCTCGCCCGAAAGCTGGTTGAAATCCTCGCCCATCGCCGCGCGCTGCTGCGACACGCGAACCATGCTGGCTGTGGCATCCTTCACGCCGGCGATGTTCTTCAGCTCCCACAGCCGCTTCATGGTGTCGACCGACATGTCGATCACCGAGCGCGGCGGAATGTTGTAGATGATGATCGGAATCCCGATCGCATCGTTGATCGCCTTGAAGTGCTGGTACATCCCCTCCTGGGTCGGCTTGTTGTAATAGGGCGTGACGATCAACACGGCGTCTGCGCCCGCCTTCTCGGCGTGCTGGGAGAGTTCGATCGCCTCCTTGGTCGAGTTGGAGCCGGCTCCCGCGATGACGGGCACGCGGCCTTTGGCCTCAGCGATGCACCATTCGACGACCTTCTTGTGCTCGTCATGGCTGAGCGTCGGGCTCTCGCCGGTGGTGCCGACCGGAACGAGGCCGTTCGTCCCCTCGGAAATCTGCCAGTTGACCAGGGAGCGGAAAGCCGCCTCGTCCAGCGAGCCGTTCTTGAACGGGGTGACCAAGGCGGTGAACGATCCCCGGAATTTCGTCTTGGCTGCCATGGACTTCCTCCGTACGCGGCAATCTTGAGAGCAAGCCCCATACATATCGGGTCTATCCCGGCGGTAAAAGGGCCGCCTCGGTGCGAGGCTGCGTTTAGGCCGCGATTTTGCCGCGGTGATGGTGCAAATCGGACCGAGGTAAGCGGGCGTTGGTATTTTCTCCGCATATTCAATCAAATTCAGCTAGGTCTTGAGCCACTTCACTGATTCGGGGCGACCAAACGCCGTGACCTCCTTTGCTCGTGCCACATGGCGATCCCTAGGTCTGGCCGTGTGCCTGATGGCCGGGCTGTCGGTGGGCTGCGCCGCGCTCGCCAAGTCCAATGAGTCCAATGAGATGGCCGCGGAGGCCAAGGATACCGCGAAGCCAGCCGCCAAGGACGCGGCGAAGGAGCCCGTCAAGGGATCAGCCAAGGCCTCAGCCAAGGGAACCGGCAAGGACGCAGCGAAGAGCGCGGGCAAGAGTGCGGCTGGCGCCCCGGCCAAGGACGCAGCAAAGAATCCTGCCAAGGATGCTGCTGGTAAGGAACCTGCGAAAGACAAGTCGAAACCCGCCGCAGCAGTCTCCTCGCCAAAGTCACAGCCGACCGCGAACGGGTCGCCGGCCAAAACCGCATCACCCAAAACCGCACCGCCTAAGACCGCACCGCCCAAGACCGCACCGCCCAAGACCGAGCCGGCGGTGACGGCCACCGTCAGACCCACCGCCCCTGTCACCGCCAAGCCGGTTACAGCTCCCGTCCTGGCTCCTGCGACGCGCCAGCATGCGGCGCCGCGCAAGCCGGTCATCCCGGCCGCCGTCGCTGCGACGTCGTCGACGTCGCAAGCGGACAAGGACACGCTGGAGAGCGTCATCGAGCTCGTGCGCAAGCGCAAGGCCGGTGACGCCATCAATGCGGCCACCGGCATATCGGATCCGGTCGCGCGAAAGCTCGCCGAATGGATCATCCTGCGCAGCGAGGATAACGGCGCGAGCGTGGAACGCTATCGCGCCTTCCTCTCCGCCAATCCGAGCTGGCCGTCGCAGACTTTCCTGCGCCGGCGCCTCGAGGCCGCGATGTGGGACGACAGGCGCGACGATTCGGTCGCGTGGTCATGGTTCGAGAACGAGTCTCCGATCTCCGCCAAGGGCCGCTTCATGCTCGCCAAGGCGATGCTGGGGCGCGGTGACCGCGCCAATGCCGAGCGGCTGGTGCGCGAGGCCTGGCGCAGCGATCCGATGTCGGAGGAGACCGAGAACAACGCGCTCGACCAGTTCGGCGCTCTGCTTACGCCGGGCGATCAGAAGGCGCGGATGGACACCCTGCTCTACGGCAGCGAGACCGAGGCGGCGCTGCGCGCCGCAAAGCGGCTCGGCGCCGGCTATGTCGCGCTCGCCAAGGCCCGCATCGCCGCGGTCAAGAAGGCGCCGAACGCGCGGGCACTGCTCGACGCGGTGCCGCGCGAGCTGCACAGCGATCCCGGCTTCATCTTCAGCAAGATCCAGCTCTTGCGCCGGGAGGAGAAGTTCGCCGAGGCCGCCCAGCTGATGCTGTCCGCGCCCAAGGATCCGGGTCGCCTCCACAATCTCGACGAATGGTGGATCGAGCGGCGCCTGTTGGCGCGCAAGATGATCGACACCGAGGAATTCCGCAGTGCCTATCTGATCGCGCGCGACGCCGCCCTGCCCTCGCGCGACATCTACAAGACCGAGCAGGAGTTCACCGCCGGGTGGATCGCGCTGCGCTTCCTCAACGACCCCGCGACCGCCGCCCAGCATTTTGCCCGCATCGGCGTCGGCAGCGTCAACCCGACCACGCTGGCGCGCGCCGGCTATTGGCAGGGCCGTGCCGCGGAGGCGATGGGCCGCCAGCAGGAGGCGCGCAACGCCTATGCCCGCGCGGCCGAGCAGTCGACCAGCTATTACGGCCAGCTCGCGCGGGCAAAACTCGGCCTGCCGCAGATCGAGCTCAACAGCCAGCCGCGCGGGCGCGGCGCCGAGCGGCTGGAGATCGTGCGCGCCGCGCAACTGCTCTACGAGCTCGACGAACGCGAGCTCGCGGTGCCCATGCTCGCCGACATGGGTGAGAACGGCGATCCCGAGGCGCTTGCCGGCCTTGGCGAGCTCACCCAGCGCTACAGCGATGCGCGCGGCATGTTGCTGGTCGGCAAGGCCGCGCTCAATCGCGGCCTGCCGTTCGACTTCTACGCCTACCCCGTCAATGGCATTCCGCATTTCACGCCGATCGGCCCCGAGGTCGAGCGCAGCATCGTCTACGCCATTGCCCGGCAGGAGAGCGCGTTCAATCCGTCGGTGGTCTCGCCGGCCCAGGCCTACGGGCTGATGCAGGTGACGCCGGATGCCGCGCGCTATGTCTGCAAGCGGCACGGCGCGACCTACGACCTGGGACGGCTGAAGAACGATTCGGTCTACAACGCCACGCTCGGCTCGGCCGAGCTCGGCGGACTGCTAGAGGATTATCGCGGCTCCTACATCATGACCTTCGCCGCCTACAATGCCGGCCGCGGCAGTGTGAAGAAGTGGATCGAACGCTACGGCGATCCGCGCGACCCCAAGGTCGACGCTGTCGATTGGGTCGAGCTGATTCCATTCTCCGAGACGCGCAACTACGTGCAGCGGATCATGGAGAACCTGCAAGTCTACCGCGCCCGCTTCGGCGGCGGCACGCGCCTGCAGATCGAAGCCGATCTGCGCCGCGGCGTCGGAAGCGTGGAATAGCCGATCTCCGCTCTCGCTTCGCAGGCCGGCGCATCGGGGAACGAGCGCCGTCCCGGTCAGGACCCGAGCAGGCGAAGCATCTCGATTGATCGACCACTACCCTCGGGCGTCCTCCCGACTCGCGGCTCAAGCGCGGCGGCGACTGCGGTCAGATCGGGAAGTTCGGCGGTGGCCCGTCTCTCGACAATGAGACGGCGGTCCACTCCTGCTGCAAGGCCCGACCCGCAGTACGGTCGCACGGCCGAGCCGGCCGACGCGGCAGCCCTCCCCGGCGTATTCTCGCTCGGGACTTATGGCGCGGATCCCCCTCCCACGACAACCCGCATCGGGTCGCACCGAACCATCGATGGAGGGGAGCAGCGCGAGCTCGGCACTTGGCGCAAGACCGTGGGCATCCGACGCCAGAAAGAAAAGCCCCGGCGGTTTCCCGCCGGGGCTCTCTGTCAGGTCATTAGACCGAACTTACCAGTTGCGCTGAGCGCGGAGCAGCAGGGTGATGCTGTCCTGATCCTTCAGCTCGTACACAGCGGCCGGCTTGGCCGACGTGCCGGACGGGCCGATCGGGCCAACCGTGCCGGAATACTTCTGGTCGAGATGGGTCCAGTTCAGGTCGGCCGAGAACGTCAGGTTCTTGACCGGAGTCCAGCGGGTGATGATACCGACCTGGCCGATCGCGAAGTCGGGGTTGCAGCTCGTCACACCAGCGAGAGCCGCTCCCGTGACGAACACGCCACCGACGCCGCAGAGCGTGGTCTTGGCGAGCGTGCCGAACTGGGCCTGAGCGTAAGCACCGTAGAGCGCGGTGTTCCAGTACGGATCCCAGTTATGGGTATACGCACCACGGAAGCCCCAGGTCTTGACCGTCTCCTGCGAGCTGCCGGTGACGTACACCGTGTCAGGAGCATTGGCGAAGCCGACGCTCTGGTAGGCAATGCCCGAGCTGCCGAACATCTGATAGGAGCTGCCCGCCAGGTTCTGGAAGTTGTAGCGGGTCGCACCGTCGGTGTAGACGCCCTGGATGTTGATCGTGTCACCCGCGCCGGTCGGGATGTTCTTGATCGAGAGGGCGAGCTGAACCGCCCAACCCCACTTGTCGTCGGGGTGGCCAGTCAGCTCGGTCGCGCCGTAATAGCCAACGTGGTTGTCATGCGCAGCGACCGACGCCTGGAACAGGCCCCAGGCCTGGTCGACGCGGACCATACCGACAAGGTTCGGCGAACGCGAGCCGCCGATGGCATTGGTGCCGTAGGAGCCAGCGAGGATGCCGGCCGCAGTCGCGCCGGTCATGTTGAGGTTGCCGGCCTGATAATAGGCCGTCGCGTCTTCCGCCGAGAACGCCGCCGTCACGCCCTGACCGAAGTCAGCGGTGTAGGTGAACTGGTTGACACCAGTGACCGTGCCGCTGCCGCCGACGAGGCTGTCGATGTTGTTGCCGGGATAGTTGGTCCAGGGCGCGTCGAACTGCGACACGGCCTTACCCATGGTGAAGCCGGCGAACTGGATGAAGGCGTAGTACACGCCGAGCGAACCGCCCGAGGTACCGCCGTCAGTCGGGTTGATCGTCGTTCCGCCGACGAGACCCGTACCGGCAGCGTTGAGCGCAACGCCGCTCGTATACTGGGTGCCGCCAGTTCCCGAGCCGGTGGCGACAAAGCCGCCCGTGGTCCAGGAGAACGTCGCATCGAAGAAGGTGCGGACGACGCCGTATTCGGTGGCCGTGCGCGTGTCGATGTTGAGATCTTCACGAGCGCGCATGGTGTAGTAGTTGCTCAGGCGATTGTGCGCACCGGCGGGAGAGCCGTTGGCAATGCCGTAGATGCTGTTGGTGCCCAGCCCGACTTCAGCGCGCAGATAACCACCCAGCTTGATGCAAGTGTCAGTGCCCGGGATATAGTAGAAGCCCGCACCGTACAGCGAGCAGATCTTCACGTATTCGACCGCCTTGGCCTTCACGGGGAGATCGGCTGCCTGCGCTCCGCCCACGGCGATCAGACCCGCCGCTGAGCCGAGCAAAAGGCTCTTAACCAACTTCATGTTAAACCTCCAAGTTGCTCTTCAGGGAAGGTCACTGACCGGACGGCCAATTCCCCAACCCCCTCTAAATCACCGCTTTTGGCCCCTTCGCGCCTTCGGACACACCCGCATGAACGCGAGGGACTTAAGCGAACGACCTAAACGGGACGACCTCGGGATGCCCCCCTCCGTCGCTCAGTCACAATTACCGAAGGTCCTTGCACACACAACAAGAGAACGCTCCGAAACGGGCCGATGAGGCGTGTTTTCCGACGGGTGTTGCACAAATAACACGCAGATGTGATCAAGTCGCCCTCGTAACACATTGTTTATATTTATATTTTTTGAGCGGTTCCATTTGCCATCAAAGTTCCGCACATGAGGCACCGCAGCCGAGACCTCGGCCTGGAGCGGCTTTGATGCGCTGGAATCGTAGAATCAGAAGGAGACTCAATGGGCAGGCATCGCCCGCCTCCGCGCCTCCAGTTTGACACAAGCGCGGTCACAACAACGCCCGAGCCGCGCGGCAAACACTCTTAATCGAGTTATCGAGGCGGAGATGATTGGGAACGGACCGGCAGCTCGGCGGTCAAGACGCAGGGATGCCGACGTTCCATGGGACCCCGCTCACGTATCATTGAATTTCCTAGCAAATTCAGCTTCTGACACGAGCAAGCAGGCTTCTCCATGCGGAACATCCTTGCGCCTTGTGTCAGATGTTCCAGCTTTGGGGCCTGTTCTTTACGGCGTCACCCGCGCGAACAGACCCGTTTGTTTCGAAAGTCACTGGGAATATTCGAGCGAAAACACACGCTTCCAAATTGACCGCCCCAAGTAATTAGAGGCATAAGGCTCGCACCGGAGAGGTGGCCGAGTGGCTGAAGGCAACGCTTTGCTAAAGCGTCATACGGTCTCAAGCTGTATCGAGGGTTCGAATCCCTCCCTCTCCGCCACCCAGCAGCTGTGTCCGGCCCGGAGACATGGGTAACGAAACGTACCTAAGAGATGGGTGACAACCTCGTGCCGATCGGGTTGTCGCGGGGTTTCAAAGTCATCTGCTCCAAGTTCGCTTAGTTGAGGCCGATGGCCTGCAATCTGCTGCATTTCAGCGTGACGCATTCATGGCACGGCTATTTTTGCTCGGCTCGCGCTGTCGCCGTCAACCACGCGCGTGCCGCGCCCTTCGGGCTTCGGGGGTTGACCGCGACAGCGGAGCCAAGCAAGTGGCCCTCCATGCCAAGAATGCACAAGAGCGCGTCTCCGTCAGGGCGCCGTGGTCGTGGCGGAGACATCAGTGATGGGCCTCGGACCGAACGGGTTGTCGCTTTCCACGGCATCCACACCTCCCGCAGAACAAAAGCGGAAAGTGTAACCCATGTGCCCGGTACGTTCTGTCACCTATGTCTCGGGCCGCTCAAGCAGAATCATCCGAGGTCTTCTGCGTTCTCTCAGCTGAAGCGGGCGTGACGCCGGCGCGAAAGCCCGGCGCAAGGATGAGCACGGCGAGCCCAGCTCGATTCGCGTGCTCCTTAATATATGTGTGCACGCACCTAGACGACGGATCGCCCTATCCGCCAATGCGAGGGCGAGATCAGCATAGGCTCGTCAGCCCAAACATTGAACCAGACGCCGCCCTTACGCCGGCATGGAAAGGGCCAGGGCACAATTCCCGTCTTGTGCAGACGCCCGAGTTCCAGATCGCACTCGCCGGGAGCGATCTGAATCGGCAGCCATTGTTCATTCGTAGCCGGGTTGCTCATGCCGTCGGACTTTAGGCGGCGGCACCGGGGAGAAACTTGCTTCAGCGCAACCGGGCCCACCCGTGCGAACACGGGTCAGAGGCGATTCTCGTCTCAGTGCGCGCAGACCCAGGCCCTCGCCTCGCGCTGCGCAACCGAGATCTCGGCGTCCGACATCTGCCCGGCGACTTCCTGGCGCAGCGCTACGGCGTCCTTGCGGCCTTTCAACGCGGCGAGGTTGAACCATTTGTGCGCGGCGACGAGATCGACGATCCCGGAGCGGCCGCTCGCCCAATAGATCCCGCGCTCGAACAGCACGTCCGACAGCGCGCTCGCGTCGACCGGCGTTGCCGTCTCCAGATCGAAAGTACCCTGAAACATCACGCATCCCCTTTGTTCTTATGCCGGTCCCGTTCCCCGAGCGCGGCTTCCGTCCACAAAGCTGTTCAACTCATCCCCATGCCGTTTGCCGGCTTGTTGGAGGCGATGATGGCGGGCAAATTTGAATGGCAGTTTAAGTATCGCGATGAAGCAGACGTAAACGCGAGCGGGCGAGGCCGGCGAGAGGAATTCGAGAAGCCCCTGATTTGCCGGCACTTCTGCAATTCGTCAGCTTCGGTTTACCGCGGGATTTTGGGAGAACGATAACCATTGCGCGCGGACGGATGTGCGGCGTGGCGTACTGCGTGCAGCTCATCGTCGTCAGCCGCGCAGGCGGGTGACCCAGTATTCCAGAGACAGAAGTCATCCCCCGAGAAGCCGCGGCGTACTGGATCGCCCGGTCGAAGCCGGACACAGCGAATGGGGATCCCTGCGTGCGAACAATGGAATCAGGGCCCCAGCCCTCGCCTGCTCCAAGGCAGAACACCGACGTCGGCGCGGACGCGTCGCGGTCAGATCAACAATGTCGGGGGGAATGGAATGCCGGCAATGCCCCGGCTTCGAGAGAACGAGGGCGTCGGCGAACACGTCAGGACCAGATTCCACTTTGGCCCGAAGGCCTCTCGTGAAATTGCGGAGCCCCCAAGAAGGAGAACCGCACCGAACGAAGAAAACTCGTTTCTTCTGCCGGACCGCGAAAGAGAACAGCCCGACCGTTGACCTGATGTCTCGCCGACACCCTCTATCGTCGACCAGAACCTCCAGGAGGCGCTGATGACGTGCCGGCTATCTGGAGCCGGCAACTTCAGAAGCGAAGTTACTTCTTCTTCGCGACCTTGCGGGTCTTCTTCGCAGTCTTCTTCACTGCGCTCTTCGCCTTCTTCGCCTTCTTCGCCTTCTTCGCTTTCTTGGCCATGTTGCCCTCCGATGTGTGAGATGGCTTTAATCGCTGCGTGCACTCGGGGATCGAATGCACTTCATCCCGAATACACCAACACGAAGAAAAAAACAGCTTCTCGCTTAAAGAAGTGTTGACGCAGCAAGGCGCGTGCGCTTGGCGGGCGCGACGCAGGCGCTTCGCATCATGTGCGATTGCGATCGAGCAGAGTGATCGCATCGTCGCCGTTCGCGAACGACGCGATTGCACAAAAACACTATGCCGCAAGTATTTTTTCGCACGCGCGCATCGCGTGCGATCGACGCGACGGCGCGCATCGACAATCGCGCGATCGTGTCGCGAAAGCGTTTCGCGGACTCTGAGTCGCGAATTTTGGCAACGAAAATATTTTCATGCTTAACGGCGCGAGCGCTCGCCGAAGCGTCCGCAAGGCGCCGTTTTGGGCGAATCGCGTGACGGCGATTCGGTCGCGCCACCGCTGTCGATCGGGATGAAGTTTGCCGTTCGAGGATGCGCGCGAGCGGCGCACCGAGAGCCGAAAGCGAGGTGACGAAACGGTCCGTCACCTCGTTCGAACGTGTGAGGATCAGACGCCGAGCTTGGCCTTGAGCAGCTCGTTGACGCTCTGCGGGTTGGCCTTGCCGCCGGACGCCTTCATCACCTGGCCGACGAACCAGCCGAGCGACTGCGGCTTGTCCTTGACCTGCGCCGCCTTGTCGGGATTGGCCGCGATGATGTCGTCGACCACCTTCTCGATCGCCGAGAGGTCGGTGACCTGCTTCATGCCGCGGCTTTCCACCAGCGCGCGGGGATCGCCGCCTTCCTGCCAGACGATCTCGAACAGATCCTTGGCGATCTTGCCCGAGATCGTGCCCTCGCCGATCAGATCGATGATCGCAGCGAGCTGCTCGGCGTTGACTGGAGAGTCCGCGATATCCCGGCCTTCCTTGTTGAGACGGCCGAACAGCTCGTTGATCACCCAGTTGGCCGCCATCTTGCCGTCGCGCGCGCGGTTGGCAAGCCTGTCGAGCACGGTCTCGTAGAACACCGCACTCTCGCGCTCGGCGACGAGCACGCTCGCATCATAGGCCGAGAGGCCGAAATCGGCGACGAAGCGCGTCTTCTTCTGGTCCGGCAGCTCCGGGAGTTCAGCCTTCAGCTCGTCGACGAACGCCTGGCTGAACTCCAGCGGCAACAGGTCGGGATCGGGGAAGTAGCGATAGTCGTGCGCCTCTTCCTTGGACCGCATC
This sequence comes from Bradyrhizobium vignae, assembly GCF_004114425.1. GTDB lineage: Bacteria > Pseudomonadota > Alphaproteobacteria > Rhizobiales > Xanthobacteraceae > Bradyrhizobium > Bradyrhizobium vignae. The sequence goes on along the minus strand of NZ_RDQF01000008.1, from coordinate 167,000 downwards.
GAGCGTGTCTCGCCCTTGTTGGGATCGTAGAGCCGCGTCTCCTGCTCGATCTCGCCACCATCCTCGATGATCTCGATCTGGCGTCGCGCCTCGTACTCGATCGCCTGGCCGATGAAGTTGATCGAGTTCATGTTCTTGATCTCGCAGCGGGTGCCGAGCGGCCCGCCCGGCTTGCGCACCGACACGTTGACGTCTGCGCGCAAGGATCCCTTCTCCATGTCGCCGTCGCAGGTGCCGAGATAGCGCAGGATCGAGCGCAGCTTGGTCACATAGGCCTTGGCCTGCTCGGCATCCCGGATGTCGGGCTTGGAGACGATCTCCATCAGCGCGACGCCGCAGCGGTTGAGGTCGACATTGGACATGGTCGGTGACCGATCGTGCAGCAACTTGCCGGCGTCCTGCTCCAGATGCAGCCGCTCGATGCCGATCGTGACGCTGCGGCCGCCGTCGAGCTCGACCAGCACCTCGCCCTCGCCGACGACCGGCGATTTGTACTGGCTGATCTGGTAGCCCTGCGGCGAGTCCGGATAGAAATAGTTCTTGCGGTCGAACACCGAGCGCAGATTGATCTTGGCGTTGAGGCCGAGACCGGTCCGGACAGCCTGCCTGACGCATTCCTCGTTGATGACAGGCAGCATCCCCGGCATCGCGGCGTCGACCAGCGATACGTGGCTGTTCGGCTCGCCGCCGAATGCGGTGGACGCGCCCGAGAACAATTTTGCGTTCGACGTCACCTGGGCATGGATCTCCATGCCGATGACCATCTCCCAATCGCCGGTGGCGCCTTTGAGAAGCTTGTGCGTGGCCGTGCTCATGTCTTGCTCCCGAGCAGCGTGGCAGCGATCCGCTCCCACTCCGCTTTCAATGAATCCTTCGCTACGGGCTGGCCGGCCTGGCGGTACCAGTAGCCGGCATTGCCGAGATCGCCTTCGACGCGGTGCAGATAGGCGTGCACCCAGGCGGCCTCACGGCTGCTTTCATCCTGAACGATCTTGTGGGCGCGGTCCCAGTCGCCCTTGGCGGCCCACCAGAGACCTCTAAGCGGCGCGTTCAGGCTAGGCGCGGGCACCGCGCCGTCGAGGCTCGCGATGAAGGCCGCGACATTCACCACCACCTCTCGGGCACGAAGCGGCCGGCGGCCTGCTCGATCACCTCGCCGAGCGAGAACAGCGTCTCCTCGTCGAACGGCCGACCGATCAGTTGCAGGCCGAGCGGCAGGCCCTGCGCGTCCTTGCCGGCGGGCACGGCGATGCCGGGCAGGCCCGCCATGTTCACGGTCACCGTGAAGATGTCGTTGAGGTACATCTCGACCGGATCGGCGCCGCCCTTCTCGCCGATGCCGAAAGCCGCCGACGGCGTCGCCGGGGTGAGGATCGCATCGACGCCCCTCGCGAAGCAGTCCTCAAAATCCTTCTTGATCAGCGTGCGCACTTTTTGCGCGCGCAGATAATAGGCATCGTAATAGCCGGCCGAGAGCACATAGGTGCCGATCATGACACGGCGCTTCACCTCCGCGCCAAAACCCTCGGCACGGGTGTTCTCGTAGAGCTCGATGATGTTTCTGCCCTGCTCGCGCAGGCCGTAGCGCACGCCGTCATAGCGCGCGAGGTTGGAGGAGGCCTCCGCCGGCGCCACGATATAATAGGCCGGCAGCGCATATTTCGTGTGCGGCAGCGACACCTCGACGAGCTCGGCGCCGGCGCTCCTCAGCCAGTCCGCACCCGATTGCCAAAGCTTCTCGATCTCCGCCGGCATGCCGTCGAGACGGTACTCCCGGGGAATACCGATCTTCATGCCCTTCACGGACTTGCCGATCGCCGCCTCGTAGTCCGGCACGGGAATGTCGACCGAGGTCGTGTCCTTCGGATCGTGGCCGGCCATCGAACGCAGCAGCATCGCGGCATCGCGCACGCTGCGCGCGATCGGACCGGCCTGGTCGAGCGAGGAAGCAAAGGCGACGATGCCCCAGCGCGAGCAGCGGCCATAGGTCGGCTTGATGCCGACCGTCGCGGTGAACGCCGCCGGCTGGCGGATCGAGCCGCCGGTATCGGTCGCAGTCGCGCCCATGCAGAGCAGTGCCGCCACGGCCGAGGCCGAGCCGCCGGACGAGCCGCCGGGCACCAGCGTGGCGTTGCTGCCGTCGCGCCGCCAGGGATTGCCGACGGGCCCGAAGCAGGAGGTCTCGTTCGACGAGCCCATCGCGAACTCGTCATTGTTGAGCTTGCCGAGCATCACGGCACCATCGCGCCAGAGCTGCGAGGTGACGGTCGACTCATACGTCGGCACGAAATTGCCGAGGATTTTCGAGCACGCCGTGGTGCGCACGCCCTTGGTCGCGAACAGATCCTTGATGCCGAGCGGGATGCCGGCGAGCGGGCCGGCGTCACCCTTGGCGATCTTGCCATCGGCCTCCCGTGCCATCGCGCGGGCCTGGTCGGGCGTCTCCATCACGAAGGCGTTGAGCACGCGCGCGGCTTCGATCGCGGAAAGATGCGCGTCGGTCAGCTCGAGCGACGTGAAAGTCTTGTCGGCGAGGCCCTTGCGGGCCTCGGCGAGCGTCAGCGATGTCAAATCGGTCATTTATTGATCGGGCTGCAGAAGAACGGAGACAGGGTCTTGTCGTTGGCCGGGTCGTCTTTTTTGGCAGCGGCTTTCGCGGCAGCCTCGATCTCGTCGAGCACGGCATTGACGGCGACATTGGGATCGGCAGCCTTGCCCTGCCGCTCCATGTTGTCGAGGTAATTCATGTAGGCCTGATAGGCCTTTTCATCGTCGCAAAGCAGGCACATCGGACCACGTCCTAAGAGTTACTCTACGACCTTGGGCACCAGGAAGAAGTGACCTTCGGTCGCGGGCGCGTTGGCAACGATATCGTCGGCGATCTCGCCGTCATTGACCACGTCCTGCCGCTTCTTCATCTGCATCGGGGTGACCGAAGTCATCGGCTCCACGCCCTCGACATTGACTTCCGAGAGCTGCTCGACAAAGGCGAGCATGGCGTTGAGCTCGCCCTGCAGATGCGGAACCTCCTCCTCGGACACCGCAATGCGCGCCAGATGCGCGATGCGGCGGACGGTAGCGGCGTCAACGGACATTATATAAGGCCTCTCACGGCAAAACCTATGTGCCGTATAGCAGAGGCCGCTTTTGCGCCGCAACCGGCGCTTCCCCCTATCCGGCGAGGGCCTTCATGCGCCCGAGCGCCGATTTGGCGAGATCCCGGGTCAATTCGGCGGCGGGCACCTCGCGGCCCAGCGCAATCGCCTGTCCCGCCCAGAGATTGGTGAAATCCACCCTGCCCTGCTTTTCGGCAGCGGCCTTCAGCGGCCCCAGCGCGGTCGCGGCATGGGGAAAAGGCGGCGCATCCGGCGAGACCGGGCCGGCCTCACGCATCAGGCGGTTCTGCACGCCGCGCGCCGGACGGCCCGTCATGACATTGGTGATGACGGTGGAATCGTCCCGCGCTTCAGCGAGCGCCTTGCGGCCGCCCGCGCTGACCTTGGATTCCGGACAGCGCAGGTAAGCGCTGCCGATCTGCACGCCGGAGGCACCGAGCGCAAAGGCTGCGGCAATGCCGCGTCCATCGGCAATGCCACCGCAGGCGATCACCGGCACCTTCACGGCATCGACGACCTGCGGCACCAGCGCGAAGGTGCCGGGCTGCTCGGCGATGTTGTCGGTCAGGAACATGCCGCGATGCCCCCCCGCCTCGGCGCCTTGCGCGATCACGGCGTCGACGCCGTGCTGCTCGAGCCAGACCGCTTCCTTCACGGTCGTGGCGGACGAGATGACGAGACAGCCGGCCGCCTTGACGCGCCTCAGCAGCGCTTGCTCCGGCAGGCCGAAATGGAAGCTGACGACCTCCGGCTTCAGCTCCTCGACCACTTCACAGAACGCCGCATCGAAAGGCGCGCGGTTTGCAGCATTGATCGGTGCCGAGGGATCGAGACCATGCTCGGTGTAATAGCCCGCCAACCGTTGCTTCCAGCGCGCTTCGGCCTCCGCCGTGAGCTCGACCGGTGTATGGCAGAAGAAGTTCATGTTGACCGGTGCCTTCACGCGCTGGCGGATGAGACCGACCTGCTCGCGCGCCTTCTCTGCCGAGATCATTGCGCAGGGCAGCGACCCCAGCGCCCCGCCTTGCGCAGCCGCAACCACCAGCTCCGCATCCATCACGCCAGCCATCGGCGCCAGCACGATCGGGAATTCGGTCTTGAAGAGGTCGATCAGTCGACGGTCAGGCCACATGGTTCTTGCCTCGTATTCGCTTTCCCATCTCCCCTTGAGAGGGTGGATCGCCGCGCAGCGGCGAGACGGGTGAAGGGTGTGTCTCCGCGGACGCAGACCTCTTCGGATTTGAATTTATTCTCCGCGGACAAAGCCCCTCATCCGGCGCTGCGCGCCACCTTCTCCCACAAGGGAGGAAGAGAAGGCATCGGTCACCGAATTTCGTTTTCCTTCGAGCAGCTGCTCGGCCTCGACCGCGATCCGCTCGACGATCTCGGCTGCGGGCGGAATATCATGGATCAGGCCAACGGCTTCGCCGGCAAACACGGCTGCAACCTCGAAATTGCCCGCGGCCTTCGCCGCAGCATATTCAACGGCGACCTCACTGGCGCGTTGCATGAGCTCGACCTCGCGACCCGTCCAGCGTTTGATGTGATCATTGACCAACGTTCGCGCGGTGAACGGCGCCGGCCAGAACAGCTCCCGCGACCAGTCGGCGATGACGCCGCGCACCGTCTCATTGCCGTCGGCATCGCGAATGCGCTGCTTCGCCTTCTCGGCGCCATTCGCCTCCACGCTCGCATAGAAGCGCGTACCAATCAGCACGCCGGATGCCCCCAGCATCATCATTGCTGCGAGGCCCCGGCCATCGGCGATCCCACCGGCCGCGACAACCGGCACGCGCCTGGCCGCGAGATCGACGATGGCAGGCACGATATCGACCGTGGTGCGCGAGGCGCCGTGGCCACCCGCCTCCGTCCCTTGCGCGATCAGGATCTCGGCGCCGGCATCGAGCGCTTGCTTCGCCATGTCCTCGCTCTGCACCTGGCAGATCAGCCGCACGCCGCTCGCCTTGATGCGCAACGCGAACGGCGCGGGATCGCCGAACGAGAGCATGATCGCTTGCGGGCGAGCGTCGAGCGCGATGTCGAGCAGCTCGGGCTGTTTGGCGAGGCTCCAGGTGATGAAGCCGATCCCGAACGGCGCAAAACCCTTCAGCTCGGCAGCCTCAGCCTGAAGCCGGGCCCGGTCGCCGTAACCGCCACCCAGGATGCCGAATCCACCCGCCTCGCTGACGGCGCGGGTCAGCCGGGTGCCGGCGATCGTGTCCATGGGCGCCGACAGGATCGGATGCTTGATCCGAAGCAGCTCCGTGAGCGGCGTTGTGATTGGCATGAATCCTCCCACTCTGGACAGCGAGACTAGGCGCAGCTAGCATTCGCGAAAAATGAATTGTTGCGAATGCTGCCATCTCCAAAGCGGAACGACGCCATGGAACTCAGCGACATCAAGACCTTCGCCGCCGTCGCCCGCACCGGCGGCATCACCCGCGCCGCCGAAGAGCTCAACACCGTGCAATCGAACGTGACCCAGCGCGTGAAGGCGCTGGAGGCGGAGATCGGCACGCCGCTGTTCGAGCGCCACAGCCGCGGCATGACGCTGACAGGCGCCGGCAAGCGCCTCCTCCCCTACGCGCAAAAGATGGCGGCGCTGTCGCGCGAAGCCTTGCTCGCCGCGCGTGACGACGGCGAGCCAAAGGGACCGCTCGCCATCGGCTCGATGGAGACAACGGCAGCGGTGCGGCTGCCGCCGCTGCTGGCCGATTTCCACCGCCGCTTTCCCGCGGTGCGACTTTCCTTGCGCACCGCGCCGACCGCCGACCTCGTCACTGGCGTGCTCGACGGCACGCTCGACGGCGCCTTCGTCGCGGGGCCCATCACGCATGACGACCTCACCGCGACGAGCGCCTTCCGCGAGGAGCTGGTGCTGGTCAGCGCGCGGCGCTGGGCTTCGCTCGCCGAGCTGCGCGCCGGCACGCCGGAGTCCGGCCCGACCGCACTGGTATTCCGCACCGGCTGTACCTACCGCCAACGGCTCGAACAGGTGTTCGTCGAGTTCGGCTGGCCGTCGGCCGCACGCTTCGAGCTCGGCACGCTCGACGGCATGATCGGCTGCGTCGCCGCGGACATGGGTGTGACGCTGCTGCCGCGCGCGGTTGTCGAGCGCAGTGCGATGCACGGCAGCGTGTCGATCCACACGCTGAGCCCTTCGTACGCACGCGCGGAGACGCTCTTCATCCAGCGCAGCGCCGGACATCAATATAGCGCGCTTCAAGGCTTCGCCGCCTGCCTGAAGAAAGACGACGACGTCATCGCGGCCTGACGCGAGCGCAGACGTTCCACGACACGAAATTCGCCGTCACAAATTTGTCGTACTCACAGTGCGCGCAGCCGATGCTGCGTTCAGCCGTCGCATCACAGCGCTCGAAAAGTTTTGAAGCGCGTGAGTATTCTACGTTAGGATGAGAGACTGGCCAGCGCGAAACCGTAACGAAGCCAAAACATCGGGAGGACTATCGATGCGCAATACACTCGTGTTGTGCTGTGTCGCCGCGTTGTCGGCGATGTCAGGAACTGCAAGCGCTCAGGACTGGACCAAATCGAAATGGGGGCCGAACGACGAGATCGGCGCCGCCAATTACATGACGCCCGAGCTCGTGGTGAAGGCGGCATCGCTGGTGAAGACCGGCAAGACCTATGCCCTCGGCATTCCCGTCACACCGCAAACGCCGGCCTATCCTCCGCGCAGCTTCAAGATCACCGTGGTCCAGCCGGGACAGGCCGGCAGCCCGGGCCTCGGTCCCAACAAGGCCACCTACAATGACGATATCCTCGACACCTGGGTCGGCATCGGCAGCCAGCTAGACGGCCTCGGCCATCTCGGCGTCGAGCACGTCTACTACAACGGCAACAAGCTCGCCGATTTCGCCGATCCGACCGGGCTGAAGAAGCTCGGCATCGAAAAGGTGCCGCCGATGGTCACGCGCGGCGTGCTGCTCGACATGGCGGCCTATTTCAAGACCGACGTGGTGAAGGAAGGTACCGCCTTCAACATCAAGGAGATCGAGGAAGCCGCCAAACAGCAGAACGTCGAGATCCGCCAGGGCGACGTCGTCATCTTCCACACCGGCTGGCTTAGCCTGATCGGCAAGGACGACAAGCGCTACTCGGCCGGCGAGCCCGGTCTCGGCGTCGAGGGCGCGAAGTACCTCACCAGCAAGGGCGTCGTCGCGATCGGTGCCGACACCTGGGCGCTCGAGGTGCTGCCGTTCGAATCCAAGAACGTGTTCGAGGTGCACCAGATCCTGCTCGCGATGAACGGCACCTACATCCTCGAAAACATGGACACCGCCGCGCTCGCCCGAGACAAGGGCTACGAATTCCTGTTCGTGCTGGGACAGCCGCGCTGGACCGGCGGCGTGCAGGCGATGATCAACCCGATCGCGATCCGCTGACATCCCACACGGCTCCGTCGCAACAGCCCCGGGTGAGGGTCTTGCAGTGTCTCGAGAGAGTACACCGCTCCCTCACCCGAATGCTGCGCCGGTCCCGCCGCTCGAACCTAGGCTCTAGATCCGAATGTCCTCATAGGATTCGATCCGCCGCGGGCCGACCGAGGTTGCCTCGTGCGAGTCCGCGTCGGCGAGATTGCCGAAGTCGAGCTTGGTCAATTTCGTCAGATCCGCGATCGAGACCTGGAACACGCTGACGTCTGCTTCGGACATCCGCTCGAGCAGATCCGCCTCCTGGATGCGGTCTATCTCCATAACCTGCTTTCGCTGGCTCATCAGGAACGCCGCCGCTTTGAGCGCGTCGCCATCCTCGTTGCGCCGGATCAGGATCTTCCAGAAATATTTCGGGATTTGAACCCCGCCAAAGCTCGGATCCTTGTGCGGCCGGCCGGCCGGATCGGGCAGATCGGATCCGTCGGCATCCGGTCCGTCGAACACCGGGCCGTTCATGACGATGCCCTTCTCCTCGCCTTCGAGCAGGACATCACGCGTGTAGTCCTCCAGTCCTGCCCAGAGCTGCTTGCCCTGATTGAACGAGAAGAACTGCGGCGAGCAGTTGGTGAAATGGAAGGAATCGTCGCCATGCTGCTTGGCTGCGGCGACGGTGTCGCCCCAGGTTGCATCCAGACGGCGTACGAGATGACCGCGGTCGAACGGATTCTTGCTGCGGTCCGCCTCGAAGGTGGCCTGCTTGCGGTAGAACTCATCGCCGATCTGGACGTCGTCGTCGATGCGCGGATCGCGCAACCAGGAATCACCTTCCCGCTTGCCGACGTCCTGCTGCTTGCCGCCATCGATATTGACGCAACTGAAGAAGGCGAGCCTGCGCTCTTTGTTCATGACGACGCTGTAGTTGAAATATTTCAGCTCGGACTGCTTGGAGCTTCCCTTCAGCATCGCGATCCGGGACTTGAGAGCGGACGGAATCTTCGGCAACGGCACCGAGAACTTGCCGGTGCCCAGGAAATTCGCCTTGTATCCGGGACGCGATTTCAGCGTGCTCTGATCGATATGCACGGCCTCCATCGGCAAGCCGTTCTTCGCGCTGATGTTGGGCAACAAGCCCGCCGGTGGGGCGATCAACGGCTTGCCGCCATTGTGCATGCCGCCGTTCGGTGCTCCGCCGTTGCCTCCCGGCGGGCCCTGCACGGGCGCCGGCGGAGGCATCGGAATTTCCGTCCTGAACATCGGCAACGGCACGCGGATCGGAACCACGAGCGAGGTCCCGTCGAGGGATTGCTCGACCCAGGCATTGGCACCGAAAGCAGGCGCGGGGGCCGGCGGCCGGACTTTCGCGACCTCGTCCCGGATCGGCGGCTCCTCCTCATCGAGCACCGGCCTGATCAAGGGATGAGAACCAATCGCAACTTTGAGATCGGCGACGATCGCGCTGATCCGGATGCCTTCATTGGCGATCCAGTCGATCGAGGATTCGTCCATCGTCGGCTTCCACACCTTGCCGTCCTTGGTCAGGGTGCGGCCCTGCGCATCCTTCCGAGGAACGCCACTGTGGTGCAGCGCGACCACCTGCCAGAAGCGGTTGAACGCCGGCGATCCCGATGATCCGGCCGTCGTATCGGTGTTGTACCAGAGGAAGTCGCCGACATATTTGAGCAGCTTGTTCTCGCGGACGCAGACCTGCTTCATCTGACCGCTGGGATGCTGGATGATGGTGAGGTACTCGCCGGGGTCTGCCTTGCCGGGCGCGCCGCTCAGCGGCAGCCATCCCCAATCCTCGAGCCCCTCGTTGCCTGACAGCGAGGTCGGCGCCACCGCAACGACCGAGAAATCCAGCCTGTCGTTGGTGTAGAAGAATTTGCCCGGCTCGAATCCGAACCGCACCGGCACACGCTCCTGTCCCGAAACATCCAATTCATAGTTGAAATCGGCAATCGAATTGGCCGCCTCGGCCGGCGTACCGAAGACATGATGGTTCGTCAGCAGCAGGCCGGGTCCGATCAGAAAGCCCGAGCCATAGCCGAGCAGGTTCGACTTGAGATCCCTGAGTTGAATGCGGCAGACCGGGCGCGAGGCGGCCGTTCCCTTGGCCAGGTAATTGATGCTGTCGAGATCATTGCCCTGGAGAATTCGCTCCAGGCCGATCTCGGCCGCCTGCACGTCCTGCGTCTCGGCCAGGAGCTGGCGCTGGCGCTGGCGTATCTTTTCGACGGTCATCTCGATCGGCCCGTCGCCCAATTTACGGTTCAGGGCATCGGGTGAGAACTCGGCTTGCTTGAATCGCCTTTCTGAGCCCGCGATCAGGCTTGGCTTGATGAGCATCATGACCTCTCAAAATACTGGGCGAATATTGGACATGGTCGGCGCCTGAAAATCTGCGCCAAGGTTGCAGCGCGGTTCGGACCGCAGGTCGCTGCCGATCGTTCTGAAAATCGGGGCACCGCCCCTACTACTTTAGGCCCATATATTTATTCCACAACAACCAGAGCGTCAATCAACGTGCGCTGCTGAGGACGCGACATCATGCCATGGTCTGCGGCGCCGTCCGTGTGACATTTGCCACAAATGATCGCTGCATTTGTCCGCCACCGTTCTCATGCGCTTCTTCCGATCGCCTTCAGCTGCCATCGTCGCAGCGCCACGATGGACCAGATCGCCTCGACCAGGCCGAACGGCCAGGCGCCCTGGAGGAAACCGTAAGCCGAGCCGAGCGCGCAGGATGCGGCGAACAGCAGCACGAACCAGTGGCTGCGATCCTCCAGGGCATAAGTGACCAGCATTGCCGTGACGGCGAACAGGCCGAATAATGTCAGCGCATCCATGTTCCGGGTTCACTCCGCAGCGTGACGCGTGATATGCGCTAACGCCATGCCGGCTCTTATCCTGCCTCTCGTCGAAGCTGCAACCCATTGGCCCGCGCGCGGCGCGCTGGTCGGGCTCGATCTCGGCACCAAGACCATCGGTGTTGCCGTGTCCGACCCCGATCGTCGGCTTGCGACCGGCGTCGAGACCATCTCCCGCAAGGCGTTCAAGCAGGATGCCGCCCGCCTGCTCGCGATCGCGGCCGAGCGCAAGGCGGCCGGATTCGTGCTCGGCCTGCCCATCAACATGGACGGCAGCGAGGGCCCGCGCGCGCAATCCACCCGCGCCTTCGCGCGCAACCTTGCCGGCCTGACCGCGCTTCCCATCGGTCTCTGGGACGAGCGCCTCTCGACCGCGGCGGTCGAGCGCGAGCTGATCGGCATGGACGTCAGCCGTGCGAAGCGCGCCGAGGTGATCGACGAGCATGCCGCGATCTTCATCCTGCAAGGCGCGCTCGACCGCCTCGCCAATCTTCGCGCCAGCCCGGGGATCGATTGATCCATGGCCGTCGTCGTCGCGGCGCTGCTGCCGGTCTTCATCCTCATCGTGCTCGGCATCGTGCTGAAGCGCAGCCTGATGCGGCTCGACACGCAGTGGCACGGGCTGGAGCGGCTGACTTATTTCGTGCTGTTCCCGATGCTGCTGATCCAGACGCTGGTGAAGGCGGATCTCTCCAAGGTGCCGGTCGCCGGCGTCGGCGGCGCGCTGCTGCTGTCGGCGCTCGGGATGTCGCTGCTGTGCCTCGCGCTGCGCCCTGCCCTTTCGCGGCTCGATATCGACGGCCCCGCCTTCACCTCGATCTTCCAGGGCGCGACGCGCTGGCAGACCTTCGTCGGGCTGTCGGTGGCCGCCAACATGTTCGGCGACGTCGGGCTGGCGCTCGCTTCGGTGGCGATGGTCGCGATCATTCCGCTGGTCAACGTGTTCAGCGTCGCGGTGCTCGCCCATTACGCATCGCCCGAGAAGCAATCCGGCCGCGCCATCGTCATGACCTTGGTGCGCAATCCCCTGATCTGGGCCTGCGCGATCGGCCTCTTCATCAATGTCACCCGCTTGCCGCTGCCAAAGCTCTGGCATGAGGTTGCCGACGCGCTCAGCCGTTCCTCGCTCGCGATCGGCCTGCTCGTCACCGGCGCGGGGCTGCATCTCGAAGGCCTGCTGCGTCCGAGCGCCGCCGCTGCGATCGGCGTCGCCTTCAAGCTGGTACTGATGCCCGCACTCGCCCTCGCGCTTGCCGTCTGGTTCGGCCTGTCGGGCGAGAGCCTGGCGATCGTTGCGATCTGCTCGGCGGTGCCGACCTCGTCGAGCGCCTATGTCCTCGCACGCCAGATGGGCGGCGACGCGCCGCTGCTGGCGCAGATCATCACGCTACAGACGATGCTGGCGGCGATCACGATGCCGATGGCGATCGCGCTGGTGGCTTGAGGCGAACGACCGAACGCCGACCGATCGTACTCGTTCCGACCGAGCGGCTCCGCCCGCGCGGATGCCGCCGTTTCTGTCTTACGGAGGTGCCGGGGGCAACTGGAGATTCTGAGCGATATCGGCATATTTTTGTGCGCTCAACTGATAGTAATCGCGGTTCATTTTCGCGATCTCATACAGGGATTGCGCGATCGTCTTGATGTCGACCGGCTCCTTCCTGGAGCATTCGAGTATGTTCTTCAGCAGGTCGTTCCAGCTGACCTCATCCTTCATGGTCTTGGTCAGAGGCGCCACGCCGCGAGCATCCATCGGCTTCGAAAGCCCGCGTATATTGCTCTGTATTTCTAGACTTCGCAGTTCGTCCCGTATTTTCAAGACAACGCTACGGACTTTTACGGCTTCAACTTGCGACGAATTCACGTATCCCAACAGTTCGTCATACAATTGATCAATCAGCTTTCGTCGTGCGTACCAAGTGATGTTGATCATGTTGTAGACCGCAAGTTCCTCCTTGTTTGTGGTGTCATGGATTCCGAAGATCGGAATGTCGATCGGCGCTGCAGTGAAGTAGAACTTCAATCGACTCGCGCCGTCGATCTCCTCGTAGCGCCGAAGTGTGAGCCGGAACAGGTCGTCAGAACCGGTGGGACGAATGAAACATCCCAAGGGCGCCTTCTTCTTGCAGGCGCTCCTCAGCATCCGCGCGAGTTCAGGCTCGTAGATGTCGCGATCGACCCAATCGGAGGACAAATCCTTCCAGTTCCAAGCGCCCGTTGACACATCCTTCCCGAACAGCGCCTCCCAACCCTGGGTTCCCATGAATAGCGCATCCGCTGGCAGATTCTCCAGCTCCAGGCAGTCTTCATTCTGTTCCGTGCGGCTCAATTCGATTGAGAAGTTTGGCACGAGATCAAAATTGATCGCGGTGACGTGCGTATAGTCGAACCATCTGCAGATGTCGGTGGCAGTCTTGCGCAAGAACGCCGTATCAATACCTGGGTAAATATCTCTTTCGACGTATAATTGCTCCAGGAAATCGTAAACCTGATCCGACGATATCGGCACCGATATGTACTGGCTCAGCGCTCTTGGCTTGCTAACGCTCGGATCGTGAAACACGACAATGGATCTTTTTTCGTCTTTGCTCAGAGCCGTTTGGAATTGGCCAGCCTCGAGCAGACAGTATCCCCAATCCTGATCCTCGCCAGTGTAGAGCAGCAGAAAGAGATCCGCACTCTGGATCGCTGCTGTGATCTCCGGACTGAGTTCTCTTCCCTTCTGAAAATCCTCCGCAAGGACGATCTTGATTTTGTTGCCAGAGTACGAGGCAATCAAATTTCCGATACGGCGAGCCGCCTCACTATCCTTCGGCATCTTGTGGCTGATGAAAATCGTTAAATCGGACATGGCCCCTCCAATCGTAGCGCGTGGGACAAAGCTCGAAAATCAAAATAAAAAGTTGGGCGGGGGCCGTGTGTCGCGTGCGACGGCGCCCCCTAGCTAATTTCCGCATTCAAGCCGACAAGGGGATGCGTGACAAGCCTCTTCTACCTTGGGATGCCCGATAGAGCCGGGAACTTGCAAGGCAGCGGACGGCAACACCAATCTGACCCGCTGAGACACCGCGGGTCTTTCGGAGCCGCCGCAGTTGGGGAAGCGGCAGGCGAGCGCTCAGCCCCCCACCCACATCGTCAGCACCACCGCGGTCAGATTGTTCAGCGCATGGAGCACGATGGTGAGCCACAGCGAGCCGGCGCGATAGCGCATGTAGCCGAACCACAGGCCGATGGTGAAGACCTCGGCGAGGAAGTAGATGTCGTATTGCAGGTGCACGATTGTCCAGACCAGCGACGACAAGAGGATCGCGCCGGGCACGCGCAGGAAGCTCGCGGACCAGCCGCGATAGAGAAAGCCTCGCGCCAGAATCTCTTCCGACATCGGCGCGGCCACGCTGAAGGCGAACAGAAGCAACAGCGCAGCGCCCTTGTCGCGTCCCGATTTCAACAGATCGGTCATGAAGCCCGGTGTCGCCTCGCGGCCGAGTGCGCGCGACATCGTCTCCCAGACCAGCACGATCAGGATGAGGCCGACGGCGCCGAGCAGCAGCTGCTTCCAGGACGTCCAATGCAGCGCGAGATAGTCGACAAAGGAGGCCTTCTTGATGCGGATCGCGAGCCAGACCGCAAGAAGCGTTGCCGGCAGGCCCATGATGACCGAGAGCGCGAGCGTCTGGGGCTCATGGCCGACGAGCTGGAGCGAGGCGAGGTCCATGGGGAGGCCACGCTGCGCCGCCAGCAGAACGACGGCGCCGATCTGGCCGACGAACATCGCGACGAAGATGAAGAGGCCCCACAGCGCCGTACCCCAGAACTTCCAGACAGGTGGCGCGTGCTCTGCTCGCGTCATGACGAGAGGCGGATGGTCGGGATTGAGGGTGTCCATCAGGAGGCTTTCGTTGGAACGCGCAAACTAACGAGCGATCGTCATGCCCGGGCTTGTCCCGGGCATCCACGTTCTTCTTGCCACGCAGCAAGACGTGGATGGCTGGGTCAGGCCCGGCCATGACGCTGTGGAGAGACCGCGGCCGCTCACGGCAGCGCCCGCTCCAGCAGCGCGCGCTCGTCGGCGCTGTCGAGTTCGACCGCACCGTACATGCTGGCGTGATTGGCCGCGAGACGCGTCGCCGCGAACAGTTCGGCATTGTGCGGTGACACGCCGTTGAGCGCTGCGGCCGCAGCGAGCAACGCCAACGTCTCGACGGCAAGCCGCGCGACGCGCTCGCCGTCGGCGCGCCAAAAAATCCTGCCGATGAACGCGACCGCCTCCCCGGCCCCCGGCAGGCTCTTCGTGTCGGCCGCAAGCGATTGCAGCACGGTCATCGCCGCCTCCGGCTCGCGCGAGAGCGCGCGGAGCACGTCGAGGCACATCACGTTGCCCGAACCTTCCCAGATCGCATTGACAGGGGACTCGCGATAGTGGCGCGCCAGAATGCCGTCCTCGACATAGCCGTTGCCGCCGAGGCACTCCATCGCCTCGTAGAGAAATGGCGGCGCGCTCTTGCAGGTCCAGTATTTGATCGCGGGCGTGAGGAGCCGCATATAGGCGGCTTCCGCCGCATCGTGCGGCGTTCGGTCGAAGGCGCGGCAGAGCCGCATCACGAGCGCTGTACTCGCCTCGACATGCAGCGCCATGTCCGACAGCACGGCCTGCATCAGCGGCTGATCGGCCAGATGCTTCTGGAACACGCTGCGGTGACGGGCGTGATGCAGCGCATGCGCCAGCCCCGAGCGCATCAGGCCGACGGAGGCGATCGCGCAATCCTGCCGCGTCAGCTGCACCATCTGGATGATGGTGCGGATGCCCTTGCCCTCCTCACCGACCGCTTGCGCATAGGCGCCGACGAACTCGACTTCGGACGAGGCATTGGAACGGTTGCCGAGCTTGTCCTTCAGCCTCTGGAACTGGATGGCATTGACCGAGCCATCCGGCGCGAAGCGTGGCATGAAGAAGCAGGTCAGCCCCCCCTCCGCCTGCGCCAGCACCAGGAACGCATCGCACATCGGTGCCGACATGAACCATTTATGGCCGGTGATGCGATAGCCGTCCCCGTCGCGCACGGCGCGTGTCATGTTGGCGCGCACGTCGGTGCCGCCCTGCTTCTCGGTCATGCCCATGCCGAGCGTCATGCCGCGCTTTTCCCACCAGGGCGCGAAGCTGGGATCGTAGCTCTTCGTCGACAAAACCGGCATCACGCGCGCGAGCAGATCGGGTTGCATCGCCAGGGCACCGACGGAGGCGCGCGTCATCGTGATTGGGCAGAGGTGGCCGGTCTCGACCTGGGCTGCCATGTAGAACTTTGCGGCACGAATGACCTCGGCGCCATCGCCCGCCGGCTTGCCATCTGCGGTCCAGGTGGAATTGTGCACGCCGGCATGCGCGCTGTGCGCCATCAGCTCGTGATACGAGGGGTGAAACTCGACCTGGTCGCGGCGATGGCCCTTCGAATCAAAGGCGCGCAGCTTCGGCGTGTTCTCGTTGGCGAGGCGCCCGCGATCGGCCATCGCGGCCGAGCCCCAGTGCTTGCCGAACGCTGACAGCTCGCGCTCCGCCGCCGCGCCGCCATTGGCCTTGACCGCCTCGACCAGCGGCCGATCCGTGGCGAACAGGTCGACGTCCTCGAACGGCGGTGACTGGTTGAGGACCTCGTGCGTCGCAAATGTGGGCTGGGTCATTGTGCTTCCATCGAATCTATCTCGGCTCGGGCAGTGCCACCTCTCGCAACGGGAGAGGTCGCGCCGGAGGCGCGGGCGAGGGGCTACGCTCTATCGAGGGACCTGATCCCCTCACCCGGCGCTTCGCGCCGACCTCTCCCCTTGGGGCCCCTTGGGAGAGGTAACCCTGCCCGCGGCGGCTTCCGTTTCAATCGAACTCTACCTCGTACGCGGCTGGATCGGGAAATCATAGGCCGGCCCGCCCGCCCCCGGCAGGGAAAAATGCCACCACTCCTTCGAATAGTTCACAAAGCCTTGCCTCGCCATCGCCGCGACCAGCCGCTTGCGCCAGGCGCGCTGCTCCGGATTGATCGACGGTGCCGCAGTGTGCCCCTTCGCATCGGTACAGTCGTAGCCTGTGCCCATGTCGACGCTGCCCTCCGGCGCGCGTATCTCGGCCGGCGCCGTGCAATCGGCGTAGGTCTTTGACGGATCATATTTTGCGGAATTGTCGGCCTTGAGATCGACCAGAGTGAGATCGAGCGCTGCACCCGTGGAATGCTGCGAGCGGCTCGCAATATAGCCGAGGCGGAACAGCTCGGTCTTCGGAATCCCGGGGTTGTAGCGCCGCTCAGCCGCCGTCTCGTGACCGTTCTGCGACCACTTCACCATGTCGAGCGAGGCGCGCGCCGGCCGGTAGCAGTCGAACATCTTCAGCGACAGATTCTGTGCGGCTAGCTCCGCTTGCACCGCCTTCAGCCGCAGCCCCACCTCCCGTTTCACCACGCATTCACCGGCATTGTAACCAGCGAGCGGACGGCCCACGAAATTGTTCGCCGTGGCGTATCGGATGTCCTGGATGATGCCGGGATCGATGTCGCGCAGGTAAACGAAGCCGCCGGGGAGCGATTGGGCGTGGGCCGTGCTGATTGGCACCGCGGCCAGGAACGCCGTCAGAATTCTTTTCACGAAATGCCCCACGATCGTCATGCCCGGGCTTGTCCCGGCCATCCACGTTCTATTGCGTCAAATGCGATAGAAGATCGTGGATGCCCGGGACAAGCCCGGGCATGACGGAGAAGGTGGCGGCAGGCCAGGCCACAGCGACCAAACCGACAGATCAGGGGATAACTCGCCTCCCGCCGTTTGCCCCTTGCTCCCCCCGCCATCCCCGCCTATAGCTCTGCTTTTAATGACATCGAAATCGACCTTCGTCCTCGGCCACCGGCATTTGCTGGGCATCGAGGGCCTTTCCGCGGCCGACATCAGCGGCCTCCTCGACCTGTCCGAAGAATATGTCGAGCTCAACCGCCAGGTTGACAAGAAGCGCACCGTCCTGCGGGGACGGACGCAGGTGAACCTTTTCTTCGAGGCCTCCACCCGGACCCAATCCTCGTTCGAGCTCGCCGGCAAGCGGCTGGGCGCCGACGTCATGAACATGTCGGTGTCCTCGTCCTCGATCCGCAAGGGCGAGACCCTGATCGACACCGCCGTGACGCTGAACGCGATGCACCCCGACATCCTGGTGGTCCGCCATCACGCCTCCGGCGCGGTGGAACTGCTGGCGCGCAAGGTCGACGGTTCCGTGATCAATGCCGGCGACGGCGCGCATGAGCATCCGACCCAGGCGCTGCTCGATGCCCTCACCATCCGCCGCAACAAGGGCCGGATCGAGGGCCTGGTGGTCGCGATCTGCGGCGATGTGCTGCATTCGCGCGTCGCCCGCTCCAACATCATCCTGCTCAACACCATGGGCGCCCGCGTCCGCGTCGTCGGCCCGTCCACGCTGCTGCCAACGGGCATCGAGCGGATGGGCGTCGAGGTCGCGCGCGACATGCGCGAAGGTCTCGAAGGCGCCGACATCGTCATGATGCTGCGGCTGCAGCGCGAGCGCATGAACGGCTCCTTCGTGCCTTCCTCGTCGGAATATTTCCATTATTTCGGGCTCGACCAGAAGAAGCTCGCCTACGCCAAGCCGGACGCGCTCGTGATGCATCCAGGTCCCATGAACCGCGGCGTGGAGATCGACTCGATCGTGGCCGACGGCGCCCAGTCCCTGATCCGCGAACAGGTGGAGATGGGCGTCGCGGTGCGCATGGCCGTGCTGGAAGCGCTCGCCCGCAACCTGCCGAACGCGTGATGCCGATGTTGACCGACCGCCGCCCCATCCTGCTCGCCAACGCCCGCGTCGTCGATCCCTCCAGGGAGTTCGACGGCATTGGTGACGTTCTCATTGCCGACGGCACCATCCGCGAGACCCGCCGCGGCATCGGCGCGGCCGGTGTCCCCGAGGGCACCGACATCATCAATTGCTCCGGCAAGATCGTGGCGCCGGGCCTGATCGACATGCGCGCTTTCGTCGGCGAACCCGGCCTCAGCCACCGCGAGACCTTTGCCTCGGCGAGCCAGGCCGCGGCGACCGGCGGCATCACCACCATCATCTGCCAGCCCGCCACCTTGCCCGTCATCGACAATTCGGCGACCGTCGATTTCGTGATGCGCCGCGCCCGCGACACCGCGATCGTCAACATTCAGCCGATGGCCGCGCTCACCAAGGGCATGCAGGGCGAGGAGATGACCGAGTTCGGCCTCCTGAAGGCGGCCGGCGCTGTCGCCTTCAGCGACGGCGACAAGAGCGTCACCAACGCCCAGGTGATGCGCCGCGCGCTGACCTATGCCCGCGACTTCGACGCACTGATCGTGCATCACACCGAGGATCCCAACCTGGTCGGCGAAGGCGTGATGAACGAGGGCGAGTTCGCGACCCGGCTCGGCCTGATGGGCATCCCGAATGCCGCCGAAGCCGTGATGCTGGAGCGCGACCTGCGCCTCGTCGCCCTCACCGGCGGCCGCTACCACGCGGCTTCGCTGACCTGCATCGACTCTCTCGATATCCTCCAGCGCGCTCGCGACGCCGGACTCGCGGTCAGCGCCTCGGTCTCGATCAACCATCTGGCGCTGAACGAGAACGACATCGGTCCTTACCGTTCGTTCCTGAAGCTGTCGCCGCCGCTGCGCACCGAGGCCGACCGCCGTGCGGTGGTGGCGGCGCTCGCCTCCGGCCTGCTCGACGTCATCATGTCGGACCACAATCCGCAGGACGTCGAGGTCAAGCGCCTGCCGTTCGCGGAAGCCGCACCCGGCGCCGTCGGCCTCGAGACCATGCTGCCGGCCGGCTTGCGGCTGGTGCATAATGGCGAGATGGAACTGAAGACGCTGATCCGTGCGATGTCGACCCGGCCGGCCGAGTTGCTCGGGCTGCCAGGCGGAACCCTGCGCGCGGGCAGCCCGGCGGACGTCATCGTAATCGATCCCGATACGCCCTGGGTGGTCGATCCCGCCGACCTCAAATCGCCCTGCAAGAACACCCCGTTCGACGAGGCCCGCTTTACAGGCCGCGTGGTGCGCACCATTGTCGGCGGCCGCACGGTCTATGAGCATGTCTGACGTGCGAGATCGTTCGACACGGAGATCCAGCCATGGCGCTTGAAGCATTTTTGCCGGTCGCCTTCGTCACCGGCTATCTCCTCGGCTCGATTCCATTCGGCCTGATTCTGACCAGGCTCGCCGGCACGCAGGATATTCGCTCGATCGGCTCCGGCAGCATCGGCGCGACCAATGTGCTGCGCACGGGACGCAAGAGCCTTGCCGCGGGCACCCTGCTGTTCGACGCGCTCAAGGGCACCGTGGCCGTGGTGATCTGTGGCTACATCGCCGGGCCAAATGCTGCGATGGTGGCCGGGCTCGGCGCGTTCCTCGGCCATCTCTTCCCGGTCTGGTTGAAATTCAGAGGGGGCAAGGGCGTGGCGGTCTATATCGGCATCCTGCTCGGCCTGTTCTGGCCCGGCGCCGTCGTGTTCTGCCTGCTCTGGCTGGCGACCGCCTTCACCACCCGCTACTCTTCACTCTCGGCGCTGGTGGCGGCGTTCATCACGCCGATGTTCCTGTGGTGGTTCGGTCACCTCGCATTGTCGGCACTGGCAGCAGTGCTGACGCTGCTCTTGTTCTACGCGCATCGCGAGAACATCAAGCGCTTGCAGGCCGGCAGGGAAAGCCGGATCGGCGAGAAGGCTTGAGGGCCGGAAAAAGTACGGATACCGCCGCACCCCTTCCGCACTATATGCCAAATTCTGTTCGCAACTTGGCTGCGACTCACGTCAGGCTGTAGCGAACGGGTTTCACGCCTGTCATCCTGACCCAGAAAAAGGCGTTACGCGGTTGCTCAGAATGAGCGAGAAGATTGTCGGCGTGCAGGATGGGGTTGGTTCGTCAGGTGTGACCGGCACCGCGGCAAGCCGGCTGCTTTCGGCGACCAACATCTGGTCCGATGCGCCGCCGCAAGCGGCTGCCGCTGTTTCACCGCCAACGCCGCAGCCTGAGCCCGTCGCGCGAGCCGCCGCTCCGCCCGATATCGTGGTCACCAAGGCTGTACCGGCCGCGCCTGCACAGGCGCGTTCAGACCAATGGCCGCCGCGAAAACTTTCGCTGGCGCTGCAGGGCGGCGGCACCTTTGCCGCCTTCACCTGGGGCGTGCTGGAGCGGCTGCTGGAAGAACCAGACATCGCGATCGACACCATCAGCGGCGCCAGCGCCGGCGCCATCAATGCACTGCTGCTCGCGTGCGGCTTGGCCGAAGGCGGCCGCGAAGGCGCGCGGTCGCGGCTGAACCGGTTCTGGGTCCGGCTGATGCACGAGGCCTCGTTCCGCTCGCTGATGCTGATCGGCGGCTTTTCCCCCGCGGGAAGCTCGGTCGCATTCGGCCCGACGCTGCGCTCCGGACAGTTCGATCCGTTCGACCTCGATCCGCTACGGCAGGCGCTGTCGCGCGACATCGATTTTGCCGCACTGCGCGACCCGAGGTGCCCAAGACTCATGATTGCGGCGACGCGGATCCGCGACGGCCAGCAGCAGATCTTCCGCAACGACGCCATCACCGCCGACGTCGCGCTGGCCTCGACCTGCCCGCCCCTGGTTCACTGCGCCATCGAGGTCGATGGCGAGGCTTATTGGGACGGCGGCTTCGGCGGCAACCCGCCGCTGCTGCGGCTGGCGCAGGAGACCACGACGTCCGATGTCCTGCTGGTGCAGGTCACGCCGACGCGCGACAGCTACGTGCCGATCACGCTTGCCGCAATCGACCGCCGGCTCGACCAGATCGCAGCCAACGCCGCGCTCAATGCCGAGATCGCAGCGATCGAATGGGCAAAGACCCATGCCGCGCCGTCGCTGCGGCTCTCCAGGATCGCGGCTGAAGATTCCGTCGACGGCCTGGCGCAGCGCTCTTCGACCGATCTCGGCCGCGGCTTCATTCGCCTCTTGCACCGGAGCGGCCGCGAGGCCGCCGAGCGCTGGCTCGGGCAAGGTACCGCTGGCAATGCAACATCACCTGCATCCGATCAGCGCATCGCTCCAGTGGAGCCCGCACTGGTCTAGAGTATGACCAAGTGTGAGACTGCCTGCGGTCTTGGTTCACCTCCGGGTGAGGGGCCGCAGCATTCAGTGAGACCATAACCCTCACCCGCCGCGACTCGTCCGGCGCTAGCCTGATTTCGCCAGCGCCTCCTCCAGGAACCAGGCCACCGCGAGTGCGAGCGGATCATTGCCGAAGCGCGCGATCACCTGCACGCCGATCGGCAGGCCCCCGGCCTTCAGCACCGGTACGTTGACGCAAGGATTGCCCATCAGCGTCCAGAGCCGGTTGTAGCGGGGGTCGCCGGTGCTGGCGAGCTCCTTGGCCGGCGCGGTGCCCGGCGCCGAATAGGTCAGGAGCACGTCGACGCCCTCGAACAATTCGCCGAGTTCGCGGCGGCCGCGACGGCTGATGCGGCGCGCCTCGTCATATTCCTTCGGCGTCAGCCCGACGGTCGCATCGAGACTGGCGCGCAGCATCGGCGCGATCTCGTCGTGACGCTCTGAAAACTCCCAGGCGAGTGCGCGATGCGCCTCAAAGTCCTGGATGATCGGGTGGATGCGCCAGGCCTCCTTGATGGCCTCGGGCAGATCGATGGTCTGCACGCTGGCACCGGCGCGCATCGCCGCCTTGATCGCAGCTTGCAGCCCCTCCTCGGCCGCCGCCTCGACGGCGCCCGCAAACTCCTGCCTGACCACGCCGATGCGCGGCGACTTCGCCGGAGTGATGCCCGAGAATTCGCGGCGCGCGGTCATCGCCAAGAGCCCGCGCGCAAGATCCTCTGCCCGGGCGCCGAACAGGCCGACCGTATCGAGCGCCCATGAATAGCACTTCACGCCGACCGTCGGCAGCATCCGGAACGACGGCTTGATCGCGGCCGTCCCGCAATAGGCGGCGGGCCGGATCACCGAGCCGCCGGTCTGGGTGCCCAGCGCCAGCGGGATCATGCCGGCGCCGACGGCCGCCGCCGAGCCCGAGGACGAGCCGCCTGGCGAATGAGCCAGATTGTGCGGATTGCGCGTCGGGGTCGGATCGCGCGAGGCGAACGCGGTCGTGGTGGTCTTGCCGATGATGGTGGCCCCTGCCCGCTTCAGCATCATCACGACAGGTGCGTCAGCGCGCGGCCGCCAGCCGCGATAGATCTCCGAGCCCATCTCGGTCGGCATATCAGCGGTGTCGATGATGTCCTTGATGCCGACCGCGATGCCGCGCAGCGGCCCGGTGCTTTGCGCGCTCGCCGACTTGTCATGACGGACGAAGGCCTGGACGTCCTTCTCCTTTGCCTCGATCGCGGCATGCGATTGCGCGATGGCGGCCTCGGGCGAAAGCTCCCCCGCTTCGATGCGGCGCTGGAGGTCGGCAAGTGAGATCATGGCAAAACCCTTCTTATTGCCACCGCTTTTAGCATCGCGACCAAGCCGCGCAAGCGCACGTCCCTGTTGCGCAACGCCCTCAGGTTGTTTCATGCTGTCCCTGCAAGGAGACACCGTGGACGCCATCAACAGAAGCGTGGAGCTGACCGAGGCTGAGCGGATCGATCGCCTGCGGCTGATCCGCTCCGACAACGTCGGGCCGCGCACCTTCCGCTCGCTGGTCGATCATTTCGGCAGCCCGCGCGCCGCTCTGGAGCGTTTGCCCGATCTGGCACGCCGTGGCGGTGCGCAGCGATCGGGGCGCATCTGCAGCGCGGACGACGCGAAGGCCGAGCTCGCCGCCAGCCGCAAATTCGGCATCGCCTGGCTTGCGCCCGGCGAGGACGGCTATCCGGCGCGGCTCGCAACACTCGATGATGCGCCGCCGCTGCTTGCCGTGCGCGGCGACACAAAAAGCTTGATGAGGCCGATGATCGCGATCGTCGGCTCGCGCAATGCGTCTGGTGCCGGCTTGAAATTCGCCGGCCAGCTCGCGCGTGCGCTCGGCGAAGCCGGCTTTGTCGTCATCTCGGGGCTGGCGCGCGGCGTCGACCAGGCTGCGCACCGAACCAGCATCGAGAGCGGTACGATCGCAGTGCTCGCCGGCGGCCATGACTGCATCTACCCGCCCGAGCACGGCGACCTGCTCGCCGCGATCCTGGATCACGCGGGCGCCGCGATCTCCGA
This sequence comes from Bradyrhizobium vignae, assembly GCF_004114425.1. Lineage (GTDB taxonomy): Bacteria > Pseudomonadota > Alphaproteobacteria > Rhizobiales > Xanthobacteraceae > Bradyrhizobium > Bradyrhizobium vignae. The sequence continues at coordinate 143,456 of NZ_RDQF01000008.1, read as the reverse complement.
AATGCCGCTCGGCCACGAGCCGCGCGCCCGCGACTTCCCCCGCCGTAACCGCCTGATCTCGGGCGCTTCGCTCGGCGTCGTCGTGGTGGAAGCGGCCCACCGCTCGGGCTCGCTGATCACCGCGCGCATGGCGGCCGAACAGGGCCGCGAGGTGTTCGCGGTGCCGGGCTCGCCGCTCGATCCGCGCGCCGCCGGCACCAACGACCTGATCAAGCAGGGCGCAACGCTCGTCACGGAAGCCGCCGACATCATCAATGCGGTGCAGCCGATCATGGAGGGCTCGTACCTTACCTCCCCTGGAGGGAGGGAAAAATCGACCTCGCAGCATGAGCAGAGCGCTTGAGCAGAGTGCTTACCCCCTTGATTCTCCGCTTCACCCGTCGTTGCGCTCGTCGAAGCGCGCTCGTGCTGCCGCGATCTGCTCCTGATGCGCGATCGCCCATTCTCCGAGCGCCTTCACCGGCTGCTGGAGGCCGTGGCCGAGATCGGTCAGCTCATAATCCACGCGCGGGGGTATGGTCGGGAAGATCGTGCGCGTGACGAGGCCGTCGCGCTCGAGGCCACGCAGCGTCAGGGTCAGCATGCGCTGCGAGATGCCGTTGATCATGCGCTTGAGCTCATTGAAGCGCTTTGGCCCGTCGCTCAGCATCATGATGACGAACACGCTCCATTTGTCGCCAACGCGGGACAGCACGGAAGCGACCCCGCGACAGTCTGCATGGTTGGGGTCTGGCCTTTGATCCGGCCTTTGATCCGGACCTGGAACCAGCCTCGGCGAGGCAGGCAAATCGGTGTTCTCAGGTTTCAATAATGTGCTCATGGCTCAAAAAAGTGCGTTCTTGCGGGGATTTCAACAGTCACTCATGTAGCGCTGGTTACAAACCTATACCAGGGTGACCCCAAATGAAACTGCTCCATATCGACTCCAGCGTACTCGGCCCCCACTCCGTCAGCCGGCAGGTTTCCGCCGCCATCGTCGACCGGTTCCGGCAGGCGACGCCCTCGCTTGACGTCGTCTATCGCGACCTGACCCAGACGCCGCTTGCCCATCTCTCCGGCTCGCATCTCGCGGCCGCGCAGGGCGCCCCGGCGCCGGCGGAACTCGGACCGGACCTTGCCGCAAGCGCGGCGGCGCTGGAAGAGTTCCTGGCCGCCGAAATCGTCGTCATCGGTGCGCCGATGTACAACTTCACGATTCCGAGCCAGCTCAAGGCCTGGATCGACCGCATTCTGGTTGCGGGGAAGACTTTTAAATACGGCGCGGCCGGGCCGGAGGGCCTTGCCGGTGGCAAGCGCGTGATCGTCGCGATCTCGCGCGGCGGCTATTATGGCGCGGGCTCGCCCGCTGCAGCCCTGGAGCACCTCGAAAGCTATCTGCGAGGCGTATTCGGCTTCATGGGCATCCACAATGCCGAGTTCATCATCGCCGACGGCATCCAGGTCGGACCGGATCATCGCGAGAAGGCGCTCGCCGGCGCGCTTCAGGCAGCCACCAGCCTGCACGCGGCCTGACGCCGTGCTGAAATCAGCCGCCGCCGGATTGCGCGGCGGCTGACGGCTGCACGATCTGAGACGCTAAAACCAGACGCCCTGCATGCCCAGGATCACGGCAAGGAGGGAAACGAGCAGGCCGATCCCGGAGAACAACGCGATGGCGACGAACTCGGCCGTGTCGGAACGCTTGGCCGGAATGGCGGATCTTTCGGTGAAAACGCGCGGTGATGAAATCGATGAAAAAATGCGGGCTGCCTTCGCCATAACCGACTCCCTTAAAAATGAGTCTTCTGCCCCCTTGCCCGTAAAAGTGTCTTCGCGGTCTGGATGAAGGTTCAACGCCTCACGCAAAGGTTCAGGAAATACGTCTTCCAAGATGCGGGAACCGGCCGGCGCAACCAACCTGGTCGTGCCGGCCGATTCAATTTGCACTCGACTTGTTCAGCCGCGGTAGATCGGCGCGCCGCTCGGGGACGCCACTGCGCCGCCGTCGACGAAGATTTCCTGCCCCTGCACGTGCGCGGAATCATCGGAGGCGAGGAACAGCACCGTCTTCGCAACATGGTCCGTTTCACCGATGCGGCCCAGCGGCGTCGATAGCGCAATCCGCGTCTCGAACGCTTTCTCGGCTTCGGGCGTCGCGGTCGCGGGCCCCCAGATCGGCGTGCGGATCGCGCCGGGCGCCACGACATTGACGCGGATGCCGCGCGGCGACAGCTCCGAGGCCATGATCCTCGCCATCGCCCGCACGCCCGCCTTCGCTGCGCCGTAAGCGGAGTAACCGGGAATGCCGAGCACGGAGATCACGGAGCCGTTGAGGATGATCGAGGCACTGTCGTTGATGTAAGGCAACGCGGACTGCACGGTGAAGAACACGCCGGTCAGATTGGTGCTGATCACCTTCTCGAAGACCTCGAGCGTGGCCGAACCGAGCGGCGTGCCGCCGGCGATGCCGGCATTGGCGAACACGATGTCGAACTTGCCGAACTTTTCCGCACCCTGCTTGATCGCGGCTTCCGTCGCCCCGATGTCCGTGGCGTCGGCCGGCAGCGCGAGCGCGTTCGGCCCGAGCTCCTTTGCGGCCGCCGCCAGCGTCTCCTTGTTGCGCCCGGTGATCACCACCTTGGCGCCCTCCGCCACGAACAGTTTTGCCGTCGCCAGCCCGATGCCGCTATTGCCGCCGGTGATCAGGGCCGTCTTGTCCTTCAGTCTCACGCTCGCCTCCAGTAGTTGCATGATGAAACTAAGTTGCCATCTAGGCCATTCGGTTCTATGATGCAACCACACAAGCGCGTGATCGGCGCTGGCGCCGTGCGAACGCGACAGGACAGAGGACGATGGTGAAACGAACGAGCTTCGAGAGCGATGCCTGCCCGATCGCGCGCTCGCTGGACGCGCTCGGCGACTGGTGGTCGCTCTTGATCATCCGCGAAGCGCTGTTCGGCCTGCGCCGCTTCGGCGAATTCCAGAGCAAGCTCGGCATGGCCAAGAACATTTTGTCGGCCCGGCTGCGCGCGCTGGTCGATCACGGCATCCTGGCAACCGCCCCCGCCTCCGACGGCAGCGCATATCAAGAGTATGTGCTGACGCCGAAGGGACGCGGCACCTTCCCGATCCTGGTCGCGCTCCGGCAATGGAGCGAGGAGTTCGACGACCACCCCGAAGAGATCGCGACGATCCTGGTCGATCGCGAGAAGGGCCGCCCGGTGAAGAAGCTCGAAATGCGCGCCGAGGACGGCCGCCTGCTCAGCCCGGCGGACACGATGGTGAAACCGCGGCCGGCACTGCGCCGGCGGTCAGTGGGATGACGGTGCGCTGCCACGACACCGTCATTGCGAGCGCAGCGAAGCAATCCAGTCTTTCCGCCGAGACCGTCTGGATTGCTTCAGCGTACTCTTATCGGTCACCGTCACACTGAGGCGCTCGCCCCTTCGGCGAGCCTCGAAGGGTGACGGCCCGGCTGGCACCTCGGCCGTTCATTCTTCGAGGCTTCCGGCGCGATGCCTGGCATCGCGCCACTCGCGCACAAGGATGACAGGGCGATATTGGCCGGACTGCTCACGACAGCTTGCGCTTGGTCCGCAGCCGCAGATGCTCATCGGCCTCGAGTTGCGTCATCCCCAGGAGATGATGCAGCACATCGAGCTTGTGGCGCTCGGCGAGCTTGCGCAAGACAGCCACCTGCTCGGCGATGAAGGCGACCGCCTCATCTGCCCCGCCCTCTCCCGGTTCCTCGTGACGCGAGCCCACCCGCGCGCCTGATCCGGTGCGCGCCCGTTTCTTTCCTGGCCTAGTCACCAGACCCCACCCGAATCCATGCCCCGCGGAAACATTACGTCGACATGCACCGCAACTCCAAGGTGGTATTTTGCAACTTTCTCGATATGAAATTTTGCCCACTCCAGCGGGTTTCAACAGCCCCCGATTTGACAGGGGCCGGCTCACCACCCATGTTCGGGTCGAAACGGCCGACCCGAGTCCTTTCGTTTTCGGCCCCAGATTTTCCCGTAAGACACTGGAACTAAATGAATATCGTCATTGTGGAGTCGCCGGCGAAAGCCAAGACGATCAACAAATATTTGGGCTCGTCCTATGAGGTTCTGGCCTCGTTCGGCCATGTCCGCGATCTCCCGGCGAAGAACGGTTCCGTCGACCCCGACGCCAATTTCAAGATGATCTGGGAGGTCGACCCCAAGGCGGCCGGCCGGCTCAACGAGATCGCCAAGTCGCTGAAGGGTGCTGACCGCCTGATTCTCGCCACCGACCCTGATCGCGAGGGCGAGGCCATCTCCTGGCACGTGCTGGAGGTGATGAAGGAAAAGCGCGCGCTGAAGGATCAGAAGATCGAGCGGGTGGTGTTCAACGCCATCACCAAGCAGGCGGTCTCGGACGCGATGAAGCATCCGCGCCAGATCGACGGCGCGCTGGTCGACGCCTATATGGCGCGCCGCGCCCTCGACTATCTGGTCGGCTTCACCCTCTCCCCGGTGCTGTGGCGCAAGCTGCCCGGCGCCCGCTCGGCCGGGCGCGTGCAGTCGGTGGCGCTACGCCTCGTCTGCGACCGCGAGCTCGAGATCGAGAAGTTCGTGCCGCGGGAATATTGGTCGCTGATCGCGACCCTGCTCACGCCGCGCGGCGAAGCCTTCGAGGCCCGCCTCGTCGGCGCCGACGGCAAGAAGATCCAGCGCCTCGACATCGGCACCGGCGCGGAAGCCGAGGATTTCAAGAAGGCGCTTGAGCTGGCGACCTACGCCGTCACGGCGGTCGATGCAAAACCCGCCCGGCGCAATCCGCAGGCGCCCTTCACCACCTCGACGCTGCAGCAGGAGGCCAGCCGCAAATACGGTTTTGCGCCGGCGCACACCATGCGCATCGCCCAGCGCCTCTATGAGGGCATCGACATCGGCGGCGAGACCACCGGACTCATTACTTATATGCGTACCGACGGCGTGCAGATCGCGCCCGAGGCGATCACCCAGGCCCGCAAGGTGATCGGCGAGGATTACGGCAACGCCTATGTGCCGGATGCGCCGCGCCAGTACCAGGCCAAGGCCAAGAACGCCCAGGAAGCGCACGAGGCGATCCGCCCGACCGATCTCTCGCGCCGCCCCGACAGCATGAGCCGCAAGCTCGATGCCGATCAGGCGAAGCTTTATGAGCTGATCTGGAAGCGCACCATCGCGAGCCAGATGGAATCGGCCGAGCTCGAGCGCACCACGGTGGACATCACGGCGAAGGCCGGCGGCCGGACGCTGGAGCTGCGCGCCACCGGCCAGGTCGTGAAGTTCGACGGCTTCCTCGCGCTCTACCAGGAAGGCCGCGACGACGAGGAGGACGAGGATGCACGCCGCCTGCCCGCGATGAGCCAGGGCGAGGCCGTGAAACGGCAGAGCCTCTCCGTCACCCAGCACTTCACCGAGCCGCCGCCGCGCTTCTCCGAGGCTTCCCTGGTCAAGCGCATGGAAGAGCTCGGCATCGGCCGGCCCTCGACCTATGCCTCGATCCTCCAGGTCCTGAAGGACCGCGGCTACGTGAAGCTGGAGAAGAAGCGCCTGCATGGCGAGGACAAGGGCCGCGTCGTGATCGCGTTCCTGGAGAGCTTCTTCAGCCGCTACGTCGAATACGACTTCACCGCCGCGCTCGAAGAACAGCTCGACCGTATCTCCAACAACGAGATCTCCTGGCAGCAGGTGCTGAAGGATTTCTGGCGCGACTTCATCGGCGCCGTCGACGACATCAAGGATCTGCGCGTCGCGCAGGTGCTCGACGTTCTCGACGAGATGCTGGGGCCGCACATCTATCCGCCCCGCGCCGATGGCGGCGATGTCAGGCAGTGCCCGAACTGCGGCACCGGCCGGCTGAACCTCAAGGCCGGCAAGTTCGGTGCCTTCGTCGGCTGCTCGAACTATCCGGAATGCCGCTACACCCGCCAGCTCGCCGCCGATGGCGAGGCTGCCGCCGACCGCTCGCTGGGCCAGGACCCCGACACCGGTCGGGATGTCTGGCTCAAGGCGGGCCGGTTCGGCCCCTACATCCAGCTCGGCGAGCAGAAGGATTACGAGGAAGGCGAAAAGCCGAAGCGCGCAGGCATTCCGAAGGGCACCTCGCCCAGCGATGTCGACCTCGAGCTCGCGCTGAAGCTGTTGTCGCTGCCGCGCGAGATCGGCAAGCATCCGGAGACGGGTCTGCCGATCACCGCCGGGCTCGGCCGCTTCGGGCCGTTCGTGAAGCACGACAAGACCTATGCGAGTCTCGAAGCCGGCGACGAGGTCTTCGACATCGGCCTCAACCGCGCGGTGACGCTGATCGCGGAAAAAGCCGCCAAGGGCCCGAGCCGCCGCTTCGGCGCCGATCCCGGCAAGGCGCTCGGTGATCATCCCTCGCTCGGCACCATAACCGTGAAGAGCGGGCGCTATGGACCCTACGTCACCGCCGGTGGCGTCAACGCGACGATCCCGAGCGAGATCGAGAAGGACGCGATCACGCTGCCGCAGGCGATCGCGCTGATCGACGAGCGCGCGGCCAAGGGCGGCGGCAAGACCAAGGCAACGAAGGCAGCCAAGCCTGCCAAGGCCAAGAAAGCTGCGGAGAAAGCTGCGGAGAAGGCTGCGAACAGCGAGGACGCCGCGCCAAAGCCGAAGAAACCGGCCGCGAAGAAAGCCGCGGCCAAATCGAAAACCGAATCCACCAGCAAGGCGCGCGCCGCCGTGTCGTCGACGGCAAAGACGTCGCCGACCAAGGCAACCGCCAGCAAGGCTCCGGCCAAGAAGAGTGCCGGCAAGAATTAGAGGTTAAGTGAAACGCAAGAATGACCATGGCTTTCCCGATCGGAACGCCATCGTCGCCTTCATCAAGGCAAATCCAGGAAAGGTCGGCACTCGCGAAATTGCGCGCGAGTTCGGCCTGAAGAACGCCGATCGCGCCGAGCTCAGGCGCATGCTGCGCGAGCTCGCCGACGACGGCATCATCAAGAAGAAGCGCCACAAGGTCTCGGAGCCGGACGCGCTGCCGCCCATCCTGCTCGCCGACATCACCGGCCGTGACAGCGACGGCGAGCTGATCGCCTCCCCCGCCGAATGGGACGAGGTCGAGAGCGGCGAGCCGCCAAAGATCCTCATCGAAATGCCGCGCCGGCCCAAGCCAGGCACCGCCGCCGGCGTCGGCGACCGCGCACTGCTACGCGTCGAGCGCACCGACGAGACAGAAGGCCCCGCCTATCGCGGCCGCATCATCAAGGTCATCGACAAGGCCAAGAGCCGCATCCTCGGCGTGTTCCGCAGCCTTCCCGAAGGCGGCGGGCGGCTCGTCCCCGTCGACAAAAAGTTCGCCGACCGCGAGCTGAACATCGCGAAGACCGACACCCAGGGCGCGCAGGACGGCGACCTCGTCAGCGTCGACATCGTCCGCTCGCGCGGCTTTGGCCTCGCCTCAGGTCGCGTGAAAGAGAAGCTCGGCTCGGTCAAATCCGAGAAGGCGATCAGCCTGATCGCGATCTACGCCCACGACATCCCGCTGCAATTCTCCTCCGCCGCGATGCGCGATGCGGAAGCCGCGGAGCCCGCCAATCTGAAGGGACGCGAGGACTGGCGCGACGTCCCGCTCGTGACCATCGATCCGCCGGATGCGAAGGATCACGACGACGCGGTGCATGCGCAGGCCGATGACGATCCCAACAACAAGGGCGGCTTCATCGTCAACGTCGCCATTGCCGATGTCAGCTTCTACGTCCGCCCGGGCACCGCGCTCGACCGGGACGCGCTCGACCGCGGCAACTCGGTCTACTTTCCCGACCGCGTCGTGCCGATGTTGCCCGAGCGCATCTCCAACAATCTCTGCTCGCTGGTGCCGGGCGAGCCGCGCGGCGCGCTCGCGGTGCGGATGGTGATCGGCCCGGACGGGCGGAAACGCTCGCACAGCTTCCACCGCATCCTGATGCGTTCGGCGGCGAAGCTGCACTACGCGCAGGCGCAGGCTGCGATCGAGGGTCGGCCCGATGACACCACCGGCCCGCTGCTCGATCCGATCCTGAAGCCGCTCTACGCCGCCTATGCTTGCGTCAAGCGCGCCCGCGACGAGCGCGATCCGCTCAATCTCGACCTGCCCGAGCGCAAGATTCTCCTGAAGAGCGACGGCACGGTCGACCGCGTCGTCATCCCCGAAAGGCTCGATGCGCACAAGCTGATCGAGGAGTTCATGATCCTCGCCAATGTCGCCGCGGCCGAGATGCTGGAGAAGAAATCGCTGCCGCTGATCTACCGCGTGCATGACGAGCCGACCTTGGAGAAGGTCCACGCGCTCGCGGAGTTCCTGGATACGCTGGACGTCCCCTTCGCCAAATCGGGCGCGCTGCGTCCGACGATGTTCAACCGCGTGCTGGCCCAGCTCGAAGGCCACGACTATTACCCGCTGGTCAGCGAGGTGGTGCTGCGGGCCCAGGCGCAGGCGGAATATTCCGCGGAGAACTACGGTCATTTCGGCCTGAACCTGCGCCGCTATGCGCATTTCACCTCGCCGATCCGCCGCTATGCCGATCTCGTCGTGCACCGCGCCCTGGTCCGCGCGCTCGGCCTCGGCGAAGGCGCCCTGCCCGACAGCGAGACGCCGGAAAGTCTCGGCGAAGTCGCCGCGCATATTTCGCTGACCGAGCGGCGGGCGATGAAGGCGGAGCGCGAGACCGTGGATCGCCTGATCGCCCATCACCTCGCCGACCGCATCGGCGCCAGTTTCCAGGGCCGCGTCTCCGGCGTCACCCGCGCCGGCCTGTTCGTGAAGCTCAGCGAGACCGGCGCCGACGGATTGATCCCGATCCGATCCCTCGGCACGGAATATTTCAACTATGACGAGAGCCGTCACGCGCTGGTCGGCACGCGCAGCGGCACCATGTACCAGCTCGGTGATGTAGTCGACGTCCGCTTGGTCGAAGCAGCCCCAATCGCCGGCGCGTTGCGCTTCGAGCTGCTGTCGTCACAGAGCGAGGGCGGCCCACGCGAGCGCCGGCCGTTCCGTCCGCAGCGCAAATCATCAAAGGCTCGTCCCGGACGCAGCCCAGAGCAAAAACGCAAGCCGGAGAAGCAGAAGTCCGGCAAGGAGAGGAACGCCAAAGGAAAGAACAAGGGAAGAGGCAAGAAGGGCAAGGCATGGTGACCACGAGCACGGCCCCAAAAATCTGGACGCGCGAGAGCGGTCTCGTCGAGAAGCGCGACGTGTGGGCGGCCATGAAGCGCGGCTTTCGCGGCCGCTGTCCGCGCTGCGGCGAGGGCAAGTTGTTCCGCGCCTTCCTGAAGACTGCCGACGATTGCGCCAAATGCGGTCTCGATTTCACGCCGCATCGCGCCGACGATCTGCCCGCCTATCTCGTCATCGTCATCGTCGGTCACATCGTGGTGCCGGCCATCCTCTGGATCGAGACCAATTATTCGACGCCGGTCTGGCTCAGCTTCGCTGCCTATCTACCCTTCACCTTCGTCGCCTCGCTCGCGCTGTTGCAGCCCGTCAAGGGAGCTGTGGTCGGCTTGCAATGGGCTCTGCGCATGCACGGGTTTGACGAGAACCCTCCGGATGGTATTCCGCCAGTGTAAGCAAAATAAGCAAGAACAGTTCGGGTGAGGACATGACGGATATTGCGCAAATTGCGGAGAAGGCCAGGGTTCACGAGGAGAAGGAAGCCGACCACCATCCCTATTTCCGCCCGAGGGATGCGGCGACGCTGATCCTGGTCGATCGCAGCGGCGCCGTGCCGAAAGTGCTGGTCGGCAAGCGCCATGACAAGGTGGTGTTCATGCCGGGAAAATTCGTCTTTCCCGGCGGCCGAGTCGACAAGGCCGATCATCGCGTGCCGTGTGCGGCGCCCATCACCGCGGAGTTGGAGGCCAATCTCGCCAAGGGCAGCCCGAAGACACCGGCCTCGCGCGCGAAGTCGCTGGCGATTGCCGCGATCCGCGAAGCTTGCGAGGAGACCGGTCTTTGCCTCGGCCGCAAGGCGGAAGGAAAGTTGGCAAAGCTCGAGGGTCCCTGGAAGCCGTTCGCGGATGCGGGCCTGTTGCCTGATCCCTCCGGCCTGTTCCTGATCGCGCGCGCGATCACTCCGCCCGGCCGCGTCAAGCGCTTCGACACGCGCTTCTTCACCGCCGATGCTTCCGCGATCACCCATCGCGTCGAAGGCGTGATCCATGCCGATGCCGAGCTGGTCGAATTGGTCTGGGTCGAGCTCGGCTCGAAGCCGCTCGCCGATCTGCACCCGATGACGCGCAACGTGCTCAACGAGCTCCACACCCGCCTTGCCACCGGTCCGCTCCGCCACGACGCACCGGTGCCGTTCTTCCATTTCTACGGCGGCAAGATGCAGAAGGATATTTTGAGCTGACATGACGGATGTCGCCGCACTTCGGCGCGCCGTCATCAGCACCCCTCTGGCGTGATGAGCACACTCAACGCCGCACCTCTGAAGGGACGGTCTTCGCGGCCGCCCTGTCCGTGGCCGATTGCCCAATGCCGGGGCCACGACAGCTGTTCCAGCCCCCGCGCCGTCGCGGAGGTGAAGGACGACCAGCGCGTGCAGTCGTGCCGGCGGTACAAGAGACCGCCGGGGCCCATATCAGGGTAGATCGTGGCGTAGATATCGAAACCCTCGCCCGGCGGAAGATCAGGTCCGAACCAATAGGTCGGGCTTCGCCCTGGCTGACCACCCACGATGGCCGTCAGGGTTTGCCGCGGTCCCCGAAGCCCCAGCCAGAACGGGGCGATCGAACCAGGTTCGAAAGCCGTGAAAATCGTCTGAGCCGTTGCGACGTCGGCTGCAGCGCTTTGCCCCGCAAGCCTCAGCTCGATCCGGCGTCCGCTCTTCACTTGTCCTTTGAACGGTGCTTCGACATCTCCGAGCCGCAACTCTCTCCACCCGGCGGGATCGGGCAGCGGCCATTGCAGCCTCTCCCTGACGACGCCATCGATATCGAGCACCTGATAGCGCAGGCCTTCCTCGTCGAGCGCGGCCTGAACGCAATGCAGATACTCGACGCCCTCGGGCATCCTGTGCGCCGTCCCTGCGCCCGCCGTGCAAATCTGCAGGACACCACGATGCGCCTGGACATCGAACGCCAGGATGTGGCTGCACAGATAAGCCAGCACATTCTCCTTCACTAGAATGTCCCAAAACGGGCGGCCGTATTCGTGGCCGATCTCGCGCTGATACGTCCCGGTAAAGCCGTTGATGGAAAACACCGGATGATGGCCCAGGACGAGCTTATGTCGGGCATCACCGTGGTCTCTGAGCGTCGCTTCCAGCCAGGCCAGCTCGACATGGCCCTCACCTCCAAGGCCGCTCCAGAGCGTGTTGACGAACACCATCAGAAGGTCGCCGCGCCGTACGTAGTAAGAGAGTCCGGCTTGGTCGGGCGGCCCATTGTCCGGCAGGTCCAGCACTGCGCGAAACACCGCCTCGCTCATCGCGTCGTAGGTCGTGTGGTTGCCGGTGGTGTGCCAGATCGGAATAGCCGCACGGTCGAGCCACGCCATTTCCGTATCCAGCCAGTAACGCCACTGCGCACGCAGAGCGTCCGGGTCCGGCGTGAGTCCGATGATCTCATCGCCCGGAAAGAGAATGAAATCAGGCTGCGGCTTCAGGCGCTGCACGACTGCATTGACCGAAGCGAAGGTCCTTTCGTGCAAGGCACCGGGCACGCCCGAACAGGAGTCGCCGTACAAGAGAAACTGGTGGCCCTTGCCGCGCGGCAGAAGCGCGGGAATGGGATTATTCACAGAGGTCATGGCCTTCCATCGCGCTGTTCGGCCACGAGGATGACAATTTCCGGAGCGGGTCGCAACCAGGCCTTGATCAGCTCTCATCCGGCTCGGAGCCGACATAGTCGCGCGCCGGCAGCTTAAGGATGCGGCCGAGCTCGTTTGCGAGCTTGTCCGCCTCCTCGCTGGTGAAGGTCTGAAGCGTGATCGGCTCGGTGCCCTTGTTGCCGCAGAGATTGACGTCGTCGGTGGTCAGATCCGTATCATAGTCGTCGGTGATGCTGATGAAGTGATAGTCGGCGAGATCGCGCGATGAGCGGATATTCAACAGGCCGAATTGTCTGGTGATTACGATCTGGCGACCCAGGGCATGGGCCGGTCGATGCGAATCATGCCGCCATCCACTGTCATTGTGCCTGCAATGTCGGGGCTCCTCACAGGTTTTGGCTTGGTTGGGGCGAAGGGCGGATTGGTGCGATGAGGCGCGTCCGACGCCTTGCGACCGGCCCCGCTCCGCCGCGATGCGCCGGTACCGTTCTTCCATTTTCCATTGCGGCAAGATACGACGAGATGTGCTAGGTGAAGGGCGCTTGAACGACTGGAGGATCGGATGACGCGGTTCGTAAGGCCTCTGCTCGCTTCCGTGGCGTTGTGCGGCCTGCTCTCGCCGCCTGCCCATGCGGAGCTCGACGTCGCCAAATTGAAGCAAACCATCGAGACTTCCTTCGAGAGCCAGTATCCGAAGCTCGACGCGCTCTACAAGGACATCCACGCCCATCCCGAGATTGCTTTCCAGGAGGAGAAGACCGCGGCGAAACTGGCCGCCGAGATGCGTGCGATTGGTTTTGAGGTCACCGAGCACGTCGGCAAGACCGGCCTTGTTGCCCTCTACAGGAACGGCGACGGTCCCACCATCATGGTTCGTACCGAGCTCGATGCGCTGCCGATGGAGGAGAAGACCGGCCTGCCCTATGCCAGCCGTGACAAGCAGATCTGGCAGGGCCGCGAGACGTTCGTCGCCCATAGCTGCGGCCATGACATCCACATGGCGAGCTGGGTCGGCACGGCGAAAACCCTGGTCGGCATCAAGGACCAGTGGCACGGTACGCTGATGTTCATTGCGCAGCCCGCCGAGGAAGAGGTCGCGGGCGCAAGAGCGATGATCGCCGATGGCCTGTTCACCCGCTTTCCGAAGCCCGATGCGGGATTTGCCCTGCACGACGGCAGTGGAGCCTACGGCTCCGTGACCTACAGGGTCGGGGTCGGATCGTCGAATGTCGACGGGCTCTTTATCAAATTTGTCGGCCGCGGTGGCCATGGCGCGATACCGCAGGCGACCATCGATCCCGTGATGATGGCATCCCGCTTCGTCGTCGACGTGCAGAGCGTGATCAGCCGCGAGAAGGACCCGACCGAATTCGGCCTTGTTACCATCGGCGCGATCCATGCCGGCACCGCCGGCAACATCATTCCCGACGAGGCCAGGGTGATCGGCACGATCCGCAGCTTCAAGCCGCAGGTGCGCGCGAGGATGCTAGCCGGGATCGAGCGGACGGCGAAGGCGGTGGCGGCGATGGCGGATGCGCCGGCGCCCGAAATCCATCTCGACGAGGGTACCAAGGCGGTGGTGAACGATGCTGCTGTCGTCGGCCAGGCCGAGCGGGTGCTGAAAGCGGCCTTCGGCGACAAGTTCAACGTCAGCCCTGCGAACACGACCAGCGAAGACTATTCGGAATATGTCAACGCCGGCGTGCCTTCGATGTTCTTCAACATCGGCGTTTATGAGCCCGACCGCGTCGCCGCCGCGCGTAACGGCAGCGCTCCGCCACTTCCCGGCAACCACTCGCCGCAATTTGCCCCGGTGCCGAAACCGACCATCCAGACCGGTGTCACCGCGATGACGCTCGCCGTGCTGAGCGCCTTCGATCAAAGGGCCCAGGGGCAGTAGTTTCTCTCAGGGTCTACGGCTTGATGGATTCTCAGATGCGCAATTGCGCGTCGTAGCTCGCCGCGACGCGGCGCCCCGGAATGACGCGAACGTGCTGAGAGTTGATCGAAAAACAAAAAATTCTTCCCGCCTCCCCCAATGGCGCAGTTCCCAGGCGTGCCTATGTCTTTGCGAACGACACCCAGAACGGATACGGGGCGATGGCACAACGGCAACTCAAGCTTGGCGCGTTCATGCGCCCGATCTCTATCCACACCGGCGCCTGGCGCTATCCCGGGGCCTGGCCCGACGCCAATTTCAACTTCGGCCACATCAAGCAGCTGATCCAAAAGCTCGAGGCCGGCAAGTTCGACGCCTTCTTCATGGCCGATCACCTCGCCGTGCTGAACATGCCGATCAACGCGCTCAAGCGCAGCCACACCGTGACCTCGTTCGAGCCGTTCACGCTGCTGTCGGCGCTCTCGGCGGTCACCGACCGCATCGGCCTGATCGCGACGGGCTCGACCACCTTCGACGAGCCTTATCACGTCGCGCGCCGCTTCGCCTCGCTCGACCATCTCAGCGGCGGCCGCGCAGGCTGGAACATCGTCACCACCTCGAACCCGGACGCGGCGCTGAATTTCGGCCTCGACGACCACATGGAGCACGCCGAGCGCTACAAGCGCGCCCGCGAGTTCTACGACGTCGTCACTGGCCTCTGGGATTCCTTCGCCGACGATGCCTTCGTGCGCGACGTCGAGAGCGGCCTGTTCTTCGATCCCGCGAAGATGCACGTGCTCGATCACAAGGGCAGATACTTCAAAGTGCGCGGTCCCCTCAACATCGCCCGCCCCGTGCAGGGCTGGCCGGTGATCGTGCAGGCTGGTGCCTCCGAAGACGGCAAGCAGCTCGCCGCCGAAACGGCTGAAGCCGTGTTCACCGGCGGCGGCAGCCTCGCCGACGGACAGAAGCTGTATGCCGACATCAAGGGCCGTATGGAAAAGGTCGGCCGCGATCCGGAGCACCTCAAGATCCTGCCCGGAGCCTTCGTCGTGGTCGGCGACAGCGTCGATGAAGCCAAGGAAAAGCGCGCGCTCCTCGACAGCCGCGTGCATTACGACAGCGCCATCGCCTCGCTCTCCGTCATCCTCGGCACCGATGCCTCCGGCTTCGATCCTGACGGCCCCCTCCCCGAGATCCCCGAGACCAATGCCAGCAAGAGCGGCCGCCAACGCATGATCGATCTCGCCGCCCGTGAGAAGCTCACCGTGCGTCAGCTCGCCCAGCGCGTCGGCGGCTATGGCGGGCTGTCCTTCGTCGGCACCGCCAAAACGATCGCCGACCAGATGGAGGAATGGCTGGTCGGGCGCGGTTCCGACGGCTTCAACATCATGTTCCCGTTCCTCCCCGCCGGCCTCGACGATTTCGTCGACAAGGTCGTCCCGGAGCTGCAGCGGCGCGGGATTTTCCGCAAAGAGTATGAAGGGGCCACTTTGAGGGAGAATCTGGGCCTGCCGCGGCCGAAAAACCGCTTCTTCGAGGCCTGATCGGGCCGATTTGAGCGGTTTTCCGGGCGTAAAACCTTGACATCAGGCGGTTTCTGGCTAGGTTGCCGGCCAACGCGGGCCGATTGGCCGGCTTGAGATTCCCCAATTCTCTGAGGTTCAGAACATGGCCAAAGCGGTCACCATCAAGGTCAAGCTCGTGTCCTCGGCCGACACCGGCTTCTATTACGTCGCCAAGAAGAATTCGCGCACCATGACCGACAAGCTGGTCAAGAAGAAGTACGATCCGGTCGCGCGCAAGCACGTCGAATTCCGCGAAGCCAAGATCAAGTAAGATCGGCGAAGCGTTGAAGTTTTGCGGGGCCCTTGCGGGCCCCGTTTTCTTTTGGCGGCCCCTGAGGTTTCAGCGGCCCTCGAAGGGCGGCGGTTTGATATCAGGCCCAGCCGCTCCGCTTCGAGCGCTGCGCTGCGTCCGGGGCACGAGAACGAATTGACGTGCTCCACTTTCTCCTGACCGCCATGGCCAATCGATTGGGCAGTGGTCGCCTCAATCTTCGATTGCGCAACCACAAATGTCGATGCGCCGAAACAGGTGGCCAAGCCGCACGTGTCGGAACGGGGAGCAAACACGATGGCGCCGCGTCTGCGCATACAACAACCTGAAGCGCGATGGCGATTGATCCAATCTCATCGTGTCTTGCCCTATCCGGCTAGGGCGGAATGACTTCAGGTTGAATCGATTGCCGCGGCTCGTTCACCTCTCCCGCAAGCGGCCCATCACGAACCAACCAACGCGGCGTCCGCTCGAACCTCGCAAGCTGACGATAGCAAGCGCACGCTCGCCTTACGCCGTCCGCAATACCGGCGGCTGCGACCGCCTGACCAGCGCGAACGCCACCTGCACGATGCCGCCGGCAAGGCCGAGCGCCACGCCGATTCGCCAGGCCATGGTGTAGGAGCCGAGCGCGTCGTAGAGCAGCCCGCCTCCATAGGCACCGAGGAAGCTGCCGATCTGGTGGCTCATGAAGGCGAGGCCCTGGATCATCGCCTGCCAGCGCAAGCCGAACATCTCGGCGACCGCGCCGGCGACCAGCGGGCCGACGCCCATCCACAAGAAGCCCATGATGGCGCCGAACAGCAGCGTCGAGAACGGCGTCGCCGGCAGCATGAAATACCCGGCGAGCGCCAGCGAGCGCAGGATGTAGATGCCGCCAAGCAGCGCCAGCTTGTTCCAGCGCTGGCCCGCCCAGCCGAAGAACAGCGAGCCGAGCACGTTGAAGCCGCCGATCATGCCGAGCGTCTGCGCGCTCAGCATCGGATCGAGGCCGCAGATCGCAAGATAGGACGGCAGATGCGTGGTCAGGAAGACGAGTTGCATGCCGCAGACGAGATAGGCGCAGGTCATCACGACGAAGGACACGTTGCCGAACGCGGTTTTCGCAGCCGTCGCGGCCGTGGCATCGTCGATCTCGTCGGCCGCCGGCTTGGGCAGCGGGATCTGGTCGACGCGCCCGGCGTACCATGCGGCGGGGATCATCAGCACCGACATGATGACGAAACCGGCCAGCCCGATGCGCCAGCCAAAGCCCTCGTTGAGCATCTGCCCGATCGGCGCCGACAGCAGCGCGCCGAGCGAGCCCGCGCCGGAGACGATGCCGAGCACCGTGGAGCGCACCGTCTCGGGGACCGCGCGCGCCGCGACCGACATCGCGATCGCCGCTGCGGTGCAGGCCAGCGACGTCCCGATCAGCACGCCGGCGCCGATCATGATGCTGATCATGCCGTGCGCGGTCGCCATCAGCGCGAGGCCCACGATGTACATCAGCGCGCCCACGATCATGATCGGACGGAAGCCGTAGCGCACCGTCATCGCGCCGGCGAGCGGCTGGAGGAAGCCCCAGGCAAGGTTTTGCACGGCCAGCGCCAGCGTGAAATCCGAGATCGAAATGTGAATGTCATGCGTCAGCGGCTGCATGAAGATGCCGAGCGACTGCCGCAGCCCCATGCTCAGCGTCAGCATGATCGAGGCGCCGATCAGGATCGGCAATGTCGGACGCAGGACCTGCAACAGGGGCATTCTTCTTCTCCCTTTTGGGCGCGGCACGCGTGCCGACGTCTGCTTTTGCCGTTGATTTTGGTTACACAGACCTGTTTACTTAGGCTATGAACGCCGGATGCTGTCAAGCGAACAGGACAAGCGCCACCGCATGGCTCCCCCGCCCAAACCACAGACGATGAAAGAGCGGATCCTCGAGACCGCCGACAAGCTGTTCTATCTGAAAGGCATTCGCGCGATCGGCGTCGACACCATCGCGGCCGAGATCGGCATCTCCAAGCGCACGCTCTACAACCATTTCCCGTCCAAGGACGCCCTGATCGCGGCGTACCTCGAGCGCCGCTTCGTAAGCGCACGCCCTTCCGACAAGCCGCCAGCCGAGCAGATCCTCGCCACCTTCGATTCGCTGGAGCGGCGCTTTGCGGCCAAGGATTTTCGCGGCTGCCCGTTCGTCAACGCGGTCGCCGAGCTCGGCCCCGCCGACCGCGCCGTGAAGAAGATCGCCATCGCCTTCAAGGAAAGCCGCCGCCTCTGGTTTCGCGAGCGGTTGACCGAGCTCGGCGTTCGCGACGCTGAGGCGCTCGCGACGCAGCTCGTGCTGCTGGTCGACGGCTCCATCGCGCAGGACCTCGTGCGTGATGACCCCGCGATGGCAAGGGCCGCGAAGGAAGCTGCGAAGGTGCTGTTGCGGAATGCGGGGGTGGATGTGGGCGGCGATGCGGTGAAGCAGGTGAAGGGGCGCAAGCGCGCGCCACAATGATCACTGCCACCGCCCTATTCGGTGTCATCACCCGCGAAGGCGGGTGATCCAGTATTCCGAGACAGCGAGGCTGGAACCGAGACGCCGCGGCGTACTGGATTCCCCGCCTTTCGCGGGGAATGACAGCGGCGTTTGTGGCACCGCCGCGACCCTACCAATATGCTCCTGTTTTGCCCGACGGGTCAAATGACGCTGCCGCCGACGCAAGCCATCGCGCCACCTGCGTAACCCATTGATCCGGCTCGCGCCGGCTACTGTGCATGGGGTTGTTTTCGCAAACTTTGCGGGCGGCCGCTCACGCCGCGTGCGACACCACGCGATTGCGGCCGTCGTGCTTGGCGCGGTAGAGCGCGGTGTCGGCGCGCTTGAGGACGTCGGCGACCGCCTCGCCCTTCTGCTCCAGCGTGGTCAGGCCGATCGAGATCGTGACCTCGATGCGCTTGGCCCCTTTGTGGATCGCGAACGGCTCGCCCGCGATCGAGCGGCGCAGGCGCTCGGCGACCATGCCGGCGACGTGGAGATCGGTCTCGGGCATCACGATGACGAACTCCTCGCCGCCGTAGCGGCAGGCCAGATCAATGCCGCGGATCGACTTGCGCACGCGCACCGCGAACTCGCGCAGCACGTCGTCGCCGGCATCGTGGCCGTAATTGTCGTTGATCGACTTGAAGTAGTCGATGTCCAGGATCATCAGCGCCAGCGGCTTGCCGCGGGTCGCGGCCTGCTCGGCGAGCGTTGCCAGATGGCTCTCCATGTAGCGGCGATTGTGCAGGCCGGTGAGCGCATCGGTGATCGCCATCTCGATCGAGTTCTGCACGTTGTCGCGCAGATGGTCGGTGTAACGGCGGCGGCGGATCTGGGTGCGGGCGCGCGCCAGGAGCTCGGTCTTGTCGATGGGGCGCAGCAAATAGTCGTTGACGCCGATCTCCAGGCCCCGGAGCAGCCGCGTCGAGTTCTCGGGGTCGGCGATCGCCAGGATCGGCACGTGGCGCGTGCGCTCCAGCGAGCGCGCCTGGCTGCAGAGCCTGAGGCCATCGAAATTGTTGAGGTCGAGCGAGACGATCAGGAGATCGTAATTGCCCTCTGCGGCGTGGAACAGCGCCTCAGTCGGATTCGGCTCGACGTCGATGGTGTGCTCGGCGGCGAGGATCGTCGCCAGCCGCTCGTACGAGGACTCGCGGTCGTCGACCAGGAGGATGCGGCCGCCCTTGCCGGTATCGGCGACGGCGCTGCGCTCGGGCGCCTGCATGCCGATCTCGAGCGACGTGATGGCGCGCATGCGCAGCTCATCCGTCATCATCTTCAGCCGCGTCAGCGAGCGCACGCGCGCGATCAGCACGACATCAGAGACGGGCTTGGTGAGGAAATCGTCGGCGCCCGCTTCCAGCCCGCGATTGCGGTCGGCGGGACTGTCGAGCGCGGTAACCATCACGACCGGGATGTGATGCGTGGCCGGATCGGTCTTGAGGCGGCGGCAAACTTCGAAACCGTCCATGTCCGGCATCATCACGTCGAGCAGGATGATGTCGCATTCGGCGCGGTGGCAGATCGCCAGCGCCTCGGTGCCGTTCGAGGCGGTCATCACGTCGAAATATTCGGCGGAGAGGCGGGCCTCTAACAGCTTGACGTTGGCGGGGACGTCGTCGACGACCAGGATACGCGCGGACACTGTGAACTCACTTCCTATCCGATGAAACGCCGGACCGTCTCAATGAATTTCCCGACCGAGATCGGTTTGGATAAATAAGCTTCGCAGCCGCCCTCGCGGATGCGCTCTTCGTCGCCCTTCATCGCGAAGGCCGTGACCGCGACGACGGGAATGGTACGCAGCTCCGGATCGTCCTTGATCCAGCGCGTCACCTCGAGCCCGGAGACCTGCGGCAATTGGATATCCATCAGCACGAGGTCGGGCCGCATCTTGCGAACGAGGTCGAGCGCCTCGTAGCCGTTGCTGGTGCCTGTGGTCTGGTAGCCGTGCGCCTCCAACAGGTCGCGGAAGAGCTTCATGTTGAGCTCGTTGTCTTCCACGATCAGGACGGTCTTAGCCATCCCGCCCTCCTGATTGGTCCGAAGGACCGGTACATGTGACGCCTCAGACGCCGCTTCCCGGCGTTTCGAAAACTGGATTCAAACTAGCCTCAGATTCGCTTGAGTTTCGTTAAACCCGAGGGCCGACTTTCTGCAGTGTGGTTTCCAGTTGCTTGTCTGGGGCCGGAAGACTTGAGGACGAGACTCGGGCATGATGATTCCAAATTAGAGACCGAAAGTTAACGGAAAGGCAAACCGTCCCCGTGAAAAAGCCTGTTCACAACCCCCGCGAAGTCGCTGAAATCGTTGCGATTCAGGCCCTGTCCTTCATCGCCGGCGAGCCCGAGCGGCTGGGCCTGTTCCTGGCCGAGACGGGGGTCGGTCCGGAGACCCTCCGCAATGCCGCCGCGGACCCGAACTTCCTGCTCAGCGTGCTCGATTTCGTGCTGCGCGACGATGCCACGGTGAAGGCCTTTGCCAGCTCCGCGGAACTGCATCCGACCAACGTCGCCGCAGCGCGGCAGGTCCTCGGCGACGCGCTCGGCGACCCCTCCTGGGAGCGCGACGTGCCGTGAGCGACCCAGAGGCGGCCGGGCCCCGCTGCTTCTGCCGGGATTGTCTGGCCGACCTGGATATGGGGGTGCGACGCTGTTCCGCCTGCGGATCCCCTCGCCTCGTCCGCCACCGCGCACTGGCAGGCCTGAGCATCGCCCATATCGACTGCGACGCCTTCTACGCAGCGGTCGAGAAGCGCGACAACCCTGAAATCGCCGACAAGCCCGTCATCATCGGCGGGGGGAAACGCGGCGTGGTATCGGCCGCCTGCTACATCGCGCGCACCTATGGCGTGCGCTCGGCCATGCCGATGTTCAGGGCGTTGGAGGCCTGCCCGCATGCGACCGTGATCCGCCCGGATATGGCGAAATATGTCCGGGTCGGCCGCGCGGTGCGGCAGGCCATGCAGGCGCTGACGCCTCTGGTCGAGCCGCTCTCGATCGATGAGGCCTTCCTCGATCTCTCCGGCACTGAACGGGTGCACGGCATGATCCCGGCAAAGGTGCTGGCTCGCTTTGCCGGCGACGTCGAGCGCGACATCGGCATCACCGTCTCGGTCGGCCTGTCCTGCAACAAGTTCCTGGCCAAGATCGCCTCCGATCTCGACAAGCCCCGTGGCTTTGCCGCGCTCGATCGGGAGGAAGCGCGTTCGATGCTGGCGGAAAAGCCGGTCGGCTTCATCTTCGGCGTCGGCCCCGCCACGCAGGAACGCCTCGTGCAGCGCAGCTTCCGCGTCATCGCCGACCTGCAGAAGGCCGACGAGATCGAGATGATGCGGCAGTTTCCGAGCGACGGCCGCAGGCTGTGGCGGCTCGCGCGCGGCATCGACGACCGTCGCGTCGAGCCTGATCGCGGCGCCAAGACCATTTCCAGCGAGACCACCTTCGAGACCGACATCCGCGATTTCGCAACGCTGGAGAAGATCTTGTGGCGGCTGTGCGAGAAAACGTCGTCGCGGCTCAAGAACAGCGAGCTTGCCGGCTCGACCGTCACGCTGAAGCTGAAGACCGCCGATTTTCGCCAGCGCACCCGCTCGCAGTCGATCGCAGCGCCGACGCAGCTTGCCGCAAAGATCTTCTCGATCTGCCGCGAGATGCTGGCGAAAGAGATCGACGGCACCGCCTTCCGCCTGATGGGCGCCGGCGTCAGCGCGCTGCGCGAGGGATCAACGAGCGACGACACCGACATGCTCGACCGCCGCGCCGCTCACGCCGAACGTGCGGTCGACAGCCTGCGCAAGAAGTTCGGCAGCACCGCGGTGATCCGCGGCATTGCGTATGAAGGGCCGGAGAAGGCGCAGGAGTGATCTAGTCTGCTTTAGTCAGTCGCGTTCGAAGATCCGTGCACCCGGATAGGCGCGCCGGGCATACTGAACGACCAACTGTCGATCCTGGGTTTCCAGGAACGGCGTTCGGATCTGACAAGACCCGACGATGAGGTGCCACAAGCCGTTGAGCTTCCGAATGACGACGTTCATTTGAGCCTCTTCGCAGTGACCCGAGCGGACTCGAATTGTAAGAATCTGCCGCCGTCGCTCAATTGTACCAGCGTAAGGTCAGCGCATGAGAAGGATTAGAGGAGATATACAAAGGTATGTTGCTTGTGACTTCTACAGCCCCTGGCGCAGATAGCTTCGCAGGCGCTCAAACGATCTCGGGACTGGCACCGTGACAGGCGAACGCGATCTCGACGCACTGCTGACTAGCATGAAGCCGGAGATCCTGGACGGCATCTTCGTGTTTTGCACGCTTGCACCGGGTGCGAGCATTCCAGCCACCATTCACCCGATGCTGACGTTCCGGGAGCGCGAAGGAACAACGCTGGTGATCCTGCACGAGGAGGCCGAACGCGCCGGACTACGCCATGAATTTCCATCGCGCCTGATCACCTTGTCAGTTCACTCCGCGCTCGATGCGGTGGGCTTCCTGGCTGCAATCACGACGCGTCTGGCCGAAGCCGGCATCAGCGTGAACGCCGTGTCGGCCTTTCATCACGATCTCTCTTCGTGCCTGCCGACCTGGCCGATAAAGCGATGGTGCTGCTACGAGAGATGTCAGAAGCGAAGCATTCGTAGCCCGGATTACGCTGGCAGCGCAATCCGGGCTACGGAGTCAATCCGCGACGGCCACCGCCTCGATCTCGATCAGCCACTCCGGTGCAGCGAGCGCGGAGACGCCAACGAGCGTCGATGCCGGCGGCTCCATGCCTTCGAAGAAGGCGGAGCGAGCCTTGCCGATGACTGGACGCAACTCCGGCTTGTAGTTCACCACGAAAGTCGTGATCTTGACGATATTCGCATAGCTCGCGCCGGCCGCCTTCAACGCGAGGCCGAGATTCTGCATCACCTGCGTCGTCTGCGCCGCGATATCGCCCTCGCCGACGATCCGCCCCTCCTCGTCCACAGACACCTGGCCGGAGATGTAGATCGTGCGCGCACCCGTGGCAGTGACGACGTGGGAATAAGCGGGATTGTGATGCAGTCCGCTGGGGCGGAGATGGTCGAGCTTGGGCATCGGGTTGCCTCCCTGAGTTCCGTGGTTGTCGAGCGTAGCTGGGGAGTAAGCGGAGAGCCAGCCCCGTCATTGCGAGGAGCGAAGCGAGGAAGCACCCCAAAATCTTCCCGCGGACGGACTCTGGATTGCTTCGCGGAGCCTGTCATCGGGCCGCGCTTCGCGCGGACCCGTTGGATTGACGGAAGAGAGACTGCCCCTCAATTACAGGGCTTGCTGTCCTTCACGTCGAACTTGCCCATCGCGCCGGAGATGACGAAATCGTTGTAATCGAGCACGAGCTGGCGCGAGACGCCGTTCTCGTAGAGCTCGAACGACATCGCGTAGACCGGGGTCTGCTCGCCCTCCTTCTGCTGGGCGTCGCGGTCGAAATAGCTGACGGTGACAGGCCAACGCTTCAGCGACTTCATATGCTCGTCCGAGATCGACGGATCGGACGGCGTGGCGCGGTCGGCGGGGATCGGCTGGCCGATCACGGTCAGCGTGTTGTAGACCTTCTGGCCGTCGTCGGAGCCGTCATAGACGGAGAGCTCGAGCAGCGACTTGCCCTCCTTGGCTGCGGCGATGATGCGCTGGATCTGCTCGGTCGGGAATACGATCTTGCCGTCGAGGGTGAAGGTCTTCGGTGCCGGCAGCTTCAGCTTCACATTGATATGGTCGCCGTCGCGCTCGGCCGAGCCGTCGACGCGGCCGGCATCCGCCTCGTTCATGCGCGTTTCGATCTTGAAGCGGTAGCTCTTTCCCGCGGCGTCCTCCCAGGAATTGGAGCGGAGGTCGCTGAGCGTGACCTTGCCCTCGCCGCTGTCGAGCTCGGAGACCTGACGGAACTCGGAGGTGTAGCCCTCGCAGGCGCTGCCCGTGAAGTTGTAAAGAATCCGGCCGCGTGCGCTGTTGACCGAATTGGAGCGCGATTTGACGAGGCTGAGGTCATAGAGCGCCTGGTGCGCGAGAAACGGACCGTTGGCGGCCAGAGCCCCGCCACCAAGGCCGACACTGGCCGCGGCGAGCGCCATCACACCGAGCGAAGTCCGGAAAAGGTGCACCATGTCTGTTCCCTGAGGAAAGCGCAGATTCGACATTTTAATGACCGTTCCATTGCGTCGCAACTGAGGCCATTTCACGTAAAGTTGCGGCACTCGCGCTGAACCTGCTGCTCCGCCTCAACAAAACGCAGCCCCGGTCTGGTTGGGTTGCTTGCATGTGGCGGCACGATGGGCGAAACAGGTCGCGCCCGGCGTTCTAACGGACGCGCCGGGGGCAATGATTTTTGGACAACGAGGTCGGACATGGTGGGCACGGTCGAGCAGAAACTGGCGGAACAGGGCATCAGGCTACATGAGGCTCCCACCCCCGTCGCCAACTACGTCCCGTTCGTGCGCACCGGCAACTTGCTGTTCGTCTCCGGCCAGGTCTGCTTCGACCCCGCCGGCAAGCTGATCGCCAAGGGCAAGCTCGGCGCGGGCGTCTCCATCGAAGACGGTGCGGCCGCCGCGCGCGGCTGCGCCGTCAACCTGCTGGCCCAGGTCAAGGCAGCGCTCGGCGATCTCGACAAGGTCGTGCGCGTGGTGCGCCTCGGCGGCTTCATCAACTCGGCGCCGGACTTCCTGGACGGGCCGAAGGTGCTCAACGGCGCCTCCGACCTGATGGTTGCCGCCTTCGGCGACAAGGGCCGCCATGCCCGGACCACCGTCGGGGTCGCCTCGCTGCCTGCGGATGCGGCGGTCGAGGTCGAAGGCGTGTTCGAGGTCGCCTGACGCGCATGCGCGCTCCCGATTGGCTGACAGCCCGGCCGGTCGCCCATCGCGGCCTGCATGACATTTCGCGCGGCATCGTCGAGAACATGCCGGGCGCGGTGCAGGCTGCGATCACAGGCAATTTCTCGGTCGAGGTCGACATCCAGCTCTCCGCCGACGGCGAGGCCATGGTGCATCACGACCATGCGCTCGGCCGCCTCACGGAGGCCACCGGCGAGGTCATCTCGAAAACCGCCGCGGAGCTGAAAGCCCTCAAATTCAAGGACACGGACGAGCGAATGATGTCGCTGTCCGACCTCTGCGCCCTCGTCGCCGGCCGCGTGCCGCTGGTGATCGAGGTGAAGAGCCACTTTGGCGGTGACCGCAAGTTGGTGAAGCGAATGGCGGAGGTGCTGGCGTCCTATGATGGCCCGGCGGTCGGCATGTCCTTCGATCCCGACCAGGTGCTCGCGCTGCGCGAGCTGTTGCCCGACCGCCCGCGCGGCATCGTCGCGCAGCGGACCTATGAGGACGAGTACTGGGCCAAGCTCACGCAGAAGCAGCGCGACAGCATGCTCTACCTGCGGCACGGCTTGCAGACCCAGCCGCACTTCGTCGCCTTCAAGGTCGACCACCTCCCGGCCCCCGCCCCCTGGATCGCCCGCAACGTCTTCGGCTGCGCCCTGCTCGGCTGGACCGTGCGCACGCCAGAGCAGCGGACCCGGGTTGGGCGCTATGCGGACCAGATGATCTTCGAGGGGTTCGTGCCATAGGGCGCCCCTCCCTCCTCGTCATTGTGAGGAGCACTTGCGACGAAGCAATCCAGGATCCCTTCGCGGAAACAGTCTGGATTTGCTTCGCGGAGCCTGTCATCGGGCGCTTCGCGCGGACCCGTTGGCTCGCAATGACGGCGGTGGCGACCGCCCGACCTGTGTTCCCGCCCCTTGAAGTCGCTGCTGCAATGCACGATCTTGGGCGCAATGGCATCATCCGAAATTACGCTCGAGGCCGTACCGTCCATTGGCGACATCTCGCCCGAGGATTGGGACGCCTGCGCCAACCCCGGCAAGACCTTTAACGAGAAGGCTTGCAACGGTCATGGCGCGGGAACCTCATCCGCTCCTCCAGGCGATTCTCTCGGGCTCTCAAGACCCGCCTATAACCCGTTCGTCTCGCACGCGTTTCTTTCCGCGGCCGAGAAATCGGGTTCGGCAACGATCCGCACCGGCTGGGGGCCGCGCCACCTCGTGGCCAAGCTCGACGGCCGCGTCGCCGGCGTTGTGCCCTGCTATTTGAAATCGCACTCGCAAGGCGAATACGTCTTCGACCGCGGCTGGGCGGATGCCTATGAGCGCGCCGGCGGACGCTATTATCCGAAGCTTCAGGTCTCAGTTCCCTTCACCCCGGCAACGGGACCGCGGCTGCTGGTTCGCGACGGTGTCGACCGCGAGCGCATCACAGACGCGCTGGCGAGCGGGCTGGTGGCGCTGTGCGGCGTCAGCAAAGCCTCATCCGTGCATGTTACCTTCGCGCGCGAGGACGAATGGAAGCTGCTCGCCGAGCACGGCTTCCTCCAGCGCACCGACCAGCAGTTCCACTGGCACAACGAGGGTTTTACGAGCTTCGACGATTTCCTGGCGACGCTGAACTCCCGCCACCGCAAGTCGATCAAGCGCGAGCGGCGCGATGCGCTGGCCGCCGGCATCACGATCCACTGGCTCACGGGAAAAGACATCACCGAGGATGCGTGGGACGCCTTCTTCGAATTCTACATGGAGACCGGCTCGCGTAAATGGGGCCGCCCCTATCTCACGCGCGAGTTCTTCTCGCTGATCGGCGAAACCATGAGCGAGGATGTGCTGCTGGTGATGGCCCGCCGCAACAATCGCTGGATCGCGGGCGCCATCAACTTCATCGGCTCGGACACGCTGTTCGGCCGCAACTGGGGCGCGGTCGAGCATCATCCGTTCTTGCATTTCGAGGTCTGCTATTATCAGGCGATCGACTTCGCAATCAGACACGGCCTGAAGCATGTTGAGGCCGGCGCGCAGGGCGAGCACAAGATCGCGCGCGGCTACCTGCCGCGCACCACCCATTCCGCCCATTTCATCGCCGATCCCGGACTGCGCCGCGCCATCGATGATTACCTCAAGCGCGAGCGCGCCTATGTCGCGGAGGCCGGGCGTGAGCTCGCCGAGCTCGGTCCGTTCCGCAAAGGCGGCGACGAGGCGCCTTGACGCCTCGCCGCTGCTGGTGACAGTAAGCGCAAAATCTCGAGGAGCCGCCGAGGAGCCATCATGACCGCCTACGACGCCAACAACATCTTCGCAAAGATCCTGCGCGGCGAACTGCCCTGCTACAAGGTGTACGAGGACGAGCACGTCTTCGCCTTCCTCGACATCATGCCGCGCGTACCCGGTCACACGCTGGTGATCCCGAAGGTCGCTGCCCGCAACATCCTCGACATCAAACCGGACGACTACGCCCATGTCGCCCGCGGTGCGCACAGGATCGCCGCCGCGGCGATGAAGGCGTTCGAGGCCGACGGCATCACCGTGCAGCAGTTCAACGAGCCTGCCGGCGGACAGGTGGTGTTTCATCTCCACATGCACGTGATGCCGCGCCACGACGGCGTCGCCATGCTGCCGCCGGCGAGCCGCAAGGAAGACGACAAGGTGCTGCGAGAGCACGCGGCGAAGCTGACCGCGGCGCTGAAGGCGGGGTAGGCGGCGCCGCATCCATCGTCATTGCGAGCCAACGGGTCCGCGCCAAGCGCGGCCCGATGACAGGCCCCGTGAAGCAATCCAGAATCCCTCCACGGAGGCAGTCTGGATTGCTTCGTCGCAAGAGCTCCTCGCAATGACGGGATTAGAGCGGAGCGCTCCTCACTCGGTCTCGAAATCGCCCTTCTGCGGCGCAGCCAGCGGCGTGAACTCGCAACGATCCGGCTTGATATCGATCAGCGGCGTATTGTCGATACAGTCGAGCCCGCGCACCAGGATCGCGTTGCCCTCGATACCGACCAGCTTCACGATCGAGGTGCCGATCGGATTGGGCCGCACCGGCGAGCGCAGCGAGAACGTGCCGCGCGTTTTCTCGTTGTTCTTCGGGCTCTGCAGGATGATGTCCCGGCGCGACTTGTCGAGCCAATAGAGCACTTCGAGATTGCTGTAGAAATCGACGCCCTTGATGGCCGGCACGAACGGCTCGAAGATCTCGAGGCGGCATATCGGGCCGTCCTGACGCCCCTGCCGCGGCGTCTCCAGCCGCGATGTCCAGGGCGTGCGGATACGGCCGATGAAGACGAGTCCGGCATCTTGCGTCGGCGGCAGCTCGATAGCGACCTCGCCCTCGCGGAGCTCCTGTTCGCGAACCATATGTCCATCCCTACTGTTCGCCGGCGGTTTTAGCCCAACCACCACTTGCCGGCCAGCATGAAGACTTCGCCCGTGACCACACCCGCAAAGATCGAACGGCGCGTCAGCAGGAAGACGACGAGCCCGGCGCCGACCGCACCATAGCGCAGGATATCGGGTACGCTCGCAAGCGCCCCGGGCGGCTCGACCACGATCTGTGCGATGACGCCGGCCAGGATCGCGGTGGCGACCGCCCTCACCCAGACCAATAGCTCGGAGCCCTCGTCGATGCCGCCGCCGAACCACAGGCCCAGCATGCGCCAGATCTGGTTGGGAACGACGCCGGCGACGAACAGCACGGCGAGCGCGTGCCAGTCCCCGATCGCTTGCGCAAGACTCACGCGCGCACCTCCCGCCACCAATGCACACCATAGGCGATCGTGCCCGCCACCGTGCCGCTCACGAGGATGTCGAGACCCGAGTTCATCTTCGCCGCCAGCGGATAAAGCAGTATCCCGAGTGTCAGCGCCACGACATCAGCAACCTCGCGGCTGTTGCGTGCGGTCGAGAACAGGAACGAAAGCGGTGTGAGCAGCAGGATCGCCGCACCAAGCGTCTGCGTCAGGTTGGCGGCGAGGAAATAGCCGACCGTATTGGCGGTGAGGCACACCGAGACCAGGCCGCAGCCGAGCCCGTGGACGAAGGCGATCCGCCGCTCGCGCGGCACCTGCGGCAGGAAGCGATGACACTCGACCCACAGCGTCACCGCGGTGAGGTGCGCGGCGAAGATCAGCTCGCGCCGTTTCGTCTTCGGCGTGCGCATCAGCGGCAGCACCGAGACCACCATCGGAAACAGGCGGATGGCGCTGACGGTCACCGCGATCGCCGACTGGACGATGGTGGCGCCCGAGCCGAGCGTGGTGATCAAGATGATCTGCGCCGGCCCCGCCCAGACGAACAGCGTCGAGCAGAGCGCCCAGATCAGGCTGAAATGGGTGTCATGAGCCAGCGCGCCGATGCCAAGATAGGTCACGAACAGGACGACGGTGAGGATCGTCTGCGTGATCGAGCGCAATCCCCACGCAAAGGCGCGCCACGGGCTTTGCCATTGAGGGGAATCGAGCGGAGGAAGCGCCACGGGAGTTTTGGCCGGGTGAGGAATCGTGCCCGCATAACGGGCAGTACGGCGGTCTGCGTCAAGGAAGTCCGCGGCGGGGCTGGCATGCGTGAAACACCCACCGCGGTCATTCCGGGGCGCGCCTTGGCGCGAACCCGGAATCCATTGCGCCACAGAGATCGCTGCACGATGGATTCCGAAGCTCTTCGTCGCGCGCCGGAATGACGGGAGTGCCTACCCCCTCACACCCCTATTCCTCAGAACGAAGCAGGCGCCACCCGCCTTGCGGATGCGGTTGCACAGATCATCCGCCTCGGCCCGGGTATCCGCACCAATGCGCACCTGGTAGAACGCACGCGTGCCGCGGCTGCGCATCACCGAGCTCAGCAGGCTCGGATCACGCTCGCCGATCACGGCGCTCAGTTTCGTGACGGCCCGGGAATACATCGCCAACGCCTTGTTGCGGTCGAAGCCGGCCGCGAGCTGCACCCCCCAGACCTTTGCGGCGGCAAGCTCCACATGCTGCTCGAGCTCGGCGACGAACGGGTTGGGAGCACGCTTGAGCAACGCCATCAGATCACGGCAGCTCGTCGGCGGCGAACTCGGCGGTCCCTTGCCGGTGCTGCCCGCCTTGGCCCAGGCATCGACGCTGGTGCCGGTGATTGCGTAAACGTAGTTGCGGGTTTGCTCCGGCATTCCGCCGGTGCCATCGAGCCATTCCTGCACCCGGCGCGGCCCCGCATTGTAGGCAGCGGCCGCCAGGCCGAGATTGCCGAACTGGTTGCGCAGCTCGTTCAGAAACTCCGCCGATTTCGGCAACGCCTGCACCGGATTGAAGGGATCGAGCAGTCCGCGCTCGCTCGCGGTGCCCGGCATGAACTGCGCGATCCCCTGCGCGTGCTCGCCGCTGCGCGTCATGGGCCCGACCGCATCGGCGTGGAAGCGGCTTTCCTGCCAGATCACGCGGGCGAAGAACTCCAGCGGCAGGTCGTTGTCGCGTGCCGCCGCCTCCACGATCAAGCAGATCGACTCCCGCGTGTCACTCTCGCGGGCGTCATTCGGCTTTTCCACCGGCTTCGCTGGTCCCTCGGCCTTCGCAGGTACGTCGGGAGGCGACGTCTCCTCTGCGAGCGCCGGCGACAGCACGAGGGCCAGGCACAAGACAGCGATAACCCGAGCTATTCGCATGGCATCGTCGCAATCGGATAAATCGGACCTTGACTTGGAACCCCAGCCAACTAGCAACATACGGCAGTATCAACGCAGGTCCCGCCTGATGGTGACAATCTTTTTTGATCTCGACGGAACGCTGACCGACCCTAAGCCCGGGATCACTCGCTCGATCCAGTATGCGTTGGAGCGGCTCGGGGTTTCGGTGCCGAGCGAGGACGAACTGACCTGGTGCATCGGCCCTCCGCTGCTTGCGAGCCTGAGAAAACTCACCGGAACCGATGAGCTCGCCGACCGCGCGCTCCTGCTCTATCGCGAGCGCTTCAGCGATATCGGCCTGTTCGAGAACGAGGCTTACAGCGGAATTGCGGACACATTGTCATCGCTCGCAGCGACACGTCAGCGCATGTTCGTCGCGACCAGCAAGCCCGCCGTCTACGCCACGCGCATCGTCGATCATTTCGGACTGAAACCGTATTTCGAGCGCGTGTTCGGCTCCGAGCTCGACGGCACGCGCGTCGACAAGCGCGACCTGCTCCGCTATGCGCTGGACGAGACGAAGGTCGATGCGAACAACGCGATCATGATCGGCGACCGCAGCCATGACGTGGTCGGCGCCCGCACCAACGGCATGACCGCCATCGGCGTGCTCTACGGCTATGGCAGCGAGGCCGAGCTGCGGGATGCCGGCGCGCACCACATCTGCGCGGCGCATCCGGACTTGCTCGGTCATTGCATAACCTAGTCGATCAGGCGCCGGCGGTGTTCACGGCCGCCAGCATCCCCGTCTTTGGGTGACAGTTCAGATATTCGAAGAATTGTTCGTCGGCGGCGGCTGCCACTGTCACCTCGTGATAGAGCCGCAGCTTGGCTGACGCCCCGAGCAGCTGCGGCATTGAGATCTCGTTCCAGTCAGCTATCACCACGAGCCTTCGCTTCGAGCGAAGGCAATGCTCGCCAATTCCAGATTGTCTTGCCTGGCGGCCTGGATCAGGCTGGCGCACATGAGGACTCACCACACCATAGGCGGATCGGAGCTGTTGCTGGGTGTGATCGCACTCCGGCTCGCGGTGCTGGTCCTGGTGGGCTGGAGCCTGACGCTCCTGCCGCGGCAAACGCGTGACAGCGAACCAGCGTGCTTCCCTGGGCCCGCAACAAGGCTCGAAGCTCAATCCTTGGTGAAGACACCCGGCTCGCACGTTGCCAATGCAGCATTCGACGACATGCGCCTGCACGATTAGGCCGCTCTCAGGCAAGGCCGCTATGTGCGCACGTGATAGGACGCGGCGCCTGCTTGCGGTATCCTTTGGCACCGAGCCGCAGTGATCAATCAGCGGCCAGCCAAGGAGCCAATCGATGGAATACCGACGCTTGGGCCGGTCGGGCCTCATGGTGCCCGCGTTGAGTCTCGGCACCGGCACCTTCGGTGGCGTCGGCCGCCTCGCTGCTTGGGGCACGACGGACGCGACCGAAGCGCGGCGCCTTCTGGACATCTGTCTCGAGGCCGGCGTATCGATGTTCGACACAGCGAATGTCTATTCGCTCGGCGAGTCCGAGCGGGTGCTCGGCGAAGCCATCAAGGGTCGCCGCGACAAGGTCCTGATCTCGACCAAGGCGTCGTTCCGCTTCGGTGACGGCCCTAACGACATCGGCTCGTCGCGCCAGCACCTGCTCGCCGCCATCGACGGTTCGCTGAGCCGGCTCGGCACCGACCATATCGACCTGTTCCAGCTCCATGGCTTCGACGCCTTCACCCCGCCCGAAGAGGTGCTCGCCACCCTCGACGTGCTCGTGCGCGCCGGCAAGATCCGCTATGTCGGCGTCTCGAATTTCTCGGGCTGGCACCTGATGAAGTCGCTCGGCGTTGCCGACAAGCACGGCTTCCCGCGCTACGTCGCCAACCAGACCTACTATTCACTGATCGGACGCGACTACGAATGGGAGCTGATGCCGCTCGGCCTCGACCAGGGCCTCGGCGCGGTGGTCTGGTCGCCGCTTGGATGGGGACGCCTCACCGGCAAGATCCGGCGTGGTCAGCCGAAGCCGCAGGTCAGCCGGCTGCCCAAGACCGCCGAGTTTGGCCCGCCCGTGCCGGACGAGCACGTCTACCGTGTCGTCGATGCAATCGACGAGATCGCCAAGGAGACGGGCAAGAGCGTCTCGCAGATCGCGCTCAACTGGCTACTCCAGCGCCCCACAGTCTCGACGCTGATCATCGGCGCGCGCAACGAAACCCAGCTGCGCGAAAATCTCGGCGCGGTCGGCTGGTCCTTGACCAAGGACCAGGTCGCAAAGCTCGATGCCGCCAGCCAGGTGACGCTGCCCTATCCCTATTGGCACCAGCGCACGACCTTCATCGACCGTAATCCGCCGGCGGTGTAGGACACTTGAGCTGCATCAAGCCCGCTTGCGTCGGCCGTGGCACCCTGCGGCCCTCGCTTGGCTGCCGATGCGCCGATTTGCCATGAAGGCCCTGTTCATGGTGCTTAATCTCAACCGCACCGAATTGACGCGGATCGACCGCGATCGCACCATCCTGGTCTTCTCGACGGCGGTGACACTCGGGCTCATTGCCCTCTATGTCTGGGGCAAGGCGACCGCGCGCTGGTAATTGCGGCTCCGGAACTATCGCGGTCCTGCCCTGTTGGCGCAATACTCGGCCACCTGGCAGAGTTCGATTCGCGAAACCAGACGCCGCTCACAATGTCGACAGTCACCATCGAGCAGGCGGATGGCCTGCCGCTGCCGCAGCGTCGATGGGCCATCCTCACCATTGCGCTCGGCATCACCATGTCCGTGATCGATGGCGCCATCGCCAATGTGGCGCTGCCGACGATCGCGGCCGACCTCGATGCCAGCCCTGCCTTCTCGATCTGGATCGTCAACGGCTATCAGCTCGCGATCACCATCTCGCTGCTGCCGCTGGCCTCGCTCGGCGAGATCGTCGGCTATCGGCGTGTCTATCTGGCGGGACTTGCGCTGTTCACCGTTGCCTCCGCACTTTGCGCCATCGCGCACTCGCTGCCGCTGCTGACCGTCGCGCGCGTCATACAGGGTTTTGGCGCGGCCGGCATCATGAGCGTCAACACCGCGCTGGTGCGCTTCACCTATCCGCATGCGCTGCTTGGGCGTGGCATCGCGCGCAACGCGCTCGTCGTGGCGGTCTCGGCCGCGATCGGGCCGACCTTGGCCTCGGGTATCCTGGCAGTGGGAAGCTGGCCTTGGCTGTTCGCGATCAACGTGCCGATCGGTGCAGTTGCAGTTGCGCTCGGCGCCCGCTGCCTGCCGCACACGCGCCTGGCGGCGCATTCATTCGACTGGCAGAGCGCGGGCCTGAGCGCCGTCACCTTCGGCGTCGGCATTTTCGCCGTCGACAGCGTCGGCCATGGCGAGCCGCTCCTCACCTGCATGATCGAATTCGCCGTCGCCGCGATCGCGGGCGCTGCCCTGATCTGGCGCGAGACGCATATGGCTGTGCCGCTGCTGCCGATCGATCTCCTGCGCATCCCGATCTTCGCCCTGTCGATCGCGACCTCGGTCGCCTCGTTCTGCGCCCAGATGCTCGCCTTCGTCGCGATCCCGTTCTACCTCCAAAGTCGGTTCGGCTATTCAGCCGTGCATATGGGCCTTCTGATCACGCCCTGGCCGATCACGGTGACGTTCGCCGCCCCGCTCGCCGGGCGCCTCGTCGAGCATTATCCGGCCGGCTTGCTCGGCGGCATTGGCCTTTTGCTGTTCGCAGGCGGGCTCGCCTCGCTGGCGATGCTGCCGGCCGAGCCCAGCGCCGTCGATGTCGTCTGGCGCATGGCCCTCGCCGGCTTTGGCTTCGGCCTGTTCCAGACGCCGAACAACCGCACCATGATCGCCGCCGCCCCGCGTCAGCGCTCCGGCGGCGCCAGCGGCATGCTCGGCACCGCCCGCCTGCTCGGCCAAACCACCGGCGCGGCGCTGGTCGCACTGTTGCTCGGCCGCTACCCGCAGGAGGGCACCAGGATCGCGCTGCTCGCCGGCGTCGGTTTTGCCCTGTGCGGCGCGCTGCTCAGCATGCTGCGCTTGTCACCCGCGGGCGCGCGCGGCGCCGAGCATGTCCGGGTTCAGGAAGGACAGCGGATGAAAGGGGAATGAGCGCGCCACGGCCGCCTTCTCGGTATCTCCCACACAACCTGTGCGTGGTTTAACCATTTGGACGCCTGACGTATTGCCCTCTCGCTCCGGTTGCGCTCCACTCGCCGCGGGACAAGGGGCATTTCATGCGTTCATTTGGAATAGTGGCGCTCAGCGTCATGCTTGGCGGCTGCGCGTCCGTTACGCGCGGTACGACGGAAAACATCAGCATCTCATCGACACCTTCGGGCGTGGAAGCCGTGGTCAGCGGAATGGAGGTTCCGACCACCTGCACGACGCCCTGCTCCGTGGTCGTCAAGCGAAACGCCGACATTTCGATCACCTTCCAGAAGGAAGGGTATGAGCCGCAAGTCGTGCCGCTCAGCCGGGACGTCCAGACCAGCGGGGCCGCCGGATTCGCGGGCAATCTTCTGCTGGGCGGCGTCGTTGGCATGGGCGTCGACGCCGCGACCGGGGCTGCGACCGATCACAAGCCCAATCCGGTCATCGTGACGATGCAGCCGTCGGCCCCTGCCCGCGCGCGGCCCGCCGCTCCGAGAAAGCCGAGGCCGCCGGCGGCAGCGCCAGAGGCCGGAACGTAGGGCCAACTGCGACCCAAAATAAAAGGCCGGCTCTTCAGCCGGCCTTTTCGATTTCACCACACGCCGATCAAACCTTGACCAGCGGCCCCTTGGAGGTCGGCCCCTTCGAGCCGCCAGGACCGCCCGGCTTCGACTTGCCCGGCGGGCGCTTGCGGGCGCCCGGGAGCTTCTCCTGCTTCGGCGTAACCGGACCCTCAACGAACTCGAATCCGATCTTCTCCTTGCTCTCGTCGGCCTCGTCCTTGACCAGAACGACGCGAACGTGGCCGCCGCCCTTCAGCTTGCCGAACAGCACCTCGTCGGCCAGCGGCTTCTTGATGTGCTCCTGGATCACGCGGGCCATGGGACGTGCGCCCATCTGCTCGTCATAGCCGTGCTGGATCAGCCAGGCCTTGGCCTCTTCGGACAGCTCGATTGTGACGTCGCGGTCGCCGAGCTGCGCCTCGAGCTGAAGCACGAACTTCTCCACGACCGTGCCAATCACCTCGACGCTGAGATGGCCGAACGAGACGATGGCATCGAGACGATTGCGGAATTCCGGCGCGAACTGCCGGTTGATCGCCTCGTGGTCGTCGCCTTCGCGCTTGGAGCGGGTGAACCCGAACGCCTGCTTGGCGAGATCCGCTGCGCCCGCATTGGTGGTCATGATCAGGATCACGTTGCGGAAGTTGACCTGCTTGCCGTTGTGGTCGGTGAGCCGGCCGTGATCCATGATCTGGAGCAGCACGTTGTAGAGGTCCGGATGCGCCTTCTCGATTTCATCGAGCAGCACCACGCAATGCGGATGCTGGTCGACGCCATCGGTGAGCAGGCCGCCCTGGTCGAAGCCGACATAGCCGGGAGGCGCGCCGATCAGGCGCGACACGGTATGCCGCTCCATATATTCGGACATGTCGAAGCGCAGCAGCTCGACGCCCAGCGCGGCCGCGAGTTGCTTGGCAACCTCGGTCTTGCCGACGCCGGTGGGTCCGGAGAACAGGTAGCAGCCGATCGGCTTCTCCGGCTCGCGCAGGCCCGCGCGTGCCAGCTTGATCGAGGCGGCGAGCGACTCGATCGCCTTGTCCTGGCCGAACACGGTGCGCTTCAGGGTCTGCTCGAGATGCTTGAGCACCTCGGCATCATCCTTCGACACGCTCTTCGGCGGAATCCGCGCCATCGAGGCGATCGTGGTCTCGATCTCCTTGATGCCGATGGTCTTCTTGCGCTTGTTCTCGGCAACCAGCATCTGCGCCGCACCGGACTCGTCGATCACGTCGATCGCCTTGTCGGGCAGCTTGCGGTCGTGGATGTACCGCGAGGAGAGCTGCACGGCGGCCTCGATCGCCTCATTGGTGTACTTCAGCCGGTGGTAGTCCTCGAAATACGGCTTGAGGCCCTTGAGGATCGCGATGGCATCCTCGACCGTCGGCTCGTTGATGTCGATCTTCTGGAAGCGCCGCACCAGAGCGCGGTCCTTCTCGAAGTGCTGACGATATTCCTTATAGGTCGTCGAGCCCATGCAGCGGATCGTGCCCGAGGCAAGCGCCGGCTTGAGCAGGTTGGAAGCGTCCATCGCCCCGCCCGACGTCGCGCCCGCACCGATCACGGTGTGGATCTCGTCGATGAACAGGATCGCATTGGGATGCGCCTCGAGCTCCTTGAGCACCTGCTTCAAGCGTTCCTCGAAGTCGCCGCGATAGCGCGTGCCGGCGAGCAGCGTGCCCATATCCAGCGAGAACACGGTCGCGGCCGCCAACACTTCCGGCACCTCGCTGTCGACGATGCGCTTGGCAAGGCCTTCCGCGATCGCGGTCTTGCCGACGCCGGCCTCGCCGACGAACAGCGGATTGTTCTTCTGCCGGCGGCACAGCACCTGGATCGCGCGGTTGATCTCGGAGTTGCGTCCGATCACCGGGTCGATCTTGCCGTCGCGCGCCTTCTTGTTGAGGTTGACGCAATAGGTCTCGAGCGCCTCGCCCTTCTTCTTGGCATCCTCGTTGCCCTTGGTCTCGGTCTCCTCGTCGACGCCGCGCACAGGACGCGCCTCGGAGACGCCGGGCCGCTTGGCGATGCCATGGCTGATGTAATTGACCGCGTCATACCGCGTCATGTCCTGCTCTTGCAGGAAGTAAGCGGCATGGCTCTCGCGTTCGGCGAAGATCGCGATCAGCACGTTGGCGCCGGTCACCTCTTCGCGACCCGACGACTGCACATGGATCACCGCGCGCTGGATCACGCGTTGGAAGCCGGCGGTCGGCTTGGCGTCGTCGGCGCCATCCGTCACCAGGTTCTCGAATTCGGTCTCAAGATAGTTGACGAGGCTCGTACGGAGCTTGTCGAGATCGACGCTACAGGCGCGCATGACGGCGGCTGCATCGGAGTCGTCGATCAAGGAGAGCAAAAGATGCTCGAGCGTCGCGTATTGGTGATGACGCTCGTTTGCGATCGCCAGCGCACGATGCAGGGATTGTTCAAGGCTTTGGGAAAAAGTCGGCATTCGCGTCCTCTATGGCCCCCACCATCATGATCGCCATCGCCCGGTCAGGCAACAACAACCTTCGTCACATATAGTTATACAAGATCGCGGCAAAAGACCGGTTCCGCGACTCGGCGGCTGCGCACCCCGGAATATTCTCGATGCAAAACCCGTTCCGATTTGGGCGGGATTGGCGAGGGCGTGGATTTCCGTAGTTTGCCGGTTACAAGCGGCGTCGCGCGCGCCACACGGCGGTCACACTGCTACTTACACTTCGAACGCGCCGTGACCTATTTCTTCTCCATCACGCATTGCAGCGGATGCTGGTGCTTGCGGGCGAAGTCCATCACCTGCGT
Source organism: Bradyrhizobium vignae (assembly GCF_004114425.1). Lineage (GTDB taxonomy): Bacteria > Pseudomonadota > Alphaproteobacteria > Rhizobiales > Xanthobacteraceae > Bradyrhizobium > Bradyrhizobium vignae. Next base: position 105,492 of record NZ_RDQF01000008.1, on the reverse strand, counting down.
CACCTTGGTCTCGGCAATCTCGTAGGTGAACACGCCGCACTCCCCGATCCCATGATGGTGGACGTGCAGCATGATCTTGGTCGCAGCCTCGACGTCCTTGTTGAAGAACTTCTCCAGCACGTGGACGACGAATTCCATTGGCGTGTAGTCGTCGTTCAGGATCAGCACGCGGTACAGATTCGGCCGCTTGGTCTTGGGCTTGACCTTGGTGATGACCGACGTGTTCGGCCCGGACGGGCCGCCCGCACGGTTGTCATCATTGCTCATCCGGAGAGCGTGGGCGGCGGCGGACAGGTCGAGTCTGGAAGTCAGTTGCGGCATGGCACAGGCGTTCAAATTCCCCACGGAAGCGAAAGACGGTCCGCCGCACCGCTCCGCACCCGGAGCCTCGCACAGGCGCGCCGCCCTATTGGATCGCCGCTTCCAACCGGTCCGGTCGAAGCCGGATCGCTCGCAAGCAATATGGGCCCCCTCCCGCCTCGCCGCAAGCGTGCCACCTGGTCGATGCGGCTCGCGGCGGTCCCGATTCCCGGTCCGGGCGATCCCCACCAAGGTTAATCAATCCGGACCGATTTGACAAAAATTTCCGGCCGGCCTGTTTAGAACGCGTTGACCAGGAACCCAGCCGCGGTGCAGGGCGCGACCTTTTGGTCCGTGGTCCCTCCGGCTTTGCAGCGTGCAATTTACCGGCGATTCAACGATGTGGCGCAAAATCCGGCAAAGTCACAGATTTCGGGGTCGCCATGTGTCGCTCGTCCGTCGTCATCCGCATTGGTCGACAGCTCGCCCGTTTTGCCGGAGCCGAGCAAGGCAATATCGCCGTGATCTTCGCCATCGCGCTCGTCCCGGTGTTGACCTTCATAGGCGCCGCCATCGATTACAGCCGGGCCGCCAACGCCCGTACCGCGATGCAGGCGGCGCTGGACTCCACTGCTCTGATGCTCTCCAAGGACCTGTCGGCGGGCACAATCACGACATCCCAAATCAGCTCAAAGGCACAGAGCTACTTCACCGGCCTGTACACCAATACAAGCGCTCAATCCCTCTCGATCTCCGCGACCTACACCGCCGCCAGCAGCAGTAGCAATGCGACGGTCCAGGTCACCGGATCCGGATCCATCCCGACCGAATTCATGAAGATCGCCGGATTTCCGAACCTCGGTTTCGGCGCGACCGCGACCAGCACTTGGGGAGCCAACCTGCTCCGCGTCGCACTGGTGCTCGACAACACCGGATCGATGGCCAACTACAACAAGCTCGCCTCGTTGCAGAACGCCGCCAAGAGCCTCGTGACCCAATTGTCTAATCTCGCCGTCAACCCCGGCGACGTCTACATTTCCGTCATTCCGTTCGAGATCGATGTCAATGTCGGCACGTCCAACGTCAATGCGAGCTGGCTGCGCTGGGACCAGTGGGACCCCACGAATTATCCGAACTCGTCGTATCCCTGGCAGACCTATTGCAGCGGCGGCTACTGGATGACTTATGCCCAATGCGTGGGGCACGGCTACACTTGGAATCACACGCCTACGATCGACAAGACACTGTGGAACGGATGCGTGACCGACCGCGACAAGAGCTCCAACTACGATGTCACCTCGACCGCGCCCTCCTCTCTCGCCACCTCCTTCTACGCGGATCAGGATCAATCGTGCCCGACAGCCCAGATCCTCCCCCTGACCTACAACTGGACTGCGGTCAACAACACGATCAACTCGATGACCGCGCGCGGTGCAACCAACCAAACCATCGGCCTGCAGTGGGGCTGGTTCTCGCTGCTCCAGCAGTCTCCCCTCAATGCACCGGCGGAATCGATCACCGGCAACACCTACCAGCACATCATTGTGCTGTTCACTGACGGCCTGAACACCGGCAACCGCTGGTACGGTGACTTCTCTAGTACGAGCACACAGGTCGATGCCCGCATGAGCACCTTGTGCACGAACATCAAGAATTCAGGCGTCACCATCTACACCGTGCAGATCGATACGGATGGCGCTGGCCAATCGGCGGTCCTGCCGGCCTGCGCGAGCGACTCAAGCAAGTTTTTCATGCTGACGAGCTCCAGCCAGATCGCATCCGCTTTCAGTCAGATCGGAACCTCCATCTCCAAGCTCCACGTCTCGCGCTGACGCGGAAGTGGAGCCACTCACAAAAAAAGCCCGGCTGTTTCAGCCGGGCTTTTCGCTTCCAGGATTTCCCGGAGAGTTTAGTGAGCGGCCGGGGTGAACTTCGACACAATCGTCTCGACCGGCTTGAACGCCTGCTTGGCGAGGTCGTTGTAGAGGCCGGCGATCTTCTGCGATTCCGCAACGAAGGTCTCGTAGGCGGAACGGGCAAAATCGGTCTGTGCTTCCATGGCCTTGTCCAGCGACTTCACGCCGGAAAGCTTCTCGACAAAGGACTTGGTGTCTTCGAACGACTTCTTCGTATAGTCGCCATAGGCGCTCGCGATCGCCTGGAGGCCGTGCTGCACCGAGGTCGCGGAGGCAACGCACTGCTCGAACTGCTCTTTCCCGTAGTTCTGAAAGTCTTCAACCTTGAACATCTCGGAATCCTTTTCCCTGGCTCACGTCGGGAAGCCCCGGCTCCCTGACTTCGCCCAAAATTAGTGCAACGCACAAAAAAGTCAACAATCTTGTGCATCGCACAAAATTCGATGCAAATCGCAGAAATTCCCGGGGTTTCCCGCAAGGGTTCCTTAAGCTTTTGGAAACCGCGGCCCCCTACCCTGATTCCCTGGACGTGTTCACTTCCGCAAGCGGCCAAAAGCCGTTTGAGAACATCACCTTGGCCAGAACAGCGGCTCGGGTCCAACGTCCCCCGCGGCGAACACCAGCGGAGGGACAGCCTGAGCAGGTAATGATCCCGGGTTTATTGGGCACAATTTCGCCTCACGGGCCGGTGATCAAGTCAGAAACGGGGACGGGGTTCCATGCTTCGTAAAAACTTGTCTTCCTCGCGCTTGGCGCGGGTTGGCGTTTTCGGGCTTCTTACGGTCACCACCGCAGTCATCTTCACCACCGATGCTGCCGAAGCGCGGCGCCATCGCCGACACTACGCGCACCACCGGGTCCAGCGCGATGTGTCCGAGAGCTCCAGCCCGAAATTCGCGTCCATCATCATCGACGGCAATTCCGGCGCGGTGCTGCAGGCGACAAGTCCTGACGGGATTCGCCATCCGGCCTCGCTGACCAAGATCATGACGCTCTATCTGCTGTTCGAGCGCCTGGAATCCGGCAAGATGAAACTCGACACTGAGATGCCGGTGTCCCAGCACGCTGCCGACCAGGATCCGACCAAGCTGAATCTGCGTGCCGGCCAGACCATTCGCGTTGAGGACGCGATCAAGGGCCTCGTCACCCGTTCAGCCAACGATGCAGCCGTGGTGATCGCAGAAGCGATCGCCGGTAACGAGGACGACTTCGCCCAGATGATGACGCGCAAGGCGCGCTCGCTCGGCATGTCGCGGACGGTCTACCGCAACGCCAATGGCCTTCCCAACGACGAGCAGGTCACGACCGCACGCGACCAGGCTACGCTGGGTCGCGCCATCCAGGAGCGCTTCCCGCGCTACTATCGCTATTTCGCGACCTCGACCTTCAATTGGCGGGGACAGTCGATCCGCAACCACAACCACCTGCTCGGCAGCGTCGAGGGCGTGGACGGCATCAAGACCGGCTACACCCGCGCCTCAGGCTTCAACCTCGTTACCTCGATGCGCCGGGGCAACCGCCACCTGATCGGCGTTGTGCTCGGCGGCCGTAGCGGCGGTTCGCGCGACGCCATCATGCGCAACCTGCTCGCCGAGAATCTCGAGAAGGGTGCAACCGTCCACACCGTCGCCGCAGTCACGGAGCGCAACGGCGCCGAGGCCAATACCGACGTCGCCGATGCATCGGATGCTCCCCGCTCCGCGCCGCAGGTCCAGGCCGCTGTAGCGCCTGCTCCCGAGGCTGCCCCGTCACGCCTTGCCGCGCGTCTGTCGACGCTGGCCGCCGCGACTGCCGCCATGCCGCCCGCTCAGCCCAAACCCGAAGTTCGGCCGACGGAGTCCAAGGTCGAACCTGCGCCGCTCACCAATGGTGTGATCTCGAGCCAGCCGCTCTCCATCATCCCCGGCTCGTCCGAGCCGATGAAGCCGGTTCGGGTCAAGACGGTTCAGGTCAAGGCCGGCGCCGTGAAGGTCGCCTCTGCGGCCCCGGCTCAGGTCGCGCCGCCGGTCACCAGCACCATCCCGCCGCGTTCGGACGTCGCGGAAACCTCCGGCGCCATCGTCGCCAGGGCAGACCTCATCAACAAGCCGGAGGCGGTGAGCCAGCCGGAAGCGCCGAAGGCCGAGATTGCCCGCACCGAACTGCCTCGGCAGCCGGCCGGCTTCGGCACCGGCAACGGCATTCTCGGGGTGCTGCCGGCCGCGGCGCCCGCTCCCGCCGCTCCGAAGCTCGCGTCCGCCGAGCCGCCGTCGCAGCCGATCCAGATGAGCGCCACCACCAGGCCAGCCGTCACCCACAGCGGCTGGATCGTCCAGGTCGGCGCGCTCGATAGCGAGAACGAAGCTCAGCAGCGCATCGATGCCGCCCGCAACTCGGCGCGCGGCTTGCTCAGCAAGGCCGACCCGTTCACCGAGCCCGTTGTCGCCAAGGACAATCGCAAGCTCTACCGCGCCCGCTTCGCCGGGCTCGAGCGCGACCAGGCCGAAGCAGTCTGCCGCACCTTGAAGCGTGCCGAGATCTCCTGCATCACCGTTCGCAACTGATCTCCTTCCTCCGTTGCAGACCAAATGCCCGCGCCTTGCGCGGGCATTTTCATTTTGGGCTGCGGTGATGCCGAAGCGGTTTCACGACAAGGCTGTTCCACGACAACCTCTCGTCAAGGATTTACGGTTAAAACTTTGCTTGAGGGGATCGACCACGCCGACACAGGCGGGCGACGGCGACACAGAGCAAACGGAGCTCACGCGGTACGGGCGTTTGTGGCGTGGTGCCGGAGTTAGCCGTTATGCGTGCGAAGCAGAGTATCCTTGGCCTCGTTTACCCGGGCAGCGAGATACGTCGAGCCCCCTTGGTCGGGATGGAGTTTCTTCATCAGGGCCTTGTGGGCCCGGCTGATGTCGTCGCGCCCCGCGCCCGGCTGCAGGCCAAGGATCTGATAGGCTTCCTCCGCCGTCATTTTGCTGCTCGCCGCCGTGCGGCGCTGCCGCCCTGCCGCATCGCCCTGCGCGTTCTGACGCCAAGCGGGAAACCGGCGGTCCAGATAGCTTTCAAGTAAGGCCACGCTCTCGGCGTCGAAGGTCGGGACCATCGCCAGCAGGCCGGCGAGATCGAACTCATCGAGACTGCGCCCGGCGTGAGGCCCCGCGACGATCTGGCCGGAAAGCTGGCCAGAGTCGTGGTCGAGCCGCATGTCCAGGAATGGCGAGCGCACCCGCGAGGCCTGCCCGGACGGGCGCGTCGCGCCGCCGCCGAACAGCCCTCCGACATTGCCGAAGCCGGCATTCGCCAACGGCGTCCAGCCGAGCAACCCGGCGCCAAATATTCCGAGGGGGATCGCAACCGCCAGCTCGCCGCGCAAGCCCGTGAAGGCTGCGACCGCCAGCGCCAGCACGCCGCCGCCGAACTTGATGGTGCGCGCCAGCACCGCCGGATTGGCGGAGCGGAACATCTGGAGCAGCAGGTAAAGCGTGATAACAGCGACAGCGCCGGCAAGCAGGGTCATGGCCGGAATATAGTCGTCCTCTCGTCAAAAAGCATGGCGTTCACTGCCGCCGGCCAGGCCGCTATTTCAGCTGGCTGATCAGCTTCGCCGCGCCGCTCACGCTTCCAGCCAATTTCAGCAACGCCTCACGTCCGCCGGCGGCATAGGCCGCAGCTGCCCGCAACAGCTCGCGCAGCTGCGCCGCCGCACCGGGATCGAACCGGCACCAGGCACCGCCAGTCAGGCGCGCGATCTCGCGGAAGGCCCGCTCGGCGACGGCGTCATGACCTTCCTGAAACACGAACACCGGCACCTTGAGCATGCCGAGTTCGCCGGCTTTGGCGCAGAGCTGGTCGATTTCTTCCTCCATGGCATCGCCGACGAAGACCACGGCCCGCACGCCGGATGCGACCGCCTCGCGCCGGGCCTCGCTCAGTACCTTGCCAATCTGGGTGTCGCCGCCGCGGCAATCGATCTTGCTCATCAGCGCCGCCAGCTTGGCGCTGTCGGAGATCCAACCCGTGGCCCGGCACTCGTTGAAGCCGCGATAATAGACCAGCCGGATGTCGAGACTGCCGAGCGCCGCGGCCTCGCGAAACATGTCGGCCTGGAGCGCGCAGGCCATGTCCCAGGTCGGCTGCCGGCTCATCGTCGCATCCAGCGCAAAGATCAGCCGTCCCTTCGCGCCCGGTGCATGCGGTGACAGGGCCCGCGCCTTGGCGACGAAGGCGGCGATGTCTTCCGCGGTTGAGGTCCCCGCTTGCGGTAGCGCGCCGTCTGCTTGCGCCGAGACGGCATCGCGACCGCGCGGTTTGATGGGTTCGCCCGACATCGCTTGCACCTTGCGTGAACGGCTAATGTGGTCAGCGCATGCGGCCCGGTCAATGCGCAAAGCCTCCGCGGGCGGGCGCCGGCGGAGGCTTACAGTCGAGCGGCGATGTCAGCTCTTGTACGTCAGCCCTTGTACGTCAGCTCTTGGCAGGCGCCATCAGGGCGACCGGACCAGGCTCGAGGACCTTGGGCGGGGCCGATTGCGTGTCGACCGGCGCCACCTCGCTGTCCGTCGCGTTCAGGAACTTGTCGAGCATGCTCTGGATCGAGCTCTTGGCCGCATCCGGACCGGTGTCGCGCATGTCGTTGTGCTGGAATTCGGTCTTCACGACCTGGATGCCCGCCTTCTCGCATTCCTCGTCGGTCGGGAGCACGCCTGCGTCCGTCTTGAACTGTGGATCCTGCGAGCGGAACGAGAGGATCTTGAACTTGCCGGCGGTGACGAAGGGCACGCGCAGATTGTCGAGCGTGACGACCTTCTTGACTTCGTCCGGATACTGCTTGGCGAAGTACATCGTGATGTCGCCGCCCATGGAGTGGCCGACCATGGTCACCTTGTCATAGTCGGCGTTGGGCTGAACCTTCTTCATCTCCTGCATGGCGAGATGGATGTTGGCGACGCCGCGCAGGATCTGCGGCAGCCGGCCGACGTAGAGTTCGCCGGGCTTGGTCACCATCGGAGGATCGGTCGGCAAATCATGCTGCGGGCTCACGACCATGTAGCCGCGCGCGGCGAAGATGTTGGCGAGGAAGCCGTACTCGGTGTTCTTGACGGTGTTGCCGTGGTTGATCACGGCGACCGGCAGCGTGATCATGCCGGCATTGGCCTGCAGTTCCTTGTCGCGGCGCACCGCGATGTCTACGGGCACCGGGCGGTTGTCGCGCGAGGCATCGTAGAAGGTGATGGTCTCGTGCTTGATCGCCCACTTGCTCGCCGTGAAATAGGCGATGCCGCAGAGGGCACTGACCGAAACCAGAACGGCAATTCCACGCTTCATTTTCGTCCTCAGCCTCAGGCTTTGCGGCCTGAATCCCTGTTGAAAATCGTGTTCTTCCGGGGCTCTTCGGCCCCTGGTCGCCTATTCCCTAATATATGTCACAGGAGCGTGACAGGAAGGCTAAATATTGTGAGCCCGCAGCCCTTTCATTGTGCGTCGCACACGGTTTGTGAGCACCCCATCCTCATACCGCTACGTCAGGGTGCAGGTCACCGTTCGACGCAACCGGTCTCGATTCGGTTCGATTTCGCAGTAGATGCAGGATAGAACGCGCCGGACGCGGGCCGGGTTCCCGCGACAGGTATTACCCGGAACGGCTGGAACTGGCGCGATACCGAGGCGTCAGGCGCCGAGGATGTCGTGGACCTCAAGCGGCTTGTCGACCTGGCTGAACCACTCGGCCCGGTTGGCGGCGCGGCGGCGGCCGCGCTCGTCGAGCGGCAGCTTGAGCTGGCGGAGCAGGCTCGTCACCTCTTCCCGCGCGGTGAGATGGCCGAGATTGGGCCGCATGCCGAGCGTGGCCTCATCGATCTCATCGAGGGCGGTCAGGCCGCGCGGAAAAAATTCGCGGTACACGACACGCTCGGCGAAGCCATCGACGTAGCGGAACCCGAGCCGCAGCGACAAATCCTTCAACCCCTCGGCGACGAGTTGCTTGTTGCGGGAGCCGAGCATGGAGAGGCGGTTGCGCACGACGATCCAGTCGGTGGTCGCGCCATCGACCTGGCGGCGCTTGCGCCTGACGTCGCGTACCATCTCGGCATAGTGACTCTCGCCCGTCACCGCGTAGCTCGCGGGATCGACGGTGCCGAGCACATCGAAATCGAGGAAGCTGTCGTTGATCGGCGTCACCAGGGTGTCGGCCATCGAATGGGCAAGCCGCATCAGATAGCTGTCGGTACCGGGCGTATCGATGACGATGAAGTCGAAGCTGCTCTCGACTGCCGAGACCGCCTCCATGAACTGCTGGAACTCGGAAGTCTCGTTCTCGGCAATCTGCATGGTCTCGCCGAGCTTGATGCAGCGATGCACCGGCAGTTCGAGGTCGAGCTTGGTGCGACGGGCCCAGGCGGCGCGGTTGTCGATATAGCGGGTGAAGCTTCGCTGGCGGCAGTCGAGGTCGATGGTGGCGACCCGCTGGCCGGCCTTCAGGAGCGCAACAGCAATGTGCAAGGCGGTGGTCGATTTGCCGGAGCCGCCCTTCTCGTTGCCGAGCACGACCACATGCGCCGCGCCGGATTGGCCTTGGCTAGCCTGCACAAGCATAGCGATCCTCAACACCCTGACGAATATCTTCGAGTTGGTCGCCTCTGCGGTCAAGTGAAATGCGTGACAGGTAATGCAAATCGCAGCGCGCCCTGCTTCATCATGAATCGCGCGCCATCTTTCATCTGCGATCCGGCCCACAATGTCGCAAACGTGCTGCGCCACCGTGCGCGGGATGCTGTGCCGCATCCGGATGCATGGCGTCCACGAGCGCCGCTTGTTAAGGTTAGCCTGCTGGCGCTGCGCCCGCGCCTTTCGTCGCTTCCCAATCCGTCGAGTCCTGATGTCAGCAAGCCCATTGATCGCCCGCACGGTCCCCACCCTGCGACGCGCCATCGACAATCTCCGCAAGCGAAAGGCCACGATCGCGCTGGTCCCGACCATGGGGGCCCTTCACGACGGGCATGTGTCGCTGGTTCGTCTTGCCAAGCGGCGCGCCACTCGCGTCGTGGTGTCGATCTTCGTCAACCCCACTCAGTTTGCCCCGACCGAGGATTTTGGTGCCTACCCGCGAACCTGGAAGGCCGATATCGCCAGGCTCGTCGCCGAGGAGGTCGATATCGTCTGGCACCCGGGCGTCGCAGCCATGTATCCGGAGGGCTTTGCCACCCGCATCGTGCCGGAAGGGCCGGCGCTGGCCGGGCTCGAGGACCGCTTCCGACCGCACTTCTTCGGCGGTGTCGCCACCGTCGTCGGCAAGCTGTTCACGCAGTGCCGGCCTGATGTGGCGATCTTCGGCGAAAAGGACTTTCAGCAGTTGCGGGTGGTGATGCAGATGGCGCGCGACCTCGACCTCGGCGTCAAGGTGATCGGCTCCCGCACCGTGCGCGAGCGCGACGGGCTCGCGATGTCCTCGCGCAACGTCTACCTCTCGCCCGAGGAGCGCCAGACCGCCACCGTCCTCTACCGCGCCATGAAAGAGAGCGCCGCGCGCATCCGTGCCGGCGATTCGATCGCGCCTGCGATGGGAGGCGGCGCCGAGATGATCAAGGCGGCAGGCTTGGCGCTCGACTATTACGAGGTCCGCCATGCCGAGACGCTGGCACCGGTCACCTCGCGCAAGGACGGCCCCCTGCGGATCCTGGTCGCGGCCAGGCTCGGCACCACCCGGCTGATCGACAATATCGCTGTTTAGAGCAGCCCGAGGTCACGCAGCTGGCGCCGCATCGGCTCCGGCATCGCCGCAATCGAGCCGGCCGCAGACTTGCCGAGATCGGCCGGCGCGGAATCATCGGTCAGATAGCGCCAGCCCTGGAACGGGCGCATCGGCCGCGGCGAGACCGAGATCACCTTCGGCTGCATCACGATCCGGCAGCGCCCGATGCCGTCCTTGTCGCGGAACGGCTCGATGCCGATGATCTTCTCGCGCGCGGCGATCTCGCCCTTGATCACCCAATAGAGCGAACCTCCGGCGAGGATTTCGGCGTCGCGCTTCGGCACCATGCGGGTGATGTGGATGTGACGTTGCGGCAGACCCTTCTTCTTGGCGGTCCGCATCCGTTCGGCCACCCACTCCTTCAATTCCTTGACGGAGTCGCAGCCGACGGCGAGCTTGATCAGATGGAGTGGCATGCCCAAGCATTAGCCGGGCAGCCACGCATTGGGAATGCCGATCTATTCATTATCCGCAGCCGGAGCAGCGGCCGATGCCGGCGGCGGTGCGAGCGGAACCGGTGCGGCTGCCGGCGCACGCGCAGCTTTTGGCGCCGGCGGCTTCTTCGCGGCCGGCGCTGCGGCCTGTGCCGAGGTCGCGGCCGGCGCACGCGGTGCCGCCGCTGCGTTTGCGGCCGGCGTCGCCTGGCGGGTCGCCGCGGGCGACGGTTCCGGATTCATGATGCTCACCGGTGGCGTCGACGAAGCGCTCGGGAACTCTGCATTGGTCGGCTTGCCCGTCGGCACCGATGGCGGCATCCCGGCGAGTGCAGCGGTGACCGGCATCGCTGTCGCTGCTGCAGGCGTGTTCCAGGTCGGCGCATAGCGCGCGACCAGCGTGTCATAGAGATGGGAGTCCATGTTGGCCGCGACCTGCCGCTGGTCGGCCAGCGAGCGGAACGCGGCGCAATCGACCTGCGTGCAGCCGTCGCGCATCATCAGCACATGCGCGACAAGGCCGTAGCGATCACGCTCCAGCGACTTGCGCAGCACCTTCATGTCGATTGTCAGACTCTTCTCGGCCGCGGCGGCGTCGCCGAGCGCGGTCAGCCGGTCGATCCTGGCGGCAGTGTAGGAGACCGCCGCAGCCGCTGCGTCAGGCGCACCGAACAGCGCCTTCTCGCAACCAGCGGCGACGACATCGCCGGCGAGATCGTCGAGACAGGACAGCGCCGGCAGGCTCGCGGTCACCGCACCTTGCGCGCGCGCTTCGGCTGGAGCGGACTGCGCTTCCGGTCCATAGACGCGCACGGTGGCGGCCCCCGCGATCGCGATCGATAACAGCGTGATGACGGTCAGCGCACCATTGGCGACCGATCTGTCGGCGCGCAGCAGCGTGATCAGGAGGATCAATCCGAAGAATCCGGCAGCCGCCAGCGTCATCCACATCGGGAGGGCCGGCGAACGCCAGATTTGGTCAAGCGAACTGGCCCATGCCCAGTTCATGCGCGACGTCCCCTCACGCGAGCAAAGAGCGAATGGTCAAGCGAGCACCGCGTGTCGGCAACTGCCCCCGCTCACCTTGTGAAGGTGAAGCAGGCCTTTTGACGGCGGCAGAATGCAATTCCCCGGGGTCGCCAATGCGCTGACGGCGTCACAGCCTTCAGGAGAGCGCGAGCTGGCTTTCCTTGGCAACGCGCTCGAAAGCTTCGGTCGAGCTCTTGATCCGGTACTGGCAATCGTCGCCTTCGGTCGGCAGCAGGCGGATGACCTCATAGGCGCCGCTGGCGGCCGGACGCGCAACATTGCTAGCCGTGAACAGGACGCGCGTTCCCACGGGGAATTTGTGCTTCAACACCCTCTCCATTACTCAAACAGCGCCTGCCTCGCCCAGTGTCCCACTGCGATGGCTGGCCGGAAACCCGGGCCGCTATATAGCACGCGGCCGGTCGTTTTGGCCAGCACCATGCCAGCATGGCGAGCACACAAATTTTGCAGTTTTTTCAGAATGATAGAGATGGAACCAGCGGACCGATGATACCGCCGGGGTCGCTGGTTCAGGGGGCGTGTGGCAGGCCGGTCGCAGCTCCGAGTGAGGCGTTGCTCTGGTCGATTTCCGGATCATGAGAGCCGCCGGCCGACACGCGGTCGGCCGCACCCACCAGAGCTGCGATCAGGCGTCCTCGAATTTCGCGATGACAAGCGTTTCAGCCAGCCCGTCGCGCGTCCATTCCTGGAATGCCGGCAGCGCCATCATCGTTTCCATGTAGGCCCTGGTGTCCGGCGCCACCTCGATCGCATAGGTGCGGAAGCGGTGCACGACCGGCGCATACATGGCGTCCGCCGCGCCGAAGCGGCCGAACAGGAACGGCCCCTTCGCGCCATAGCGGGCGCGGCATTCGCGCCAGATCTCCTCGATCCGAGCGATGTTCGCCTTGGCGTCCGCCGACAGCGTCACGGGGCGGATCGGCCGATGCAGGTTCATGCCGCACTCGTTGCGCAGAGCGGCGAAGCCGGAATGCATCTCGGCGCACACCGAACGGGCATGCGCGCGCGCAGCGACATCGTCCGGCCACAGCTTCACTTCCGGGTAGCGCTCGGCGATGTATTCGATGATGGCAAGCGAATCCCACACCGTGATGTCGCCATCGACCAGCACCGGCACCTTGCCGGCGCGGCTGAAGGACAGGATCTGCTCCTTGTCCGCGGGATTGTCGGTGTAGAGCGGGATCAGCGTCTCCACGAACGGGATGTCGTTGGCGCGGAGCGCGAGCCAGGGCCGCATCGACCATGACGAGTAGTTCTTGTTGCCGATCGCGAGTTTCAGCGCAGCCATGTCACCAGTCCTTCCCGAGACGTCCTAGAGCGAGCTGCTTTTAACGCCATCGCCTGCCGCCAATCAATCGTTGCTGCGCCCCGTCATGCGTGGCAATCGTTGCGGTCCTTGCGAGGAGAAAGACATGAGCAGGCATTGGGTCGACATCGCTGCCGTCGGCTTCTTCATCATCGAATGGCTGATTTATGCCCTGACGCTGGAGCACTCGGCCTATGGCCGCGACAGCCTGTCGGCGCGCATGAACGGCTATCGCGAGGTCTGGGTACGCCGGCTGCTCGACCGCGACACGCGCATGGTCGACATGCAGATCATGGCCTCGCTCCAGAACGGCACCGCCTTCTTCGCCTCCACCAGCCTGTTCGCGCTCGGCGGCGCGCTGGCGCTGCTGCACGCCACCAACGACGCGATCACGATCCTGAGCAAGCTGCCGATCGACCTCAGCACCTCGCCCGCGCTGTGGGAGCTCAAATGCGTCGGCCTCGTGCTGATCTGCGTCTACGCCTTCTTCAAATTCGCCTGGGCCTATCGCCTGTTCAACTATGTCGCGATCCTGTTCGGCGGCATGCCGCCGGCCAACCGGCGCGACACGCCGGAGGCCGAAGCCCACGTCATCCGCACCTCGCGCCTGTTCGAATCCGCCGGCCGCCATTTCAATCGCGGCCAGCGCGCCTTCTTCTTCGCGCTCGGCTATCTCGGCTGGTTCGTCAGCCCATGGGTGCTGTTCGTCACCACCGCAGCCGTGGTGGTCGTGACCTGGCGCAGGCAGTTCGCGTCGAGCGCGTGGGCCGCGATGGCGCCGGAGGTCAACCTTGATGAGGGGATGAAGCGCAGTCATTGATCTCTCGTGTCCCGGACAGGCTGCAACGCGCGAAGCGTTGCGGCGCAGAGCCGGGACCCCGAGCAACACGGCACGGGCGCGGCGACATGGGCCCCGGCTCTGCAGCGCACGCTGAAGGAGCGCTGCGCTGCGTCCGGGGCACGCGAGAGGCGTGTGGTCCACGCTCTCTCCTCCTCGTCATTGCGAGGAGCCCTTGCGACGAAGCAATCCAGAATCCCGCCGCGGAATTTGCGTGATGGGATTGACAGAGGGCGACACAGGCACGATGGCGGGAGCGCTACGACCCAAAATCCTTCGGGCTGAACGGCAGGTCCAGCACCTTCCATTCCCCATACAAATTGGCCGGCAGCATCTTGTAGGGCTGGCAGTTCTGGAGCGCGCTCATTGCAGACTTGACGATGGCCACGCCTTTCGCGGACGGCGGCGCTTCGATCAGGATGGGCTCGCGCGCCAGCGTGCCGTCGGTGGCGAACACCGCGCGCAGCTTGACACGGACGTTGTCGCTCGGCGCGACCCCGGCGGGCAGCTTTGCGCAACTTCGCAAATGACGACGGAGTGCCGCGATGACTTCGGCCGGCAACCTGGCCGCGATCGAATCCTTGGCGTCGCCGCCATCGTCCTTGGGGGCATCCTTCGGCTCGGGCGGCAGCTCGGGCGGCAGGCCCAGCATGACCCCGTATTTGACTGTGACGTCGGGCTGGGGCGCCTGATAGGCCGGCGGCGCAGCCTGCTGCTGCGGCATCGCCTGAGGCGGCGTTTGCGGCGTCGGCTGAGAGTGCTGCTGCGGCTGAGACTGCGGCTGCGGTTGCACGTTGGCCTCGTGCTGCTTCGACGCCTGTGCGGGTTGCGGCTGCTTCTGCTGTGGCTCGGGCGAGGCGTGCGGTGACGACGATGGTGCCGCAGTCTGCTGCTCGGCCGCAGACTTCAACGCTGTGTCCGCCTTGTCGTTGAGATCGAGCTTGGGCAGCTTCAGGTCGGGAAGCGGCTCGGGCGGCTTCTCCTTCGCCGCTTCCTTCTCCTCGGCCTTGGCTTCCTCCTGCTTCACCTGCTCCGGCGTGACGATGTCGACCGTGACAGTCTCGGACGGCGCGGCGTGAAACGGATGGACCTCGCTGATCAAAACGATCAGCGCCACCAGCGTCAGATGCGCGATCGCCGAGGCCGCAATGTCCGTCCGTATGATCTTCCGCAGTTCCATCGACCGATCTTGGGTTGCCGTCGCGGTCCTAGCATACCGCGGGTCCCTCTCAATCCCATTTCGGCGCGAAGCCAAAGTCGGTCAGGCGTCCCTTCGGGGTGGCGAGCGCGGCGATCCGGCTCATCTCCTCCTCCGACAGCTCGAAATCGAAGATCTCGATGTTTTCCGACAGGCGCTCGACGCGCGAGGTGCGCGGGATCGCAGCGACATTCTGTTGCACCAGCCAGCGCAGGCAGACCTGCGCCGGCGTCTTGCGGTGGATGCGCCCGATCTCGGCAAGCCTCTGGTCGGTCTTGATGCGGCCCTTGGCGATCGGGCTGTAGGCGACCAGCGCGAGGCCGTGCTGGTCGCAGGCCGCCCTCACCTTCGCCTGGTCGAGATAAGGATGATACTCGACCTGGTTGCAGACGAGCGGCTCCGGCGAGGCCGCCACCGCCTGCTCGATCAGCGCCACCGTGAAATTGGAGACACCGATGTGGCGCGTCAGGCCCATCGTCTTTGCATGCGACAGCGCTCCAAGCGTCTCCGCCAGCGGCACGTGGGGATTGGGCCAGTGCAGCAGCAGCAGATCGACGGAGGGAAGCCGCAGGCGTGCGAGGCTCTCCTTGACCGAGCGTTCGAGATCGTGGGGCGCGAAATGGTTGGTCCAGACCTTCATCGTGAGGAACACTTCATCGCGACGCACGCCGGAGGCGCGCAAGCCATCGCCGACCTCGCGCTCATTGTCGTAGGCCTGCGCGGTGTCGAGGTGGCGATAGCCGAGCCGCAGCGCCTGCTCGACCACGCGCGCGCAGGTGCGCCCTTCAAGCTCCCAGGTCCCGAGCCCGATCGCCGGAATCCTTGCACCATTGGCCTCTACGAACAGCATGAGGAATCCCCTCTGTTGCGGCAGCCCCGTCGACATTATGGACCTCGTCCGGGATGGTTGCCAACGGACGTCAGTGCTATCGGGACGGATGTTCAGGGCAATGCTAACCGGAGGTTCGCGCGAGGCTTCAGGCCTTGACGTCACGCCTTGGCGAGCGCCTGGAACACGGTATCGGGCGCATGCGCGATCACCGCGAGCAGCGCGCGGGCCGGCCCCCGAGGAGCACGCTTGCCCTGCTCCCAGTTGCGGATGGTCTCGACGGGAACGCCGAGCTTGGCCGCGAACTCCATCTGGGTCAGGCAGGCGCGGCGGCGCAAATCGCGCACCGCGAGCGAAGAGGTGTCGGCCGGCGCGGCATTGGCCGCAAGCTCGACCGCCGACGGCTGGACCGGAAACTCCTGTCCGTCCCGCAATTCAACGACCCGTCCGTCCGCCTTCAGCCGCAACCGCATGTCCAGTCCCCCAAGCGCAGCGATGATGCGGCAGGTCGCTTAAGTTCGGATTAAAGATTGTCTCGTGCCCCCAAACGCTGCGCAGCCAGGACACGAGAGTGAGGATGCCCCCGCTGCCTCCTCCGTCATTGCGAGGAGCCCTTGCGACGAAGCTCGCAATGACGTGGTGAGAGCCTGGGGTCCCAAACCGGCCCTACTTCAACCCGAACCAGAGCGTCGCGATGCCGAGGAAGGAGAAGAAGCCGACCACATCGGTCACGGTGGTCACGAACGTGCCCGACGCCACCGCGGGGTCCGCCCGCACGCGCTCCAGCGCCATCGGGATCAGGATGCCGCCGAGCGCGCCGGCGACGAGGTTGCAGATGATGGCGAGCCCGATGACGATGCCGAGGCCCGGGATCTTGAACCAGGCCACCGCGGCAATGCCCGTGATCACGGCGAAGGCGAGCCCGTTGACGAGGCCGACCAGCGACTCGCGCAGCACCACGCGCCAGGCATTGGAGGAGCCGAGCTCGCGCGTCGCCAGTGCCCGCACCGCGACCGTCATGGTCTGGGTCGCCGCATTGCCGCCCTGGCTCGCCACGATCGGCGCCAGCACCGCGAGCGCCACCATCTTCTCGAGCTGCCCCTCGAACAGGCCGAGCACGGAGGACGCCAGGAACGCGGTGGCGAGGTTCACCAGCAGCCAGTTGAAGCGGCCGCGCGCAATCGTGAGGACGGTGTCCGACAGCTCTTCGTCGCTGGTGACACCGCCGAGCGCCTTGAGGTCCTCTTCCGCCTCCTCCTCGATGACGTCGACGACGTCGTCGACGGTGATGACGCCGACGAGGCGGTCCTGGGTGTCGAGCACGGGTGCGGCGACGAGATTGTACTTGCCGAACATGCGCGCCACCTCTTCCTGGTCCTCCAGGACGGAAACGCGGCGGCGGTCCTCGTCAGTGAGTTCGGTCAACGCCACCGGCCGGCGCGTGCGCAAGAGCACATCGAGCGGCACGGCGCCCTGCCAGTGCTGGTCCTTGTCGACGACGTAGATTTCGTAAAAGCGGTCGGGCAGATCCGGCGTCTCGCGCATATAGTCGATCGCCTGGCCCACGGTGAAATCCTGGGGCACCGCGATGAACTCGGTCTGCATGCGGCGGCCGGCGGAGTTCTCCGGATACAGCAGGCTGCGCTCGAGCGCGACGCGCTCCTTGAGCGGCAGCTTTTCGAGGATTTCCTCCTGCTCCGCGGCGTCGAGGGTTTCCAGGAGTTCGACCGCATCGTCGGATTCGAGCTCGCGGACACCCTCGGCGACCGTCTCCGGCGGCAGCTCCTCGAGGATCTCCTCGCGCACGGTCTCGTCGACCTCGTTCAGCGCGGAGAAGTCGAAATCACGGCCGGTGAGTTCGACGAGGCGGACGCGGGCGTCGGGCTGCAATGCCCCGATCAAATCGCCGAGATCGGCCTCGTGCAGCTCCGCGACGCAGGCGCGCAGCGCCGCACTGTCGCCGGCCTCGATCGCATGGGCAATTTCCTCGACGAATTCGTGACGAATTTCGCCGTCTTCATTGCGCATCGGCACGTGGTCGAGTACCGAATCCGAAGCGGTAGGGGCAACGTCCATATGTTCGTCCATGGCGCGCCTCGCCGTTTGACAGGTGGAACGAGTGATCTGGGCTGACGATCAGGCAATACCCACAAGGCAACTCCGAGCGCAATGACAAAGATGCTCCAACTGAGGTGGACCTCGATGATGGCGGGTGCGCTCGTCGTCGGCATCGTCTCGACGGATGCCGCCGAGTGCCCGCGCAAGGACGCGCTCGGTACCTCGCGCATCCTCAGCGTCGACGCCAAGACCTATCCGCGCGTCGGCTTGAAGAGCTTTCCGCAGACGCTGCCGCTGGCCGATCACGAGGTCGTGCTGACCTTCGACGACGGCCCCTACCCGCCGACGACATCGAAGGTGCTGGCGGCGCTGGCGCAGGAGTGCGTGCGCGCAACCTTCTTCCTGATTGGTCTGCACGCCACCGAACACCCCGAGATGGTCAAGCGGATCGCGCGCGAAGGCCACACCATCGGCCACCACACCTTCTCGCATCCGTTCATGGCGCGGATCCCGTTCGACAAGGCCAGGAGCGAGATCGACCGCGGCATCGCGGCCGACGAGATGGCGCTGCACGGGGTGTCGACGACGACACCATCGACGCCGTTCTTCCGCTTCCCCTATTTCGAGGGGACGCAAGCGCAGCTCGACCTGCTCCAGTCGCGCGGCATCGTCGTGTTCGGCGCCGATCTTTGGGCCAGCGACTGGAACGAGATGACGCCGGAACAGGAGTTGAAGCTCGTCACGGAGCGCCTCGCGGCTAGCGGCAAGGGTATCATCCTCTTCCACGACCCCAAGGCGCGCACGGCGGCGATCATGCCGGCCTTTCTGCGGTATCTGAGAGAGAACGGCTTTCGCGTGGTTCACGTCGTGGCGGCCGGCGCGCCGCCGAAGAATGCCGATGCGCGCTGATCCCGGAATGTCACGCCGGCGCAAAATGGGGTGATTTTGGCCCTATTAACACTCTGTTCATGCTACGCCGTGCAAACATGGAGGGGACGTGCGCCTGAACCGTTTCGGTGCAGCTCCGACCTAGAATGGCGGCAATCGCTTATGAGGGCAGACCGGGTTCATGATCGGAAGTAGCGTTGTAGTTCGGACGCGATCGTGGATCGTCCTCTGTCTGGGATTGCTGACCGTGGGCGCGCCGGCAGCTTATGCAGCCGACTGCCCCGGTCACCCGGACGCGCTCGGGACGTCCCGCACCCTCGTGGTCGATCCGCGCGAGCATCCGCGCATCGGCACCATGCAGTACCGCGAGACGCTGCCGCTGAAGGACCATGAGGTCGTCCTGACCTTCGACGATGGTCCATTGCCGAAATATTCCAACCAGGTCCTCAAGATCCTCGCCGACGAGTGCATCAAGGCGACCTTCTTCATCATCGGCAACCAGGCCAAGGCCAATCCGGAAGGCGTGCGCAAGCTGGTCGCGGCGGGCCACACCGTCGGCACCCACAGCATGGACCATCCGCTGACCTTCGACCGGATGCCGATCGAAAAGGCCGAGGCCGAGATCAACGGCGGCATCGAATGGACCTCGGCCGCGATGACCGATCCGTCCCAGCTCGCCCCGTTCTTCCGCATTCCCGGCCTGATGCGCGCCGAGGGCGTCGAGAACCTTCTGATCTCGCGCGGCATCCAGGTGTGGAGCGCCGACTTTCCGGCCGACGACTGGCGGCACGTATCGTCCGACCGCGTCTACCAGCTCGCGATCCAGCGGCTGGAGGCCAAGGGCAAGGGCATTTTGCTGCTGCACGACATCCAGGCCCGCACCGTGGCGGCGCTGCCGAAGATCATCCGCGACCTCAAGGCGCGCGGCTATCGCATCGTCCATGTGGTGCCCGCGACCGCCGAGCGGCCGGCGACGCCGACCACGGCGGTGGAATGGCTGCTGCATCCGCCGACCGAAACGACGCCGATCGCACGCTGGCCGCGCGTGCCGAATTTCGTATTCACGCAGACCCGGATGCTGCCGGCGCCCGCGCTGGCCGATCTCAATGCGCAGACCGAGCATCAGCCGCTGCTGCCGCGCCGGACCAAGGGGCAGATGGATATCGCATCCACCCTGCCCGTGCCCGACCGCGATCTGTTCGCAATTCCGGAGGGCTCGGTCGAGGTGCTGCTGTCGACGACCTTGTCGCGGCGTGCCGCAACCCGGCTGGCGATGGCAGCCGAGCCACCTCATGCGGCCAGGGGCAAGGCAGCACAGGGCAAAGCAGCAAAGGGCAAGGCAGCCAAGCTGCAAGGACGGCGTACGGCGCATACAGCGTCGGCGGCACCGGATCATGCCGCGCAGCCCATCGACATTGCACCCAAGGGGACTGCAGCCAAGGTGACTGCAGCCAAGGGGATTGCGGCCAAGGGGATTGCGGTCAAGGACGCGGCCTCCAAGCGCGCTACGCCCCGCCCGACCCGCGTCGCCAGCCTGAAGAAGCGCGTTTAAGCCCTCACTGCCGCATGATGGCGGCGACGCAGAGCAGCACGATCAGCGCCAGGAAAAACAGGTCCATATAGGACTTGAGCTCGCCGTCGCGCCGCAGCCGCGCAACGTCGGCGACGACCTGCTTGCGCGCCGTGGTTCCGCCCGAACCGTCATTGATCGGAGCCTGGAGGCGCTTGGTCTCGGCCTCCAGCTTCTCGATCTTCTGGAAGAAATAGAATGCGCGCAGCGTCGAGGCCGCGCGCATGGCGGCATAGACCAGCACCAGGATCGCGATGATCGCCCGGTTCTGATATTTCTCCATGAAGTTCAGGCTGAAATAGACCATCGCCATGAAGGCGAAGTTGGTGAAGAAGCGATAGACGAAGCTGAGAAAGACCATGCGCGCTCGAGCCTTGAGGGGTAGCGCAATCGGATCGTTGCGCGTACGGGATCAGGGGCCAAACCGGAACAGCCGGCCTGGATGCCGTGCAGGCCCGTCTACGCCAAGTTTATTTCGACAGAGATACGATCGCCCCGCACCCGCCGCCTTTTAGCCACACGCGGCCATAATGCAAGCCGGAGCACGTCGCCGGTCCATGGCGGCGCCGGCGGCCGCAACGGCTCAATGGCGATTTGGCCGAAGTCGCGATAGACTTGGGAGCTGCCGCCACATCTGGGGTCTGCCGATGTCGAAAAAGGGAATCACGGGCCACGATGACTGGGTGCTGACCGAGGCGCTCGCGACCGCCCTGGTCGCGCTGGAGCAGCTCGAGCCGAAGCACCGGCCGAACGCCCATATGGAGGACATCCGCAAGCTGCTCGCGAACGGCAAGGAGCCGGCGGCGGTGAGCCTGCACCTGGCGCAGGCCAAATGCCGCCTGTTTCCCGAGCTCGACCCGCTGGAGATCTACCGGGAATACGGCATCGGCGAGGAGTATGGCTAAAGCGCGATGAGATTTGGATGAATCGTCATCGCGCTTAAGCTTGTTGTTTACGCATGATCTTTCCGGAAAACCGCTTCGCACTTTTCCGGATCATGCTTTAGGGCCCGCCCGCGACCGATCCCGCGATCACCATGACCAGCGCGCCAAGGTCGATCTTGCCGTTGACGGTCAGCTCCTCCGAGCGGTTTCCATCGTTCGCGCCCTGGACCATGAGCGATTGCGGCCGGTCGGCGGCCTGACGCTGCAACTCGCCGACGATCGCTTCCTTGAGCTTTTCTTCCAGCATGGGCCCCTCCTCACGCCGCCATTGCGCGGCACGATTGCGCGCAGGAGCGGCAGATCGCGACGCATTCGTCCATGCCGCCGATCCGCGCGCAATCCTCGGCGCATTCGCCGCAGATTTCGGCGCACTCAGCGCATGTATGCTTGTGGTGCGGCGTGTTTATCAGCATGAAATGCGCGGCGGTCCGGCACATCTCCGCGCAGGCCATCATCAGGCGGAAGTGTTCTGGCTCGACGTGCTTGCCGCCTGTCTCGAGGCAGTGGTTCATCGCCGTGCCGAGGCATGTCTGGTAGCAGCTCATGCAGAGTTCGATGCAGCGGGTCATCTCTTCGGATCGGGCCATCCGTTCTCTCCCAAGTTGCGCGTCCATGCCGCCCCTGCTCAACTCAACCAAGGCGACGCTTTCATCGTTCCTGCCCTCCCCCCGATTGTGACGACCTGGAACCACATGATGCGGCTCTAGCCGAAACGCCGCGCCCGCGCCGCCCGGTAGCGGGCATCGGTCTGCGGCTTGATGAACAGCGCCGCCACGCTCGGATGGCGCCTGCGGATCTCGGTCTCGATCGAAACGACGCACTGCTCGATATCGTCGGCGCGCTTGTCGTCGGCGAACTCGATGCTCAAGGCCACCACGACCTCGGCCGGCGATAGCTGCACCGTCAGGAGGCCGTTGGCCCTGAGCACGCCGGGCGAGCGCCTTGCCACCTCTAGGATGGAGCGCGCAAGCTCCGGATCTGCAGGCTCGCCGATCAGAAGGCTCTTGCTTTCGCGCGCGAGCGCGACGGACGCGGTCGCCAGCAACAGCCCGATCAGGATCGAACCAACCCCGTCCCAGACCGGCTGGTCCAGCCATACGGCAGCTGCAGTGGCCGCGGCGGCGATCGCGATACCGAGCAGCGCCGCGCTGTCCTCGAGCAGCACCATGAAAGCCGGAGGATCCTTGCTGCGGACGAAAGCCTGATAGTAACCAAACCGCTCGGCGTCCGACCTGAAGCGCCGCAGGGCAATCAGCCAGGAGCCGCCTTCGAACAGGAATGACAGGCCGAGCACCACGAAGCTGACGATGGGATCTTCGATCGGCTCGGGCGCGGCGACGTGCAGAATGCCCTGAAACAGCGAGACGCCGGCGCCCAGCGCGAAGATGAGCAGCGCAACGATGAAGCTCCAGAAATACAGCTCCCGGCCGTAGCCAAGCGGATGGGATTCGTCGGGTGGACGGGCCGCGCGCCGGTAGCCATAGAGCAGCAGGATCTCGTTGGTCGTATCGACGAGCGAATGCACCGCCTCGCTCGTCATCGCCGAACTTCCCGTCCATGCGGCGGCGCCGATCTTCGTGACCGCGACGAGGACATTGCCGAGCAGCGCCGCATAGACAGAGGTCTTCGTGGATGATCCTGCCGCCATGTTCGCCAATGTCCGATACTCCGCTTCTCACGCCAATCGCGCCGGCACGCTGTTGTGGATGGTGCAGGCGGCAATTGCGGCGTGGCCGAACGAGACCGAGATCTGGTGCAGGTCGGTGACGACGTCGCCGATGCCGTAGAGCCCGCGGATCGACGTGCGCTGATGGTCGTCGACCTTCAGATAACCCTCAACGGTATGCTCGGCACCCAGCGCCATCGCGAGCTGGGAGCGCACCTCAGCGCCCATCGCGGGATAGATCATGTCGAATTGCGCCGTGCGGCCGTCGGCGAAGACCGCTTCGATGCCATCGCCTCTCCGCTGCAAACGCAGATCGGGCGCACGCACGACCTCCACGCCCGCCTCGGCCAGCCGTGACGTTGCGGCCCGATCGTCATCCGGCTCGGTTGCGAGCAGCGTCACGTCGCGCGAATAGCCGCGCAGGAACAGCGCCTTGCCCGCAGCACGCGCCAGCGGGCCGATGACGCCGATGCGGCGGCCGGTCGCCTCGAAGGCGTCGCAGATCGGGCAGTAGCGCAAGAGCCCATCCGCGACGGCGGCGCGCCATTCGTCGAACGGCGGATGGGTATCGACGATCCCGCAGGCGAGGACGACGGTGGCGGCTGCATGCGCGCCGCCATTCCAGCTCGCCAGAAAACCACGATCGTGTCGTTGCAAGTCGGTGACCTCGGCGTCCACGCGCGTGACGGCGAGCTCGTCCAGCTGGGCCGACATCCTTTCGATCAGCTCCGTGCCGGACAGGCCGTGGACGAAGCCCGGGACATTGCGACTGCGCGGGATCAGCGCCGCCCGGCTCGCGCCAGTGTCCACGACGCAGACGCGGCGGCGGAAGCGCGCCAGATAGATCGCGGCCATCAGCCCGGCCGGGCCGCCTCCGACGATCAGGCATTCAAGCGGCGGCGCGCCGGTCATTTGGGTTTGGGGTCCACAAGACCGGCACCGGGATCGCCGAAACGCCCGCTCCTTGCCAGCCGGACTGCGTTGCCGAGCGCACGCGCCGCATTCTGCACCTCGTGCTGGAATTCGCTGTCCTCATCGAGATCGCGATGCGAGGTGGCGTATGGCTCCCTATAGCCGACATAGCCGTCGAGCTCGGCGTAGCGGCCCGCCGAGATCAGCTGCATGTCGGTCAACCAATCCGACAACGCCCGGCGCACGCCCGCGGCGCCGACCGCATCTCCGTGAACGACGACGCCGAAGTGACGGCCGGCGAGATGGCGCGGATAGGACCAGCCCTTCAGCTCCAGCGCCTTGGCCTCAGCGGCATTCTTGCCGTGGGTCGCAGTCGGATCGGGATTGCCGCCATCGGCGCAGACCATGCGGTCCATCATCGCCTTGAGCCCGGTGGGCACATGATACCAGTTCACCGGCGCCACGATCAGGATGCCGTGGGCCGCAACCCAGAGCGGATAGATCTCGTTCATCCAGTCGCCAGTCTGCCCCAGTGAATAGTTCGGATAGCAGCTGCACGGCCAGTGGCAGAGCGGCATGGCGGTGCCGACACAGGTCTTGCAGGGATGAATGGTCTTGCCGAACTCCGAGGCGAGGCGCGACAGATCGAGGATGTCGACGGCAAATCCCATCTCGACGAGGACGGGCTCGGCCAGCTTGACCAGCCGCCAGGTCTTGGACATCTCGCCGGGACAGGTGTGCTCGCTGCGGGTCGAGCCGTTGATGAGGAGAATGCGCGGCGTCTCGTCGGCATCGTCGTGCCGCCGCTGCGCCTCCAGGATTTTTGCGCGCGCATCGAGCCAGTCGACGGCAAGATCGTAGTCGGGATCGGAGAAGCCTGGGCCCGCCTTCCGCGTCAACGGCGCCTTGCGCGAATGGCTGTAGGCGTCCCAGGCCGCAGCGGTGATCGTATCGAGCTCCCGTCCGAGCGGGGCAAAGGCGGGATCGACGAACTGACGCTTGTAGCGGCGCTCGAACTCCTCGCGCGACAGCTTGACGGGTGGCATCCCCTTGCGAACGTCGGCGTCCGTCATGCTGGCTCCTGGCGAGGTCGATATCATTCGACCAACCCGGCGCGCAGCGCGGGGTTCCCAGGGCTCTACCCGCGAGCAGGCTCCTGCGGCACGTCGAATTGCGCGATCCGCCGGTCGAGCCGCCACAGCTCGATGCGATGGACCAGCACGAGCGCGGCCGCTTCGCGCTTGGCCTGCTCATCATCGTCGCAGACCAGATTGATGCATCCGAACACGTGCCCATCAGGATCGATCTGAAACGCGCGGTAATGCTTGATGCTCCCCATCATGTTTGTCCTCGTCTTGGGGAGACGGGCGCGCTCAACCAGTCTGTCAGGTTCGAGGTGACTTCGTTCTGTTTGGCGCGTTGCAGCAGCATCTCACGTTCCCTGCCCGGCGGCAGGGTGCGGGCGCGCTCGCGGGCGTTTTCGGCGAAGGCGGCCAGCCGCTCCTGGAGCGATTGGGTCTGTTTCCTGCGGTTACGTTTGGCGGTCATTTGCACTGTCGCGGATAATCGGTTGGAAGGAAATCAGCCCCGGCGGGGGATCTGGCGCCGGGGCCCAAATTCTATTGCCACTCAATTCGCTTACCGGCTGGGGCGGCCCAGCCCGGCAACGTTTGTAGCTTCCGCCGCAACAGCCGGTTCCGGCATTTCAATAAGTTAACGCTGCATGAGTTCGCGCGAGCGAGATCCGGACCGCGCCGGAACCGAAATGTCAACGCGCATATTCAAAGACGACTTGAAGGCGGATCATCATGGCAGACAATCTATTCGGGCGGCTGCAGGCCCGGCGACCGCAGCCACTCGCTCATCTGAGACCCTGTTTCCGCCTGGCGCGCCTTGCGCAACATCTCGTCGCGCGCGGCGCCGGGCGGAAGCGTGCTCGCTTGTTGGCGCAGTCGCTCCGCCTCGGCGGCGAGCCGCGCCTCCAGAGTCTCTATATGCTTGAACCGATGTCGCGTCGTCATCAGGCGTTCTCCCTGGTGCACGAGGTCGAGCGCGCCGTTGCGTTCTGACGTCTGGCGGGTGCCGAGCCGCGCAGCCTGGCAGACGGTCAACGTTGTGGGGGAGGAACGGTTGCCCGTTTCTGCGAAAAGACCGGAGCTATGGTTCCTCGTTGTCCCGGCGCGCCTTGATCTCCGAGCGAAGCATGGCGCTGTCCATGATGGCCAAACGCAAATCGTTCACGGTTTCGCCGTAGTGACCCGCAGCCTGTCTATGCTGCTCCCGAAGGGCGCGGCTCTCCTCGATAGCACGTCTAGCGCGGGCAAACAGGGAATCAGGCATCAGCCATGATGCAACAGAGTTCAACGGCACTCTCTTGCATAGGTTACTCATATTGCGCCAATCGCTCAAAGAGCCTCGCTCATTAACTTGGATCAAGCCTTCACAACCCCTCTCGGACGGTTTCTCAACCTATGATCGATGTCCGGAACGGGAATTGACCGGCAGATCCCCGATTTCCTTGGCCGAAACGCCGCGGCAGGTGTATGGTCAGTTCATCACCGGCTAACGCCCCGCCCGTAGGCGCCGGTGGCTGAGAGACGTAGGGTGCTCCCGCCTGCATGATCATCCGGGGAGCGCCCGATGGCGAAGCAGTCTCACTATCCTTTGGCGTCCGACGAGAAGCACGCGGAGCAGGTTCGCAAGGCCATCCGTGAATCGTGGGAGGTATTGACGCTTCCCCGACCGGATACGTTTCTCGGCCGACGAACTCACGAGCCTTTTCCAAGCGAACAAGGTGAGGGTGCGCAGGACAGACAGCCCCGCAGACCGCGATGATCGCAAGGGGGCCGCTCCGGCGACGTTCCGGCGGGATGTCACCGACGAAGCGGGTCCCGATAACGAAGGCCGGCTTCATCGCGTCGCTTCAGTCTCCTCGATAGAGCTGCAGATAGCTCGGCGAGTATAGCGCCGCGTTCTTGAGCGCATCGAGGTCTGGGATGGTCAGCATCCGCTCGCGCAGGATGATGAGCCCCGACGCGCGCAGCTCCTGAAGAGTCCGATTGAGGTGAACGACGGACAAGCCCGTGGCATCCGCGAGATCCATTTGCGTCACCGGCATGACGCAGGAATTGCCGTCGACCATCCCCACGACGCGAAGCCGCTCGAACGTTTCGCAGAACAGATGGGCGACGCGCTCAACCGCCACGCGACGGCCGAGATTGATCGCCCATTCGCGTTGAATGGCGATGTTGACGAGGGTCTCGCACCAGAACGCCTCCGCGAGCGAACGGTCGCCTGCCATCAGGCTCTCGAAGCGCGCGCGCTTGATCTCGCTGTAGACCACAGGCGTCATCGTCGCGATGGAATGATCCATCACCGGGAGCAGGAACGCATGCGCATCGCAACTCTCGCCCGGGAAGATGAAATTGACGATTTGGCGTCGCCCATCCTCGAGCGTCTTGTAGCGACAGAGCCAGCCGGACAGGACGACGCGGACGCTATCGACAGGGTCGCCCTCGGAGATCAGGTCCTCGCCCGCTCCGGCACGTTGGAGGCCTTCGAGCATGGCATATTCGAGCGATGCGCGGGCCTCGGTCGACAACGGCCTCAGCGCGCTCAGCCGGCGAATGACCGGCTGCAATGCGCTGCGATCGACCGTCGACAACGGCATCAGGCCGCCACCACGGGTGTGTGGAAGGCGCGCTTGCTCAGCGGGACGGTGATTGTGCATTGCAGCCCCGCAGGGTTGAATATCATCTTGGTTTGGCCCTTGAACTCGAATGCCAGCGTACGCTCCAGAAGATCGGTACCAAATCCTTTTCGAGGCCTCGGGGTCACGGGCGGCCCGCCGCGCTCCCGCCATTCGAACACCAGCTCCGCGGGCTCAACGCTCTCATCGACGCGCCAGGTCACTTCAATGTGACCGGTCGGCTGGCTCAGGGCGCCGTATTTGAGCGCATTGGTCGCGAGCTCGTGGATCGCGAGTGCGAAGGTTTCCGCCGCCTTGGGCTGGAAGCGCACCGTCGGCCCGGAGACCCGCATCTGCTCGCCTTCGCGGGCATCGTAGGCAAGCAGCTCCTCGATCACGAGATATTCGAGATCGACGCCGCCTTCGGGATCTCGGGTCACCAGCGCCTGGGTGCGGGCAAAAGCGTTGAGACGACCATCGAGATGAGAGGCGTATTCCTCCACGGTAGAGCTCGTTTCCGCCGAGCGGCGGGCGATCGACCGCACCACACCGAGCGTGTTGCGAACGCGGTGCTGGAGCTCGGCCAGCAGCAGGCGCTGGCGCTCCTCGGCGCGAGTGATCGCGGTGACGTCAATGAAGGTGATGACGACGCCCGCGATGAAATTGTCGATGCTGCGGTAAGGCAGGATACGCACGATGTAACGGGTGCCGCTGTCAGGCGCGGTCAGCTCGCGCTCGACGCTCGCCAGCGTGCGCAGCACGCGGCGGACGTCGTCATAGAGCTCCTCGATCGGGATGCGCGCCTTGATATGGCTGATCGGCCGGCCCGTATCGGTTTCGACGAGATGCAGCAGGTGCGTGATCGCGGGCGTGAAGTTCATCACGCGCAAATCATTGTCGAGGAATACAGTCGCGATCTGCGTGCTCTCGAGGAAATTCTTGAGGTCGCTGGTGGCGCGCGTCAATTCCTGAACACGGTGGGCCAGCTCGCCGTTGACGGTGGTCAGCTCCTCGTTGACCGACTGCAATTCCTCACGCGAGGTCTCCAGCTCCTCGTTAGCCGACTGAAGCTCCTCGTTGAGCGACTGGTATTCCTCGTTCGAGGATTTCAGCTCCTCGTTGGTGCTCTCCAGTTCCTCGATGGTCGCCTGAAGGCGCTCGCGCGTGGCGCGCAGATCGGTTTCGAGGCGCTCGACATGCTCAGTGCGTACCAGCGCGTTGGGGTTGCCCTGATCGGCCTCGATCATTCGGACCGGGCCGTCCTTGAACAGCACGACGAAATTTCGGTGACCGCCCGCGCCGTCCTGGACCGGCTCGACCGTGATGTCGACCACGACACGGTGACCGTTCACCCCGAGTTGCACCTGCTCGGCATGGACGGGCTCGTTGGTCTCGACAGCGCGGCTGAGCGCGGTGCGCAGTTCGAGGCGCAGATCGCGGTGCACGAGCTGAAGCAGGTCGAGCGAGGCGGCACCCGCCGTCGGCTCGATATAGCGGCCGGTGCGCCCCGAGAAGTGCAAAATCTGGAAATTGTCATCGGTGATGACGTAGGCCGGCGCATAGCGCTCTGCGATGCGCTGGGCGCGCCGCTCCAGCCCGACGTCGGGACCGAACGAGCGCGGCGCCGGCACTTCGGCCGGCACCCTGCCCGCCACCGTCGTGATCGGAAATTCCGGCGGCAGCCGCGTTCCGGTTTCCAGCTTCTTGAAGATGCGCGCCCGTCGGTCGACCGGCGCGAACAGCTTCGGGTGCCGCGTCACGTTCTCGGAATTTCCGAGAAACAGATAGCGGTCCGGCAGCAACGCGAAGTGGAACAGCGGGATCACCCGGTTCTGCAGCTCGGCATTGAGATAGATCAGCAGATTGCGGCAGGAGACGAGGTCGAGCTTGGAGAACGGCGCGTCCTTGATGACGTTGTGCTGCGAGAAGATGCACATCTCGCGCAGCTCCTTCACCACGCAATAGGTGTCGCCCTCGCGCACGAACCAGCGCGCCAGGCGCTCGCTCGTCACCTCTGCCTCGATATTGGTACGGTAGCGCCCCACCCGTGCGGTCGCCAGCGCCCGTCCGTCGATGTCGGTGGCGAAGATCTGCACCTGCGGCGCGGATTCCATCCGCGCCATATGCTCGCGCAGGAGGATGCCGATCGAATAGGCCTCCTCGCCGGTGGCGCAGCCGAGCACCCAGACGCGCACCTGCTGCCCCGCACCCTTGCCCTCGAAGATCTTCGGGATGACTTGGGTCTCCAGCACCTCGAATTCGCGTTTGTCGCGGAAGAATTCGGTGACCCCGATCAAGAGATCATTGAAGAGGTGCTGGGCCTCGTCCTTGTCGTTCCGCAAGTAATCGACATAGGCAGCGATGTCATCGATCTGGACCACTTGCATGCGCCGCTGCACGCGGCGCAGGAAGGTGTTCTGCTTGTAGCCGTGGAAATCATTGCCGGTCTTGTTGCGCAGGATGTCGGCAATGCGCGACAGCGACGACGCGGCCGCTGCGAGCACCTCATCGAAGCCCTGCTTCTCTTCCAGACGCCTGAGATGACGGGCATAGACCTGGATGTGCTCGGGAATATCTTCCGGCGGCAGCACATAGTCGGCGATGGCGGCGGGCGTGTTGCCGTTGCGCAGATGCTCAGCCTCGTCCTGGCTCGCTACCCTTTCGGCGATGGCGAGGCCGCCGTGATCTTTGAGCGTCGCCGTGCCGAGCGTGCCGTCACCGCCGGTGCCGGCAAGAATGACGCCGATCGATTGCTCGGAGCGTTCCTCGGCCAGCGAGACCAGGAAGCTGTCGATCGTGGCCCGCTCGCCGGGCGCCTGTTCGGCCTTGCGAATCGCGAACCGGTTGTTCTGGATCGTGGTAATCATCGCCGGCGGGCACAGATAGACCATGCCGCCTTCGATCGCGTGGCCGTCGCCGATATCGGCGACCTTGCCGCCATTGGACGCACGCACGATTCCGCGCAGCCGTTGCTCGTCAAAACTCTCGTGGTGCTGAAGCGCCAGCACGATGGCCTGATCGGCGCCTAAGCTCAGCTTGGCAAAGAAGCGCTCGATGCTGTCCAGCGCACCGGGCGAGGCGCCCACTCCTATGATCAGCGGAGTCTTGATCTGGCGCTCTCCTTGGACCGGCTGGTCGCCGACGTCATGCATGGCTCTGATGGCTCTCGTTCGCTCGCCGGGACCAACAGGCGCCCGGCTCCTGCAAATAACAGAAATCAATATTATCCCAATAGATCAAACGCAAAAATGTCCCGAAGCGTTCAGCGTTGTCAGCTCCGGCCGAAAGGTCCATGCTCGCCAGCACTGCGAAGGAACCCGCGATGCCCATCTCCGAGGAGCTCGCCGGCCTGATCAGGCGGGCCGAGCGTGCGACCGCGGAAGCCCGCCGCTTGCTGGCCGAGAACGAGCGCTGGCGCCGGTATACGGAGCGTCAGCTCGATACCATGTTCGAGCTCAGCGCGGAGTTCAGGAGAGCTGCCGTCCTTTCCCCAACTACCCCGCCGCGACCTCCTGCCGGAGATACTCGACCCGCTGCTCGATCAAAACGCGGTGGCGCTCCCATTCCACCAGGGTCTGCCTGAGTAGGCTGACCAGTCGTTCCGCCTGGCGCGTGTCGTGTCCGCCCGCCATCAGCTCGCGCACCCGATCCTCCTGATCGCGGATGCGCCTCCAGCCCTCCTCGATGTCTCTATCGGCCTTCACCAGGAGGCTCTGCTCGATGTTGAGTTGCGCGGTGCGTTCGGCAAGGGAGATGGCCATGGCAGAGCCTTCAGGCCTCCGGTTTGCCCACGGGAGGATCAAGGGACTTTAGCACAACGCGCCGGATCATGTTGGCATATTCGCGATATTCGCGTGCCCGAGCCTCGTACATCTCGGCGACGGCAGCCCGGCCGCTGCGCCGGCCGTCGGCTGCCATGCGCTGCACCAGCTCCGCGCGCTCCTCGATGATGCGCAGCGCCACGCGCAGGGCTTCGTCGACGCGCCCCTCCTGCTCCTTGGCGAGAGCATCGGCGGTGAAGCCGTGACCCACCTGGCAGCGGAAGCGCATCGGTCGCGCTTCCTTGACTTCCGAAAGCACGCCGCCGCAGGCCGGGCAAGTCAGCCCGACAGGGTCCGCAATTGCGCTGAGATTGTCGCTGCCTACACGCTCCCCAGCCGCGATCTCGACCTCGAGCCTGATCTCGGGGGGGACCGGCAGCGCGGCTCCGGCCGGCTCCCTGACGAGCTCGGACAGCACGTCGCCCATGGTGGCGCCGGAAACGCAGAGATCGACTGTAGTCGCTTCCATTGCGCGCCGCGGCATCTCGTCCGAGATTGCGTCCGCGGGATCCTGCACCACGGCCATCCCGCCGCAGCGCTTGATGGCGTTGAGACCGGCCGCGCCGTCGGACAACAGGCCGCTGAGGAGCACGCCGACCACGCGCGGGCCGTGATAGAGGGCGGCAGAGCGGAACAGGGCATCGATCGCCGGCCGCACCATGTTCTCGCGCGGCCCTCGGCCGAGGACAACGCGATCTCCAGCGAGCAGCAAATGATGGTCCGGCGCACCCAGATAGACGTGACCAGGCTCGATTTTCATGCCGTTCTCGGCCTGCCGGACCGGAAGTGGGCCGGCACTGCTGGCAACCGTCGAGAGGATGCCGATGCCCTGCGCCGGAATGTGCAGCACGACGAAGACGGCAGCCGGCAAATCCGCAGGCAGACGGCCCAAAATCTGCTTCAGCGGCGCGGTCGCCCCGGCCGAGCCCCCGATCACGATGATGTCGCGGTTTCCCATGGAACCCACCTTCGATTGCATCGTTTGCACCAAAGTGGGTCCCGGTCTTATGTTCCTATCCGCCTGGAGGGATTGCTGGAGGGGATCATGTCCAGTTCTCACGCATCGTCTCGTCAGCGCGCGCCCCTGACTGGGCGCCGTATCCTCGTGGTCGAAGACGAATATTTTCTCGCAGACGACATCGGACATGCGCTGCGAAAGCTGGGCGCCGAGGTTGCAGGTCCGGTGGGGGACATTGAGGACGCGATGGCAATGCTGCAGGGGGCCGGCGTACTCGACGGCGCCGTGCTCGACGTCAACATTCGGACGGAGCTGATTTTTCCGGTCGCCAGGGAACTCAGGGCGCGCGGCGTGCCCTTCGTGTTCACCACCGGCTACGACAGAATCAGCATCGCGCCGGAATTCCACGACGTGCCGCTCTGGGAAAAGCCGATCGATGTCGCAGCCATGGCGCGGACTCTGGCGGGACTCATCGGCGATCGGCGGGCATGACACGCAACGCAGCGCATCCTTCCCCACTTCTCGCAGTGGAGTGTGACGTTCAATGATCTACCTACCTGATACCGCCCTCGATGAGCAGATGCTCAGCCAATCGCGTGAGCTGGTGCGCGAGGGCATGGCGCTGCTGCGCAGCACCGACCATCTCGTGAGCGCCCAGCGCCTGCGCGATGAGCTGGAGGAAGAGCGCCGCAAGCCGCCGCGCCGGGACCGCAAATCGGGGAAGGCCCGCTGATCTGCGCCGCGCAGCCGATCGAATCAGAACAGATGTGCGACAGCAAGCCAGGCGGTCACCGCCAGGCACAGGACAATCGCGGCGTAAGGTAGCGCGACGCGCAAGACGGCAAGCTCCCCCAATTCAGCTGATCATCATCCAGACAATTGCCACCATCATCACGAGAAAACCCGTGACCGCAGTCGCGACAAAGGCTTGTTCGATGCGATCCATCGCCATCGCAGCCCCCCTCTTGTTTCAGCCCGTACAATTTGACGGTTTCGGGGCCGCTGTGCATTAGGCTATGTGAATCGGCGGGCGCCTTTGTTGTCGGCCCGCAACACGGTTCGCGCCACTCCGTGAAATTGCGACGATGTCGCTCTACGACCTCGCGGTGCCCGGCTCCGCCATCTTGCGATGCTGCCTGGCCAGCATCTCGTTCGGCGTGACGCTCGCAACCGTGGTCTGAATCTTGTTCTTCAGTCCGGTGACGATGTCGGCGTCGCCGCGCATCATCGCATCGAAGCCGGCCCTGGCGACACCGTAGGCGCCGTCCTTCTTCTCGGTGCCGACCTTGGTATCCATCATGTCGGCGCGGCGGAAGAACTCGGTTTCGGTCGCACCTGGCATCAGGCAGGTGACGGTGACACCGCTGTCGCGCAACTCCTCGCGCAGCGCGAACGAGAATGAATCCAGGAACGCCTTACTCGCATTGTAGGCGGCCTGGAAACTGCCCGGCATGAAGCCGGCGATCGAGCCGGTGATCAGGATGCGGCCGGCATTGCGGCGGAGCATCTCATTGCCGACGCGGTGGATCAGATACAGCGTGCCTGTGATGTTGGTGTCGATGAGGTGCTTCACCCTGGCAAAGTCCTGGTCGAGGAAGGCTTTGCCGAGGCCGATGCCGGCATTGGCCAGCAGCGCATCGATCGGCCGGTCGCCGAGCGCGGCGCAGAGCTTGTCCACGCCCTCGGTGGTGGCGAGATCCGCCTCGACCGGCTCGACGCTGCCGCCGAGCCGGCGCAGATCGACGGCCACCTGCTCGATCGCGGCCTCGTCCGCCGCGATGACGAGGTTGAAGCCTGCCTGCGCACAGCACCTGGCGAGTTCCAGACCGATACCGGTTGAGGCGCCTGTGACGACGGCGAGTTGATTGGCGGGCATGCGGCAAATCCTCGGATTTGGACCCTTGGGGAATTGAGGTGATGACGCTCAATCGCCGCCCTGCTCCCGCGTTCCTATTTGCGCAGTGCGAAGAATTTGCGCGGGGCGATTAGCAACCATCGTTCCTTCCTGGACTTAGATGCCAAGTGATTCAAGCGGGAGGACGGACGATGAAGGCGCTGGTCTGGCACGGCAAGGAGGACATAAGGTGCGACACCGTCACTGACCCCGAGATCCAGGATCCACGCGACGCCATCATCAAGGTCACGAGCTGCGCCATCTGCGGCTCCGATCTGCACCTCTTCCACAATTTCATTCCGGGCATGTTGCCCGGCGACATCATGGGCCACGAGACCATGGGCGAAGTGGTCGAGGTCGGCTCGGGCGTCGACGGCAAGCTCAGGAAGGGCGACCGCATCGTCGTGCCCTTCACGATCATTTGCGGCGAATGCGAACAGTGCAAGCGCGGCAATTATTCGGTGTGCGAAACCACCAACCGCAAGCGTCATCTGGCCGATAAGGTGTTCGGGCACACGACAGCCGGCTTGTTTGGCTATACGCATCTGACCGGTGGCTATCCCGGCGGCCAAGCCGAATATCTCCGCGTACCCTTTGCCGACGCCACCCACATCAAGGTGCCCCCAGGCATTCCCGACGAGCAATTGCTGTTCCTCAGCGACATCTTCCCGACCGGCTGGCAGGCCGCCGTGCAATGCGACATCGAGCCGACCGACACGGTCGCGATCTGGGGCTGTGGTCCGGTCGGGCAGATGGCGATCCGCAGCGCCATCCTGCTCGGCGCCAACCAGGTGATCGCGATCGACTGCCTGCCCGAGCGGCTCAGCATGGCGGAAGCCGGCGGTGCCACCACGATCAACTTCGAGACCGAGAGCGTGGTGGAGCGTCTGAACGAGCTCACCGACGGCAAGGGACCGGAAAAGTGCATCGACTGCGCCGGCATGGAAGCTCACGTGATGCCGTCCCGGCCAGACACCGTGCTCGACCGCGCCAAGCAGATGGTGATGCTGGAAAGCGACCGGCCGCACGTGCTGCGCGAGATGATCTATGTCTGCCGGCCCGGCGGCATCATCTCCGTCGCGGGCGTCTATAGCGGCCTCTCCGACAACATGCCGATGGGCGCCTTCATGAACAAGGGCCTGACGATGCGCACCGGCCAGACCCACGTCAACCGCTGGACCGACGACCTGCTCCGCCGCATCGAAGAGGGCGAGATCGACCCGTCCTTCGTCATCACCCACACCGTCCCGCTCGCCCAAGGCCCGGAGATGTACCAGGTGTTCCGCGACAAGCGCGATTCCTGCGTCAAGGTCGTGCTGAAGCCCTGAAGGAGCAGGCTTATGTTTCATTTCTCCAACATCGTCCGCACCAAGGGTGATCCGAAGATCGTCGAAGGCGGCCCGAGCCTGAAACAGCCCGCGGACCAGCTCGCGCGTGCACTCGGCTGGTTCAGCATCGGGCTTGGCGTCGTCGAACTTTTCGCGCCAAGGCGCGTCACGGAAACGTTGGGCATGGAAGGCCGTGAGACGATGGTCCGCGCCTTCGGCGTGCGCGAAATCCTCGCAGGCATCATGTCGCTGTCGATCGACAAGAACGCCGGCCTGTGGGCCCGCTTCGGCGGCGACGGCCTCGATGCCGCGGCGCTGCTCTCAGGGCTGACGTCGAATAATCCCAAGAAGGGCAACATCGCGCTGGCGCTGCTGATGGTCGGCGGCATCGCCATGCTGGACTACCGCGCCGCACAGGACACCAAGCCGCGGCGACCGCCGCGCAACGCACGGCGCAAGCTCTATCCCAACCGCAGCGGTTTCCCCAAGGGCATCGAGAGCGTCCGGACTGCGGCTCGGCAGATCACATCGCATGCTGGGCATAACGAGGTGATGCAAGGTGATGAGCGTCGAGTCCCGTGACGAAGCCGCGTGGTGGGAATCCGCCGTCATCTACGAGATCGCGCTGATCTCCTTCCAGGACTCGAACGGCGACGGCAAGGGCGACCTCGCCGGACTGATGTCGCGCATCGATTACCTGAAGTGGCTCGGGATCGATGCGGTGTGGCTGACGCCGATCTACAAGAGCCCCTTCCGCGATCTCGGCTACGACATCTCCGACTATTGCTCGATCGAGCCCGCCTTCGGCAGCCTCGACGCGTTCGATCGCCTCCTCGAAGCGCTGCACGCCGCAGGCATCCGGCTCATCCTCGATCTCGTTCCCAATCACACCGCGAACGATCATGCATGGTTCGTCGAAAGCTCGAGCTCGCGCAACAGCGCCAAGGCGGATTGGTACATCTGGGCCGATCCTGCCGAGAATGGCGGGCCGCCCAACAACTGGCTGAGCCGGTTCGGCGGCAGCGGGTGGGAATGGTGCGAGGCACGGCGGCAATATTACTATCATTCCTTTCTGGTCGAGCAGCCCGACCTCAACTGGCGCAATCCGCAGGTGCGTGCCGCGATCGCCACTTCCATGCGGTTCTGGCTCGACCGCGGCGTGGACGGCTTTCGCGTCGATGCCAGCGCGGTGCTGATCAAGGACCACCTGCTGCGCGACAATCCGCCGAACCCGCAAGCCAAGAGCAAGCCGCCACCGCAGCGGCAGACGCCGGTGTTTACCGACGACCGGCCCGAAACGATGGATTGCATCGAGTTCATCCGCGAGGTGATCGACGCCTATCCGGGACGAATGCTCTGCGGCGAAGTCCAGGGCAAGACCGACCGCATCGGCCACTTCTACGGCAACGGCCGGCCGCGCCTGCATTTGCCGCTCAATTTCGCCCTGCTCGATTCCAAGTGGGATGCGCTGTCGCTGCAAGCGACGATCGACGCCTATTTCAATGCGATCCCTGAACATGTCTGGCCGGTCTGGGTGATCGGCGGCCACGACAAGCAGCGGATCGCGAGCAAGATCGGCGAGGCGCAGATGCGCGTGATGGCGATGCTGCTGATGACGCTGCGCGGGACGCCTTTCTTCTTCATGGGCGACGAGATCGGCCGCAAGCGCGTTCCCATTCCGCCGGACCGCGTCCACGATCCCTTCGAGAAGCTCGTGCCCGGATACGGGCTGTGCCGCGATCCCGAACGCGCACCGATGCGATGGGATGACAGCCCGGGCGGCGGCTTCACCACGGGCAGCCCATGGCTGCCGCTGGAGCCGCCCGAGGGCGCGGCCAACATCGCCGGCCAGCAGCGCGACGAACGTTCGGTCCTGGCGCTGTTTCGCACGCTGATGGCGCTGCGGCGCGACCATGCCGGGCTGCGGCGGGGCGGTTACGCGCCGCTGCGCTCCCAGAACGACGTCCTGGCCTACAAGAGGATGGATGGCCGTAACGAATTTCTGGTCGCGCTCAACATCGCGGCCGAACCGCGGAATTTCCACTGGCAAGGCCGCGGCCGCCTCTTGCTGTCGACGCAGCTGGACCGGCGACCCGAGCCCTTGCCGGATGCTTCCATCCTGCTCCGGGGCAACGAAGGCGTGATCATCGCGATTGAGCCCCGGTGACGGCCCGAAGGAACCATCCGCCTCTCGAAGCGTCTCATCAACGCTTCCGGCGTCCCCCC
The DNA here is from genome assembly GCF_004114425.1 of Bradyrhizobium vignae. Classification (GTDB taxonomy): domain Bacteria; phylum Pseudomonadota; class Alphaproteobacteria; order Rhizobiales; family Xanthobacteraceae; genus Bradyrhizobium; species Bradyrhizobium vignae. The sequence continues at coordinate 67,936 of NZ_RDQF01000008.1, read as the reverse complement.
GTCGCCGGAGGCAATTTGGACGGAACCGCAGCCCCGGCGCTCACGCCCCCTTCGGGCGCCGGGGAAGCGGCGCGAGCCCTTAAGGAAGGACATATCGGAGGCAGCTCATGGGCAAGACCAAAGGTCTTCAGCACCGGATCGCCGGCAGGACCAAGCAGGCCGTCGGCGAGATCATCGGCGACCAGGATCTGCACGATGACGGCAAGGCGCAAGCCGAGCGCGGGCGCGACGAACAGGACAAGCCGAGCGAGCTCAATCCGCTGAAGAAGCTCAAGCAGCTGACGTGAACGCAGAGCCGCGACCAGCGCTTGCCAGCGGGGCGCGGCGCATCACCGGCGGGCGGCGACGTTCGCGCTGGATCGCCGCCGCCGAGCTCGGCCTGATCAGCAGCACTTTCTCCACCATCGTCAGCCAGCTCTTCGCCGCCCGCATCGGCCGCGATGCCGCGGTCGACTGGATGACGGTCGCCGCCATTCCGGCGCGCGATTGGGCGATCAGCAGCGAGCCATCCTGGAGCACGATCCTGGCCGGGATCGCCTTTCACCAATGGGCGGATTTTTCCTGGGCGTTGGTCTTCTTCGGCGTGCTCGGGCGCTGGACTGCCGACTTGCGGCCGGCCACGATCCTGCTGCTGGCGCTGCCCTGGGCCGTATTCTCATCCAGCGTGGAATGGTTCGCGCTGGTGCCGCTGTTTCCGTTCTGGCAGCCGCTGTTCACGCTACAGCAGCCCTACTGGATCGGGCTGCTGGTGCATGGCTCCTCGGCCGTGATGTATCCCCTGTTCGCCCGCCTGCGCTGGAGGCGCGGGCATGCGCCGGGACGCGACGTGCGGTTCACCAACGCGTGGACCACCGGCGCGCTGGCCGTGATTGCAGTGCTCGGGGCGATCGCTTTGTTCGGCGGCCATGGATACGAGCTGCCATGGATGGGCCGCGACAGGGATCAAGATCAGGCTTACATCCGGCATATGAGCACGCACCACGCCCAGGGGATTGAGCTGGCGCGGACGGCTGCCGAACGCGCGCAGGATCCGCATCTGCGAAAGCTCGCGATGCTGATGGTCGCGAGCCAGACCGGCGAGAACCGGATCTTCGAGAATTGGTGGCTGAGCTGGTTCGACACGGAGATGCCCGATTGCAGCACGGAGGAGCGTGCGGCGATGCCGGGCTTCCTGACGCCGGCCGAGATGCGACAGGTCAAGACCGCGCCGCCGGACCAGTTCGACAAATTGTTCGTCGAGACGATGGGCAAGCATCACCGCGGTGCGGTCAGGATGGCCGATCAGATGTGGCACAGCCGCGGCGATCTGCGCCTGCGCATCATGGCGCAAGCCATTCGCCACGAGCAGCAGGGCGAGATCGCGCTGATGCACGGCGCGAGCGGCCTCGCCGCCGTCACCACCGCCGTCCGTAACATGCTCGGCGACAACGTCAATTGAGCGCGAGGAACCTTGGTTCGGCGTCTCGATTGAGGATCGTAGGTTCCTGAATTCAAGCGATCAGATGCAACGGATGGCCGGCGTTGTTCTCCTTGGTCTTGCAACCGCTTTGGCGGGATGCCAGCGGGAAGAGCGGCAGTTGCGGCTCGATCCGCCGATCGCCGATGCGCTCGACAGGGTAGCGCTGATGCCGAACCGCATCAGCGGTGCGCCGCCGGACGTCTATTTCGTGCTCGGCAAGCCCTATGAGGTCAACGCCTACAATCTCAGCCAGGGCAAGCGGCTCTATGCGTGGTTCGGCTGCAGGAGCTGCCATGGCGACGGCCAGGGCGGCAGCGGCCCCGGCTTCCTCGACGGCTGGTGGTACTACGGCCCCGAGATGGTCTCGATCTTCGCCTCGATCCGTGATGGGCGGCCGCACGGCATGCCCGCGTTCGGCAACAAGATGACGACGGATCAGATCTGGCAGCTCGCCGGCTATGTGCAGACGATCGGCTCCTACCAAGGCAAGACCGCCGCACCGAGCCGCAACGACGAGAAGCAGACCCGGCCCGCGGAGAACCGCGCGCCGGCAAAGCTGTTGTTCGATGAAGGTCCCTCGCCCGTCCATCCGGACCAGGGACCGACACCGTGATCCGCGCCGCCCGCAAAGCCTGTTCGAGCGCAATGCTCGCCGCGCCGCTGGCCGGCTGCGGCGGCAACTGGCAATCCGCGCTCGACGTCTACGGCACCTCGGCGATCAGCCTGAAGCACCTCATCATCCTGATCGTCGCGGTCTGCTCCCTGGTCTGGATGCTGGTGCTGATCGCGCTGATCGCCGCGTTGTGGCGAAGCCGTGATGCGCGGCCGGTGTCGCCCGAACCCGGACGCGAGCGACGCATGACCATTGCCGTCACCGGTGCCGTCGTCGCCACCGTTCTCATCATCGGGACCTTCACCGTCATGAGCTTCGTCGCCACGCGCGCGCTCACCGTCGCAGGACAGGACGATCTGACGATCCGCGTGCGCGGCCTGCAATGGTGGTGGGGTCTCGAATATATCGGCCCCGATCCGTCGAGCCGGTTCGAGACCGCCAACGAGATCCACATTCCCGTCGGTCGCAAGGTGCGCCTCAAGCTCGAAGGTCTCGACGTGATCCATTCGTTCTGGGTCCCGAGCCTCGCCGGCAAGCAGGATCTCGTTCCCGGCCGTCCGAACGAGCTCACCATCCGCGCCGAGCACGCCGGCATCTACCGTGGTCAATGCGCCGAGTTCTGCGGCATGCAGCACGCCCATATGTCGCTGCTGGTGATTGCCGAACCGCAGGACGATTTCGACAAATGGACGGCAACACAGCGGCAGACTGCGGCGCAACCGGCCGACGAGCAAACCGCCGCCGGCCTGCAGACCTTCCTGGCAAAGCCCTGTGCGGCCTGCCACACCATTCGTGGCACCGCGGCGGTCGGCACCACCGGCCCTGATCTCACCCATGTCGGCAACCGCCGCACCATCGCCGCCGGCCTGTTCGAGACCACACGGGGCTCGCTCGCGGCCTGGATCGCCGATCCCCAGACCATCAAGCCCGGCAACAACATGCCGATGGTGCCGCTGACGCCCGACGAGCTGCGTGCGGTGTCCGCATATCTGGCGAGCCTGAAATGAAGCCGTCCGCCGCGGCCCCAGAGCAGCGCGACATCGATGTCGAGCGCGCGCAGCTGACCGACGCGCTGGCGGAAACGTGGAAGACCCCGTCCGGCCTCTGGGGCGCGCTTGCGACCGTCGACCACAAGATCATCGGCCGCCGTTACATCTTCACCGCCTTCGTCTTCCTCGCCCTTGGCGGCGTGCTCGCTGCATTGATGCGAATTCAGCTCGCGCAGCCCGAGGCGCGCTTGCTCGGACCCGATCGCTACAACCAGATCTTCACGATGCACGGTGCGAATATGATGTTCCTGTTTGCCGTGCCCGTGATGGAAGCGGTCGCGGTCTATCTGGCGCCGCTGATGGTCGGTACCCGCAACATCGCCTTCCCGCGCCTGAACGCCTTCTCCTATTGGATCTATCTCGCCGGCGGCGCACTGCTCTGGATCGCGTTCGCGCTCGACATGGGGCCCGACGTCGGCTGGTTTGCCTATGTGCCGCTGTCGGGCCCGCAATACGGCACCGGCAAGCGTGCCGACATCTGGGCGCAGATGATCACCTTTACCGAGATCTCCGCGCTCGCGGTCGCGGTCGAGCTCGTCGTCACCATCTTCAAGCAGCGTGCGCCGGGCATGACGCTCGACCGCATCCCGGTCTTCGTCTGGGCCATGCTGGTGACGTCGTTCCTCGTCATCATGGCCATGCCGGCAATCGTGCTCGCAAGCACCAGCCTGATCCTCGACCGCCTCGTCGGCACGCACTTCTACAATCCGGCCGAGGGCGGCGACGTGCTGCTCTGGCAGCATCTGTTCTGGTTCTTCGGCCACCCCGAGGTCTACATCATCTTTCTGCCCGCCGTCGGCATGGTTTCGACCATGATCGAGCCGTTCGCGAGGCGCCCGGCCTTCGGCTATCTCGGCCTCGTGATGGCGCTGATCGCCACCGGCATCCTCGCTTTCGGGCTGTGGGTGCATCATATGTTCGTGGCGGGGCTGCCGCGGCTCGGCGACAGCTTCTTCACAGCCTCCAGCATGGCGATTGCGATCCCCGCCGGCATCCAGATCTTCTGCTGGCTTGCGACGCTGTGGGACGGCAGGCCGGTATTCAAGAGCCCGCTGCTCTTCATCATCGGCTTCATCATCACCTTCGTCATCGGCGGCTTGACCGGCGTGATGGTCGCGTCCGTGCCGTTCGACACGCAGGTGCACGACACCTATTTCGTCGTCGCGCATTTTCACTACGTGCTGATTGGCGGCGCCGTGTTTCCCTTGCTTGGCGCCGTCCACTACTGGTTTCCCAAGCTGACCGGACGCATGATGAGCGAAGCGCTCGGCCAGTGGTCGTTCTGGCTGATCTTCGTTGGCTTCAACGCGACGTTCTTTCCCATGCACATCCTCGGGCTCGAGGGCATGCCGCGCCGCATCTACACCTATCAGCCCGACTTGCCCTGGCACGGGCTCAACCTGTTCGTCAGCGTCAGTGCAGTGATCCTCACGGCCGGTTTCCTGCTGTTCTTCATCAATGTCATGCGGAGCGCACGCTTCGGAGAGATTGCGCTGGACAATCCCTGGGATGCGCCGACGCTGGAATGGGCGACGACATCGCCTCCGCCGAGCTACAATTTCGCCATGATACCGGTCGTCGGCAGCCTGCATCCGGTGTGGGACGACCGCGACGGCCTCCCCGTCGCCGATGGCTTGCGCACCGATCGTCGCGAACTGATCGTGACCACGCTGGCAACCGCCGAACCGCAGGCGCGCGAAGCCTCGCCGCAGAATTCCATCTGGCCGCTGTGGGCCGCGATTGCGACCACGATCATGTTGATCTGGTCGATCTTCTCGCCCTGGGCCGTCGTCTGGGGCTCCATCCCGGCCGCGGTCGCGCTGATCGGCTGGTTCTGGCCCAAGGGTACGCCGGAGGACGAGTCATGAGAGAGAAGATCGTGCTCGATCTCGGCAAATTGCCGCTGCACGGAATGGGTACCGCGAGCGTCACCTGGTGGGGCACGCTCGCCTTCATGCTGATCGAAGGCACCGGCTTCGCGCTCGTGATCGCCGTCTATCTCTACCTGATGAGCCTGGCGACGGCCTGGCCGATCAACACGCCGCCGCCCGATCTGCTTCCCGGCACGCTCGTGACGTTGATCCTGCTAACCAGTCTCATCCCCAACATCCTGCTCTCGCGCTGGGCCGAGCAGCAGGACCTGCGCAAGGTGCGGATCGGAATGGTGATGATGTCGATGATCGGCACCCTCCCGCTGATCGTGCGCATCTTCGAATTCCCCGCCCTCAAGGTGAGCTGGGACAGCAACGCCTACGGCTCAGTGGTGTGGACCCTGCTCGGCCTCCACACCACCCACATCATCACCGATCTCGTCGACACGCTGGTGCTGGCGGCGCTGGTATTCACGCGGCACGGCCGGAGCCCGAGAAGGTTCGGCGACGTCCAGGACAACGCCATGTATTGGAACTTTGTCGTCGCGACCTGGCTTCCGATTTATGGCTGCATCTATTGGTTGGCACGGCTATGAACGCGTCAAAGCTCCTCACCCATCTCTCGATCTGGGCGGGACTCTGGTTCGCGCCGCTGGTCTGGGCGGCGAACATGCAGCTCGGGCAGATCCTGCCCTATGTCGATTGCCGCTCGCAGTCTCACGCCTCAGCCATCACCTCGTTCATCGGTGCGGCGCTCACGACGGCATCGGCCCTCTCATCATGGCTGTCTCCACGGCGGGTGATCGGCAAAACCGACGGACATCATGGCAATGCCGATTTCGGCAGCACAGTGAGTACACTCTCCGCGGGCCTCTTCACTTTCGCCCTGCTGATGCAGGGCCTCGCTGCAATGGTGTTGACGGGATGCGAAAAATAGCCTTCGCCGCGATCGCTTGGTCGATGCCGCATTCGATCTACGCGCATGGGTCGGCGCTGCAGGCTGCAGCACCAGGCTGGACGTTCGATCCTTGGATCATCGTACCGCTCACGCTTTTCGGCCTGATGTACGGCATCGGCAGGCTTGTGCTGGCACGGAAAGGCCGCCAACGCATCGCGCAGGATATCATCTGCGGCGCCGGCTGGCTGACGCTGGCTGCCGCGCTGGTATCGCCGCTGCATTGGCTCGGAGAACGCCTCCTCTCGTTCCACATGATCGAGCACGAAATCCTGATGGCCGTGGCGGCACCGCTGCTAGTGCTCGCAAGGCCAGTCGGACCGTTGCTTTGGTCCCTGCCGCAGCGCACGCGGCTCGCGATCGGCTGGGCGATGCGGCATCCCTACATCACGCGGCTGTGGAGCCTGCTGAGCGCTGGCCGCAACGCCACGCTGTTGCATGGGATCGCGATCTGGACCTGGCACGCACCGGCGCTGTTCGATGCCGCGGTCGAGAACATTCTCCTGCACCGAGTGCAGCATCTGAGCTTCTTTCTGACCGCGATCCTGTTCTGGTGGTCGGTGTTCCGGCGCAGCCAAATCGGCAGCGCTGCCTGGCACGTCTTCGTCACCATGCTGCACACGAGCGTTCTCGGTGCGCTGATGGCACTTGCCCCGCACCTCCTGTACCGGCAGCAAGCCGATGCCGCAGCGGCCTGGGGCTTGACGCCGCTCGAGGACCAGCAACTGGCTGGCATCATCATGTGGGTGCCGGCGGGAACGATCTATGCCGGCTCGGCGCTCGCGCTGATCGCGCTCTGGATTTGCCGGTCCGGTAGGGAGCGAGCCGATGCGCTTCACGCTCTCTAGTTGGGCGGCGCTGGCAATCGGAGTGGCGAGCCTTCTCCTCGCCGCGGCGGTCGCGGTCGGCTTCGCGCGCAGCGACCGTCAGCGAAATGAAAGCATCGCCCGCGCCATGACGGGGGGTGATCCGACCCGCGCACCGGCGATGATCCGCCGCTACGGCTGCGTGGGGTGCCATACCATTCCAGGCATTCCCGGCGGCGACGGCAAAGTCGGTGCTTCGCTCGCCGATCTCAGGACGCGCGTCTACATCGCCGGTGTTGCGACCAACACGCCGGACAATCTGGTCCAGTGGATCGTGACACCACAAGCCTTCTCGCCCCGCACGGCAATGCCCGCGACCGGCATCAGTGAGGCCGAAGCGCGTGACGTCGCGGCCTACCTCTATGCGCAATGAGATGTTCAGGGATTGGGCGTCGGCCGTGCCGGCAATGATTTCACGAAGGTGGCAATCGCCTCACGATCGCTTTCGGGCAGCATCGCCATGTTGGTCACGACTCCGGCCATGGACGAACCGACCCGGCCATGATTCGGCGTGATCCCCGTCTTCAGCATCGCCGCCAATTGCGCTTCCGACCAGTCGCGGAGGCGCGCGGCCGTGATGTTGGGATAGAAACCGGTACCGACGGGGTCCGGTCCGCCAGCATAGCGAGTGCTTGCCTCGATGCCGCCGAACATGTCGCGGGAGGAGTGGCACTCGGCGCAATGGGCAAGCGCCTCGCTCAGATAGCGGCCACGATTCCATCTTTCGTCCTGCGCCGGATCCGGCGCAATCGGGCCGGGCTTGAAGTACAGCATCTTCCAGAATCCGACGAAACGGCGAATGCCGAATAGCGGATTGAGCTCATGGTCCGGGGGACGCCCCTTCACCGCAGGCAGCGTGCGCAAATAGGCCATCAAGTCCCGCACGTCATCAGGACGCATATGCGTGAAGCTTGCATAGGGAAAGACCGGATAATAGTGGCTTCCGTCCGGAGACACGCCGCGCAGTAGCGCATTGGCAAGGTCGTTGGCGGTCCAGTCTCCGATACCGTCGATCCGGTCCATCGAAATGTTGGGCGCACGAAAAGTTCCATAAGGGGACGCCAGAGCAAGTCCACCACCAAGGTGCAAACGATCGGACTGGCCCGGCGATGCATGGCAGGAGGCGCAATCGCCGGCCGCAAAGACGAGCTTGCCATGCTCGACGTCGCCACCCGAGTCGGATACGGCGCCCACCCCGTCCGAGCCGAAGCGCTCCGGCGCGGTGATGAACCATACCCCCACAGCGGCTGCGCACGCGATGAGGATTGCCGACACCAGCCAGAAGCGCCCGCGCATTCGCTTTCAGTTTCCTCCACCTGACCACCGTCCAGTAACGGAGACGAACCGCGCCTGTTCCTGCTCGACAGACGCCGCGGCACTCAGATCAATAGGAACAATGAACGATACGGCACGTCGATATCCGGGCGCTTCGCTGTATCGCCCGGCGCGCCGGAGTAAACGTATCAAAGGTTAATGCCTCCTACCGTCCTTCTCAGTCAAAGTCGGGGACTGGGGCGGTCGGCCATCGGACATCACATGCAGGCAGGATTTGCTTTCTCGAAACTCGCCGATCGCCTGACGAGCCTCGCCGAATTGCCTCCCGACGATCTCGATCTGCTTGCGGACATGCCGAGCAGCATTGCGCATTTCGGCGCGCATCAGACGGTCCTGCGGCACGGCGACGAGGCTGGGCAATGTTGCCTGCTGCTCCAGGGCTATCTGTCCTGGCAGAATCACGAAAGCGCAGACGGTCAGATCACCGCGCTCTGCGTTCCCGGCGACATCGCCAACCTGCACACCCTCTATCGTCCGCGCATCGACGGCAATCTGGTCGCGCTCGGCCCCGCGATCGTCGCGCTTGTGCCGCACCGCTTCTTCCGCGAAGTCACGGCGCGTTCACCGGCGATGTCACATGCGATGCTGCTGATGCTGCTTGCCGACCACGCCATCCAGCGCAATTGGACGGTGAATCTCGGCAGCCGGGACGCATTGACGCGCGTGGCACATCTGCTCTGCGAGATCACCGTCCGGCTGCAAATCGTCGGGCTCGCCAGGGATTTCAGGTTGTCCTCGCCCTTTACCCAGTCCGACCTCGCCGCCGCCTGTAGCATCTCCGCGGTGCATGCCAACCGCACCATCCAGGAGCTGCGCCGCTGCAATCTGCTGCAATGGCAGGGCAAGACCTTGACGATCACGGATTGGCCGGGCCTGGTCCGGCTCGCCGGCTTCGACCCGGCCTATCTGAGCATTCGATCCGGCGCGAACGATGCGCGGCCGCCATACGTGAGGTCGGCGACGGCCGACGTCGCGGTCGCTTGACCGACCTCAGGCAGGGCTATCGCACATGACTCGTTGCGGCGGCCTGCGCGCAAGCCTCGTCCTTCGAGACGGCGCTTACGCGCCTCCTCAGGATGAGGCTAGTCCGCGTCGGGAGCCCGCATAAAGCGGGCGTCTCGAAGATGGCCGCAGAAGCACTCTCAAACGCGATAGCCCTGCACCTCGAGAGGCGCCGAGGCGCACTACTCACCTTGGAGACTGCAGCTCGCGCACCTACTCCCGCCAGAACTCGGCCAGCTCTTCCGCCGTCACCAGATCGACCTGGCCGTGGAAGCGGGTCCGATACATCGTCATGAGCGCATCGTGCCCGACATCGGATGAGCTGCACAGCGCATCCTCCACGATGACGACCCTGAAGCCGAGATCGACGGCGCTCAGGACCGTCGAGAGCACGCAGACGTCCGTCTCTGCGCCTGAAATCACGACGGTACCGACGTTCTTTTCGACCAGCAGGCTCGCCAGACCGGGGTTGCTGAACGCTGAATAGGCCGGCTTATCGATAACGGCGGCCGGCGGCACGAACCGGTTCAAGGCCGGCACGAGCTCGAGAGCGGATGGCGGCAGATGCCTGCGGGTCGCTTGGTGCCAGCGGTGAAAATAGCTCCGCCACTGCCCCGGGCGATCCTCTGGATCCTGCGGCGTGATGAAGCGGGTGAAGATCGTTCTCGCCGGACGGCGCGAAACGACCGAGACGATCGTCGGCAGGACGCGCTCCATCCAGGGCGTCGCCCAAAGGCCGCCGGGAGCGAAAATGTTCTGCATGTCGATGCACAAGTGAACGGCATCGCTGATGTCGGCAACATCCGACGTACCGTCCCTCATCGTGCTCGCCCCCTGAACATGCGGCTTCATCCACCATTCACAACGCCGAAATCGAGGCCTCTCCGGCATCGATGATCTCGGGCGGAACATCCTTGAACAGGCGTACCGGGATGGACTTGGCGGCGGGGACCTTGCTGCCTTCCGCGTAGTGCCAGAGCGGAACGAGCACGTTGCACTCGGGGTAATAAGCCGCAATGCTCCTGCGCGGAATGCCGTAGGGGACGACCTGGAGCTCGCTCAAGCTGCGCGCGACCCCGTCGTCCGCCTCCGTCACCAGCGTGACGGTATCTCCGGATTTCAGCCCGTCGCTTTCCATGTCGGCGGGATTCATGAACACGACATAGCGGCTGCCCTTGATGCCGCGAAAGCGATCGTCTTCCGTATAGATCGTCGTGTTGAACTGTCCGTCGGCGCGCATCGTCATCAACTCATAGATGCCGTCGCTTTCGCGCGGCGGCGCGAAGGCCGACTTCGGAACGGTGAAGTTCGCCTTGCCGCTCGGGGTCTTCCACTTCCGCTCGCGAGCCGCCAGCGGCCGCGGAAAGCCGCCAGGCTCGAACATGCGCGTGTTGAAGTCCTTGAACTGATCAGGATACGTGTGCTCGATGGCATCGCGAACGCGCGAGTAATCGGCGGTCCAGGCATCCCAATCGATCTTGGGATTGGCCTTCAATGTCGCCTTTGCGAGCGATGCGATGACAGCCGGCTCCGACAGGAGCTGTTCGGCCACCGGCCGGCGCTGGCCACGCGAGCCGTGAATACAGGCGGTGGAATCCTCCATCGACACGGCCTGCGGACCACTTGCCTGCCGGTCGATCTCGATCCGGCCGAGACACGGCAGGAGATAAGTGATCTCGCCGGGCACAATATGGGTGCGGTTGAGCTTGGTCGCGATCTGCACCGACAGGCGCAGGTCGGACCACGCGGGCTCCATCAACGATCGCTCGGGCACGGCACGCAGGAAATTGCCGCCAAGGCTGACAAAGCCGCGCACTCTGCCCTTCAGAATGCCCTCGCAAGAGTCGACGGTGGACAGGCCGTCCCATCGCGGCGGCTCGAACCCGTAGAGCTCTGCTAGCTTGTCGAGCGGCACAAGTTTGGTCTTCTCGGAGATACCGACGGTGCGCTGGCCCTGGACATTGGAGTGGCCTCGGATCGGCGAGATCCCAGCACCAGGTTTGCCGATATTGCCGCGGAGCAGCAACAGGTTGACGATCATCTTGGTCGTCTCGACCCCGTGCTTGTGCTGGGTGATGCCCATGCCGTAATTGGCGATCACGGCGTTGGCAGCCATGTAAGTGTTCGCGGCCTCGCGCAAGGCCATCCGGGAGAGTCCCGAGGCCCGCTCGATCTCTTCCCAGCCCTGGGTGCGGCAGAACGCAGCGAATTCCTCGAAGCCGGACGTGTGCTGGTCAATGAACGCAGCATCGACGATGCGCGGACTCCCATTGGCCCGGGCGAGGTCGTCCGCCTCGATCACCCATTTGCAGATCCCGGTGATGGCGGCGGCGTCACCGCCGACCCGTACCTGATAATATTGCGAGCTGATGCGCGTGCCACCCGCGATCATCTGAACGGGATTTTGCGGATTGACGAAGCGCTCCAGGCCGCGCTCTCGGAGCGGATTGAAGGTCACGATCGGGACACCCCGTTGCGCCGCCTCCTGCAGCGGATGCAGCATGCGCGGCGCGTTGGTGGTGGTATTGTGTCCGAAGAAAAAGATGCAATCGGTAGCCTCGAAGTCCTGCAGCAGAACGGTGCCGACCGGAACTCCGATCACCTCCGGCAGTGCCACCGACGTGCTCTCGTGGCACATGTTCGAACTGTCGGGGAAATTGTTGGTGCCGTACATGCGACCGAACAATTGATACATGTAGCTCGCTTCGAGCGAGGCGCGGCCGGACGTGTACATCACGACCGAGCGCGGATCGAGCCGGTTCAGCTCAGTGCCGATGTGCCGGAAAGCCTCGTCCCAATCGACCGGCAGGTATTTGTCGCTGGCCCGGTCGTAACGCATCGGCATCGTCAGGCGCCCCTGCTCCTCCAGCTGGTGATCGGACCAGGTTCGCAGCTCGGTCAGCGTATGCTGCGCAAAGAACTCCGGAGTCACTGTCTTCCGTGTGATCTCCCAGGCAGTCGCCTTGGCGCCGTTCTCGCAGAACTCGAACGGACGCGGCTTGGCCGGTTTGGCCCAGGAGCAGCTGACGCACATGTATCCATCGGGCTTGTTCTGCTTGAGCAGTATCTCGCTGCCGAGGATCGCAACCTCTTCCTGCGTGAGAACATGGGCAAGGGCGTTGAGCGAGCCCCATCCGCCGGCCGGAGCATCATACTTCTCGACCTTCGCCTTCTGTCGCATGATGCTTCCTTCGATTGCAGGCCCCGCACTCAAACCCGAGACACCATTGCAGGTTCCTAAGCGCCCGGAACCTTGCGCGGGCTCGCGCGTCATGACCCGACACAGGACGAGTATCCATGCACGGCTCTCAATCTGGCGCACGCGATCGCGCATCGACACCCACGGCCTCGGTCACAATGCAGCGGCTCACGTCGAGTGGCATGCATGATGCGCGTATCGTGGCAGAGGAATGTCCGGTGGCACTCGTCTACGACGGCACGACCGTCGCGGTCCTGATGGCCACTCCCACCGACCTGACCGACCTGGCCCAGGGGTTCAGTCTGACCGAAGGGATCATTTGCGACATCGGCGAGATCGCGGAACTCAGTGTCGTTTCCGGTCCCGACGGAATCGAGCTGCGTCTGTGGCTGCGACCGGACGCGGGGCGCCGGCTGAAGGAACGACGGCGGCGGCTCGTCGGCCCAACCGGGTGCGGGCTGTGCGGCATCGACAGCCTGCGGGAAGCGGGCCGGATCGTTCAGCCCGTCGAGCACTGGGTGTGCCTCACCTCCGAACAGATCGGCACTGCGATCGCGGCGCTCAGCGACACGCAAGTCCTCAATCACAGGACTCATGCCACCCATGCCGCGGGTTTTTTCGAGCCCGACAGAGGAGCCATGCTGGTCCGCGAGGATGTGGGCCGCCACAACGCGCTCGACAAACTTGCGGGCGCTCTGGCCATGGAAGGGAGATCCGGATGCACGGGCGCCGTGATCCTCACCAGCCGGATATCCGTCGAGATGGTGCAAAAAACGGCAGCTATCGGCGCCGGAATCGTCGTCGGCATGTCAGCGCCAACCGCGCTTGCAGTCCGAACGGCCGAGGCCAGTGGCATCACGCTTGTCGGTATCGCGCGGGGAAACGAGTTCGAGATCTTCAGCCATCCAACGCGGGTGTCTTCGCTCACCGCCGCGGAGCGGCCCTGACCGCGCCGCGTCGAGCCGGATTGCGACGCCGTTCAGGTCCGGGCTCGGCATCTCCTCGATCTCCTCCTTGGTCTAACGGCCTCATGACGGACCGGATCGCGATCGCGGAGTCTCCGCCACTTCTCGAAACCGGCCACGATCGACCACATTGAGCGCGATGACGGCAGCCTGGTGATCACCCCTTTCATCCCAGCCCGCCGCTTGGAGCTCCGGCATGGCTCCATCAGGGATCGGGGTCGCTACGCGACATTCACCGGGCGAGGAACGTCGGACCGGCGCTCGAGTTGGTTCGGGAGTAGCGCTGATCGGCGCTTCCTGCGCAGCGCGCGCCTGGGATAATCCCTGAAGCTCGTGTGCGCGTGCGCATCCCGGAGAAGCGCGCACAACCATCCAGGGGAACCTGGTATGACCCTTTCACCGGCTGCCGTGCAGATTCGCGAAAGGACCAATCGCGAGTTGATCGATCTCCTGCGCGAAGCGGGCGAGCATCTGCCGGCCGCCGAACGGGACGACTTCTCCTCGTTCTTCGACCGGTTCGGCGAGGCCAAAATCGTAATGCTCGGCGAATCTACGCACGGCACATCCGAGTTCTATCGCGCACGTGCCAGCATCACCCGGCAGTTGATCGAGCATCACGGTTTCAACATCGTCGCGGTCGAGGCCGATTGGCCGGATGCCACGACGATCGATCATCTCGTGCGGCAACTGCCGTCCGAACAGCCGCTGGAGCGGCCGTTCGAACGCTTTCCGACCTGGATGTGGCGCAACATCGAGGTGAAGCAGTTCGTGGACTACCTGCGCATCCACAACGATGCCTGCCGCGCGGAGCGGAAGGTCCAGTTCCGGGGACTCGACGTCTACAGCCTGAGGAGCTCCATTGCCGCCGTCATCGCCTATCTTGAGCGCGTCGACCCGGAGCGCGCCCGCGCGGCGCGCGAACGCTATTCCTGCCTCACGCCTTGGCAGGCCGACCCCGCCGGGTACGGTCATGCCGTCATGTTCGGACGAGACACATGTGAGGACGAGGTGGTCGCGCAATTGCGCGAGCTATTGGCGCAGCGCCTCTCCTATGCCGAACGCGATGGCGAGGCGTTCTTCAACGCCGCACAGAATGCGCGGATCGTGCGCGCGGCCGAGCAGTACTATCGCATCATGTATCGCGGTTCTACCGAGTCATGGAACCTGCGCGACCGTCATATGTTCGACACGCTGCAATATCTGATGCAGCAACGGGGGCCGCAGGCCAAGGCCGTAGTCTGGGCTCACAACTCGCACATCGGCAACGCCGCGGCAACTTCGATGGGCTGGGCCGGCGAATTCAACATCGGCGAGCTCGCGCGCAACAGCTATGGCGACGAGGCCGCGCTGATCGGCTTCGGCACCGATCGCGGTACGGTGGCTGCGGCGACCGATTGGGGCGGCGAGATGGAGATCAAGTCGGTTCGGCCCGCGCGCGAAGACAGCTATGAGTACCTGTTCCACCGCACGGGTCTGGCGCGTTCGCTGACCGACTTTCGGCCCCCCGGCCGGGGCGAGCTGCGCGACCGACTGACCGGCCCCAGGCTCGAGCGCGCCATTGGCGTCGTCTACCGGCCCGAGACGGAGCGCCTCAGCCACTATTTCGAGGCGGTGCTACCCGATCAGTTCGATGCCTTCGTCTGGTTCGAGGAAACCAATGCAGTGACGGCGCTTGCGACACGGGCCGCATCGGGCGCCGCAGAAACGTATCCCTTCGGGTTTTGATCATGGCAAGCGCGCGCGACGAGCTCGGCGAAGTGGTTGTCGGTCCGCACCGTCTCGCCGGCATTTTGGGCCTGCCGCAAGGCGCGATCGCCATCGTGATTTTTGCCCACGGCAGCGGCAGTGGCCGCCTCAGTCCGCGCAACAACCAGGTCGCTGCGGCGCTGCGTGAAGCGGGCTTCGCCACGCTGCTGCTCGATCTGCTCAGCCCGGAGGAGGAGCGCGATCGAGGCCACGTGTTCGACATCCCGCTATTGGCATCGCGACTCACGGAGGCCGCGGACTGGACCCGCGACAGGCCGGAGCTCGCAGCGCTTCCGATCGGCTATTTCGGCGCGAGCACGGGTGCTGCGGCTGCGCTGGTCGCGGCTGCCGGCCGACCGGACGTCGCGGCGGTGGTTTCGCGCGGCGGCCGCCCGGACCTGGCTGGCGAGGCGCTGCACGCCGTCACCGCGCCGACCCTGTTGATCGTCGGCGGCGCCGATCTGCCGGTGATCCCGCTCAACCGTTCAGCCTTTGCGGAGCTGTCCTGCGCAAAGGACCTCGTGATCGTGCCGGAGGCGACGCACCTGTTCGAAGAGCCTGGTGCGCTCGAACAGGTGACGCAACACGCCATCCGCTGGTTCCGCCGGTTTCTGCCTTCGCGGCGCTCGGACGCCGTAACGGATGATCATTTGGTTTTTGCCGACCGGCGAGACGCCGGCCGCCGGCTGGCCTCGGCGCTGACGAAGTTCAGAGACAGCGGCGCGATCGTGCTTGCCCTGCCGCGCGGTGGCGTGCCCGTCGCGTTCGAGATTGCGCGAGCGCTGCACGCCCAACTGGACGTCGTGCTGGTGCGCAAGATCGGGGCGCCGGGACACGAGGAACTCGGGCTCGGCGCGGTCGTCGATGGCGCTCATCCGCAGGTCGTGCTCAATGAGGAGATCCTGCGCGAGATCCAGCCGAGCACGGCCTACTTAGAGGCCGAGACCGCCCGCCAGCTCGCCGAAATCGAACGCCGCCGGCAGCTTTACCGCGACGGCGAACCGCCGCCGGAGATTGCCGGGCGCACCACGATCGTCGTCGACGACGGGATCGCGACGGGCGGAACGGTGAAAGCCGCGCTCAGGGCGCTGGCAAGGTCGAAGCCCGGCCATCTCGTACTTGCAGTGCCGCTGGCTCCCCGCGACTCGCTTGCCGATCTCAGTGCGGAGGTGGACGAGATCATCTGTCTCGTCAGCCCCGATCCGTTCTTTGCGGTGGGCATGCATTACAGGGATTTCGGCCAAACCTCGGATCAGGAAGTCACTGAGCTCCTGCGCCGCTCGAAGGCCACAGGAAGCGCTTAGTTGCCGCATCTCCGACGCGAGCGTCGCCGAATGCGGGCTCGATCAAGCGCTTGCCACCTACCGGGCCAGTACGAGAGAGAGTATCGCCAGAATCACGGCGCCGATGAGCCCCGCCAGGAAGATTGCTCTTCTCGCTGGCGTGCGAAGAATGATCTCTCCGCCCCTCGCCTTCTCCGCCGGATAGGGGTCCTTTGGCGGAGGGGGCGGCTCTGCTGGGCCTTCACGGTCGGCAAATGCAGATGGCGGAGTTCGGCGTGAACTTTCCTGGCGGCGCGTGGGCTCCGCCCGGTCCAACCAGGAACGGACTGTTCGCGGACGATAGAAGAAACCTTTGGCTCAGCTTGTCGTTGGGCGGAAGGTGGCGCTTACCGATCTCGGTCGTTGCGAGGCCAGGATGCCCTGCGAGGCATTTCAGAGGCGACCAAGAAGGAAGGTCGCCACATGCGGAGCAACTAACAAGCTGCCGCAGCCGCAATGTACTCAGTAGGCGATTTCGGCGAGCCAAGGCGCACCATCTCCTTGAGAGCACAGCTTTGCAAGACACGACAGCCGGCGATCGAAGCAGAGAGCCAGACAACGGAAGAGCTATGAAAATGGACTTGGCGTTACGAAAACTGATTCACGCCCACCTTCGAACATCTGCGATCAGCATGGTCGCACTAGCGGCCCTGACGGTTAGTACCGCGCCTGCCGAGCCGAAGTCGGATGGAGCGCCCAATACTTTCGCTGAGATCGCTGAGAGAGTTCAGCCGGCGGTCATTGGTGTCATCTCGAAATCTGCCGAACCTGAGCAAATTGTGCCAGATCTGCCGTTCAGCGATATGCCAGATGAAGATACCCCCGACGCGCAGGCCTCGAAACCCTCCGAAAAAGACCCGAACGTACGCGAAACGATTGCAATCGGATCGGGCTTCTTCATCTCTCCGGACGGCTACGCCGTGACCAACAGCCATGTCGTCAAGGACAACGGTACTGCCGAGATCCGCACGACCGACAAGAAAACCTACTCGGCAAAGGTGATCGGGAGGGACCCGCTCAGTGATCTGGCCCTCATCAAGGTCGACGGCCGCACCGACTTTGGCTACGTGAAGGTGGCGGAACAATCACCACGCGTCGGTGACTGGGTGCTCACCGCGGGCAATCCATTCGGGCTTGGTGGAACAGTCACGGCGGGCATCGTCTCGGCCCGCGAACGCGAAATCGAGAATGGTCCGACCGACGGCTTCCTTCAGATTGACGCACCGATCAACAGCGGCGATTCGGGCGGGCCAACTCTCGACACCAACGGCGATGTCATTGGCGTGAACAGTATGATCCTTTCTCTATCGGGTGGCTGGGCGGGCGTTGCATTTGCCATCCCAGCCGAAACGGTCAGGAGCGTGATACCCCAACTGAAGGAGAAGGGTACCGTAACACGCGGGTCGATAGGGGTCGAAGTCCAATCAGTGACCCCCGAGATCTCCGACAGCCTCGGTGCCGACGATCTTCACGGTGCGATCGTGACAAACGTTCAAACCAATGGTTCCGCGGCGAAGGCCGGCTTGCGAAGCGGCGACGTCATCACGAAGGTAGAAGGAGATGCGGTCAGGAGCGCCTCCGAATTGACAAAGAAGATCCACGCTATGGCACCCGGCTCCTCAGCTCAGCTCGCGATGGTTCGCGCCGGAAAGCAAAGTATATTGAGCGTGACCTTGGACCAGCTCCCACGCGAGCCGCGGCAGCGTCCACCTATAAATCCGGAGTAGTAGCCAACGTCCGCTGGAAAAGGCCTGGACCAGGAGACTTGGGCGACCAGGAGACTTGGGCAACCAGGAGACTTGGGCTGAGTTGCCATTCAAGCCCGTATCGAGCCGGGCCACGCGATGATTTGCCCTGACATCACAAGGCCGTTGCGCCCGCTGTCCTTGGCGGCGTAAAGCGCCTTATCCGCAGCCGCTATTAATGACGCGCAATCCGCCCTGTCGGTCAGCGCCACATGTGTTGCGCCGCCAATGCTCACAGTGACTTGCTTGGACGGCGGGTTGAGCGCGTGGAGGATGCCGAGTTCGTGGATCGCTTGCCGAATTTGCTCGCCGACCTGCTGGCAACCGCCTGCATCGGTGTTCGGTAACAGCAAGGCGAATTCCTCGCCACCATAACGCGCCGCCAGATCTGCCGGGCGTCTGGCGTACTCGCCCAGGACCCTGGCGATCGAGCGAAGACACGCGTCGCCGGCTTGATGGCCGTACTGATCGTTGAAGCTCTTGAAATGATCGACGTCGATCAGCAATAGCGATAAAGGCGTTCCGTCGCGCCTGGCCCGATCCCATTCCGCCGTCAGCCGCTCGTCGAAGTGCCTGCGATTTGCCAACGCCGTCAGGCCATCCGAAGTCGCGAGAGCCGACAGCTTATCCTCCAGGTCCTTATGCTCGGTCATGTCGCGCGAGATCGCCACTACGCCGTCGATGTCTGCACTCTGCTGATTCCTGGTGACGCGCAGCGCAGTTTCGATCCAGACCTCACTTCTCTCGCGATGACGGGTGCGATATGCAATTCTCGCCTCTTCGGCTTCGCCCTTCATCAGCGCGGAGATCGTTTGCTCAACACGTGCCAAGTCCGCGGGATTGATCCCGGCGAGAATTGACGTGTTCACCAACTCATTCGGAGCCCAGCCAAGAACCCGAGCGCTGGATGGCGACGCATAGAGGATCCGCCTGTCGATCGCGATGCGCATCACCATATCACCCGACTCCTCTGCAAGGAGGCGAAAATCTGCCTCCTTGGCGACCAGGGCTGCGGCCATCTTTTGCCGCTGGTGCAATTGATGCACCAGCAGGAGCCCTGCAACCGCCAGCCCTCCTGTCAGTCCCAGGACTGCAGCCATGCGCCCCAGAGCGGATCTGCGCCAGGGAGCCAAGACGTCCTCTTCGGATTCCGTGGCAACCACGAGAACAGGGTAGCGGGTGCTCCGTTGATAAAAGCTCAGGCGCCGAACCCCGTCGAGAGGCGAGGTGAAGTAGTAGGCGCCCGCAGCCGGCCGCTCGTGGAGGTTCCTGAACAGCGGTGCACCAGACAGATCGCGGCCCGTGTATCCGTTGTCGGGGCTGCGTGCGAGCACAATGCCATCAGCAGCAGCCAGCGCGATCGAACCATTCGGGCCGACGTCGAATCCGGCATAAAACTGCAGAAAAAAGTCAACGTCGATCGTCGTAAGGGCGACCCCCGCAAAACTGCCGTCGGGGTGATTGAAGCGCCTTGACGCGGTGATGATCCATTGCCCGCCCGATCGGCTCTTCACCGGATGTCCAATGAAGGTTCTCCGGTCATCCACGGCGCGATGATGCTGGAAATACTCCCTATCGCTGTTGTTGAGACCGGCGAAGTCCAGAGGCTCGCTGGTTGCGAGCCAGCGTCCGGTCTCGTCATAGATGAACACCGCCCGAATTCGATTCGCTGCCTTGCGCCGGGAAAGAAAGGCCTGAATCTTGGCAATTGCCGCAGGACCGGTTCCCTCGAGTTCGAGCTGGCCAACCAGAACATTGAGAACGGTGTCCGTGAGCTCGAAGGTGTCGTCCGCGTGTTGCGTCAGCGATCGGGCCAGATTGGCCATGTCCGTTTCGGAGTTCTTTAGCGTCGCTTGTCGCGAGGACCACTCCCGCCAGCCACTGAGTGCGACAATCGCCGCGCAGGCGACCGCCACAAATACGGATGCCCAGAACGTCAGACGCCCTTGGCGAACATCGCGGCGGTGATCGGCCAAGAGATATTCCCTCCACTCCTGAAACCCAAGACGAGTCGGGCTATGACGGGTTTGCCCATTTTCGGTTGAGGTTTGTGGCAGAACGTAGAAGGCGGCTGACCGCATCGCCGCCGACCGGCTAAGGCCAGGTTCTGGTGAAACCTGTCGGATGCAGGTTTCGAACTCCAGCGAGATGTGCCAGATCGCCGATCCGCGGTTGAGGCCGGATGACGAGGTTCTCGGCCGGCAGACGCTCAGCCGACGAAGACGCTGCGCCACTTGTCTCAATCCGGGGCAACGGCGCGGCCATTGACCAGATGCTCTTGAGCATCGTCGTGTTCACCGACCAAGCAACAGCGCTGGTCTCTTTCAGGCGGCCAACGGTGAAGAGCTTGCGAATCAACAGGTCTCGTTCAAGCGACTGTGGCAACCTGAACTGCAGTCCGACGAAGTGATCTCGTTGCTGCACGCTCGTCGCCTCGATCCAGCCCACCTGCATGATGTGTACGCGCAGCGGTTCTCCGTTGCGCGGGCACTCGAGACCGGAATCGAGCAAGACGCCCGCGCCGGAAAGGGAGATGTTGCTGATGCGCCCGGAAAGCAGCTCGCCAGCGTCGGTATGGATCACGACCGGTTCGTCGACTTCGAAGCGCTCCTCGGAACGCCCCATCCGCGCCTGTAGCGAGGTCATGCAGACGAAGAAGAGCACGACGATGTTCACGACGGACCAGAAGGCGACCATCGGTAAAGCGGCAGGATGATCGATGATCCGCCATTCCGGGATGGTGTTCAGAACGAGGCCGACAACCGTCAACGCCATCAGGGCCGCCGATAGCCAGAAGATATCTGCAGCATAAGTCGTGCGGCGCGCGGCGGCTCCCTTCGGCGTCACCCTGAATGCATGCCCTTTCGGCTTGACGAGTGTCCCGAGTACAGTCGGCAGAATCTTGAAGCTCTGGATAGTCGCCGACACCTGAGCAGCGAGCGGAAAGTGCGCGTGGGGCGCGAACCAGGAAATACCGCCGTTGAGCGCCAGGATCGCGGGAAACAAGTAATAGAAGACCGATTCAGGGGTGACCTCGACGACAGGCGCAAGGCCAGTCCACATGAAGACGATCGGAACCACCACGACCATGAGCGCCCGCAAGCCCAGTGAGAGCCAATGAGTCGGAAAGAAGAGGAGCCGATGCATCAGGCTCAGTCCGGGGCCGAGCGGCCCGGCGGCGAGATACAGGGTCTGGATCGCGCCGCGCGCCCAGCGTTGCCGTTGCACGAAAAACGCGCCAAGGCTTTCCGGCGCAAGGCCAATTGCCAGCGGTTCGCAAAGATAACGGGTGACGTACCCTTTGCGCAGCAGGACCAGCGTCAGCAGGATGTCTTCGGTGATGGACTGGGTCGGCAAGCAATCGCCGACCGTACGGAGGGCTGCACGACGGGTGACGGAGTTGGACCCACAACAGAAGGCACCATCCCAGCCGTCGCGCGCAGGCATGATGCAATCGAAGAAGAATCGTTGTTCGTCCGGCAGTCGCCGGTGCAGACCGAGATTCGCCTGCATCGGGTCCTCGTTGTAGAAGGCGTGCGGGCTCTGAACGATTGCGATCTTTGGATCGGCGAAGAAGCCCATTGTGCGCATCAGGAAATTGCGCTGCGGCACGAAGTCCGCGTCAAAGATCGCAAAGAAATCGCCATGCGTCATCGTCAGCGCATGATTGATATTACCGGCCTTCGCATTCAAATTGTCGGAACGAGTGAGATAACCGGCCCCCTTGCGTTCGCAGAGTTCCTTGAGCCAGGGCCTGCGACCGTCATCCAGGACCCAGACCTGGAAGTTGGGATAGTCCAGACATAGTGCGCCCGTGATGGTCTTTTCCAACACATCGAGCGGCTCGTCATAGGTGGGAATGAAGACGTCGACCGAGGGCAGTTCATCCTGCAGCAGGCCGCGAAGCCGGCGTTCGTGCTGATCTGCCTCGCTGCGTCGATCGGTCCTGCGTAGGAAGGTCAGGTAGAGAATAAACTGATCCGTGAAGGTCAGGAGCTCAACGAAGAGACAGAACCAGATCCAGCCGACCTGATACCAGCTCCCGCTTGCCGGCAGCACCGTTGTGAAGACACGCCATTCGAGATAGCGGGCAACGACGAGCCATACCGCGATGAAGACCGCTATACGCGCCCATGGGCGCGCGACCGCAAAGGTCGGCGCCAACAGGTACATCGCCGCAAAGACGCCCAGCATTGGCGCGAACAGCTGAGAGAGAGGCAGAATCATGGCCTGCACGGCAGTTCTCGCTCACAGGGATGATTGGTCGAGGTCCAGCCGAGCAGTCAGCCATTTCAGCTTCAGGCCATCGGCTCTGCGCTCGAAGCGAACTTCGGCCAATCGTCCGATATCGCAGGAGCCGTTGTGGTCGGCCGCCGTCTCGTTGGGCGGCAACGAGATCTCGACGGTAATATTGCCGGGATCCGGCCGCTGCACCCGAGCCGCGAGCAGTCGATCATCGGCGTATGCCGCCGAGCCGCGAACTTGCCGGACCTGGCCGGTCTTCCAATCCCGACTCCCGATCAGGCGGACAGCCGCCGCATCTCCGGCCTTGATCTTCTCGAAATCGCGCTCGGGCAGTTCAACGACGATGAAGCGGCGCTCGCAATCTGCAAAATCAAAGACCGATTGCCCTTCCGTGACCATCGAGCCTGGACTGGCCGCGACCGACCAGACCACATGGGCTGCGGGCAACGATAGATCGTAGTGTTGAAGGCGATCAAGTCGAGCGCGCTCCTCTGCGATTTCAGCGGCCAGCTGCGCGGAACGCGAGCTGTTTTGCAGCAGGTCCGTCTCGAGCTCCTGGCGGCGGAGAACAAGCCGCTCGCGCTGCTGCTGAGAATAAGGCACGTCATTGGCATCGCTGCGAAGATAAATGCCCTTCTCGGCCGCCGCCAACTCGGTCTTGAAGCGCTGCAGGCGCTCATCGGCCATCTGACACCGCGTTGCAGTTGCTTCCTGAGACGCTTGGGCCTCGGCCGAACGGATCTGTGAGCTGATGCCGAGCTTAACGAGCCTCTCCATCCGGCCCGCGACATCGTTCCGCTGCCGCGCCTCGGCGAGACAGCCACCTCTTTCAGCCTCCGTTTCTCCGATCTCGTGACTGAGGCGCGCCATCGCCCCCAAACGATAGTCCTCACTGCGCTCGCCGAGCTTGCGATCGAGCTCGGCGATTTCCTCAAGTTGCCGACGTGCGAGCTCGGCGCGTTTGGTGGACACGGCAAGCTGCTGATCGAGGTCCATGAGGTGCCGACGATCCGGCGAACGCGCCTCGACCAGCGACACCACCCGGGCGCGCTGGAAATATTCACCTTTGCGTGGAAGATCAGGCGCGAGCTGACCCGCGATCGGTGCAGTCACTCGCATGAGCTCGGCGTTGACGAAGGCGGAGGGAGCGATTCGGTAGGTCACATACGGCAGCAGGGCCCATCCGCTCAGAGCGATGATGCCGAGCGCCAGGGATCGCCTGACGGTTCGGCTACGAATGAAGCGTTCGACATGCAAGCGGACCACGACTGAACCTCCAATAGGCTTTGGTCGCTGCGCCTGCCCCGGCGAAGCAAACCAATCGCCGCCGCTCGCCCAGCATTTCCGCGAAGTCTGCGTCTGAGGCGCCAGTCAATCCGCTGTCATTTGCCGGCATCGGATTTCGTCGCGTCGCAAACTCGTCGTCGCAACCGAGAGAAGTGTATCGAGCTTTCACCACATGAGGTTAATCCGTGTCAAAACCGGATGATTACGGCCCGCACAGAAATCACGATGCCAACTTATCCCGGCTTGAAAGACGCATTGGCGGCAATCTCCTCCGCGAAGCAGCCTTGCAATCGGTCGAGACTGATCATCGCGCGCGCTTTGATGCGACCGTCTGCGAAGAGGATGCCGCACACGCCGGCTGCACCGCTCAGCTCATCGTCCAGCAACGGCGCGCTTTAGCGCTTTTCGGAGGCGCGCCTTCCGAGCGCGTCACCACATTGGGCGAACGCAGAGGATAGACGTTGTCGCTATAGTGGCGGGTGCAAACGTCCGGGCCGCGATCGAGCAGCAGCCGTGCACAGTCCCCGCGATCTTGCGAGGCCGCATGTGCCGTTCGCCGCGCCCAGGTCAGGATGCGAATCCCGCCGACCCGTTGGCGCGGCGCCCCCCACCGCGGAGACCGTGATGGCGTTGCTCTGCGCGCATCCGTTCGCAAAATCACAGCCGCACGTTGCGAGTTCGGGTCCGGTGAGTTGTCCGCGATGAGAGCCGGCCGATGTCTAGGGTTGGCGAGGCCACTGCCTCACGCGCAAATCGTGATTTTCCCGGCGCGCAGTTGGTCCACCGAAGACACGACCAGGCAAAGGGACTAACGCGCGATCGAGATATGCAGGATCAAGAAGCGGGGATGCGCCCAAATGCGATTCTATTCGC
This sequence comes from Bradyrhizobium vignae, assembly GCF_004114425.1. GTDB lineage: Bacteria > Pseudomonadota > Alphaproteobacteria > Rhizobiales > Xanthobacteraceae > Bradyrhizobium > Bradyrhizobium vignae. Next base: position 43,404 of record NZ_RDQF01000008.1, on the reverse strand, counting down.
GGTCTGGAGCAATAGACTGGGAAGAGAAGCCGCGAAATCTTTTGTAAAACAGAGGCTTATGCCCTTGGTGCGCTCGGAGGGACTCGAACCCCCACGGTGTTACCCACTGCCACCTCAAGGCAGCGCGTCTACCAGTTCCGCCACGAGCGCTAAGGGATGCCGGCTTGAGGTTTTGAGGCCGGCCGGATCAGCGGCGCCGATCTAACAAATCCATCATGGGGATACAAGCCTACAAAAGCCCTGAATTCCACAAGCTTGGCAGGAAAAACGCCGCCCTCCCCAGGAGATCGGCCGCTCCCGCGTGCCCCCGGGGCCCTACCTGGTCCCCGGCGAGCGCGGCAGCATCTGCTTGACCTCGACCGCGATGCGGTTGCGGTCGACCAGCACGACGCCGGAGGCGACCGGCAGATTATTGGCGAGCACCTTGACCTCGTCGGCCTCTGTTGCATCCAGCTCGATGATGGCGCCGCGGGAAAGACGTAATACTTGATGGATCGGCATGGTGGTCGTCCCGAGGACGACCATGAGATCCACGGTGACTTTATCGAGAGTGGGCACTGTCAGGACCGCTGCTACATGAGACTGGCATTTGCTCCCGAGATGATCACCACGTTATGGTTAGCCAATGGTTAATTCCCCTGAAAGCCCCCGCCAAAACCAACGGCAAGAGCTCGATCTGACGTCGCTTTCCGCCTCAGGCGGTGAGCCCGTCCAATGGCTCATCTCGGAAGCTCCGGTGCCCTATCCGGACGCGGTGGCCGCGATGGAGGCCCGGGTCGCCGCGATCGCGGCGGGCGAGTCCCCGGAATTGGTCTGGCTGCTCGAACACCCCCCGCTCTACACCTCGGGCACCTCGGGCAAGGAGTCCGACCTGCTCGATGCCCGTTTCCCGACCTTCGCAACCGGGCGCGGCGGGCAGCTCACCTATCACGGGCCGGGTCAGCGGGTGGCCTATGTCATGCTGGACCTCAAGCGGCGCCGGCCCGACGTCCGGGCCTATGTCGCAGGTCTGGAGGAGCTGATCCTGCGCACACTCGCCGCCTTCAACGTCCGCGGCGAGCGGCGCGAGGACCGGGTTGGTGTCTGGGTCAGGCGGCCCGACAAGGGGACGGATCACGAGGACAAGATTGCAGCGATCGGCGTCCGCCTCAAGCGCTGGGTCTCGTTCCACGGCATCGCCATCAATGTCGAGCCCGAGCTGTCGCATTTCTCGGGCATCGTGCCCTGCGGCGTCGCCGATCCCCGCTACGGCGTCACCTCGCTGGTCGATCTCGGCCAGCTCGTGACCATGGCCGATGTCGACATCGCGTTGAGGCAGGCGTTCGAAGAGCTGTTCGGACCGACCACGGCTCTGGTGCCCGAGGCCGCCGTCTAGCGGACACGCAGCAGGCCGTTCTCCGCAGACGTGGAATCGGCTACGCTCAATTCCGGCGCCGCCCACGCCTCCCCCCTCCGCCGGGAAAGCAGACTTCATGCCGGGCGAATTGATCATCGGACCGACTGTTCGAGCGCTGGGCATAAGGAGGGATTGCGATCATGCTCGGAATGGGAGGTTCTCACGATGAGACTGTCTGCGCCCATCTATCATCTCAAGCGCAAGGCGAAGCGCCTGTCCCGCGAGGAAGGCATTCCACTCCACGACGCACTTGACCGCATCGCCACCACGGAAGGGTTTTCCGCCTGGAGCCTGCTCGCGGCGAAAGCCGCGGCGGAGACGCCGGCCGGCAAGCTGTTTTCTCAATTCCGGCCGGGTGACCTTGTGCTGGTCGCTGCGCGCCCCGGTCATGGCAAAACCCTGATGAGTCTCGAACTTGCGGTGGAGGCCATGAGATCAGGCAGCCACGCGGCGTTCTTCTCGCTCGAATACACAGAAGGAGACGTTCTGGACCGCTTGCGGGCGATCGGCGTCGATCCCGCGCAATTCGACAATTTATTCGAGGTGGATTGCTCCGACGAGATCAGCGCCGAATACGTCGTCAAGCGGATGGCTCCGGTCCCACGCGGCACATTCGTCGTGATCGACTATCTGCAACTGCTCGACCAGAGGCGCGAAAATCCTGACCTCTCCGTTCAGGTACGTGCGCTGAAATCGTTCGCACGTGACAAGGGACTGATCGTGGTTTTCATCTCGCAGATCGATCGATCCTACGATCCCTCGACCAAGCCCTGTCCTGATCTCAGCGATGTCAGGTTGCCGAACCCGCTGGACCTGAAGCTGTTCGACAAGACGTGCTTCCTCAATAATTCCGAGGTTCGGTTCCGCGCAGCGAGCTGACGATCGCAACCGGCCGCGGGTGAGATTGCTCACCCGCGGCTTTCGGATCACGCCGCCTGCAGCGCAACCTCGAGCTTGCCGGCGATGTAGCGCCGCTCCTGGGTGAGGCCGCCGAAACCGTAGGCGTCGCCCTTGACCTCGTCGACATGCAGGTAAGTCTCGGGATGCAGCGGTCCCAGAATCTCGGCCATGCGCTCGAACATGGCGGCGAGATAGGCCGCCTTCTCGTCCTTGGTGTTGGTGCCTTCGGTGACGTGGATGTCGATCCAGTAGCTCGCAAGCTTCTGCTCGGCGAGCGACTGGCCGCCGGCGAACCAGTCGCCCGCATCCACGGACTTCACGATGATGGCGGTGACCTTGGGATCCTTGTGCAGGATCTTTGCGGTGAGCTCGGACACAGCATTCGCGATGTCGGCCTTCAGGGAGGGCGACTGACGAGACGAAGTGTAGGAGACGGTGATCAGCGGCATGGTGGTTCTCCTCGAGATGCCGCACCAATTGCGCGGCGTTGGTGAGAAGCTAGACCCGGGCTCATCATTTTGGTATCTTATCTATTCTGATATCAGTGATAACTATCTATAATGAATGCCATGCTCGATATCGCCACCGTCCAGGCGTTCCTGCTGGTCGCCGATCTCCAGAGCTTTACCCGTGCCGCCGAAGTGCTCGGCACGACGCAGGCGGCTGTCAGCCTCAAGCTGCAGCGGCTGGAGACGTTGCTGGGCAAACGCCTCGTCGAACGTTCTCCGCGCGCGGTCAGGCTCACCGCCGAGGGCGCGGCCTTCCTCGATCGCGCCCGCGCGCTGATGACGGCGCATGACCGCGCGCTCTCGGGCGAAGCGCCGCCCCCGCGATCGCTCTCGCTCGGCATCTCCGATCACGCGGCGGGAGCCGAACTGGTACCGCTACTCGAACGGCTGCACGCGATGTCGCCCAATCTCACTCTCGCCGTCACCATCGGCTTCTCGCGCGAGATGCAGGATGCCTACGACGCCGGCGAGCTGGATGCGGTGATCGTGCGTCAGGAAGGCAGCCGCCGCGGCGGCGAGAAGCTGGCTGAGGACGAGTTTTGCTGGTTTGCCTCACGACGCTTCACTCTGCCGAAAGGCGAGCCCCTGCCGCTCGCGACCCTCGCTCCCCCCTGCGGCGTTCGCGCCATCGCCGTGCGCGCGCTCGACAAGGCCGGTATCGCCTGGCGCGAGCGCTTCGTCGGTGGCGGCGTCACTGCGGTGGTCGCGGCAGCCCTTGCCGGTCTTGCGATCGCACCGCTGGCGCGGCGCATTGCGCCCCCCGGCCTGATCGACATCGGGCCCGCGCACAAGCTGCCGAAACTCGGCAGCTCGAAGGTAATGCTGCATTCGAAGATCAGCGATCCCGCCAAGCTGGCGGCGCTACGCGCGGTGGCGGCAACGTTCCGAAGCGCCGGCGCTTGAGTCCGCCTAACCCCCACAAGATCGCCTCGAACGCGCTCCCGTCGTCTCGTGACGAAACACGAAGCCGCGGCTCAGAGCGCCTTGTTGGGCGGCACGCGCTGGCCGCCCAGCAGCAGCTCATCGGCAAAGCCGCCACGGCCCAGCCGGTGCAGGCGGCGGGCGGGCTCTTCGGTCAATTCTTGCATTAATAACTGGGGATCGGCGCCGTGGCGTTGACGGTGCGCCCCTGCATACCCATCCTGACACTTGCCTAAAAATGTCCCATAGAACTGGAACAAACCCTCCGGCTGCGGCGTTTGTCCCTGTCGAGGCGGGGTCCGGGATGACCGAAAAGTTCAGTCAACAGAGAGACTTGTTCGAGAGCGAGCGCAGTTTCCGGCTGTTGGTTGAGGGGGTTGCCGACTACGCCCTCTACATGCTCGACCCCAAGGGGATCATCACCAGCTGGAACATCGGCGGCGAACGCATCAAGGGCTACTCGCCCGAGGAGATCCTCGGCCAGCATTTCTCGCGCTTCTACACCGAGGCCGACCGTGTCAATGGCAAGCCGGCGCGGGCGCTCCGTATCGCGCGGGAAAAGGGCCGATACGAGGAGGAAGGCTGGCGCGTCCGAAAGGACGGCACGTTCTTCTGGGCCAGTGTGGTGATCGACCCGATCTACGAGGACGGCGCGCTGATCGGCTTCGCCAAGATCACGCGCGACATCACTGAGCGTCGCAATTCCGAACTCAAGCTCGAAGCGATGCACAAGCAGCTGGCCGAGTCGCAGAAATTCGATGCGCTCGGACAACTCACCGGCGGGGTTGCCCACGACTTCAACAATCTTCTGATGATCATCAGCGGCAGCCTTCACATCCTGAAGAAGAGCGCCGGCGACGACGCCAAGCTCAAGCGCGCCGTCTCCGCAATCGAGACCGCGACCAGACGCGGCGCCGCGCTGACGAACCAGCTCCTCACCTTCGCGCGGCGGCAGAGCGTCAACCCGCAGGCGATCGATTTTGCCGAACGCGTCGCGGCCATCCGCGAGGTGCTCGACGCCGGCGTGGGCAGTTCCGTGCGTCTCGCCTTCGACATTCACTCCGACACGTGGCCGATCAAGGCCGACGTCTCCGAGCTCGAGACCGCGCTGCTCAACCTTGTCATCAACGCCCGCGACGCGATGCCGGACGGTGGCACGGTGACGATCGGGGCGCGCAATGTCGTGCTGAACGAGCCGCACCTCGCCGGCGACTTCGTCGCTATCGACGTCACCGATACCGGCATTGGAATTCCTTCCGACGTTCTCGGCAAGATCTTCGAGCCGTTCTTCACGACCAAGCCGATCGGAAAAGGCACCGGCCTCGGCCTTTCGCAGGTGCACGGCTTCGCCCACCAGGCCGGCGGCACGGTGAAGGTCGCAAGCGAGCTCGGCAAGGGCACCACATTCACCATCGTGCTGCCGCGCGGCACGGATGCGCCGTCGCGCAAGACATCGGCAACGACATTCCGCGGCAGCGGCACGGTGCTGCTGGTCGAGGACAATCCCGACGTCGCATCCGTCAGCACCGGCCTTCTGGAGCAGCTCGGCTACCACGTGCGCCGGGTCGCCGATGCCGAAGCGGCGCTGCTCGAGATCGAGAACAACGGCGTCGACTTCGTGTTCTCGGACATCGTCATGCCCGGCAAGATGGATGGGCTCAGCCTCGCCCGTCGCCTCCGCCAGATCCGCCCCGGCCTGCCGATCCTGCTTGCCACCGGTTACAGCGACGTCGCCGCCGGCGTCCGCGGCGATTTCCCGATCCTGCGCAAGCCCTACGAGATCCACGAGCTGAGCGAGGCAATCGCCAAGCTGCCAAGGTGAACGTTCACCTCGAGAGCTCGAGGGACAAGCCCGGGCAGGACGATCTCTTGTGAGCTCTCACACCGTCGGCAGCACCGAGAATGCTTCCCCTGCCCGGCGCAAATTCAGCTCATCCGCGCCTGCCGTTTCGCTGGTGACGCTGTCGACGCGCGAGGACGGCGGGCCGTGGCGGCACAGCGCGACCATATCGGCAACGTGCTTCGGCGCGCCGGCGAACAGCGCTTCCACGCTGCCGTCGCGGCGGTTACGCACCCAGCCTTCGAGGCCGCTCGTTGTCGCCTGATACTCGACCCAAGCCCGGTAGCCGACGCCCTGCACGCGCCCGCGGATCACGACCTGGAGGATAGCGCGGCTCACTTGTTCGGTCCCAAGTTCTGTTCCAGGACATCGGCGCTGCGCGCCTTGACGGCGCTCTCGCGCATGACGCGGGCCATCAGCTCCGACGATGCCAGGCCCTTGAGGCTTTTCGGCGCCATGCCCTCGCGCAACGCCTTCTGCGTCTCGTAGACCGCCTGCGTCGCGGCGGCGATCGGCGCATGGCCCTGGAGCGCGATGCGCACGCGCTGGCTCGCAAGGTAATCGAGCCCGTTCAGTTCCTCCGGCGCGCCGCCGAGCACGATCGGCAGGCGCGTGGCGGATGCGATGGTCTCGAGCTCGGTACGCGATTTGATGCCGGTGAAGAACAGCGCATCGACACCGGTGGCCTCATAGGCCTCGGCGCGGCGAACCGCGTCCTCGATCGAGGTGATCGCGGCAGCGCCCGTGCGGCCCATGATGACGAGCGTGGGATCGCTGCGGCCGTCGAGCGCCGCCTTCATCTTGCCGACGCCTTCCTCGAGCGGGATCAGCTGCGTCTTCGTCTCCCCGAACGCAGCCGGGAGCAGCGTGTCCTCGATGGTGAGGCCGGCGGCACCGGCCGTCTCCAGCTCCTGCACCGTGCGGCGCACGTTGAGCGCATTGCCGTAGCCGTGATCGGCATCGACCAGAACGGGGAGCGCCGAGGCGCGCGACATCCGCCGCATCTGCTCGGCAAGCTCGGTGAGCGTGATCAGCGTGACATCGGGGTCGCCGAGCACGGCGAGCGAGGCCACCGATCCCCCGAACATGCCGAGCGGAAAGCCGAGATCCTCCGCGATACGGATCGAGATGGCGTCGTAGACGGAGCCGGGATGGACGCACGTCCCGCCCGACAGGATCGATCGCAGTTTCTCGCGGCGGGAACGAAAGGCCATGGTTGCCTCGCTTTCAATTCCTCATCCTGAGGAGCGCGCTCTTGCGCGCGTCTCGAAGGATGAAGGCCCGGCTGTTGGCCTCGCCCTCGAGACGCCGCGCAGGCGCGGCTCCTCAGGGTGAGGGTCTCCTGTTGTGCCTGAAGCGATTACGCAAACTCCAAGATCAGCGCGTCCACCGCGAGCGTCGCGCCGGCGCCGGCGTGGATCTTCTTCACGGTGCCGTCCTGCTCGGCGCGCAGCACGTTCTGCATCTTCATGGCCTCGACCACCGCCAGCGTCTCGCCGGCCTTGACCTCCTGCCCTTCGCTGACCGCGATCGAGACCACGAGGCCGGGCATCGGGCAGAGCAGCTTCTTGCCGGTGTCGGAGGCCGTCGTCACCGGCATCAGCCGCGCGGAGGCCGCCTCAGCCTCGGTCCAGACATAGACCGGCACCTCGACACCCTGATGTGCGAGGCGGATGCCGTTGGCGATCGGCCGCGCCTGCACGGCGACGAACTGACCGTCGATGGTGCCCTGCCAGACCGGATCGCCCGGCTTCCATGGCGAGTGCAACAGATGCGCGTTGCCGGCCTTGCCGTCGGGATCGATGAAGCGGATCGCGATCGCCTCGCCCTCGCGCGCCACCTCGAGCAGGATCTCCTGGCGATCGAGCCAGACCGCGCGACGCCGCTCGCGCTGCACGACGCGCCCACCCATTTGGCCCGAGATCTGCCGCTTGCGCTCCCCCAGCACGTGATCGATGGCGGCGCCGACCGCGGCGATCCGCCGCGCGACCTCGCCTTCGGGCACGCGCACCGCAAACCCCTTGGGGAACTCCTCGGCGATGAAGCCGGTCGAGAGCCGTCCCTCGCGCCAGCGCGGATGATGCATCAGCGCCGACAGGAACGGGATGTTGTGCCTGATGCCGTCGACATAGAACGAATCCAGAGCGGTCGACTGCGCCTCGATCGCGGCCGCGCGCGACGGCGCATGCGTGACGAGCTTTGCGATCATCGGATCGTAATGGATCGAGATCTCGCCGCCCTCCTGCACGCCGGTATCGTTGCGGATGGTGATGCCGTCCTTGCTGGCTTCCGCCGGCGGGCGATATTTCACGAGCCGCCCGATCGAAGGCAGGAAGCTGCGGAACGGATCCTCGGCATAGAGGCGCGATTCCACCGCCCAGCCGGTGAGCGTGACGTCCTTCTGCGCGATGGCGAGCTTCTCGCCGGCGGCGACGCGGATCATCTGCTCGACGAGATCGATGCCGGTGACGAGCTCGGTGACGGGATGCTCGACCTGGAGTCGCGTGTTCATCTCCAGGAAATAGAAGCTCTTGTCTTGCCCGGCGACGAACTCGACGGTGCCGGCGGAGTCGTAGTTCACGGCCTTCGCCAGTGCGACCGCTTGCTCACCCATCTTGCGGCGGGTCTCCTCGTCGAGCAGCGGCGATGGCGCCTCCTCGATGACCTTCTGGTTGCGGCGCTGGATCGAGCATTCGCGCTCGCCGAGATGGATCACGTTGCCGTGCTTGTCGCCCAGCACCTGGATCTCGATGTGGCGGGGATCGACGATGAATTTTTCGACGAAGACGCGGTCGTCGCCGAACGACGCCTTGGCCTCGGCCTTGGCGAGGTTGAAACCCTCGGCGACCTCCGCCTTCGAATGCGCAATGCGCATGCCCTTGCCGCCGCCGCCGGCGGACGCCTTGATCATCACGGGATAGCCGATCTCGTCGGCGATGCGAACCGCGTGCTTGTCATCCTCGATGACGCCGAGATAGCCGGGCACGGTCGAGACCTTGGCCTTGGCGGCGGCCTTCTTGGATTCGATCTTGTCGCCCATCGCGGCGATGGCGCCCGGGTTCGGGCCGATGAAGACGACGCCGGCCGCTTCCAGCGCGCGCGGAAACGCCTCGCGCTCGGACAGGAAACCGTAGCCGGGATGCACGGCCTCGGCCCCCGTCTTGCGGCAGGCGTCCACGATCTTCTCGATCACCAGATAGCTCTCGGCGGCGGCGGCAGGGCCGATCAGCACGGCCTCGTCGGCCATCTCGACATGGAGGGCATCGCGGTCGGCCTCGGAATAGACCGCAACCGTCTGAATTCCCATCTTGCGGGCAGTCTTGATGACCCGGCAGGCGATTTCGCCGCGATTGGCGATCAGAATGCGCTTGAACATGCTTTCCTTGAGTCTCGACCTTGGGCGGGACCCTTCCCTGGCCGTTGGGACCTATGGGACGGGCCGTGTGGCTCCCGTGGTACATCAAAATCGGCCGGAGGCAACGGTCTAAATCCGGGGCTTCTGGCGTGCCAGCGCAAGACCGAAATGGGCGCGGCGAGCCCTAGGGACGCCGTGCAGCTTCCCGAGGCTTGCCCGCCTTGGCCGCATCCCGGACCAGGCCATGAACGAAGCCGAGCTTGGCGACCACCGCGGGCGACAGGATGAAGGGATAGAGGTCGCGCAGGCCCATGGCGCGGTTGACGCTGTTCATGGCGAAGGTGAAGGGCAGCCATGCGCCGACCAGCGCCTCGACGTCCCTCGCCTCGTAAGGGTTGAAGCGGATGCGCGCCGTCAACTCCCCGTCGCGGTCGACCTTGGGGCGCACCTCCATGCCGAACTCGGCGGCCATTTCCAGGGTGTCGACGATGTGGAGGTAGTGCGCCCAGGTCTCGGCGAAATCCTCCCAGGGATGCGTCGTGGCGTAGGCCGAGACGTAGCTCTGCTGCCAGTCCGGGGGCGGGCCTTCGGCATAGTGACGCTGCAGGGCCTGGCCGTAATCGGCCGCATCGTCGCCGAACACGGCGCGGCACTGGTCGAGCTTGCCGCCATCGCGCACCAGCACGTCCCAGAAATAGTGGCCGACCTCGTGGCGGAAATGCCCGAGCAGTGTCCGGTAGGGCTCGCCCATCTCGAGCCGGCGTCGCTCGCGCTCGATGTCGTCAGCCTCGGTCAGCGCGATCGTGATCAGGCCGTTGTCATGGCCGGTCATGACCTTTTCGCCGCTGTGTGGATCGTCGGCGAGGAAGTTGAAGATCAGCCCATGCTCGGGATTGTCCTGCCGGGTCTGGAGCGGCAGCTTCCAGCGGATCAGGGAATAGAATAGACGGTGCTTGGCCACCTCCAGCTCGCGCCATCCGGCGAGTTGCGCCGGATCCGAGAGGTTCGGCACGGTCCCATTGTGGCGGCAGGCGCGGCAATAGCCGATGGTATCGCCTGGGTCTGTCAGCCAGTTGCAGGCGTCGTACTCGGCATTCCGGCACAGCATCCGGCCTTCGCCTTTGTCGGCCAGTGTCCTCCAGGCGTCTCCGTCGAGTTCGATCGCCGACATCGTCTCCTTCTCCGGCAGGAAGGCGACCCGATGGCCACAGCGTTCGCAAGCGCGGTTCTCGAAATAGAGGACATTGCCGCAAGCCTGGCAGACAAAGAGCTTCAAGATTTTGGCCTTTCGGAAAGGGAGCCTCGTGGACGAGAGTTGGCGCGCCTCGCAGATACGCGCGCAGGGGGCGCGCCGTTCCAATCTCAGGAACAAAATAGCCGGCGGAGGCGTTCGTTCATACCCGTCGTAACCCGCGCCCGTCCCTGCATATTTCCGTCTGAGCGATGGCCATCACGCTCCGTCTGTGTGAATATCGGTCCGGCACGTGCGCACCCGCATGACAACGGCCGACGCCTTGAACGATCCCTTGCCCGAAACCATTGCTGCCGAAAGGCTGCGCCAGCACCTCGAAGACGTCGCGCGCGAGCGCGACAACGCCTATCGCGCGCTGCAGGAGCGCGAGGCCGAGCTCGCGCTCATCCAGCGCATCGGCAAGGTGGGCGGCGTCGAGGTCGACTTCCGCGAAGGATTCAAGAACCGCCGTTCGCCCGAATATCTGATGATCCATGGCCTGCCCCCAGAGGCCGCGGACGAGACGCACGAGGACTGGGTCAACCGCATCCATCCTGATGACCGCGACGCGGCGGTGAAGCACTTCTTCGAGGCGCTTTCCGGGACCAGCGAGGATTACACCGCCGAATACCGCATCATCCGCCCCAGCGACGGCGAGACCCGCTGGATCCGCGTCGTCGCCAAGATCGAGCGCGACAAGGACGGCCGCGCCATCCGCCTCGTCGGCGCCCACATCGACATCACCGACCAAGCGCTGGCGCGCGAGACGCTGCGCGAAAGCGAGGAGCGATTCCGGCTGATCGCCGACAGCGCGCCGGTGCCGATCTGGGTGACCAAGCTCGACCGCAAGCGGTCCTTCGCCAACCAGGCCTATGTCGATTTCCTCGGCCTGCCCTACGATCAAGCCATCGATTTCGACTGGCGCAAGGTGCTGCATCCCGACGACCTGCCGCACGTGCTGCAGCAATCCGTCCAGGGTGAGGCCTCGCTGAAGCCGTTCGTGCTGGAAGCGCGCTACAAGAACGCCAGCGGCGAATGGCGCTGGCTTCGATCGGAATCGCAGCCGCGCTGGGACCCCACCGGCAAGCATATCGGCTTCATTGGCGTCGCTCACGACATCACCGTCGCCAAGCAGGCCGAGATCGAGCTCAGGCAGCTCAACGAGACGCTGGAACAGCGCATCGCCCAGCGCACCGCCGAGCTCGAAGCCAACCAGGCGCGGCTGCGCGCGATCCTGGAGACCAGCAATCAGTATCAGGGCCTGGTCAATCTCAGGGGCGAACTGCTTTACGCCAACAAGACGGCACTCGACGGCATCAAGGCGAATTCCGCGGACGTGATTGGAAAACCATTTTGGGATACGCCCTGGTTCAGCGCGACGAAGGGCATGAGCACGCTGGTGCGCGAGGCTTTCCACACCGTACTCAAGGGCGAAGCGGTCCGCCTGGAGATGCGCCTGCGGCTGCCGATCGGCGAGCGCGATTTCGATTTCGGCATGCGCCCCGTGCTCGACCGCCACGGCAACATCACCGGTGCGGTGCCGGAGGCCGTCGACATCACCGAGCGTCGCCTCGGCGAGGAAGCGTTGCGTCAGTCGCAGAAGATGGAGGCGATCGGCCAGCTCACCGGCGGCGTCGCGCACGACTTCAACAACCTGCTCACCATCATCCGCTCGGCGACGGATTTCCTGCGCCGCCGCGAGCTGCCGGAAGAGCGCCGCCGCCGCTATGTCGATGCCATCTCCGAGACGGTCGAGCGCGCCTCCAAGCTGACCGCGCAGCTCCTGGCCTTCGCGCGGCGGCAGCCGCTGAAGCCGCAGATCTTCAACGTCGGCAGCCAGGTCGAGGGTGTGGCGCAGCTGGTCCGGCCGCTGGTCGGCGGAAGCATCGAGATTGCGGTGGAGGTTCAGGATGCCGACTGTTTCACGGTCGCCGACATCGCCCAGTTCGAGGCCGCGCTGATCAATCTCGCCATTAACGCCCGCGACGCCATGAATGGCGAAGGCCGCCTCAGCATCGCCGTGCGCAAGGTCCGGGGGATTCCGAGCCTGCGTGCACAAGCGGCGCGCGGCGGCGACTACGTCGCCATTTCGGTCACCGACACCGGCAGCGGCATCGCGCCGGAACATCTCGACCTGATCTTCGAACCGTTCTTCACCACCAAGGAGGTCGGCAAGGGCACCGGCCTCGGTCTCAGCCAGGCCTTCGGCTTCGCAAAGCAGTCCGAAGGCGACATCGCGGTGACGAGCATGCCAGGTCGAGGCGCGACCTTCACCATCTATCTGCCGCAGGCACAAAGCCCCGCCACCGACAAGGAAGCGGCGGCACTGACCAGCGAGGCTGCGACCACCGGGCGCGGCTACCGCGTGCTCGTGGTCGAGGACAATGACGATGTCGGCCAGTTCTCGACAGAGCTTCTGGAAGATCTCGGCTATGTCGTCCGCCGCGTCGCCAACGCCAATGCGGCGCTCGCGATCCTCAATGAGGACGAATTCGCCGTCGACCTCGTGTTCTCCGACGTCATCATGCCCGGCATGAACGGCGTCGAGCTCGCCGCAATCATCCGCGAGCGCTATCCGGGCCTGCCCGTGGTGCTCACCAGCGGCTACAGCAACGTGCTCGCCGAAAGCGCCCATCGCGGCTTCGAGCTGATCCAGAAGCCGTATTCCGTGGAATCGCTATCACGCATCCTGCGCAAGGCGATCACGGAGAAGTTGTCGGTGGCGCGGTGAATGTGATAGCGCACGACTCCGGCCACAAACTCCGTCATTGCGAGCGCAGCGAAGCAAATCCAGACTGCCTCCGCGGCGAGACCCTGGATTGCTTCGCTACGCTCGCAATGACGGCGCGGGCGCGCCGTCCTGAAGCAATGGATATCGATAACATGAAACCTGCCCTCCTCTCCGCCTGGCAGACCTGGGCGCTGCTGTCCGCCTGCTTTGCGGCGCTGACTGCGATCTTCGCCAAGGTCGGCGTCGAGAACATCAACCCGGATCTCGCCACCTTCATCCGCACCATCGTGGTGCTGCTCGCCTTCTCGGTGCTGCTGTTCTTCACCGGACAATTCGTCGTGCCCTCGGCAGTCTCGCCGAAGACCTGGGTATTCCTGGTATTGTCAGGACTGGCAACCGGCGCCTCATGGCTGTGTTACTTCCGCGCGCTCAAGCTTGGGCCTGCAACGCTGGTGGCGCCGATCGACAAGCTCAGCGTCGTGCTGGTCGCCCTGTTCGCCTTCGCCTTTCTCGGTGAGCGGCCGACGGCGCAGGGCTGGGCCGGCATCGCCATGATCGGCGCCGGCGCGGTGCTGTTGGCAGTCAAATTTTGAGGTACTGATCGGGCGGATAGGTCCCAGGATGCAGCGATGGGCTCTCTTCGAATCCGACTGCTGGCTCTGTGGATCATGCTGGTCGTCTCCGGCATTGCGACCGGCTATCTGCTGTTCGAATCGTTCCAGCAGACCGCCAATGCACGCCTCGCACGGTCCGAGGAGCTGGTTGCCCGGGCGTGCCGCGATCTCGCCGACCGCTATCAATTCTTCGTCGCGGGTTGGAGCGGCGGGCCGATCGACGATCGACTCAAGAGCGAACTGACCGCCGTGACCCGGACCGCTCTCGCCGGCGCGGCCGGCATAGAAGGCGGCATCTGGCAAGCGAACGTCGGCTCGCTGGGCTATGCATTTCCGACCTATGAGGGAACCGGCCCGAAAACCGACCTGCCGTCGGCCGAGCAAAACACCATTGGTCAGGTCAACGCCGAGGCATTGCGTTCCGGACACCCTGCATCGATCCGGCAAGCCGGCCGATCGCAGGTCCTCATCGTGCATGCGTGCCCGTTGCGCGGGCCGCTGCAAGGGGTCACCGGCTGGACCATGACGCGCGTCTTTACCGCCCAGGGACCTGCTTATAATCAATTGCTGGCCGGACTCGTCGTTCTGGCACTGACGATCTTCGGATCGGCCGTCTGGCTCGCCCGGCTGCTCTACACTTGGTCGCGCAACATCGCGCTGATCGAGCGCGCCCTTGACGACCGGCGGGATGGTGTCGTCGATCTGCCGAAGCTTGCGCGCACAGGCACGCCCGAGCTCGATCGGCTTGTGGATGCACTGAACGCGACTGGTGAGCGTCTCTCGCTCGAGCGCCGGCGCGCCGCAAGCGCGGAGCGGCTTGCCGCGCTCGGCCGCCTGTCGGCCGGCCTTGCACATGAGATTCGCAATCCGATCGCCGCAATGCGCCTGAAGGCGGAGAACGCGCTCGCCGTTGCCGACGGCTCACGCAGCAACGCGGCTCTCGGGACCATCCTGCAACAGGTTGACCGGCTCGACATCCTGTTGCGGGATCTGCTGGATATGACCCAGGCGCACGAACCGAAACTTGCGGAGGTGGATCTCGCATCTTTCATCGACAACGCCGTGGACGCCCATCGCGAGCTCGCGGCCGCCAAGGACCTGATCCTGACTGCGGGAACCGAGGGCGCATGCTCGGAGTTGCCGAGGTTCGACCCCTTCCAGATGCAGCGCGCGTTGGACAATCTCATTCTAAACGCCATCCAGAATTGTCCACCCGGCGGCTCCGTGGCGGTCGAAGCCCGTCGTCGGGATGGCCGCCTGATCCTGCGGGTTGCCGACACCGGCACCGGCATTTCCAACGAGCTGCGCGAACGCCTCTTCGAGCCATTTGTCACCGGCCGCGCCGACGGGACCGGCCTCGGCCTCGCCATCGTGCGCGAGATCGCGCGAAATCATGACGGCGAAGCACGGCACGTAGCGACCCCGCGCGGCGCGACGTTCGAGATCGAGGTGCCATGGCGACCGTGCTGATTGTCGATGACGATGCCGCGCTGCGCGACGGTCTGGCCGAAGCGTTGACCGATCTCGGCCATACCGCTCGCCTGGCGGCGTCCGGCCGGGAGGGCCTGGCCGCGCTCGGCGACGATATCGACGCCGTGCTGCTCGATCTGCGCATGCCAGGCGGCATGGACGGGATCGAGGTGCTGCGCCGGATCCGGTCGGCCCATAATGCGCCACCGGTCGTGGTGTTGACCGCCTTTGCCAGCGCCGCGAACACGATCGAGGCCATGAGGCTCGGCGCCTTCGACCATCTCAGCAAGCCAATCGGACGAGACGATCTGAGCGACTTGCTGAACCGCCTCCCCAAACGCTCGCATTCGATCGTAGAGCCCGCGCCGGATGCGGGTGACGGTCTGATCGGATCAAGCGAGGCGATCCGCCAGGTTCAGAAAGCAATCGGGCTTGCGGCCGACAGCGATGCGACCGTCCTGATTCACGGCGAGACGGGCAGCGGCAAGGAGCTGGTGGCGCGCGCACTCCATACCTACGGCAAACGCAAGGATGGTCCGTTCATCGCGGTCAATTGCGCCGCCATTCCCGAGGACCTGCTCGAGAGCGAACTGTTCGGTCATGTGAAGGGCTCCTTCACGGGCGCGACTGCGGACAGGACCGGCGCGTTCCGCGATGCCGCCAACGGCACCCTGTTCCTCGATGAGATCGGCGACATGCCGCTCGCCATGCAGGCGAAGATCCTGCGCGCCCTCCAGGAGCAACTCGTTACTCCCGTGGGCGGCAAGCCGGTGCGCACCACCGCGCGCATCGTCACCGCGACGCATCGCGATCTGGCCAAGCTCGTCGCGGCGAAGGAGTTTCGCGAGGACCTCTACTACCGGCTCAACGTGGTGCCGATTGCGATTCCGCCGCTGCGGGAGCGCGCTGCGGATATCCTTCCTCTGGCCGAGCACTTCCTTGCTCGCGTTGCCGTCCCAAGCGGACGGCACAAGCAGCTCACCGCCGCGGCGGTCGCGAAGTTGCAGCGGCATGGCTGGCCCGGCAACGTCCGCGAGCTTCGCAATGTGATCGAGCGGGCCTACATCCTGACCCGCTCCGACGTGATCGGGAGCGACGACATCGACACCAGCCGTGCCGGCGTGCTGCCGGCAGATTCTCCTCCTGATGCGGACCTTCCGGCCGCAGTCGCGCAGCTCGAGAAGATGATGATTCTGCGCGCGCTGGATGCGTGCGGCGGCAACCGGACGGAAGCCGCGCGGCGGCTCGGCATCAACCGCCAGCTCCTCTACACCAAGATGCAGCGCTACGGGATTGCTGTCGAGGCGTCAGAAAACCTGACGGGCCGTGTCAGCAAAGACGACGAATAATCCCGGCGTCATCGCGACAACTCCTTTGAGATCAACGACCTCGCGACTGGCACACCGCTTGCCAAAGCTTGGCCAAGCGACATCGTCGCGAAATCGAAAGGAGTTGTTCCATGAAGACAGCACGCATGCGATGGCGGCTCCGTGCACTGCTCGCCAGCACGGCGATCGGCCTCAGTGCGGCCGCCTACGCGCAGAGCACGGGCCCCGTCTGGGATTCCTCGCAGCTTCCGGAGTCACGCGGCACCGTCAAGCAATACACGCTGACGCCGCGCGGCGACGTCGATGGCGTCATCCTGACCGATGGCACCGAGGTGAAGCTGCCGCCGCACCTGACGGCACAAACGGTGTTCTCGATCCGCCCGGGCGACCAGGTCTCGATTCGCGGCTTGCGGGCTCGTGCGGTGGCCTTGGTCGATGCCGCATCGATCACCAATGTCACCACCGGCCGCAGCGTCGTCGACAGCGGCCCGCCTGACCGACGCGATCGCAGTCAGGACCAGCCGATCAGTGGCAGGATCGCCGCGCCGCTGCACGGCAAGCGCGGCGAAGTCAACGGCGCGCTGCTCGAGGACGGCACCGTGCTGCGCCTCCCCCCGCCAGAGGCAGAGCGTTTGCAGGACTGGCTGCGGCAGGGTCAGCCCGTCTCGGTGCGCGGCGCTATTCTCGATACGCCACTCGGCAGAGTGGTCGACGTGCGGGCGATCGGAAGCTCGCCGGAGCAGATGAGCGAGCTTGCCGGCGCCCGGCCGCCTCGCGGTCCTGCGGATGGACCCGACCGGCGCGCACCGCCTCCGCCCGGCTTTGGTCCTCCACCTCCTCCACCTCCGCGCAGCTAGCGTGTCCATTCAACCAACCGAGAAAGGAAAGCACCATGCATTGGATCGATCCCGCCTGCCTGCCCGAGGTCGAGGGCATCTTCGAGCGCTTCATCCTTAATCCCCACGGGGAGGTCGATGGCTTCATCATGAAGCCGGACGGGCGGACCGCAATCCTGGTCCACGCGCCACCGCACCTGGAGAGCGAGCTGACACGCCATCTTTCATCCGGCGACGCCGTTCGCGTTCGCGGCGTGCGGCCGCGCAGGGCCGATCTGCTCGCAGCCGTCGCCATCACGTCGTCGGGTGGACGACAGATCATCGACGAGGGCCCGGAGCCCGACCGCAAACGTCCAAAGCTCAAGCATCAGCCGATGACCGCCGAAGGCAGCGTACGGATGTCTCTGTTCGGCCCGAAGGGCGAGCTTCGCGGCGCACTGCTTTCCGACGGCGTCGTTCTCCGCATCGGGCCCAAGGAAGCCGAGAGCGCCGCACCGCTGCTCGCGCCGGGTGCAAAAGTCGCCGCGCGCGGTGATGGAGCAGAGACCCGACATGGCCGGGTGATCGAGGTGCTGGAGATCGGACCAGGCCTGCATGCGCTGAAGCCTGTCAAGAAGCCGAAACCCAAAGACAAGCCCAAACCCGACGCCGAGGCCCGTGCGGTCTGAGCAGGGCGCTCGCGGCGAGGACGAAACGTGCCGCATTTGACTGGAGGCTGTCGTGTCCACACATGCAGATCGCAGACGCGCCAGCCGCGCGCTGGATGCGGCCAACTTCTTCCTCGCCGACGTCCGCGATGGTCTCGGTCCCTATCTTGCCGTCTATCTCCTCACGGAGCAGCGGTGGGACGAGGCCCGCATCGGTATGGTGATGTCGGTCGCCGCGCTCGCCGGCATCCTCGCGCAGACGCCGGCGGGGGCGCTGATCGATTCAACCAAGGCCAAGCGTCCGGTGATGGCCGTCGCATCCATTCTGGTGACGGTCGCCTCACTGATGCTGCCACTCTTTCCATGCTTTGTGCCGGTCGCCCTCTCGCAAAGTATAGCGCATGCGGCCAGCGTGATTTTCCCGCCGGCCCTCGCCGCCGTGTCGCTCGGTACAGTCGGCCACCACGCCTTCACCGCGCGGATCGGACGCAACGAGACGTTCAATCATGCGGGCAATGCCGTGGCGGCGGCGATCGCGGGTATCGGGGCCTACCATTTCGGCCCGAACGTCGTCTTCTACCTGCTCGGCGCCATGGCGACCGCGAGCCTCGTCAGCATCCTTGCGATCCCTGAAGGCGCCATCGACCACGACCTGGCCCGCGGGCTGCACGATGCGGTTGCGGGCAGCGAGCGCGAACAGCCATCAGGTCTCGGCGTGCTCCTGACCTGTCGCCCCCTTCTCGTCTTCGCGATCTGTGTGGTTCTGTTTCACCTCTCCAACGCCGCCATGTTGCCGCTGGTTGGGCAAAAGCTCGCTCTTCAGGACAAGAACATCGGCACCAGCCTGATGTCGGCCTGCATCGTCGCGGCGCAAATTGTGATGGTGCCGTTCGCGATGTTGGTCGGCGCCAGGGCCGACAATTGGGGGCACAAGCGCTTCTTCCTCGCCGCATTGCTGATCCTGCCTGTTCGGGGGGCGCTTTACACGCTCTCTGACAATCCGTTCTGGCTCGTCGGCGTGCAGCTTCTCGACGGCATCGGCGCCGGTATCTTCGGCGCGATCTTCCCCGTCATCGTGGCCGACCTCATGCGCAACACCGGCCGCTTCAACGTGGCGCAGGGCGCGGTCATCACCGCCCAGAGCATTGGAGCTGCGCTCTCGACAACGCTCGCCGGCTTCGTCGTGGTCGGTGCGGGCTACGATGCGGCCTTCATTGCGCTCGGCACGGTCTCGGCGATCGGCGCCCTCATCTGTGTCCTCGCCTTGCCCGAGACGCGGCATGGCACCTTGCGGCCGCAGGGAGAAGACAGCGGCTCCAGCATCGGCTATCGCTGCCGAATGATCCCGTTCCGCATTGAGGACTGAACGTGCCATCTGACGCCATCTGGGCCTGGAGCATCATCGTAGCCGCGACCGCAGGCGTCATCATCCGCCCGTTTCGCATGCCCGAGGCGATCTGGGCCGTCATCGGCGCCGCCGTGCTGGTGGTGCTTGGCTTCCTGCCCTGGCATGACGCGCTCGTCGGCATCGAGAAGGGCCTCGACGTTTATCTCTTTCTGATCGGCATGATGCTGATCGCCGAGCTGGCGCGGCTCGAAGGCCTGTTCGATTATCTTGCCGCGTTCGCGGTCGGGCATGCGCGCGGCTCGCCGCAGCGGCTGTTCTTGTTGATCTATCTGGTCGGGACATTCGTGACGGTGCTGCTCTCGAACGACGCAACCGCGATCGTGTTGACGCCCGCCGTCTATGCCGCGACGCGCGCGGCCGGCGCCAAGCCACTCCCCTACCTCTTCGTCTGTGCCTTCATTGCCAATGCCGCAAGCTTCGTGCTGCCGATCTCCAATCCGGCCAACCTCGTCGTGTTCGGCAAGAACATGCCGCATCTGGGGACCTGGCTGCGGCAGTTCGCTCTGCCGTCGCTCGCCTCGATTGTTCTCACCTACGTCGCACTACGCCTTGCCCTGCGTCGCGAGCTGAGGGACGAGACCATCGAGACGCGGGTGCCTCATCCCAAACTCAGCCGCGGCGGCCTGTTGACGGCCTACGGCATCGGCGCCATCGGTATCGTGCTGATCTGGGCCTCGGCCCTCGACCTGCAATTGGGGCTGCCGACCTTCATCTGCGGCGTGGCGACGGCAGCGATCGTGCTGCTGATCAGCCGGCAATCGCCTTTGCCCTTGCTGCACGGTGTCTCCTGGAGCGTGCTGCCGCTGGTCGGCGGGCTCTTCGTCATGGTGGAAGCGCTGGTGAAAACCGGCGTGATCGCCCAGCTGAGCGCGCTGCTGCACCAAGCTGTGGCGCAGTCCGCGACGGAGGCTGCCTGGAGCGTCGGCATTGCCACCGCGCTGGCCGACAACGTCGCCAACAATCTGCCGGTCGGCCTCGTCGCCGGCTCGGTGGCCGCCAGCGATCACCTGCCCGCATCCGTCGTCAGCGCCATCCTGATCGGCGTCGATCTCGGCCCCAATCTGTCGGTGACCGGCTCGCTCGCCACCATCCTTTGGCTGGTCGCGCTCCGGCGCGAGAAGATCGAGGTCGGCGCCTGGCCTTTCCTCAAGCTCGGTCTGCTGGTGACGCCGCCTGCTCTGATCGCGGCCTTGGCGGCCGCGATCGGGTAGCATTCTCTCCTAGTCGTTCTCGTAGCCGTAGACTTCCGGCAGAATGAAGATCGCGGCGAGCAATCCGATCAGCGGGAAGACTGCGACGAACAGCGTGGCGTTGGCCTGCCCGATCGCCGCGAACAGCGACGGGAACAGGAAGATCGCCAGGAATGACGGCAGCTTCACGAACATGTAGGCGAAGCCGCTGGCGGTGCCGCGATATTTCGGCTTGGCGACCATGGTCGGGATCGTCATGCAGTTCGAGGCGTCCCAGTAATGGCCCCACAGCATCGCGGCGGCCGCGAACGGCAGCAGCATCTTGTTGTCGGTGTAGAGCGCGAAGGCCGCGACGAGCAGCGATACCAGCACGATCGAGAAACCGGCGATCGAGATGCCGCGATGGCCGATCTTCGGCGTCAGCAAGGGTCCGACCCAGCCCGACAGCGCCGCGAAGGCAAATAGCGCCATCGTCACCAGATTGTTGCCGAGAATTGACGAAACGCCGACCATCGCGAACAGCACCGGCAGGTAGAACGCGAAGGTCGAAAACTCGCTTGCTTGCATGAAGCAGGCGATCCAGCCGTAGACCGTCGCGCGCCAGCGGATCGGATCCTTCTTGAGGTCGGCGAGGAAGGCGCCAGTCGAGACCTTCGGCACCACAACATCTTGGTCCGGCAGCATGTCGAGATTGTCGTTGAACATCTCGCGCGCGACCTGCTTGGCCTCGCGATAGCGGCCCTTCTGCACCAGCCAGACCGCCGTCTCCGGCACGTCATGGCGCATGATGAGGATGATCAGCGCCGGCACCGCGCCGAGGCCGAGCGTGACGCGCCACAGCATCTCGTGGTTCATGTCGACCAGGAGGAAGATCACGATGACGCCGATGGTCAGGACCTCGCCGACCGCAAACATGAACTGCCAGCGGTTGCCCATGACCTCGCGCTCGCCCTTGGCCATGGATTCCATGATGTAGGTGTATCCGGTCGAGATGTCCGAGCCCAAGGGAATGCCGAGCAGGAAGCGGATGACCACCAGCCAAGCAACGTTCGGCACGAAGGCCTGCGCCAGCGCCAGCACGATGAACATCACCATCGTCACCAGGAACATCACGCGGCGGCCGATCTTGTCGGACAGCCAACCGCCGAGCAGCGCACCGATCAGGGCGCCGCCTTGCGTGCCGGCCGCGGCAAGGCCGAGCATCAGCGGATCGGGATTGTACTGCTCCTTGATGAAGATCAGCACGAAGGCGATCGAATAGAGGTCCCAGGCCTCGACCAGGATCGAGGCCATCATCAGCCAGCCGACCTTGTTGCCCTTGGGACTGTAGTTCGTGATGAGGTAGCGGACCGCGGCTTCGCTCGCGGTCGGTTTTGCCATCGCCATCGTTGCCATTCTTCTTCCTTTCTTCAGAACTCTCTACGCGCCGAGCAGCGGCTCGATGCTGCAATCGAGCAGGCGCGGATCGATCCCCGCTTCCATGCCCGTGAACATCTCGCCCATGTAGTCGATCAGGGCATCGCTCGCCTTCACCGCGTCCTCGACGCGGCGGTTGGCGACGGCTGCGAGAATGGCGAGATGATGATCGATCGTGCCCGATAGATCGGCCTGCCCCGGCATGAAGCGATGGTGGATGTAGCCGATGCGGCGATACAGCGTGTGCAGCGGCCGCAGCGTATGCACCAGGAACGGCTCGCCCGCGGCCTCCAGCACCAACGCATCGATCCGACGGTCGAGGCTGTTGAATTCGTCGAGGGTCAGGCTGGCGCGGCGCTCGCGCAACAGGCGCTCGATGTGCAGCGCCTGATTGCGATGCGACAGGCTGGCGCGATCGGCCGCAAGGCGGATCACGAAGCGCTCCATGTCGCGGCGTAACGCCAGCAGCATGCGCTCGCGCGCCAGGTCGATCGGGGCGATGTGCAGGCCATGACGAGGCCGGATGATGATGAGAGTGTCGGCCGAGAGACGATTGACGGCGTGATGCACCGGCGTGCGGCCGAAGCCCGTGATCTGCTGCAATTCCAGCATCGTCAGGAACTGGCCGGGCTTGAGCTCGCAATGCACCAGGAGCTCTTCGATCCTCTGATAGGCCAACTCGAAAAAGTTGAGACGGTTGCTCCGGGAGGGCCTGCCTCCGCCGTCATCCTCGTTTCTCACCACCTCGAGCGCGCGCTTGCGCCGTGCCATGTCGTCCTCCCGTAAACCCGCGTTCTCGTGCAGGTGCGCCTTGGCAGGTGGCGCCTTGTTGGTGACGTCCTAAAACATGTTGTGATATATTACAAGCGGGCGTAAAGACTGCGGCCGGGCGCGCCGCGATTGGCCGCGCGGAAATGACAATAAACGGGCGGGCTATGCCCCCGACGGGAGGACTGTTGCCGTGAAGATCACGTCGATCGAGACCCTGCGCACCGAGGAATTCTCCAACGTCATCTGGGTCCGCATCCACACCGACACGGGTGTGATCGGGCTCGGCGAAACATTCTACGGCGCCGGCGCGGTCGAGGCGCAGATCCACGACACCTTTGCCGGCCGCCTGCTCGGCCGCAATCCGCTGCACATCGAAGCGATCCATCGCGACATGCTGAACCTGCCGATGGCGCAGTCCTCCACCGGCGTCGAGTATCGCGCGGCCTCCGCCATCGACATCGCGCTGTGGGATTTGTTCGGCAAGGTCTGCAATCAGCCGGTTCACCAGATGCTCGGCGGCCTCTGCCGCGACAAGCAGCGCATCTACAACACCTGCGCCGGCACGCAATATGTCCGCTCCACCAATATCAGCCCGGTTGCGAACTGGAATCTCGGTGCTTCCAAGGGACCTTATGAGGATCTCGACGGCTTCATGAATCGTGCCGATGCGCTGGCCGAAAGCCTCCTGGAAAGCGGCATCTCCGCGATGAAGATCTGGCCGTTCGATCCGGCGGCACAGGAAAACAAGGGCCTCTACATCACCGCAGCGCAGATGAAGCAGGCGATCGAGCCGTTCGAGAAGATCCGCAAAGCGGTCGGCGACAAGATGGAGATCATGGTCGAGCTCCACTCGCTGTGGAATCTGCCGACCGCCAAGCAGATCGCGCGCGCGCTCGAGCCGTACAAGCCGACCTGGTACGAAGACCCGATCCGGATGAACTCGCCGCAGGCGCTGGCCGAATATGCCCGCTCGACCGACGTCTGGGTCTGCGCCAGCGAGACGCTGGGCTCGCGCTTCCCCTACAAGGACATGCTCGACCGCGACGCCATGCATGTGGTGATGGCTGATCTGTGCTGGACCGGCGGCCTCACCGAGGGCCGCAAGATCGCGGCGATGGCCGAGACCTATCACCGGCCTTTTGCTCCTCATGACTGTATTGGCCCGATCGGCTTCATCGCCGCCATCCACATGTCTTTCAGCCAGCCCAACACCTTGATCCAGGAATCGGTGCGCGCCTTCTACAAGGGCTGGTACAATGAGCTCGTCACCACGATGCCTGTGATCAAGGACGGTTACGTCTATCCGATGGAAGGACCGGGTCTCGGCGCCGACCTCCTGCCCGCCGTATTCGAGCGCTCCGATCTCATCGTGCGCCGCTCCAACGTCTAAGGATTCCTCGAGATGAGCACTTCCCTCTTCGACCTTTCCGGCCGCACCGCGCTCGTGACCGGCTCCTCCCGCGGCCTCGGCCGTGCCATTGCCGAGGGCATGGCCAGGGCCGGCGCCAGGATCATCGTCAACGGCGTCGATGCCAAGCGTGTCGAGCAGGCCGTCGCCGAGTTCCGTGCCGCCGGACATCAGGCCGAGGGCGCCGCCTTCAACGTCACCGACGAGCCGGCGATCGTCGCGGCCTTCAACGACTTCGACAAGAAGGGCATCATGGTCGACATCGTCGTCAACAATGCCGGCATCCAGCACCGCAAGCCGCTCGTCGAGTTCAGCACCGACGAATGGCGCAAGGTGATCGAGACCAATCTCACCAGCGCCTTCGTGATCGGCCGCGAGGCGGCCAAGCGCATGATCCCGCGCAAGCGCGGCAAGATCATCAATATCGGCTCGCTCGGCAGCGAGCTCGCGCGCCCCACCATCGCGCCCTACACCGCGGCCAAGGGCGGCATCAAGAACCTGACCCGCTCGATGGCGGTGGAATGGGCCCAGCACGGCATCCAGGCCAATGCGATCGGCCCCGGCTACATGCTGACCGACATGAACGAGGCGCTGGTCAACAATACCGATTTCAACAATTGGCTGATGGGCCGCATTCCCTCCAAGCGCTGGGGCAAGCCGGACGAACTGGTGGGCGCCGCGATCTTCCTGGCGTCCGACGCTTCCACCTACGTCAACGGCCAGATCATTTATGTCGATGGCGGCATGATCGCCGCGATGTGACCGCGAACAAGGAGCAAGCCATGCGCGCCGTCGTCATCCATGCCCCGAAGGACCTGCGGATCGACAACTACCCCGATCCGACGCCCGGCCCCGGCGAGGTCCGCGTCAAGATCGCCAATGGCGGCATCTGCGGCTCTGACCTGCACTACTACCATCATGGCGGTTTCGGCGTCGTGCGCATCCGAGAGCCGATGGCGCTGGGGCATGAGATCGCGGGCGTTGTCGCCGCGGTTGGTGACGGCGTCAGCGCTGTGAAGGCTGGCACCCGCGTCGCGGTCAATCCGAGCAGGCCTTGCGGGGCGTGCCTGCATTGCCAGGAAGGCATGCGCAACCAGTGCCTCGACATGCGCTTCCTCGGCAGCGCGATGCGCTTTCCCCATGTGCAGGGCGGCTTTCGCGAATTCATCACGGTCGATGCGGCGCAGGCCGTGCCGATCGCGGACAAGCTCTCGCTGGCGGAAGCCGCGGTCGCCGAACCGCTTGCGGTGTGCCTGCACGCCGGCAGGCAGGCCGGTCCCCTGCTGGGCAGGCGCGTGCTGATCACTGGCTGCGGTCCGATCGGCGCGCTGATGATTTTGGTGTCGCGTTTCGGCGGCGCATCCGAGATCGTGGTGACTGACGTCGCCGACGCGCCGCTTGCCGTCGCGAGAAGACTCGGTGCGACCCACGCCATCAACGTCGCGACCAACGCCGCCGCACTCGATCCCTGGCGCGCCGGCAAGGGCGTGTTCGACACGCTGTTCGAGGCCTCCGGCAACCAGGCAGCGCTCCGCACCGCGCTCGACGTGCTCAGGCCCGGATCGACGCTGGTGCAGCTCGGTCTCGGCGGCGAGATGACGCTGCCGATCAACTCCATCGTCGCCAAGGAACTGCAGCTCCGCGGCACCTTCCGTTTCGATCCCGAGTTCGAGCTGGCGGTGCGCCTGATGGGCGAAGGGCTGATCGACGTCAAGCCGCTGATCACGGCGACCATGCCGTTCGAGAACGCGGTCGCCGCGTTCGAGCTCGCCAGCGACCGCTCGCAATCGATGAAGGTGCAGCTGACGTTCTGAAGTGCGACGACGGCGGTTTACCTCTCCCGTAGGGAGAGGTAATGCAAGCACCGCACACGATAGGCGCTACTGGCTATCGATCAGCCGTTCGCTCACCAGCCGCACCGCCCCGCGCTTCCAGGAATAGTCCGCGCCCATGCGCAGGCCGCTGTCGCCGCGCGCCAGCACCGCGCCGGTCCTGGCATCGCGAAGCTGGAAGCCGAGCGTGTATTCGGTGCGGCTGACGCGGCGCACCACGCCGATCAGTGACTGATCCGCACCGAGCTTCTGCGCAATGGAGGCCTCGCACCCGCCGCAATCGCGCAAAGCGCCCGCCTTCCCCGCCTCTCCGCCGATATCGACGATCCGGTAGCGGCCGGATTGGCCGAGCGCCTCGCGCACACCGCCGGTGACCTCGGCCAGGTGCGAGGCGTCTGAACCGGCTGACGCGCCCGCTGAGGCGGCGGTCATGTCCTCGAGCTCGAAATCGAACACTGCAAGCGCGGCCGGCGCAGGCATGCCCAGCGCCGCGATGACCTCGCGGGACACGAAGACCTCGGCGCGCCTCCATGATTCATCATTGTCGCCGCGGAAGCTGTAGAGCTTGTCCATCACGAGCTTCTTGGCGCCAACGTCGATCACGGCGACCTTCGCCCACTGCACCAGCGTGCTCGTCTTCTGGATACCGCCGATCACCTTGAACGCCGCTCCGTTCTGGGCGGACGGCACCAGCCGATAACGCCCACCCTCGCTGATATCTCGTCTGAGCGCGGCCATGAACGCCACTAGCCGCCGCTCGTGGGCGGCAGTCTGGTTGGTCGGCTCGGCCGACGTATCGGTATAGCTGAAATCGTCCACGGCTACGCCAATGGCGCCCTCGGCATCGGCCCGCGCATAAGAGAGGACGAGCAGCAGAAAGGCGGAGAGGATCGGCCGGAAGCGGTGCATGGACGGACCTCATGGGATGGAGCACCCCGCAAATCTGGACGGGTCGCCCGACACCGTGCAGCCGTGACCGTCCCGACGAAGGCCGGGAAAATTTCACGACATTGCACCGCGGTAAGGCTGGAACGCTTCCCGCCGCTGGCGTTCTGCCGTTTAATGAGGGCGCGACAAACCCGTTCGCACCAAGGTGCAAGCCGATGTGGAATCGCCCGAGGTTCGATCTCAAGGTCCGTCTGACGCTGCGCGTGGCCGCGATATCGGCCGCCTGCTTCGCCGCGATCTCCGCCTATTTCCTTGTTTCAGCCGATAGCGCTGCGCATGCGCGCATCGACGGGATCGCCGCCATCGTGGCGAAGACACTCGAGCTGCAACAGGGCAAGATCCAGTGGGTGGCGAGCCCCCGCTCGGACTTTCCGAACCTCGACCCGGTTTCGGCCCATGTGATGACGCCGGGCCTGTGTCTTGGCTTCCGTAGCCCGAGCGGCGACATGCTGCAGCGCTTCTGCAGTGGCGCGCCTGCCCCGGCGAGCCCGCCGCCGCACGCCTTCGCCGCCTTCTATCGCAGCCTGTTCGACCCCGGCCGCGAGGCGGCGCGGCCGGTGATCGTGCGCGGCACCAAGCTCGGCGAGACCGTGGTCTCGGTCGATCCGGCCGTGCAGACGGCCGAGGCCTGGCACGAGGCCGGCCGTCTGATGATCGCGCTTGCGATCGCACTGCCGCTGCTCTGCGGGCTGATCTATGCCGCACTGGCCCGCGCCCTCCGCCCCACCCGCATGATCGGCAACGGCCTCGAGCGGATCGCCGCCGGTGACCTCACGACGCGGCTGCCGCCCTTCGATCTCGCCGAGCTCTCCGCCATCCGCGACGTCTTCAACCACCTCGCAGAAAGCCTCGACACCGCGCTTGCAGAACGCAACGAGTTGACGCGTAAATTGATCGCGCTCCAGGACGAGGAGCGCCGCCATCTCGCGCGTGAGCTGCACGACGAGTTCGGGCAATCGCTCGCTGCGATCCGGGCGCTGGCCGCGTCCGCCCGCCAGACTGCGGCACAGGACTGTCCCGGCCTGCTGGGCGAATGCGACAGCATTGCCCGCACCGCGACCGGCATGATGGAGACGCTGCGCGGCGCACTATTCCGATTGAGGCCCCCCGATGTCGACGAGCTCGGGCTCGTTGCCAGCCTCGAAGGCCTTGTGTCGGGGTGGAACGGCCGCAGCCGCGGCCAGACCCGCTTCGATATCCGGTTCGACGGCGCCTTCGAGAGCGTGCCCGCCTCCGTCAGCGCCAATCTCTATCGCATCGTGCAGGAGGCGCTCACCAATGCGGCCAAGCACGCCGGTGCCACGAAGGTCAGTCTGCATCTGACGATGTCCGAAAGCCAGATCGCGCTCGCGGTCGAGGACGACGGCCGGCCGAACGAGGCTGCCGTCAAATCCGGCATGGGCCTGCTCGGCATGCGCGAGCGCGTCGCCGCGCTTTGCGGCCGGCTGAGCTTCGAGACCGGCCCTGACGGCTCGGCGCTGCGCGTGTTCATTCCGCTCGCGGCCGCCGATCGGCAGGCGCTGGAGCACGCGGCATGAGCGCGACTGAAGCGACCATCCTGCTGGTCGACGACCATTCCGTCGTCCGCGAGGGCTATCGCTCCGTGCTGCAGAAGCAGCCGGGATTGCGCGTCGTCGCCGAGGCGGCCGACGGTGCGGAGGCCTATCGTCTGTACAAATCCGAGGCGCCCGACCTCGTCATCATGGACCTCAGCATGCCCGGCATCGGCGGCATCGAGGCCGTCAGGCGGATCAGGCAGTGGGACAAGGCGGCGCGCATCCTCATCTTCACCATGCATGAGAATGCCGGCTTTGCCGTGCAGGCGATCCGCGCCGGTGCAAGGGGCTACGTCACCAAGACCAGTCCGCCCGAGACGCTCGTGCGCGCGGTGAAGGACGTGCTCGCCGGCAAGATCGCCATCAGTCCCGACATCGACCACGAGCTCGCGCTCAGCCGCATCAGCGGCGAGAGCTCGGCCGCCGACGTGCTGACGCCGCGCGAATTCGAAGTGCTGCGGCTGCTGCTCGCCGAGAACACGACGGAGGAGATCGCCGAGACGCTGCATGTCAGCCCGAAGACGGTGGCGAACCTGCATTCCCTGATCAAGGACAAGCTCGGCGTCGGCTCCGACATCGAGCTGGTCCGGCTCGCGCTGCGCCAGGGATTGCTGACGCAGGTCGATCTCGGCGAGGCCTGAGCCGTGCTGCCGCAGATCATTCGCGTGCGATCACCGAATCCAGCCATGCGCAATTCAGAGGTGGCACGCGCGGGTCGGCGACGCGCACGCCGCGCGCGGCCGCATCGAGTCGCATGTCGCGCAATCGCTTGCGCTGCTCTTCGGGCATATGGAGCCGCTCGTGGCCCCACAGGGAGGGCCCATCAAAGGTCTCGTGCGGCTGCCAGGTCTCGGGATTGATGACGCGTCCGCCCCAGCCGTATTCGATGAAGAAGCCGGACGGCGTATTTACGTAGAACGAGGTCATGTGGTCATTGGTGTGCCGACCCAGCGTGTAGGCGATGCGCCCCTCGTCCATTTGCGCGAGGTCGTAGCCCTGCCCGACATCATCGAGGCTGCCGAGCTCGACCATGAAGTGATGCATCGCCTTCCGTCCCGAGCCGACCATCGCAAAGGAGTGGTGGCGGCCATTAACGTGGAAGAAATAAAGCCCGTAAGGCTTCAGCCCAAAATCGGACACGTGAAAGCCGAGCACGTCGCGATAGAACGGCAACAGCGGCTCGACGTCCTCGACGTTGAGCACGACATGCCCCATGCCAAGCGCTCCGGTGCGGAAACCCGAGATCGGCCGGCCCGGCCTAAACGGCTCGCTCGCAAGCTCCGGCCGGCAAAAGGCTTCCAGCCGGTTGTCGGCGGGATCGGCAAACGCGATCAGCTCGGCGACATGCCGCTCGTCGGCGAGCGCGCGCGAGCCGCGCGCGACCTTGACGCCGTGGCTTTCCAGCCGGCCCGCCAACCGATCCAGTTCAGCGGTCGACGGCACCTCCCAGCCCATCACGGCCAGCCCCGCATCGCTGCTGCCGTCGACGATCAGCCGCTGCTTGCGGTCGTCCATGCGGAAGGCGCGCATCCTGCCGCCGCGATCGACCTGCTGCATGCCGAGCAGCCCGGTCGCCATCCGGCTCCATTGGTCGAGCTGCGACGAGTTGATCCCGATATAGCCGAGCGCGGTGATTTCCATCGACGTTCTCCCAAGGGCATCGCACCCGCTGCACTGCGGCGAGCTTGATACCGGCCGCGCACGATCCTACGGTAACGTCCCCGCAATCGCTTCGCGCTCGAAGACGATAATCGCGCAGCCGTGCGCCACAAGGGAGGAAATACAAGGTGTCCAAGGTGCGGACGCGGAACGGCCAGCCGCGGCAATCCGAGGGCGTCCGCGCCTTCAAGCGCGGGCTCGACGTGCTGCACGAGGTCAACCGCTCCGGCGGCATCCGCGCCGGCGACGTTGCCCGCGCGCTCGACCTGCCCCGACCCACCGTCTACCGCCTGCTCGAAACCCTGGAGGAACTCGGGTATATCGCCCGCAGCGCCAGCGATGACCGATTTCGAGTCACCCGGCGCGCGCTGAGCCTCGGCGACGGCTATGATCCCGGAGTGGTGATCTGCCAGGCGGCGGCACCTTATCTCGCCGATCTTAGCAAGAAACTGGTCTGGCCGGTCGATCTCTCCACCTATGAGAACGCGGCGATGGTCGTGCAGGAGACCACGCATTCGCGCAGCCCGCTCTCGATCGATCGCGGCATGATCGGCAAGCGCCTGCCGATGCTGCGCACGTCTGCGGGCCGCGCCTATCTCGCCGCGTGCCCTGCGCGCGAACGCGATCTCATCATCAATCACCTCCGCCGCATCGATGAGGCCGACGACCGCCCCTTCCTCGACCAGGGCCGGCTCGACCGCATGATCGCCGAGACTGCCGCGCGAGGTTACGCAATCCGCAGCGAGGGCGAATACAATCCCAAGACGGCTTCGATTGCCGTTGCCATCGTGCGGGACGGCAGCGTATTCGGCTGCATCTCAATCATCTGGATCCGCTCGGCGCTGGGGATCGAGGAAGCGGTCGCGCAGTTCGCGAGCCAGCTGCTGGAAACGGCGTCCGCCATCCCTGTCGCGGGATAGAGGCCGTCCGCTGGGCGGACAGTTGGCGCGCCGGCGTTGAAGGTCCGGCCCTGCTTGGGGAAGAGATACCCCATGCAAGATAAATCCGCCCCTGAAGAGTTTGACGTCGTCATCGTCGGCCGCGGCCCGGTGGGCGCCACGCTCGCCAACCTGCTCGGCCTGTGCGGCGTGCGGACGCTGGTGCTGGAGCGCGAGGCGCGCACCTATCATTTGCCGCGCGCGGTGCATTTCGATGATGAATGCATGCGCGTGTTCCAGACCATCGGGCTTGCCGATGCGATCCTGCCGCATGTCATTCTCAGTCCCGGCATGCTCTTTCTCGATGCAGCCGGCCGCATGCTGCTGGATTGGTCCCGTCCGCAGACGCTGACGCCGATGGGCTGGCATCTCAGCTACCGCTTCCACCAGCCCGATCTGGAGGACGTGCTGATCGCCGGCCTCGCCCGCTGGCCGCACGTCACCTTGCGCAGCCGCTGCGACGTGTTCGCGCTGGACCAGGACGCGGCCGGCGTGCGCGTTCGCTACGAGGACCTCTCCAACGGGAGGCTCAGCGATATCCGCGCCGGTTACGTGATCGGCTGCGACGGCGCCCGTTCTCTCGTTCGCCGCTTCATCGGCTCGGGGATGGACGATCTCGGCTTCCACGAGCGCTGGCTCGTGATCGACGTCCTGCTCAAGCGGACGCGCGATGACCTCGGCGACTACAGCCTCCAGCATTGCGATCCCCGGCGGCCGGCAACCTACGTGCGCGGCACCGGCACGCGACGGCGCTGGGAGATCACCGTGCTCCCGCATGAGGATTCCCAGGAGGTGGCGCAGCCGGCAAAGGTCTGGGAGCTGCTGTCGCGCTGGGTCACCCCCGACGATGCCGAACTCGAGCGCGCCGCGGTCTACACGTTTCATTCCGTCATCGCTCAGCAATGGCGCAACGACCGGCTGCTGCTTGCCGGCGATTCCGCGCACCAGACCCCGCCCTTCCTCGGCCAGGGCATGTGCGCCGGCATCCGCGATGCCGCCAACCTCGCCTGGAAGCTCGCCGGCGTCATCCGCGGCGAAGCGAGCTCCGATCTCCTCGACACCTATCAGAGCGAACGGCTGCCGCACGTGCGCGAGTTCATCGAGCTCGCCATTCGCCTCGGCGGTGTCATCAACACCAAGGCGATCGAGGCCGGCCTTGCAGCCGGACAAGCGCGCGAGAACGCGCCGGTCAGGCTGGAAGTGAAGAAGCCGCTGCTCGGCCCCGGACTCGCTTTCGGCGACCTGCCGCTCGCCGGACATCTCGCACCGCAATTCATGCTCGGCGACGAGCGCCGCAGCGACGACCGGACCGGCTACCATCATGTGTTGCTTGTCGAGACCGCGGCCGCACTGCCGTCGCACCTGGCGCTGTCGCAGGCCGGGATCGAGATCCTCACCAGTGACGATGCCGAAGGCATCGGACCCTGGCTGCGCGAACGCGGCATCATCGCCGCACTGGTTCGTCCCGACCGCTACATCCGCGGCACCGCCCGCAACGAGACCGAGCTCGAGCGGCTCGCCGCCGCGGTCATTCCTGAAACCCAAATTCCTTCAGCCCAGACGCCGTCCGCGGCCTGATCGAACCCACAAGGACATCTCATGAAGCTGCTCTCATTCATCGCCGACGGACGCGCCTCCTTCGGAGCCCTCAAGGACAATGGCGTCGTCGATCTCGGCGCCCGCATGCCGGCCTGCAGCACGCTGCGGCAGCTGCTCGAAGCCGGACGCCTCGCCGAGGCGGCAAGGCTGGCCGTCTCCGTGGCGCCCGATCATTCGCTCGACAAGATCAGCTTCGCGCCGGTGATCCCCGATCCCGGCAAGATCATCTGCGTTGGCCTCAACTATCGCGATCACGTGGCCGAGACCGGCCGTACCATCACCGAAAAGCCGGCCCTGTTTGCCCGCTTCGCCTGTAGCCAGGTCGGCCATTTCCAGCCCATTGTGAAGCCGAAAGTGAGCGACGACTTCGACTATGAAGGCGAACTCGCGCTCGTGATCGGCAAGGCGGGCCGTCACATTCCGGCCGACCGCGCGTTCGACTACGTCGCCGGCTATTCCTGCTACAACGAAGGCAGCATCCGCGACTGGCAGCGCCACACCAGTCAATTCCTCGCCGGCAAGACCTTTGCCGACAGCGGCAGTTTCGGTCCGTGGCTGGTGACGACGGACGAGATTCCCGATCCTTCAAAGCTCACCCTGCAGACCCGGCTGAACGGCAACGTCGTGCAGGACACCACGACGGATCTCCTGATCACCGCCATCCCCGAGCTGATCGCCTACATCTCCACCATCTGCCCACTCTTGCCCGGCGACGTCATTGTTACGGGCACGCCGGGCGGTGTCGGCGCCAAGCGCACACCGCCGCTGTGGATGCGCCCCGGCGACACGGTCGAAGTCGAGATTTCCGGCATCGGCACCTTGCGCAACACGGTGATCGCCGAACCAGCTCGACCGTCAACACCGATCAATCAACGATAGACTTAAGGAAACGCCATGGGCACGACCCGCACCACCTCCCCCGCAATCCTGCTGATTACACTCGCTCTCGCGGGCTCCGCTGCGCGGGCCGAGATCAAGGGCGACGCCATCCGCATCGGCGTCCTCACCGACATGAACGGCGTGTTCGCGACCGCCATGGGCCCGGGCTCGGTCGAAGCGGCGCGGATGGCCGCGGAGGAGTTCGGCGGCAAGATCAAGGGCAAGCCAATCGAGATTTTGCAGGCCGATCACCAGAACAAGCCGGATCTCGCCGCATCCCTCGCGCGCAAGTGGTTCAGCGACGGGGTTCAGGCAATCGCCGATGGCGGCAGCTCCGGCGCGGCACTTGCGGTGCAAGAGCTGGTGCGCGGCAACGGCAAGATATTCCTCGTCTCCGGCGCCGGCGCGAACCAGCTGACTGACGAAGCGTGCGCCCCAACCAGCGTGCAATGGACCCAGGACGCCTATTCCACGGCGACCGCCGTGGTCTCCGGCATCATGCAGACCAGCAAGGAGCCCTGGTTCTTCATCACCGGCGACTACGCCTTCGGCCATTCGATCGAGGCGACCGCGCGCGACCGCATCGCCGCGCTCGGCGGCAAGGTCGCCGGCAGCGTCAAAGCGCAGCTCGGCACGCCCGATTACAGCTCATTCCTGCTCCAGGCACAGTCGTCGGGCGCCAAGATCCTGGCCATCAACGTTGCCGGCGATAACGCAACCGCGATCAAGCAGGCCGAGGAGTTCGGGCTCGCCGATCAAGGCATGAAGATTGTGCCGATGTCGTTCCAGAACGTTGACATCGAGGCCGTGGGCCTGAAGGCCACGCGCGGTGATCTCATCGTCACCTCGTTCTTCGAGGATGTCTCGCCGGCAGCCCGGAAATTCTCCGATGCGTTCTATGCTCGCCGCAAGGCGATGCCGTCGCAGATCCAGGCCGGCGTCTATTCCGCCGTGCGCCACTATCTGCAAGCCGTGAAGGACATCGATTCCGACGAGGGCCCTGTCGTGATGGCCAAAATGAGGGCGATGCCGGTATCTGACGCCTACACCACTAACGGCCGCATTCGCGAGGACCAACGCATGGTGCACGATCTCTATCTGGTGCAGGTCAAGACTCCGGAGGAATCCAGGGGCCCGTGGGACTTCGTCAAGCTGGTCGCGACGATCCCGCCGGACCAAGCCTTTCGTCCGCTCGATCGTAGCAAATGCAGCCTGGTCGGCAAGTAAAGCGTTTTCAAGCGCAGTGGATGCCGGTTCGCGTCAAGAAAACGCGTCAAACACGAATCTGACCGTCAGGCGAGATAACGCGCCAGATAGCCTTCCATGGCATAGAGTGCGCAGAGCGCGAGGCTCGACCAGACGGCGGCGCTGAAATAGAGGAACATCCAGGTCAGCTCGCCCTTCCAATGCGCGATGTCGTGGGTCACCACCCAACGTGTCGCGACGTCGTGCAGGCCTTCGACGAGCCCGAGGAATTTGTTGCCCTCTTGATGCCCTGCCCGCCAGCGGCTGAGATACATCGGCACGTCGACGGTGACGAGGAAGGCGAGAAAGCAGGCAATCCCGACGATGCCAGCGATCAGCGCCCAGCGCACCACGCCCTGGAATTCCGGCATCAGGCGGCACAGAGCGATGCCGGCGAGGAAGAAGGTCACCGCCCACAGCGAATTCTCGATCGCGTTGTAGAGATAATTGGTGGTGACCACAGCGTACCAGGAGAAGCACTCGGCGATGATGATGATGGGCACGATCACGAGCGCGATGTTCACCGCCGTCTCCGCGCCGGTCATGGTGCCGAGCTGATGCAGGATGATCGCCCATTGCGCGGCGAAGCACACCTCGGCCACGGTCGCAACCGAGCGTCCGACGAAGACGCTGGAGAGCCAGGTGTCGAACAGGCAGATGCGCTGCACGTCGGCGCGCGGCAGCACCGAACGGAAGGCGCAGCCGAACACATAGCCGGCGCACAGCAGGAACATCAGCCCGATATCCGAGCCGCCACTGAGGCTGGCCGAAGGTGTCGGGTAGAACTCGCGATAGAGCATGAACCAGACGAGAATATTGGCGCTGCTCACAAGCGTGAGGGATCCCCACCACCACGCGAGGGGATTTGACCGCGCCTGCC
Organism: Bradyrhizobium vignae; assembly: GCF_004114425.1. Classification (GTDB taxonomy): domain Bacteria; phylum Pseudomonadota; class Alphaproteobacteria; order Rhizobiales; family Xanthobacteraceae; genus Bradyrhizobium; species Bradyrhizobium vignae. The sequence continues at coordinate 7,897 of NZ_RDQF01000008.1, read as the reverse complement.
ACTGCAACATGAACCGCTCCGCAAAATCATCGACCTGACATGCCGTCGTAATAATCCTGTCACAAGACGACATGCAATCACGACAACAATTTGTGTGGTCGGTCGGTCAAGCGCGTCCTCCAGCGGAATGGTGAAATGCAAGCCTCTGTCCACTTTTCGGACAATCTATGCGTCTTCTGCGAATTTATTGGACAAGAATGACCTGCCAGTCCTATAATTAGGAATGGTCCCGACTGACTCATCCAAGCCGCGACGTCCGCTCTCCTCCGCCGCCGCAGTGCTGGCGGAGAGCACCGATGACGCCGCTTTCGCCACCACGCTGGCAAAAGGGCTCGTCGTGCTCGAGGCCTTCGAGGCGGGGAGCACGCTGCTCGGCAACATGGAGCTCTCGACGCTGACGGGCATCCCGCGGCCGACGGTGGCGCGGCTGACCCACACGCTGGCCGAGCTTGGCTACCTCCGCTACGACGCCGAGCGGGCGAAGTACCGCGTCGGTGCGCGGGCGCTGCGGATGGCGTACCCTCTGCTTGCCGGAATGCAATTCCGCCAAGTGGCGCGGCCCATGATGCAGGAGCTGGCGCACAGCGTTCGCGGCACGGTCTCGATCGGCCTGCTCGACGCCACCTCGATGATCTATGTCGAGACCGCGCGCTCCGGCGATGTCGGCCCGCACGTGCCCGACATCGGCATGCCCATTCCGATCGTGATGACCGCCATGGGTCGCGCAGCGGCGGCGACCTTGCCGCCGGCCGATGCAGACCGGCTGGAACGGAACATCGCCGCCGAAGACGCCGGGCTATGGTCGGCCTTTCGCGACAAATACCGCGCCGGGATTGCACAATGCAAAAGCCGCGGCTTCTGCTCCTGCTTGGGCGAGTACATGGCTTCGATCCATGCGGTCGCTGCGCCGCTGTTTCATGTGCGCGAATCGAAGCAGTCGTTCTCGATCAATTGCGGCATCCCCGCGTTCCGGCTGCAGCCAGGACAACTCGAGGGCGAGATCGGTCCGCGCATCGCGGCGCTCGCTGACGGTATCCGCACCATCGTCGGGCAGGAGGGACCGGCGGTTGAGACACGCAAGCAAAGCAAGAGGACATGAACCTTGGGGTTCATTGTCTTCCGGCACGGCGGCCGCCGCTGCGGATGAAGTCGTCGCGTTCGCCGACATGGCGCTGATATTCGGAGATCGCGCGGTTGGCCATGCGGATCCGGTTCGTCTGCCCCTCCTCGACCATCCTCGTGATACGCTGCGCCAGGAACACGCAGGCCTCGAATTCGTCGCAGATGGCGCCCGTACGCACGAGAAAGTCCCAGGCGATCTCGTAAGCCTGCTCCGCGGCGGGATTGCGGTAGTCGCTGAACATGATGTGCGTCATCATCGGCAAAGCCGGAGGGCCACGATCGTTCCTACCGGCGGCGCGGGACGGACTCCGGCGCCAGTGTTCCGATTTTCGGACCGGGCGATCTGACGACATTGCCGCGCCTTCACATCGGCAAGCGCAGGAACGGTTGGCGACGCGCGTGATTGGTCCGTCTTGAACCTCACGGAGAAACGACATGCGCAAGACGATTCTGACAATCATCACAGCTGCGATACTAGCCGCGGCTTCGGGCGGAGCATTCGCGCAAGGTGCGGGCGGCGCCGGCGGCGGAGCCGGTGGCGGCGCCGGTGCGGGCGCAGGTGCGGCTGGAGGCGCAGGTGCAGGTGCAGGTAGCGCCGGCGCCGCAGGAGCCGGAACCGGCGCATCCTCGGGTGATGGTGGCGCCGGAACTTCAGGAACTGGCGGCGGTGGCGACATCAGCCATGTTGAGCGCGGCGGACAAGGCGCTTCCAGCCCTAGGGGCATGCGCAACGAGATGACTCCGCCGTCTAGCGGCAACGTCCCTCGGCGCTAGCCGCACCATCGACAGGCTGCATCGAACGTCGATCACGACCGAAGGCCGCGCGCGAATGCGGCCCCGGCGAATCCTCTCCGCCGGAGCCGCATCCATTTTTCGAGCTGCTGAAGGATGAATCTTGAGCGCGTTCAGGGTGGTCATCCGTCGTTCGGGGATGATGCGAAGCGGCGATCCCCCGAACGATCAGCTCGTCTCATCCCTTCATCCCCGCCACATACGCCGCCAGCTTATCCAGCGTCTGGTAGCCGTATTCGACGGCACCGAAGCCGATCATGCCGTCGCGCTGCTCGTTGCTCGAGGCCAGCTGGCGCATCATCAGCACGGTCTTGCCGTTGCTCTGCTCGGCAAAGGTGACGGTGAAGCGGAACATGCCGGGATCGTCATCCTGGTCGAGGCCATGATCCATCTCCATCAGCGACGGCCGCTCGATGCGGCGGAAGCGCATGCGGTTCGGATAGACCGTGCCATCGGGACCGATCATGTTGAAGCGCCAGACGCCGCCGACGCGCACGTCGATCTCGAAGGTCTCGACCTTGAATCCCTTCGGACCGAACCATTGCGGCAGATGCTTCGGGTCGGACCACGCCTCGAACACCAGATCGCGCGGCGCGTCGATCACGCGCGACATCACGATCTCGCGGTCGAGCGACCATTGCGACAGAGCGGGATTGGCAGAACTCGTCATTATCAGGAACCTTTCCGTTTGGTTGTTCGGGACGGCCGCTTGGCGCCCGCCCTCTCCTTCTTGAGCTTCATCACGTAGTCCTCGAACCGGTCGAGCCGCGCCTCCCAGACCGCGCGCTGCTGCTGGAACCAATCCTCCGCGCCGACAAGCGCATCCGGGCTGAGGCGACAGGTGCGCACGCGGCCGGATTTCTCCGACAAAACGAGCCCGCTCGTCTCCAGCGCGTGGATGTGCTTCATGAAGCTCGGCAGCGCCATGTCGAAGGGATCAGCGAGTTCGCCGACCGACGCCTCGCCCGCACACAGCCGCATCACGATCGCCCGCCGCGTGGGGTCGGCGAGCGCTGCGAAAATCCGGTCGAGGCGGGAGGATTGGTTAGCCATGGAGCTAACTATAGAGCGGGTTCGCGCCGTGTCAAACAATTGTTAGCTCGTGAGCTAAGTAATTTCAGCCCACGCTGCGGAACCCACAACGCGCAATCGTGAATTGGGACGCGGGGCATTTCCCGTTAAAGACAGGCTCGGGGCGTATGATCGTTCGTCGAGACACGTGCCGCCTATTGTCACTCAACCGTATCATCTCACTCGCCGGGCTCTCGCCCGGGCTGCGCTCGTTCCATTGGCGATCGCGTTGGGCGGGTCGCACCGCGCCTTCGCGGATTCCGACATGATCGCGCAGATGCGCGACATCGTCGCGAACGAGTTGGCGCCGACCGCAACGCCGGACCATGCAGGCGGGCTCGCCGCCGCTCTTTATGCCGGCCGCCATTTCGAGTTCTTCACCTATGGCTTTGCCGATGATGCCGCCAAACGACCGGTGACGCCGGATACGCTGTTCAATCTCGCCTCATTGCGAAAGCCGTTCGAGGCGACACTCGTGGCGCTCGGCACGCTGCGCGGCGAACTGCGCCTTGACGATCGCCTGCCGAAATACCTTCCCGAGCTGACCGGCGAGTACATCCGCCGCGTCACTGTCGGCGAGCTCGTCGCACACACCTCGGGGCTGCTGCTGCCGACCGACCATCCGCCATGGCCGAACGAGCAGTACGATCGCGCGCAGTTCATCGGGATGCTGAACGCGTTCGCACCGGCCCCCGGCGTCGCCCCCGGCCGACAGCGCGTCTACACCCATGCCGGCTACGTTCTGCTTCAACTCGTGCTCGAGCGCCGCTATGGCATGCCGATCGCGCCCCTGTTCCAACAGCGTATCCTCGGACCGCTCGGCATGACCGCAACCTGCGTCCCCGAACGCGGCGAGGACAATCGCGCCATCATGGACGCGGACTGGATGCAGCGTGCGGTCCAGGGCTATTCGGATCAAGGCATGGCGATCGGTCCGATCAGCGACCAGCAGAGCTATTTCGACTTCCCCGGCACCGGCCAGATGTTCTCCTCGGCGCGCGACCTCGCGACATTCGTAGCGGCCTGCGTCGATGGCCGAGCGATCGATCCGCATCTGCGCGAAGCACTGCGGCTGGCGCAGCGTGAGGCTTTTCGCGTCGACGACAGGTTCGGGCAAGCGATGGCCTGGGAGACGGTGCGCCTGCCCGGTGTCACCGTCGTCGACAAGCCTGGCGGCCTCAACAATGCCTCCGGCTATATCGGTCTCGTGCCGGCGCGGCGGATCGGCATCGTCCTGCTCGCCAATCGCGGCGAGTACCCGCACGAGATCGCGCGCTACAAGATCCTGCCCGCGCTGGCGCAGCTGATCGCGCCGCACGGCGGCTGAGCGTCAAAACGGAAAGCCCGGCCGAGCCGGGGCTTGCCACGCCAGGTCCGGAACGGGATGAAGCTCAGTACCTGGCGACGACGGGTCCACCGAACTTGTGATTCACGCCGACGCGCACGATGTTCGACTTGATGTCGACCGAGTGGGTGTAGACGTTCCCGGGGTATGATGTCACACCCGCGACCAGATTGGTGCTGTTCAGGGTACTGCGGCCGAGATCGACATAGAGATATTCGGCCTTGAGCGACCAGCCGCCGCCGAAGGCATATTCGGTGCCGACGCCCGCGGTCCAGCCGACGCGTGTATCGCGGATCGCCCTAGATTCCGTCGCTGGCCGCGAAGGTGTCGGTGAGGTTGAAATTGCCCTTCACCTCGGCGGCCGCGCCAATGCGATTCGAAGTTGCGTATGTCAGACCGAGCGTGTCAGTCCGCCGTCAACGCGGATGTTCTGGCCAGTGATGTAGGCTGCGCCGTCGGACGCCAGGAACGAGATCGTCGCCGCGATCTCCTCGACCTTGCCGTAGCGCTTCATCGGCACGCTGTCGCGCCGCGCGTCCTGCTGCGGCAGGCTGTCGATCCAGCCCGGCAGGACATTGTTCATGCGAATATTGTCCGCGGCGTAGGTGTCGGTGAATATCTTGGTGAAAGCGGCAAGACCGGCGCGGAACACCGCTGAGGTCGGGAACATCGCGCTCGGCTCGAACGCCCAGGCCGTCGAGATGTTGATGATGGCGCCGCCCTTCTGCGCCTGCATCAGTGGCGTCACCAGCCGGGTCGGACGGATCACGTTCAGCAGATACGTGTCGAGTCCGGTGTGCCACTGCTCGTCGGTGATCTCGGTGATGGGCGCACGCGGCCCGTGCCCGGCGCTGTTGACGAGCACGTCGATCCGTCCCCACTTCGCCATCGCAGCGTCGACGAGGCGCTTCAGATCGTCGTTCGACTGGTTCGAGCCGGTGACGCCGATGCCGCCGAGCTCGGCAGCCAATGCCTCGCCCTTGCCCGAGGACGACAGAATCGCGACGCGAAACCCGTCCGCTGCCAGCCGTCGCGCAGCCCCCGCCCCCATGCCGCTGCCGCCGGCGGTAACGAGCGCAACCTTCTCTGCTGCCATGATCAATCATCCCCGTGTTGAGGCGAGCCGCAGGCCCCGCCTATCATGAGGCCTTCTACCGCCGGACTTGCCGTCAGGTCCATCGCCGAGAGCGTTCGTCATGAGCGATTTGCAGATCCGCAATTTGCGCCCCGAGAAGATCACAATCGCCATCGACTGGGCCGCGGCAGAGGGCTGGAATCCAGGCCTTGCCGACGCCGCCTGCTTCGCGATACCCGATGCGCAAGGCTTCTTCGTCGGCGAGATCGACGGCGAGCCGGTCGCGACCGTCTCCTGTGTCAATTACGGCGACCGCTTCGCCTTCCTCGGCTTCTACATCGTGCGCGAGCCCTTTCGCGGTGCGGGCCATGGCCTGCGCATCTGGAACGCGGCGATCGCGCATGCGGGCACGCGCGTCATCGGGCTCGATGGTGTCGTCGCGCAGCAGGAGAATTACAGAAAGTCCGGCTTCCAGCTGGCTTACGCCAATATCCGCTATGGCGGCGTCGTGACCGCGCCACCGAGATCGTCTGCCGAGGTCGTCGGCCTCGACGAGATCCCGTTTGCCATTGTTGAAGCCGATGACGCCACCGTCTTCCCGGCCAGGCGCAGCGCCTTCCTGCGCGCCTGGATCAACACACCCGGTCACGTCGGCCGCGCGTTGCTGCGCGATGGCAGGCTCGCCGCGTGGGGCCTCATTCGTCCGTGCCGGACGGGCTGCAAGATCGGCCCGCTCGTCGCCGACGATCGCGCGGCCGCGGAGGCGGTCGTGCAGGCTCTGCTGGGAAGCGCAGGCGGCGGCGAGGTCTTCCTCGATGTCCCCGCCGTCAATCCTGGCGCCGTCGCGCTCGCCGAGCAGCTCGGCCTCAAGCCGGTATTCGAGACGGCACGGATGTACACGGGGCCGATCCCGCCGCTGCGCATCGACCGCATCTTCGGCGTGACCAGCTTCGAGCTGGGCTAAGGCATGATCCGGAAAAGTGCGAAGCGGTTTTCCGGAAAGATCATGCGTAAACAACAAGCTAAAGCGCGATGACGATTCATCCAAATCTCATCGCGCTTTAGCTGAGCGGAACCCGCCGCTCAGTAGCAGCGCATGATGTTGACGGTGTGCTCGCTGCCGCCGCGGCCGGGCACCGTCACCTGCTCCGTCGGGCAGCTCGGTACATAGGGCCGGTCGGACGGCACGACGTTCGGCGGATAGCGGTGCGTCCAGTCCCAGGGAACATCGTAGGTGTAGGTGTAACGCACGTCGGTGGAGAGCGGCTGGCCGGCATCGACGAAGGGCTGGCTGTAAGAAGCAGCGCCGTCGTAGAACAATCCGCCGCCGCCCGGCCAATAGACCCAGGGCGCGCTGCGGCGGTGGAACCGGGCGCCCGACCCGATCGGCGGACGTGTTGCAGCCGGCGGCGCGGCGGTCACGACGCCGGGCGCCGCGGCGCCAGCCGGTCTGGCAAAACTGTCGCTGGAGCTAAGGAGCAGCGCGGCTGCGCTGAGCGAGGCGAACAACGCCCCATGTGATCTGACAATCATGATACGCACCACACTCGTTCGGCTTTGCGATAGCGGCTCCCCGCGAGAGGCTAGGCCGGGCTGTCGCCCACCCGCAAACGTATAATTAATTATTGGTTAAGGCACGCGGTTAACTGGAAGCAACGTGCAGCAGAATGCCCGGAATTCGCGTCTCATTTCAGCCACTTCGTTCCGCGGCAGGCGCTTCATATCCAGTTGATCGGAGTTGATCGCTCACCGGCCCATACTGCCGGAACGCTCCCGCAGTGCAACCGTTGGCCTCAACACAAGCAAGGAGCATCTCCAATGCAGAACAAGTCAAAACTCCTCTGCCTGATCGCGGCATCGCTCATCGCGGGCACCGCGGCCGCCTCGGCGCAGGGCTACGACTGGTATGGACCGCGCGCGGGCTGGGACCGCACGGCCCCTTACGAACCGGTTCAACCGCGCGCGTACTATCCTGACGTCGCGAGGCCCTACGGTGCGTTCAATGGCACCAACCATTCAACCCCGAGCTCGACGCAGGGCGATGTCGGCCCTGACGGCAACAACAACGGCACGCTGACCGGCAGCTATCGCTGGTAAGATCGTCTGCCTCGAAGGCCCACCGCCCGCAATGGATGGTGGGCTTTCGTGCGTCAGCGGTCCTGCTGCTTGCGCAGCCGGCCGCACCTTATCGAACAGCCCGGCCACAATCCCTTGCGTTGACCGTCGGGCAAAACACGCGAGCCATGGGTCAACGCACCCGGCCAAAAATATTCCGCTTTACCGAAATTCGGAAACGACGTATGTCTCGCCGCAATCCGGCCCAAGGAAGAGGGGCGTATCGCGATCGTCACGAACGCGGGCCGGACGGCGGTGGACGTGGGTTGCACCGGCGCGAAGGGTTTTGCAGGGCGGGCAACCGTGAGCGAAGACCTCGCGCCAACGACGGGTGCGGTTCGCGTACGGCAAAATCGTGTGGTCCTGGCGCCCGGGGT
>NZ_RDQF01000079.1 GCF_004114425.1 Bradyrhizobium vignae | reverse complement strand
CCCTCATCCGCAAGCTGGCCATCAATACCCTGCAGGCAACGCCCGGTCCTGCCCGCATCAGCCACAAAATGCTCCAAGCCAGATGGAATAATGACTTCCTTCTCTCCGCCCTCGCCCATATGCGATAACCCTACCCTCCAGGGGAGGGTAAGAGCTACGCCGGCGGATTCACTTCGCTGCTCGGACGTCCCAAATCCCGTTCGCGCAAGTAAATGTAGAACCCGGCGCCGATGATGATCGTGGCGCCGACGAGTGTTGCGATGGATGGGACGTCGCCGAACACGACGAAGCCGAAGATCACGGCCCAGACGATCATCGAATATTGATAGGGCACGACGACGCTGGCCGGCGCGAGCTTGAGCGAGCGGTTGACGCAGAACAGCGCGGTCACCGAGACGCATCCGGCGAGCGCGAAGATCACGAGACTGCCGGGGCTCGGCGGCACCCAGTGGAACGCCGACAGCACGGCGCCCAGCGAGAACGTGCCGACGAATTGCGACGATGCCATCACGATGTCGGGCGTCTTGCGCAGGCTGCGTGTGATCAGCATCAGCGTTGCGAAGGAGAGACTGCCGCCGAGTGCGATCAGTGCCGGCAGGCTGACCGTCTGCGCCGAGGGGCGCAGCGCGATCAACACGCCGCAGAAGCCGATCAGGATCGCGGTCCAGCGCCGCCAGCCGACCCTCTCCCCTAAGAAGATCGCCGACATTGCGGTGACGAAGATGGGACCGGCGAGATAATAGGTAATGACGTCGGCGAGCGGCAGATAGACCGTCGCGAGGAAGAAGGCCGCGACCTCCAGCGTCGAGAGCACGACGCGAAACAGCTGCAGGCCCGGCCGCTCCAGATGCAGGAACTGGTGGCGCTGCTTCCAGATCAGCGGCGACAGCAAGAGCAGCGCCGCGCAGGCGCGCAGGAACAGGAGCTGCCCCACCGAATAAGTCCCGACCAGGAACTTGCCCATGGCGTCGCCGAACGAGAACATGAAGATCGACAGCACCATGAGTCCGATGCCGGCGAGGCGCGCGGAGCGATCGTCATAGGCGGAGGGATTCTTGAAGAGGGGCATTGATCGGACTGTCAGAGATCGTCATTGCGAGCGCAGCGAAGCAATCCAGAATCTTTCCGCAGCGACCGCCTGGATTGCTTCGCTGCGCTCGCAATGACGGGAAAGAGCGTCGCCAGTAATTTTGCTTGCGGCCGTTTTAATGACGAGAGCGGCACGGACAAGCCCACATCCACCAAATTGAACGGATTGTCGCACTCTTCGCATCGCGGTAGCGATACAGGCGACATCGACGAAAGAGCCCTGACATGACCGACTTCGATCCGGCCCAGCATCGCATGATCCCGACGCAACGCTGGTTTGAGGATTTCGTCGTCGGCGAACGTTTCGTGCTGCCGAGCCGAACCCAGACCTCGGCAGTGTTCACCGCATTCCAGACCGCGAGCGGCGACACTCATCCGGTACACTACGACGTGGAATATTGCCGCGCCCGCGGCATGCCACATCTGCTCGCCCACGGCTTCCAGACCCTGATCCACACCGCGCCCGGCGCGGGCCTGTTTCCGTTCATGGTCGAGGAGTCCCTGGTCGGCTTCCTCGAGCAATCGAGCCGGTTTCTCAAGCCGGTGTTCGCCGACGACACCATCTATCCGGCGCTCGAGGTCACGGAGCTGGTGCCGGGGCGCACCACCGGCGTGGTGACGCTCAAAAGCACCGTGTTCAACCAGCGCAAGGAGCTGGTGCTGGAGGGCACGCAGAAATTCCTGCTCAGACGGCGACCGGCTGGTTAAGCAAGGGCCGAAATTCGCGGAATTTCGGCCGATTTGCGCATCGATCCGGGTTGCCGCACGGGACCGGCTGGCCTACCTATGGCCCATGAAATTCCTCGACGAAGCAAAGGTCTATATCCGCTCCGGTGACGGCGGAAACGGCTGCGTGGCGTTCCGCCGCGAGAAGTTCATCGAATTCGGCGGTCCCTCCGGCGGCAATGGCGGCCGCGGCGGCAATGTCATCATCGAGGTCGCCGACGGGCTCAACACGCTGATCGACTACCGCTACCAGCAGCACTTCAAGGCCCAGAAGGGCGAGAACGGCATGGGCTCCGACCGCCACGGCGCCAATGGCAAGAACATCGTGCTGAAGGTCCCCGTGGGCACGCAGATCTTCGACGAGGATCGCGAGACGCTGATCCACGACTTCACCAAGGTCGGCGAGAAATTCGTGCTGGCCGAGGGCGGCAATGGCGGGTTCGGCAATGCGCATTTCAAATCGTCGACCAACCGCGCGCCGCGCAACGCCAATCCCGGCCAGCCCGGCGAAGAGCGCTGGATCTGGCTGCGGCTGAAGCTGATCGCGGACGCCGGCCTGGTCGGCCTGCCCAATGCCGGCAAGTCGACCTTCCTCTCCAAGGTCAGCGCGGCGAAGCCGAAGATCGCCGACTATCCCTTCACCACGCTGCATCCGCAGCTCGGCGTCGTGAATGCCGACGGCCGCGAATTCGTGCTGGCGGATATTCCCGGCTTGATCGAGGGCGCGCATGAAGGCGCCGGCCTCGGCGACCGCTTCCTCGGCCATGTCGAACGCTGCCGCGTGCTGCTGCATCTCGTCGACGCAACCAGCGAGCACGCCGGCAAGGCCTACAAGACGGTGCGCAAGGAGCTCGATGCCTATGGCGGGCAGCTCACCGACAAGATCGAGATCGTCGCGCTGAACAAGATCGACGCGGTCGAGCCGGACGAACTGAAGAAGCAGAAAGATCGCCTCAAGCGCGCCGCCAAGAAGACGCCGCTGCTGCTGTCCGGCGTCACCGGCCAGGGCGTCAAGGAAGCACTGCGGGCGCTTGCGGATGTGATCGGCGAAAGCCCGGTCTCGGCCAAAGCCAAGAGCGCCGCCGAAGCGGAGCCGTGGTCTGCTTAAGGCGGGCGGCGCTCTCTCCATACCTCTCGCCAACGGGGCTACGGGAGAGGTTGTCTTCGCGCCATCGATAGAGCAGCATCCAGAAAATCAAGAAGGGGCGGAGCCAAAGCATGGCGCGCGCGAAGAACGTACTCTGGATCATGTGCGACCAGCTTCGCTATGATTATCTCGGCTGCACCGGCCATCCCACGCTGAAGACACCCAACATCGACGCCATGGCGAGGCGCGGCGTGCTCTTCACCAAGGCCTATGTGCAATCGCCGATCTGCGGCCCGTCACGGATGTCGTTCTACACAGGGCGCTACATGCGCTCGCACGGCTCGCACTGGAACGGCTGGCCGCTGCGTGTCGGCGAGCCCACGCTCGGCGATCACCTCAAGAAAATCGGCGTGCGCAACGTGCTGGTCGGCAAGACCCACATGGCGCCCGATCTCGAAGGCATGAAGGCGCTCGGCATCCCGCCGGAATCCGTCATCGGCGTGCACGTCGCCGAGTGCGGCTTCGAGCCTTATGAGCGCGACGACGGCCTGCATCCGACCGGTCGGCCGCGGCCGAAATACGACGAGTATTTGCGCAGCCAAGGTTTTGACGCCGCCAATCCCTGGGAGCATTGGGCCAATTCGGGTGCGGCTGACGACGGCTCGCTGCAGAACGGCTGGCTGCTGGTGCACGCCGACAAGGTCGCGCGCGTGCCCGACGAGCATTCCGAAACGCCTTACATGACGCGGCGCGCGATGGATTTCATCAGCGAGGCCGAGACCGACGGTCGGCCGTGGTGCCTGCATCTGTCGTATATCAAGCCGCACTGGCCCTACATCGCGCCGGAGCCCTATGCCAGCATGTATTCGGGCGAAGACATGATTCCGGCGATTCGCTCCGAGCGCGAGCGGCAGAATCCGCATCCGGTGTTCGGTGCCTATATGGACATGCGCTACTCCCGCAACATGGCGCGCGACGAGGCGCGGGAGAAGGTGATCCCGACCTATATGGGCCTGATCACCCAGATCGACGACCAGATGGGCGTGCTGATGAAATTCCTGGAGGCGCGCGGACTGCTGGAGACCACCATGATCGTGTTCACCTCCGATCATGGCGATTATCTCGGCGATCACTGGATGGGCGAAAAGGATCTGTTCCACGAGCAGTCGGCCAAGATCCCGCTGATCATCATCGATCCCTCCAGGGACGCCGACGCCACGCGTGGCACGCGCAGCGATGCGTTGGTCGAGGCCATCGATCTCGCGCCGACCTTCGTCGATTATTTCGGCGGCAAGGTGCCGGGCCACATCCTCGAAGGACGTTCGCTGCTGCCGCTGCTGCGCGGGCCCACGCCATCAGACTGGCGCAAGGTGGCGTTCTCCGAATACGACTACGCCATGCAGGACGTGCGCCTGAAGCTGAACCAGCCGATCGAGCGCTGCCGCCTGTTCATGGTGTTCGACGGCCGCTGGAAATACATCCACGCCTCCGGCTTCCGCCCGATGCTGTACGACCTCGAAACCGATCCGGAAGAATACGTCGACCGCGGCGATGACTCGGAATGCGCAAGCATCATTGCGCGGCTGCAGGCCGAGCTGTTCGACTGGGCGCTGCACCCGAACGACCACATCACGACACCGCGCGAGAAAATCGCCTCCTATGCCGACAACCAGCTCCAGGTGAAGGGCGGCATCCTGATCGGTATCTGGGACGAGAAAGAGCTCGCCGCAATCAAGGACGGCCTCGCCCAGCGCGCGAAGATGTAGCGAACAGGGCAGAGCTTTCTTTGCTCGTCATGCCCGGGCTTGACGACGGAGAGTGGAGTGTGAGCGAGGCCTAATTCTCGATCTTGTATCCAGTCGCCTTCACGATCGGCTGCCAGAACGCCGTATTCGCGGCGAGCTCCTTCGACAGCCCGTCCGCATTGCTGCCGACCGGAATGAGCCCGATCGCCGTCAGCTTCTCCTTCACCTCGGGCTTGGCGAGCGCCGCGCTTGCCGCAGCGCCGAGCTTGGCGGCGAAATCCGGCGGGCTGCCGGCCGGAAGCCACATGCCGTACCAGGCATCGGCAACGAGATCGATGCCGCTCTCCTTCAGCGTGGGCACCTCAGGCGCAAAGGGCGAGCGGGCCGCGCTCGCGACCACGATGATCTTCACGCCCTTGGCGCGATGTTGCGGCAGCGCGTCGGCCAACGTGGTGATGCCGAAAGCAATGTGGCCGCCGACGAGGTCGTTGAGGATCGGGGCGCTGCCGCGATAGGGCACGCGGGTCAGGGGAATGCCGAGATCCTTCTCCAGCTTGGAACCCATGAAATGCGGAATGGTGCCGTTGCTCGGCACCCCGAACGAGGTCCTGTCCGGATGCGCCTTGAGCCAAGTCACAAAGCTCTTGAGATCGGTGGCATCGACCGCCGGGTTGATCACCAGCGCAAATTCGAACCGCGCCAGCAGCGACACCGGCATGAAATCCTTCGACGTGTCGAAGCTCGGTGTCGTCTCCACCATCGGCAGCAGGTACATGGTCGGCCCGGTCGTCACCAGCACCATGCTGCCGTCCGGGCTTGCGCCCTTCACCGCCTTGATGCCGATCAGGCCGTCACCACCGGTGCGGTTCTCGACCACGATGGTCCGTTGCAGCACCGGGGCCATCTCCTGTGCGATGAGCCGGCACAGCGTGTCGCCGCCGGCTCCGGCCGCGAAGGGGAAGATGATCTTGCTCAGCCCGGCTTGCGCTTGCGCCCCGCCCGCCTGCGCTAGGAGCGGCAGCCCCAAGCATCCGGTGATGAATTTGCGGCGGTCCATAGGTTTGCTCTCCGGCCCCTTTTTTTAGTTGCCCGCATTAGAACCGGAACGGCGTCCAAGACAAGGCCGCCTTCGGCCGTTTATCATCTCGCCGCCTTGCGCCGGCCATCGTCATGCTGCAAAAGCAGGCCTCACCGGCGCCGCTCTCTCCGCTCCGCCGTTTCCAATGCAGAGCAGATCTCCAAGCGCGCCATGGCCAGCCCCGAACTCAGTCAATTCCGCCGCATCGTCGTCAAGGTCGGCTCGGCGCTGCTGGTCGATTCCGACAAGGGCGAGGTGCGGGCGTCCTGGCTCGCCGCGCTCGCCGATGACATGGCCAAGCTGCACAAGGAAGGGCGCGACGTCCTCGTCGTCTCCTCCGGCTCGATCGCGCTCGGCCGCAGCCGGCTGAAATTGCCGCGCGGCCCGCTGAAGCTCGAGGAGAGCCAGGCCGCTGCCGCAGTCGGCCAGATCGCGCTGGCGCGGATCTGGTCGGAGGTGCTCGGTTCCCACGGCATCGACGCCGGCCAGATCCTGGTCACGCTGCAGGATACCGAGGAGCGCCGCCGCTATCTCAATGCCCGCTCCACCATCGGCAAGCTGCTGGAGTGGCGTGCGATCCCCGTGATCAACGAGAACGACACGGTCGCCACTACCGAGATCCGCTATGGCGACAATGACCGCCTCGCCGCGCGGGTTGCCACCATGGCGAGCGCCGACCTGCTCGTGCTGCTGTCCGACATCGACGGGCTCTACGACGCCCCGCCGAAGAACAACCCGAACGCCAAACTGATTCCCGTCGTCGACAGCATATCCTCGGAGATCGAGGCTGTGGCGGGGGATGCCGAGTCCGAGCTGTCGCGCGGCGGCATGCGCACCAAGGTCGAGGCGGCCAAGATCGCGACGACAGGCGGCACCCACATGCTGATCGCCTCCGGCAAGATCGAGCATCCCTTGCAGGCGATCGCCGATGGCGGCCGCTGCACCTGGTTTCTCACGCCCGCCAATCCCATCACCTCGCGAAAACGCTGGATCGCGGGCACGCTGGAGCCGAAGGGCACGCTGACCATCGACGCCGGCGCGGTGACCGCGCTGCGCGCCGGCGCCAGCCTGCTGCCGGCTGGCGTGATCAAGGTCGAGGGCCAATTCGCCCGGGGCGATGCCGTGATCGTGCGCGGCCCCGACAGCAGCGAGGTCGGCCGCGGCCTGATCGCCTATGACGCTGACGATGCCGAGCGGATCAAAGGGCGCTCCTCCCCTGATGTGATGACCATCCTCGGCATCAGCGGCCGCGCGGAGATGATCCACCGGGATGATCTGGTGGTGGGCGGGTAAGGACCTTTGCTTCGTCATTCCGGGATGGTCCGAGGGACCAGACCTCAGGTGCGCAATTGCGCACCGGGGAATCTCGAGATTCCGGGTTCGGTGCTGACGCACCGCCCCGGAATGACGTCGGGCTGGGTCATTTGACCTGGTCGGAACGCCGCCGCCCGAAGCCCTGCCATACCCTCCCCGCCCTTCGCAAAAGCGGGATTTCCGTGCTAGGACACCGCCTTAGCAGAAGGTTTGACCCCATGGCCGCCCCCCTCAAAGCCGTTGACGGCAATGCCGATCGGACTGGCGATCTCTTGGCGCTGATGTCCGATCTCGCCACCAAAGCCCGCGCTGCCGCGCGCGTGCTGGCGCTGGCGCCGCCGGAGCAGAAGAACCGGGCGCTGGAAGCCATGGAACGGGCGATCCGGGCGAACTCCGCGGCGATCCTTGCTGCCAATGCCGAGGACGTCGCGGAGGCCCGCGCCTCCGCCAATGCGACCTCCGCCTTCATCGACCGCCTGACGCTGACGCCGGCGCGGGTCGAAGGGATGGCCGAGGGCATCGGCATCGTGCGCGGCATTGCCGATCCGATCGGCGTCGTCACGGAGAGCTGGCAGCGGCCGAACGGCATGACCATCGAGCGCGTACGGGTGCCGCTCGGCGTCGTCGGCGTGATCTTCGAGAGCCGTCCGAACGTGGCGGCGGATGCCGGCGTGCTGTGCCTGAAGTCGGGCAATGCCGTGATCCTGCGCGGCGGCTCGGACAGTTTCCGCTCCTGCCGCGCGATCCATGATTGCCTGGTGCAGGGCCTGCGCGAAGCCGGCCTGCCTGAAGCTGCGATCACGCTGGTGCCGACGCGCGACCGCGCGGCGGTCGGCATGATGCTGTCAGGGTTGAACGGGGCCATCGACGTGATCGTGCCGCGCGGCGGCAAGAGCCTCGTCGCGCGCGTCGAACAGGAAGCGCGCGTGCCTGTGTTCGCGCATCTCGAAGGCGTCAACCACGTCTATGTCGATGCCAGCGCCGACCTCGCCATGGCGAAGTCGATCGTGCTCAATGCCAAGATGCGACGCACCGGCGTCTGCGGCGCGGCCGAGACGCTGCTGGTCGATCGCGCCGCTGCTGCATCGAGCCTGAAGCCGCTGGTCGAGATGCTGCTCGATGCCGGCTGCGAAGTGCGCGGCGACGACGCCGTGCAGAAAGCGGATGCGCGCGTCAAGCCTGCAAACGACGAGGATTGGGACACCGAATATCTCGACGCGATCATCGCGGCGAAGGTGGTGGACGGCGTCGACGGTGCGATCGCGCATATCCAGAACCACGGCTCGCATCACACCGATGCCATCGTGAGCGCCGACGAGCGTGCGGCGAAGAAATTCCTCAGCGAGGTCGATTCCGCGATCGTGCTGCACAACGCCTCGACGCAGTTCGCCGATGGCGGCGAGTTCGGTTTCGGCGCCGAGATCGGCATCGCCACCGGCCGCTTCCATGCCCGCGGCCCGGTCGGCGCCGAGCAGTTGACGAGCTTCAAATATCGCGTTCACGGCACAGGGCAAACGCGGCCGTAAGCAAGGTTGCAGGGCGGGCATTGAGCAACAATTTCGTCGTGCCGCGTTTTGTGGCGCAAGCAGTCCCTCCCCATGCGGAGGGTATGCGCATTGGCCTGCTCGGCGGCTCGTTCAATCCGCCGCATCAGGCGCATCGCGCGATCAGCCGGTTCGCGCTCAAGCGATTGCAGCTCGATCGCATTTGGTGGCTGGTCACGCCTGGCAATCCGCTCAAGGAGAACGGCAATCTGCACGAGCTCGGCGCGCGCATGCAGGCGGCGCGCGAGGTCGCCAACGATCCGCGCATCGAGGTGAGCTGTCTCGAATCCGTCATTCGCACCCGCTATACTATCGACACGATCAACACCTTGCGCCGCCGTTTCCCTGGCTTGCGCTTCGTCTGGATCATGGGCGCCGACAATCTCGCTCAATTCCATCGTTGGCAGGACTGGCGGCGCATCGCCGCCCAGGTGCCGATGGCAGTGATCGATCGTCCGCCACAGAGCTTTCGCGCCCTCAGCTCGCCCGCCGCCCAGGCGCTATCGCGCTACCGTCTGCCCGAGCACAAGGCGGCCCTGCTTGCAGATCGGCCGGCGCCGGCCTGGGTATTCCTGACCGGATTGAAGCTGAATCTCTCCTCGACGGGCTTACGGAACCCGGACGGGAGCTGGAAAGGTACGAAGTGAGACGAAAAGTGTGCGGGCTGGGAGCTCTCTGGCATATTGAAACCCTTAACCCCACATGATGTAGTGTAGCCAGTGAGCGCCGGATTCGGCGTTCGCGATACAGTGAAAGGAATGGTCCCTGACCGCATCTGTATTGTCCAAGCCTGTTTTACCCAAGGTTGCCAAGCCTGCGCGTAAAACATCGACCAAAGCTGCGGCCTTGAAGGCGCAACCCGACGCCGACAAGACGCTGAGCCTGATCCTCTCCCGCCTCGAGGACATGAAGGCGGAAGAGACGGTCACCATCGACCTTCGCGGCAAATCGGCGTATTCCGACTACATGATCGTCACCACCGGCCGGGTGAACCGGCACGTCGGCGCGATCGCGGAGAACGTGACGAAGAGCCTCAAGGAAACCGGCATCAAGAACATCCATGTCGAGGGCTTGCCCAATTGCGACTGGGTGCTGATCGATTCCGGCGACGTGATCGTGCACGTGTTCAGACCCGAGGTCCGCGAGTTCTACAATCTCGAGCGATTGTACACGCAGGGCCCAGGGGCGGCGAAGGCGATCTAGGCTCATTGAGCCGATTTCGAATCGGCTGACGCGCATGCTAGCGTCGTGCGCGCGCTCGTTGCGCGCGGTCTTGTCAACGCGACTCTGAAATCATGCGTGTTGCTGTCATTGCGGTGGGCCGACTGAAGCAGGGCCCCGAACGGGAGCTTGCCGACCGCTATTTCGAGCGGTTCGAGGAGGCCGGCCGCAAGCTTGGATT
The DNA here is from genome assembly GCF_004114425.1 of Bradyrhizobium vignae. Taxonomy (GTDB): domain Bacteria; phylum Pseudomonadota; class Alphaproteobacteria; order Rhizobiales; family Xanthobacteraceae; genus Bradyrhizobium; species Bradyrhizobium vignae. The sequence goes on along the minus strand of NZ_RDQF01000079.1, from coordinate 14,128 downwards.
CCGCGAGCTCAGCATCCACGAAATTGCCGAAAGCCGCGCACGCGATGCGGCGACACGGATGGCCGAAGAGGCCACGGCGATCTCGGCGCATGTTCCGGACAAGTCGATCCTGGTGGCACTGGACGAACGCGGCCAGAATCTCGACTCCACCGTATTCGCACGGCATCTGGCGCGCTGGCGTGACGAAGGCGCCGGACATACCATCTTCTTGATCGGAGGGGCGGACGGACTTTCGCCCGAATTGCGCCGTAAGGCCAAGCTCGCGATCGCGTTCGGCTCTGCGACCTGGCCGCACCAAATGGTCCGCGTCATGCTTCTGGAACAGCTTTATCGGGCCGCCACCATCCTGGCCGGCCATCCCTATCATCGCGCGTGATGCGCACCACAACGAGCACCTTTGCCGACACGATGCGAGCGCCGCTCCTCAACCTGCTGCTGATCACTGGCGTTGCCGGTGGAAGCTTCGCGCAAGCTCAAACGGCGACGCCCCCACAAACCGCGGCGGTCTCGCCCGATGCGATCAAGCAGCGCGAGCAGGAGCTGGAAGCCGCGCGCGCGAGACAGAAGAGCGCGGAGGAAGCGCAAGCCAAGCTCAAGGCCGAGATCACCGCGCTCGGCCAGGATCGCACCCAGCTCAATCAGCAGCTGATCGAGACGGCCGCCAATGTGCGCACGCTGGAAAGCAGGATCGACGAGGCCGAGGCGCGGCTGCGCGCGCTGAACGGCCGCGAGCAGCAGATGCGCGCTTCGCTCGATTCGCGCCGTGCCGACATCGTCGAGGTGTTGGCGGCCTTGCAGCGCGCCGGCCGGCGCACGCCGCCAGCGCTGCTGGTGCGGCCCGAAGATGCGCTGCAGTCATTGCGCACGGCGATGCTGCTCGGCGCCGTTGTCCCGGAATTGCGCAGCCGCGCCGAGAAAATCGCGGGCGAGCTCGGCGAGCTCGTGACCTTGCGCAAGACCATCGCCACCGAGCGCGACCAGCTCGCCTCCGACCGCGACAAGGTCCGCAACGACCAGACCCGGCTCACCGCTTTGGTCGACGAGCGGCAGCGCCAGCAGGCGGCGCGTGAGAAGGACTTGGACGCCGAGAATTCGCGCGCCATCGCGCTGTCAAAGCAGGTCGGCGATCTCCAGGGGCTGATCGCCAAGATGGAGCAGGACCTGCAAAGCGCCACCAAGGCGGCCGAGAAGGCGGCCGAGGCTGCAAAGCAGGCCGAAGCCAAGGCGGCTGCCAGCGCCAATACCAGTGCCAAGTCCGGTCCGGGCGCTTTCAAGGATAAATCCCGCACCACCCCAGCGATCGCCTTCGCGTCGGCCAAGGGCCTCCTGCCGCTTCCGGTTAACGGTAACAAGATCAGGGATTTTGGCGGTTCCGACGGCGTCGGCGGGGTCCAGAAGGGCATTTCGTTGGCGACCAAGCCCGGCTCCCAGGTCACGACGCCGTGCGATGGCTGGGTTGTGTACGCCGGCCCGTTCCGCAGCTATGGACAACTCTTGATCCTCAATGCCGGGGGCGGGTATCATGTCCTGATCGCCGGGATGGAGCGCATTTCGGTCAACATCGGACAGTTTGTGCTCACGGGGGAGCCGGTCGCGACCATGGGGTCGACCTCTCAAGTCGCCTCCATTCTCGCCACGAACGCGAGTCAACCTGTGCTGTATGTCGAGTTCCGTAAAGACGGTACTCCAATCGATCCAGGCCCATGGTGGGCCGCAAATGAAGGCGAGAAGGTTCGCGGATGATGCGCAAGACTTCAGTAATCCTCCTCAGCGCGGCTACCGGCGCGGCGCTGACGCTGTTCGTGACCCAGCCGCGCGCGGTCTTCATGGGCTCCAGCGCAAGGGCCGCGACCGCGGACACCTATCGCCAGCTCAATCTGTTCGGTGACGTCTTCGAGCGCGTGCGCTCCGATTATGTCGAGAAGCCCGACGACACCAAGCTGATCGAATCCGCCATCAGCGGCATGCTCACCGGCCTCGATCCGCATTCGAGCTACATGGACGCCAAGAGCTTCCGCGACATGCAGGTGCAGACCCGCGGCGAGTTCGGCGGCCTCGGCATCGAGGTCACGATGGAAGACGGCCTGATCAAGGTGGTCTCGCCGATCGACGACACGCCCGCTTCGCGCGCCGGCATCATGGCCAACGACATCATCACCAATCTCGACGACGAGGCGGTGCAGGGCCTGACCCTGAACCAGGCGGTCGAGAAGATGCGCGGTCCGGTCAACACCAAGATCAAGCTCAAGATCATCCGCAAGGGCCAGGACAATCCGATCGACGTCACCCTGGTGCGCGACAACATCCGCGTCCGCTCGGTGCGCGCGCGCGTCGAGCAGGATGACATCGCCTACATCCGCATCACCACCTTCAACGAGCAGACCACCGAAGGGCTGAAGCGCGAGATCGGCAATCTCTCGAATCAGATCGGCGACAAGCTGAAGGGCTACATCATCGACCTCCGCAACAATCCGGGCGGCCTGCTCGAGGAAGCGGTCACCGTCTCCGACTCGTTCCTGGAGAAGGGCGAGATCGTCTCGACCCGCGGCCGCAATGCCGAGGAGACCCAGCGCCGCACCGCGCATGCGGGCGACCTGACCAAGGGCAAGCCCGTCATCGTGCTGATCAATGGCGGCTCGGCCTCGGCGTCGGAAATCGTCGCCGGCGCGCTGCAGGACCACAAGCGCGCGACCATCGTCGGCACGCGCTCGTTCGGCAAGGGCTCGGTGCAGACCATCATCCCGCTCGGCTCGGGCAACGGTGCGCTGCGGCTGACCACCGCGCGCTACTACACGCCGTCGGGCAAGTCGATCCAGGCCAAGGGCATCGTCCCGGACATCGAGGTGCTGCAGGACGTGCCGGACGAGCTGAAGTCGCGCACCGACACCAAGGGCGAGGCTTCGCTGCGCGGCCATCTGAAGAACGATGGCGACGAGAAGACCGGCTCGCAGTCCTACGTCCCGCCGGATGCCAAGGACGACAAGGCGCTCAAGCTTGCCGGCGACCTGCTCCACGGCATCAAGAACAGCGCCTCTGCCGCACCGACGCCGGGCGGCGACAACAAGGCCGCGACCGACAAGCCCAAAGCGGCGAACTAAGTCGGCGCCACGCGCGATCTCACGACAAGGGCGGCTTCTTGAAGCCGCCCTTTTTTTGCTGGGAACTCCCGTCGTCCCCGGCCTCTCCCGGGCTGCCGCCGCTTGACCCCGCCGTGGTATCGTCGGGATGAGTGATTCGGGATCGCGCATGACTGAAACGGCCGATGATCTGAGCGCGCCGCTCGGACAGGACAAGCCGCGCCGGAAACGCCGGCTGCGGCTGCCGTTCACCGCCATGCAGCTGCTGGCCGTCCTGCTCGGCCTGTTCCTCGTCACCTTTGCCGGCTTCGCCATCTTCAACAAGGATCCGCTCGGCGGCGAGCCAGTGACGCGAATCGCGATCAGCGAGCCCAGGACGATCGACAAGGCCACGGACGAGAGACCGGCCGGCCAGGAGAGCAAGCGGGACACCAAGGAAACGCCGAAGCAAGCCGCCTCCGGTGAGCAGAAGACCATCACCATGATCGACGGCTCCACCGGCGCCCGCCACGACGTGGTGATCGGCGCTGGCGATGCTGCGGAGAAGGACGAGGCAGCATCAGCCCCGCCGTCCGTGATGGCCGGGATCAATCCGAAGCTGCTGGAGAAATCACGTTACGGCATGATCCCGGTGGTCGCCGACGGGCTGAAGCCGTTCAACGTCTATGCGGCAGACGCCGACCGCGCCAGGGCCGCCAAGATGCCGGTGGTCGCGATCGTGATCGGCGGCCTCGGCGTCGGCGCCGCCAAGACCCTGGATGCAATCATGAAGCTACCGCCGGCGGTGACGCTGGCCTTCACGCCTTACGGCGCCGACCCCGGCAAGCTCGCCGAACGGGCTCGCGCGCAGCGCCACGAGATCTTCCTGCAGATCCCGATGGAGCCCTACGACTTCCCCGACAACGATCCGGGGCCGCAGACGCTGCTGACCTCGCTCAGCGCCGACCAGAACATGGATCGCCTGTACTGGCACCTGAGCCGGATGCAGGGCTATGCGGGCCTCACCAATTTCATGGGTGCCCGCTTCATCGCGACTGAGCCCGCGATGCAGCCGATCATCCGCGAGGCGGCCAAGCGCGGCCTCGGCTTCTTCGACGACGGCTCCTCGCCCCGCAGCATCGCACCCCAGGCCGCGGCGAACCAAGCAATACCGTTCGGCAAGGGCGACATCGCGATCGACGCGGTGCCGACCCCGGCCGAGATCGACCGCGCCCTGAACAAGCTCGAATCGACGGCGCGCGAGCGCGGCATCGCCGTCGGCACGGCCTCCGCCCTGCCCGTCTCGATCGAGCGCATCGGCGCCTGGACCAGGACATTGGGCGACCGAGGTATCCTTTTGGTGCCATTGACAACCGCGATGCTGAAATCAAAATCCAGCTAAATCAACAAATTGGCGGCACGGGTCCCGCAGGACCGGCATGCCCACCAAGTGCAGGCAAGAGGTCTGGCGGAATGGCGCGTTACGAGGATCTGCCCTACCGGACCTGTGTCGGTGTGATGCTGATCAATCCAAAGGGACTGGTGTTCATCGGCCGCCGCGCCGGCGGCATCGAGCATGTCGACGACACCCATGTCTGGCAGATGCCGCAAGGCGGTGTCGACCCCGGCGAGGACACCTGGGAGGCCGCCAAGCGCGAGCTCTATGAGGAGACCAGTGTACGCTCGGTGGAGCGGCTCGGCGAAATCCCGGACTGGCTCACCTACGACATTCCACGCACGGTCGCCGGGCGCGCCTGGAAAGGCCGCTACCGCGGCCAGCGCCAGAAATGGTATGCGGTTCGCTTCACCGGCAAGGACAGCGAGATCGACGTCGAGAATCCCGGCGGCGGCGGCCACAAGGCGGAGTTCGTGAGCTGGCGCTGGGAGCCGATGAAGAATCTGACCGGGCTGATCATCCCGTTCAAGCGCCCGGTCTATGAACGCGTGGTGAAGGAATTTTCCGCGCTGGCGGAGCAATAGTCTCTATTGTCGTCCCGGGGCGATGCGAAGCATCGAACCCGGGACCTCGAGATGCCGGGTTCGATGCTTCGCATCGCCCTGGAATGACGAAGAGAGACACTTTGCAAGTGACCAACGACAAACCTTACCGCCCCAACGTCGGGATCGCCCTGTTCAATACCGATGGCCGCGTCCTGATCGGCCACCGCTTCAAGGGCGACGGGCCCGAGATCATCCTGCCCGGCCTCGACTGGCAGATGCCCCAGGGCGGCGTCGACGAGGGCGAGAACCTGCGCGATGCAGCGATGCGCGAGCTCTGGGAGGAGACCAACGTCGTGAGCGCCGACTATCTCGGCGAGACCGACTGGTTCACCTACGAATTCCCGCCTTACGACGGACCGCAGACGCATCGCCTCGCAAAGTTTCGCGGCCAGCGCCAAAAATGGTTCGCGCTGCGCTTCACCGGCCGCGACGACGAGATCGACCCGCTGACACCGCGCAACGGCCAGCCCGCGGAGTTCGACGCCTGGCGCTGGGAGCGCCTCGACCGCGTCGCCGACATCGTGGTGCCGTTCCGCCGTGAGGTCTACCGCGCGGTGGCGCGAGAGTTTGCGGCGTTCGCAAACTGAAACTGCGAAAACAACCCCATGCACAGTAGAGATGGGGTTGAAATCATGAGAGAAATTTCGGCGGAGATTTGCGTGTGAGGGCACCGCTCGCTCCGTTCCCACCCCACAAGGGAGGGGAACGCACCTTCATCGGAGCGTTAATCGAGCCCAATCGGAGCAAGTACTAAATTTAATTGATTGGTCCCACCGTGAACGGGCCGATGGCGATGACGTGGCAATCGCTGTCGCGCTTGGCGCAATCGGCGAGGGCTGTGTTGACGGCGGTCTGCTCGTCGGCGGCCTTCAGGCCGAGACCGGGGCGGCCTGCGGTGCCGACGGCGACGGCGTTCCAGCCCATGACGTCGGTGAGCTTGCGTACGACTTCGCCGCGCGCCTCTGCCACGATCGAGGCGCTGGAGGCGGCATTGAAGAAGCCGGTGATCCTGAACAAGGTCGGGATCGGCACGACGAAATTGTCGTCGATCGCGACGACCAGGCAGGCAACGCCGGCAATCGCGCCACACGATTCCAGGGAGCGCCGCGCCGCATCCTCGTCGGATGATGCGCCCAGCACCATGAAATATTGCCCACCCGGGCCGAGTGCGACCGAGCGGGATTTCGCCGCCGGCACGAACATGTTCTCGAGCCGGACTTTCCCGGCGTCGCGCACCATCGGAAAATCCTTCGACACGAACGGCCGCTCGACCATCGCATCGTGCCGCACCCAAGGCTGCGGCGGCATCGGCGGCTTGCCGTGCGTGTAGACGACGTTATTGCCGACCGCATAGAGCTCGCAGCGCCGCGGCGATTGCGCCGCATCGGCGCGCTTCTGGCACTGCTCGAGCGCCATGCTGCGTGCGGCCTCCTCGTTCGGCTGGTTCAACGCCGAGCCGGTGAAGCCGCCGACATTGAGCGCGAAGGCCTTGTAGTCGCCGGCCGCGGAATAATCCCCCGCCAGGAAGTTGCGGACGCGCTCGTTGATGAAGGGCACGTTGTCGGCTGCAAACTTGCCGACCACGGGCGAGGCTGATGGTGATGGCATCGGAGCCATCGCGGCGCCGGCGTTCGGTGACGTCACCGGCGCCTTTGCGACCTCGGTCGGCGCCGGGCTCGTCGCCGCTGCATTGGCGGACGGCACGGCGCTTGTCGGGGCCGGCGGCGCTGCCACACGCGCGGTCTGCTTGAGCTTGGCGTTGTAGAGGAAGCCGGTGACGACGATCCCGACGATCGAGACCACGGCGACGACCAGCGGCCACATCCAAACCGGCGCGGCGGCCACCTTGGAGGCCGCCTTCTTCATTTGCGGCTTGGCATAGCTCCCGTCCTCGCGCCGCATTGCCACCATGTACGCGTGCACCGGCGTCGGGATGTTCTTGACCTCCTGCGCGCCGATATCGGCGAACTGCACCGACAGCTTGTTGGCAACCTGCTCATGCACCGCGCGGGAGACGCAGATGCCGCCAACCTCGGCGAGTCCCTCCAGCCGCGCCGCGATGTTGACGCCGTCGCCGAGGAGGTCGCCATCGCGCTCGACCACGTCTCCGATGGTGATGCCGATGCGAAACGACATCTGCCGGCTCGGCGGATAGGCCATGTTGCGGGTCCGCAAGCTTTCCTGGATGTCGATCGCACAGCGCACGGCATCGACCGCGCTCGGAAATTCCGCGAGCACGGCATCGCCCGCCGTGTTGAAGATGCGCCCGCCGGCCTTGGCGATGAAATCGTCGACGACCTCGCGATAGGAGGCGAGACGCCGCAGCGTCTCCTCTTCGTCTTCCGCGACCAGCCTCGAATACCCGGCAATATCGGCCGCGAAAATCGCTGCGATCTTGCGTTTCATCTGCCACCGGCCCCCGGAACAATCCGCGAGGCAGAATGCCGTCATCAGCGACGCGGTGCAACAAAGTTTCAGCGCCCGCCACGGTGGTGACGAGCGCTGAGCCTGTTGAAGGGTGCCTTTGCAGGAATGTCTGTTCGAGCCCCGGAGCGGTGCCCCGGGGCTTAGTGCATAGCCGTGGAGCTGAGCTGCTGCTGGATGCTCTTGAAGTGGTCGAGCCGCGCAATGGCCTGATCGAGCTCGCTGCCTTCGTGCTCTTTCAGATTCTCTTCCATCTCCGCGATCGTCTCGGCGAACTGGGCACGGTCGAGCTCGGCCAGTGACGTCGCGACGTCGGCGAGCACGGTCAGGCCCCTGTCAGAGACTTCGGCGAGACCGCCGAGCACGATGATCTTTTCGTGGCGGCCAGCCGTGGTCACGGTGAGAATGCCCGGCCGGATCGCAGCCACGACCGGCGCATGTCCCGCCAGCACGCCGAAATCACCCTCGATGCCGGGGATGTCGACCTGGTCGACATCACCCGAGAAGGCGAGCTTTTCCGGAGAGACGAGATCGAAGTGGAAGGTGGCCATGGGTTATCCGTTTTTCCGCTTGCCACCCGCGGGCTCGACCCGCGGGTCCATCCATCAAAAATCTCTTTGATGGATCGCCGGGTCAAGCCCGGCGATGACGAGATGAGAAGGCTTAGGCCGCTTCCGCCGCCAGCTTCTTGCCCTTCTCAACGGCTTCTTCGATGGTGCCGACCATGTAGAAGGCAGCTTCCGGCAGGTGATCGTACTTGCCTTCGACCAGGCCCTTGAAGCCCTTGATGGTGTCGGCGAGCTCGACGAACTTGCCCGGCGAGCCCGTGAAGATTTCGGCGACGTGGAACGGCTGCGACAGGAAGCGCTCGATCTTGCGGGCGCGGGCCACCGTCAGCTTGTCCTCTTCCGAAAGCTCGTCCATGCCGAGAATGGCGATGATGTCCTGGAGCGACTTGTAGCGCTGCAGCACCTGCTGGACCTGACGGGCGACGGCGTAGTGCTCCTCGCCGACGACCAGCGGCGAGAGCATGCGCGAGGTCGAGTCGAGCGGGTCCACCGCCGGATAGATGCCCTTTTCCGAGATCGCGCGCGACAGCACCGTGGTGGCGTCCAAGTGCGCGAACGAGGTGGCGGGCGCCGGGTCGGTCAAGTCGTCGGCCGGCACGTAGATGGCCTGCACCGAGGTGATCGAACCCTTCTGCGTGGTGGTGATGCGCTCCTGCAGCGCGCCCATGTCGGTCGCGAGCGTCGGCTGATAACCCACCGCCGAAGGAATACGGCCGAGCAGCGCCGACACTTCCGAACCGGCTTGCGTGAAGCGGAAGATGTTGTCGACGAAGAACAGCACGTCCTGGCCCTGGTCGCGGAAGTGCTCGGCGACAGTCAGACCGGTCAGGCCGACGCGGGCGCGGGCGCCCGGCGGCTCGTTCATCTGGCCGAACACCAGCGCACACTTCGATTTCACGCTGGGATCCGGATTCTTCGGATCGGCGTTGACCTTGGACTCGATGAACTCGTGATAGAGGTCGTTGCCCTCGCGGGTACGCTCGCCGACGCCGGCGAACACGGAATAACCGCCGTGCGCCTTCGCGACGTTGTTGATCAGCTCCTGAATCAGCACGGTCTTGCCGACGCCGGCGCCGCCGAACAGGCCGATCTTGCCGCCCTTGGCGTAAGGCGCGAGCAGGTCGACGACCTTGATGCCGGTGACGAGAATTTCGGCTTCGGTCGACTGGTCGGTGTAGGTCGGCGCTTCCTGGTGAATCGCGCGGGTGCCTTCCGACTTGATCGGGCCGGCCTCGTCGATCGGCTCGCCGATGACGTTCATGATGCGGCCCAGCGTACCATCACCCACGGGAACCGAGATCGGCTGACCCGTGTCGGTCACTTCCTGGCCGCGCACCAGACCTTCGGTGGCGTCCATCGCGATCGTACGGACGGTCGACTCGCCGAGATGCTGCGCGACTTCCAGCACCAGGCGGTTGTTGCCGTTCTTGGTCTCCAGCGAGTTGAGAATGGCCGGCAGGTGGCCTTCGAACTGCACGTCGACGACGGCGCCCATGACCTGGGTAACGCGACCGATCTGTGTGGCTGCTGTAGCCATTTACTGTCTCCTTCGATCCGAATTTCGTGTCCGGTCAGACTGCTTCTGCGCCGGAGATGATTTCGATGAGTTCCTTGGTGATCTGAGCCTGACGCGTGCGGTTGTAGACCAGCGTCTGCTTGCGGATCATCTCGCCGGCGTTGCGGGTGGCGTTGTCCATCGCCGACATCTGCGCACCGTAGAACGAAGCGTTGTTCTCGAGCAGGGCGCGGAAGATCTGCACTGCGAGATTGCGCGGCAACAGGCGCGTGAGGATCTCGTCCTCCTCCGGCTCGTATTCGTAAGAGGTCGCGCTGCCGTTCGCACCGCCTTCCTCGACAACCAGCGGAATGATCTGCTGGGCGGTCGGGACCTGTGCGATCACCGACTTGAACTGCGCGTAGAACAGCGTGCAGACGTCGAACTCGCCGGCGTCGAAACGGGCCAGCACCTTCTTGGCGATGTCCTCGGCGTTGACGAAGCCGAGCTGGCGCACGCTGCGCAGATCGAGATGCTCGACGATCTGCTTGTCGAACTGGCGGCGGAGCTGCTCGTAGCCCTTGCGGCCGACGCAGAAGAACTTCACTTCCTTGCCCTGCGCGGCCAGCGCCAAAGCGCGCTCGCGGGCCAGACGCACGATGGAGGAGTTGAAGGCGCCGGACAGGCCGCGCTCGCCGGTGCAGACCAGCAGCAGGTGCACCTGGTCCCTGCCGGTGCCGGCCAGCAGCTTGGGCGCGCCGGGCGAGCCCGCCGCGGCGCTGGCGATGTTGGAGATCACTGCGCTCATCTTGTTGGCATAGGGACGCGCCGCTTCCGCCGCGGTCTGCGCACGGCGCAGCTTCGAGGCCGCGACCATCTGCATGGCCTTGGTGATCTTTTGCGTCGCCTTCGTGGAGGCGATGCGGACGCGCATGTCTTTAAGTGACGCCATTCTTCGTTCACCCCGGCGGTTCGATCTCTCGGATCAAGCCGCTAGCCTACCCCAATCGTCATGCCCGGGCTCGCCCCGGGCATCCACGTACCGCCTCACACGTCGATAGCCGGTACATCAAATGCGAAGACGCGCTTCGCGCTTTTGCCCGGCCATGATGCCGCTTAAGCGAAGCTCTTCGCAAAGCCGTCGACCGCCGACTTCAGCTTGGCAGCGGTGTCGTCGGAGAGATCGCGGCTGTCGCGAATCGCGGTGAGGATGTCGGCGTGCTTGCCGCGCAGCAGCGAGAGCAGGCCGTCCTCGAACGCGCGCACCTTATTGAGCGGGAGCGGATCGAGATAGCCGTTGGTGCCGGCCCAGATCACGCAAACCTGCTCTTCCATCTTCAGCGGCGAGAACTGCGGCTGCTTCAGGAGCTCGGTCAGGCGCGAACCGCGGTTGAGCAGGCGCTGGGTCGAGGCGTCCAAGTCGGAGCCGAACTGCGCGAAGGCCGCCATTTCGCGGTACTGCGCGAGCTCGCCCTTGATCTTGCCGGCGACCTTCTTGGTGGCCTTGGTCTGCGCCGAGGAGCCGACGCGCGACACCGACAGACCGACGTTCACGGCGGGACGGATGCCTTGGAAGAACAGGTCGGTTTCCAGGAAGATCTGGCCGTCGGTGATCGAGATGACGTTGGTCGGGATGTAGGCCGACACGTCGTTGGCCTGGGTTTCGATGACCGGCAGCGCCGTCAGCGAGCCCGAGCCCATGTCCTTGTTCAGCTTCGCCGCGCGCTCGAGCAGGCGGGAGTGCAGATAGAACACGTCGCCCGGATAGGCTTCGCGCCCGGGCGGACGGCGCAGCAGCAGCGACATCTGGCGATAGGCGACGGCCTGCTTGGACAGGTCGTCATAGATGATGACCGCGTGCATGCCGTTGTCGCGGAAGTACTCGCCCATGGTGCAGCCGGTGAACGGCGCGATGTACTGCATCGGCGCGGGATCGGACGCGGTGGCAGCGACGACGATCGAGTATTCGAGCGCACCCTGCTCCTCCAGCACCTTCACGAACTGGGCGACGGTGGAGCGCTTCTGGCCGACTGCGACGTAGACGCAGTAGAGCTTGATGTTCTCGTCCGGCTGCGCGTTCAGCGGCTTCTGGTTCAGGATGGTGTCGAGCGCGATCGCGGTCTTGCCGGTCTGGCGGTCGCCGATGATCAGCTCGCGCTGGCCGCGGCCGATCGGGATCAGGGCGTCGATCGCCTTGAGTCCGGTCGCCATCGGCTCGTTCACCGATTTGCGCGGAATGATGCCGGGCGCCTTGACGTCGACGCGCATGCGCTTCTCGGCCTGGATCGGGCCCTTGCCGTCGATCGGGTTGCCGAGCGCGTCGACGACGCGGCCGAGCAGGCCCTTGCCGACCGGCGCGTCCACGATGGCGCGGGTGCGCTTGACGGTCTGGCCTTCCTTGATCTCGCGGTCGGCACCGAAAATAACGATACCGACGTTGTCGGTTTCGAGGTTCAGCGCCATGCCGCGGGTGCCGTTCTCGAACTCGACCATTTCACCGGCCTGGACGTTGTCCAGACCGTAGACGCGGGCGATACCGTCGCCGACGGACAGCACCTGTCCGACTTCGGAGACTTCAGCTTCCTGGCCGAAATTCTTGATCTGGTCCTTGAGGATCGCGGAAATTTCCGCGGCGCGGATGTCCATCAGCCTGCCTCTTTCATCGCGTGCTTGATCGAATTGAGTTTGGTGCGAAGCGAACCATCCACCATGCGGCTGCCCAGCTTGACGACGAGGCCACCGATGATCGAGGGATCGACTTTCACGTTCAGCGCGACATCCTTGCCGGTCACCGACTTCAGGGCAACCTTGAGGGCATCGAGATTCTTGTCCGAGAGCGCTTCGGCGACGGTGATGTCGGCCGTCGTCTCGCCCTTGAACTTGGCGACGAGAGCGCGATAGGCGCGAATGACGTCGGCCACCGCGAACAGGCGGCGGTTGGCGGTCAGCACCTTCAGGAAGTTGGCGGTGATGCCGGCGATACCGGCCTTGTCCAGCACGGCCGAGAGGGCCCGGGACTGGGCGTCCGCCGCGAACACCGGGCTGCGGACGAGACGCTTGAGATCGGCGCTCTCATTCAGCAGGGCATCGAATTTGTCGAGATCGGCTTTGACCTCGTCGACCACTTTCTGGTCGCGGGCCAGTTCAAACAAGGCCGTTGCATAACGGCCGGACACACCTGAAACGGACGTATCTTCTGCAGCCACAGACGCGCTCTTTATGCTGTCAAACTCGCAAGGGAAAAACCGTCGCCACAAAGCGGCGCCTAGCGATCCAAGCCCTTGGAATTCAAGCGGGACTTCGATTTTCGACCAGCACGGGAGGTGCCGGGCTCGTTAAAATCGCGGCTTTGCTAACATAGCAGGCGCGCAGGTGCAACATGACGCCAAATTAAAGGCATGAGGTTCTGTCGCCAGTTCGTCGCAGCCGGGGAAGCCTCGCGAGCGACGGCGACGAGTTGGCGCCGATGTCCTCCCACGTCGCGGAAAATGGGCGTGAGCCGGGTCGCGACCATCTCCATTGGTTCCTGCCGCCAGCGCATAGCGGCCATGAACACGGATCACTGAGCGTGAATCCGGCCTCGCCAGTTCCACCCGCCGAATACTTACCAAATTCTAAATGGTCGCGCCGATGACTTGGCTTTACAGTAATCCCAAGTAATCCATAGGTTAATAAATCGTTAGAATATGGCACGTCGATCGAATATCGCGCGGCGGTAACAAGATATTTCATGACCAAACATCGCGGATTTACTGCCTAATTCACGCCGCATTAGGAATCGAAATGCCAACCCGCTCACAAACTGATGGGGGCTCCACTAGCCACATATGTGGCAATACTAGCTTAGGGACCGATAAATGCTGTCTTTGAAGACGCTGGGCTCTGTGACCCGGCCGCGCACGGCGATCGCTTTCGTTGCCGCAACTCTCCTCGTCGGTGGAACTGCCACCGAGGCTTCCGCCAAATCCAGGCATCACCGGCATCATCACCGCCACCACGCCCAAGCTGACACCAACGCGAGCTCCGATTGGCGGAATGCCAATGCGTCGATGACGCCGACCTCCGGCACCGGCCACAGCTTCTCCGGCATGGCCTCCTATTACGGCAACGAGTCCGGCAGCCGGACCGCCTCGGGTCAGCGCTTCAACCAGAACGCCTTGACCGCGGCGCACCGTTCACTGCCATTCGGCACCAAGCTGCGCGTCACCCATCGCGGCCAGAGCGTGATCGTCACCATCAACGACCGCGGTCCGTTCATTCGCGGCCGTGTCCTCGACCTCTCCACCGGCGCTGCCCGCGCCATCGGCCTCACCGGCGCCGGCGTCGGCCGCGTCACCGCGGAAGTCGTCTCCTAAGGCGTTCGCCTTACACGCGCAGTTTTCATCAGTTTGATGCGCGCCTGAAACAAGCCCGTGGTCTTGGGGGACCGCGGGCTTTTTGTTTGGCCACCTCCCCACGTCATTGCTGTCGATGTTCAATAATTCGCTGATTGGATCGCGGTGGTCTTGGAAGCGGCGAAAGCCTTGGGAGTTTGTCCTGCCAAGGCCTGATGGGGTCTGTGGTTGTTGTAGTAGACGAGGTAC
>NZ_RDQF01000078.1 GCF_004114425.1 Bradyrhizobium vignae | reverse complement strand
CGATCATTCCACAACCAACCATCCGTTGCTTTCGCCGCAGAAAGCGAGCGCTTGGGCGGCACCTGCGCGAGCCTCCTCGAAAACGTCCGTATCAATCGATGCTCGCGCTACCTTAACGCCTATGGGGTCAGCCCCGGGAGCGACGAGACAAAGCCGCTCCTCGTCATCGAAAAGCTCGTCAAGGAGTATCCCCGCCAGGGCGCGACCGCCGTGCTCGGAAAGCTGTTCGGCCGCAAGCCGCCGGTGGAGCCGGACGTATTCCGCGCCGTCGACGGCATCAGCTTCTCGATCGGGCATGGCGAAAGCGTCGGCCTCGTCGGCGAATCCGGCTGCGGCAAATCGACCACATCGATGATGGTGATGCGTCTCCTGGACCAGACCGCCGGCCTGATCCAGTTCGACGGCGAGGACATCTCCGCCATCGCGCCATCAGCCTTCGCCCGGCTGCCGCAGCGCAGCCGGATCCAGATGGTGTTCCAGGATCCCACCGACAGCCTCAACCCGCGATTCACCGCAGCGCGCGCCATCGCCGATCCGATCATGCAGCTCGGCGACCTCAAGGGCCGCGACGCGCTGCGAGCCCGCTGCGAGGAGCTCGCCACCATGGTCGGCCTGCCGCACAATCTGCTCGATCGGTTTCCGCACCAATTGTCCGGCGGCCAGAAGGCCCGCGTCGGCATCGCCCGCGCCATTGCCCTGCATCCGAAGCTCGTCATCCTGGACGAGCCGACGGCGGCGCTGGACGTCTCGGTGCAGGCCGTGGTGCTCAATCTGCTGCAGGACCTCAAGGCGCGGCTAGGTATGAGCTATCTGTTCGTCTCTCATGATTTGAATGTGGTGCGCTTGTTGTGCGATCGTGTCATTGTCATGCGGACGGGACGGATCGTCGAGGAGGGCTCTTCCGAGCAGGTGCTCAGCGATCCCAAGGACGACTACACCAAGGAGCTGCTGACGGCGATCCCGCATCCGCCGTTGCCGGCGCACTGAGAGACTGTTTGGGAGCGTGATGGCCGAACCCCTGGACGACTATATCGACGCCGTATCGAAAGCGCTGGCGCTGCCGGTCGAGGAGGCCTTCAGACCCGCGGTGCGCGCCAATCTCGAAGTCTCGCTGCGGCTTGCCCGCCTCGTCGATGAATTCACGCTGCCGGACGAGACCGAGCCGGCGCCGATCTTCACCGCCTGATGCCGCCATGACCGCCAAGCCAGAGATGAATGCTGCCGACATCGCGAAAGCGGTGGCCGGCGGCCAATTGTCCGCGCTCGCCGCCACCGAAGCCGCGCTCGCGCGCATCAAGCAGCACGACGGCATTCTCAATTCCTTCACCGACGTCACCGCCGAACGTGCCCGTGCGAAAGCGCGCGCGATCGACGCGGACATCGCCTCGGCCAAGCAAGTCGGCCCGCTCGCCGGCGTGCCCTTCGCGGTGAAGAACCTGTTCGACGTAGCCGGTCTGCCAACGCGCGCCGGCTCGAAGATCAACCGCGACCTCGCGCCGGCCAAGCGCGACGCCACGCTGATCGAACGAATGGAGGCGGCCGGCGCCGTCCTGGTCGGCGCGCTCAACATGGGCGAATACGCCTACGACTTCACCGGCGAGAACATCCACGACGGCCCCTCGCGCAATCCGCATGACACCACACGGATGAGCGGCGGCTCGTCGGGCGGCTCGGGCAGTGCCGTCGGCGGCGCGCTGGTGCCGATCGCGCTCGGCTCCGACACCAATGGCTCGATCCGCGTGCCCTCGTCCTTCTGCGGCATCTTCGGCCTGAAACCGACCTATGGCCGGCTGTCGCGGGCACGCTCGTTTCCGTTCGTGGCGAGCCTCGATCATCTCGGCCCGTTCGCGCGCTGTGTCGCCGACCTCGCGCTCGCCTATGACGTGATGCAGGGGCCGGACGCCGACGACGGCGCCTGCACCACGCGCGGCGTCGAGCAGGTCACGCCGCTGCTCGGCCAGCCCATTTCGGGCCTGCGCGTCGCTATCGCCGGCGGACATTTCCAGAAGAACGTGTTTCCGGAAGCCGTCGAAGCCGTCAGCCGTGTCGCCAAGGCGCTTGGCGCAACGCAAGTGGTCGATATCCCCGAAGCCTCCCGCGCCCGTGCCGCCGCCTATGTCATCACCACCACCGAAGGCGCTTCGCTGCATCTCGATCGGCTGCGCCAGCGCCCGAACGATTTCGATCCGGCCGTGCGCGACCGGCTGATCGCGGGCGCCATGGTGCCGGCAGCGCTGGTCGACCGCGCGCAAAAATTCCGGCGCTGGTATCGCGCGCAGCTCGCCGAGATCTTTGCGTCGGTCGACGTGCTGATTGCGCCCGCAACGCCCTGCACCGCGCCGAAACTCGGACAGGTGAACTTCAATCTCGACGGCGTCGAGTTGCCGGTGCGCGCCAATATCGGCATCCACACCCAGCCGATCTCCTTCATCGGCCTGCCCGTGGTGGCCGTGCCGGTGCCGCTCGAGCCGCTGCCGATCGGCGTGCAGATCATCGCCGCCCCCTGGCGCGAGGACATCGCGCTGCGCGTCGCGCACGCATTGGAAAAGATGGGCGTCGTCGCAGCGCCCGCGCCAAGGGGACTTTGAGAGGATTCTGAGATGGAGATCGATCTCCCCGAGGTGATCGCGGAAGTCAAAGCCGCGTTCGAACGCTATGAGCAGGCCCTCGTCAGCAACGACGTCGCCGTGCTCGGCGAGCTATTCCGCAACGACCCGCGCACCTTGCGCTACGGCATGGGCGAGAACCTCTATGGCTATGAGGCGATCTCCGGCTTCCGCGCCGCGCGCTCGCCGGTCGGGCTCAATCGTCGCACGGCAAAGACGGTGATCACGAGCTACGGCCGCGACACGGCCGTGGCGTCCACCTTGTTCTATCGCGACACGGCGCCCGGCAAGGTCGGCCGGCAGATGCAGACGTGGATACGTTTCCCGGAGGGCTGGCGCGTCGTCGCCGCTCATGTCAGCATCATCGACGAGCCGAAAGAGACCGTATGACGCTTGACGATTTTCCGCAGGGGACACTGCCGGGCGAGCCGGTGGTGCCCCGCGTCGACCGTCCCTCGCCGTCGGTGCAGAAGGTCACACGCGCCGAGGAGCTGCGTCTTCAGCTTGCGGACGAGATCGTGCGCGGAACCCTGGCACCCGGTGCGCCGCTGGACGAGACCGACATCGCGCGGCGCTTCAGCGTTTCGCGCACCCCAGTGCGCGAGGCGCTGCGCCAATTGGTCGCGAGCGGCCTGGTCGAGGCGCGGCCGCATCGCGGCGCGGTGGTGGCGCAGCCGTCGATCGAGCGGCTGAAGAGCATGTTCGAGGCGATGGCCGAGCTCGAGGCGCTGTGCGCCGGCCTTGCCGCCGAGCGCATGTCCCCTGCCGAGCGGCATGCGCTCGAGGCCGTCCACGAAGAGCTGCGGCTCTTGAGCTACGCCGGCAATCCCGAGCGCTTTCACGAGGTCAACGAGCGCTTCCACAACACGATCTATGCCGGCTCGCAGAACGGCTACATCGCCGAGATCACGCTGGCGACGCGTGTGCGCGTGCAGCCGTTCCGCCGCGCCCAGTTCCGCAATCTCGGCCGTCTCGCCAAATCGCAGGCCGAGCACGACCGCGTCGTCGTCGCCATCATGCGCGGCGACAAGCAGGGCGCCGCGGCCGCGATGCGCGCGCATATCGAGCTGGTGCGCGGGGAGTACGAGATCTACGCGGTGTCGGTGTAGGGCCGCGCGCGGTGCCGTAAGGCGCAAAGCGCCGTGCCCACCGTCTTTCCTATTTGATGGTGATGGTGGGCACGCTTCGCTTTGCCCACCCCACAGGACTCACCCTCTCGCGGCTTCCGCCATATACTTCCGCCATCCCCCATATGCGGTGATATCCCGCGCCTCGCCCAGCACTTCCGGCTCGACGAGAAAGCCCTTCACGCTGCGGCCATCGGCAAGCCGGATCGTGCCGACCGCCATCGGTGCGGGAATCGCGTTGACGAACTTGCCGAACGCCGCCGCAGACAGTGACCAGATCTCCAGCTCGATCGACGCACCTTTGCCGGCTGCGACGCGCAGCAGGCCCGGCTTCGGCGGCGTGGTGTTGAGCGCATAGAGTTTGTAGTCCGGCGCGGTCTTTGTCGCCTCCATCAGCTTCCCGCTCAACGCCTTCAACTCGCCGTTCAGCGCCATGCCGGACAGATGCGCCCCGACCACCCCGATCGGAATCTCGTCGATGCCTTCGGCAGGCAGCGGCGCGAGCGCGGGCTGCGCGACGCCCTTTGCGCCAACCGTCAGTTTCGTATCCGCATGGAACACGCGGCCGATGCTAGCCAGCATCGCATCGTGTCCGGCGGGCGCGAGCAGCGTGATGCCGAACGGAATGCCATCACTGCGCATCGCAGCCGGCACGGCGAGACCGCAGAGATCGAGCAGGTTGACGAAATTGGTGTAGGTGCCGAGCCGGCTGTTGAGCTCGATCGGATTGGCGAGCACCTGCGCGGTGGTGTAGGCCGTCGGCGCCGTCGGCAGCACCAGCGCGTCGATGTTCGCAAAGGTGCGCTCGGCAATCTTGCGCAGCCCTTGCAGGCGATAGAGCGCGGAGAAGGTCTCCGCCGCCGTCAGTCGCGCGCCGGCCGCCGTGATCTCGCGGGTGACGGGGTGGATCGCATCGGGTGCGGAAGCGAGCAGGTCTTTGATCACGAGATAGCGCTCGGCGACCCACGGCCCCTCATAGAGCAGCCGCGCCGTCTCGTAGAACGGCTTGAGGTCGAACTCGACCAGCACCGCGCCAAGCGCGGTCCAGCGCTTCAGCGCATCGCCGTAAGCGGCTTCCGCCTTCTTGTCTCCGAAGAAGATCAGCTGCCCGTTGCGCGGCACGCCGAGGCGCAAATTGGCGGGGAATTGCGTGAGCGGGCCCAGCGGCCGCTCGCGCGAGAATGGATCGGCCCGGTCCGGGCCGGCCATCACCGACAGTGCCAGCGCGGCATCGTCCACCGTCAGTGCGAACACCGAAATGCAATCGAGCGTGCGGCAGGCCGGCACCAGGCCAGCGGTCGAGATCATGCCGAGGCTCGGCTTCAGCCCGACGATGTTGTTGAGCATCGCCGGCACGCGGCCAGAGCCGGCGGTGTCGGTGCCGAGCGACAGCGGTACGAGCCCGGCGCCGACGGCGGTGGCCGAGCCCGAGCTCGACCCGCCGGGAATCAGATCCTCGCGGATCGAATTCCTGGGAATGCCGTAGGGCGAACGGACGCCGACGAGGCCGGTCGCGAACTGGTCGAGATTGGTCTTGCCGATGATGATGGCGCCGGCGGCGCGCAGGCGCTCCACCGCGGTCGAATCGTGTGCCGGCGTGTAGGACAAAGCCGGGCAGGCTGCAGTCGTGGGGAAGCCCAGCGCGTCGATATTGTCCTTCACCGCGACCGGCACGCCGTAGAGCGGCAGGCTGGCCGCGTCCTTCGTGGCGAGCTTTTCGGCCTCCGTGATCGCATCCTTCTCGTCGCGCAGGCTGATGAACAGGGCGGGATCGTTGTGGTCGCGGATGCGCTGATAGGTCCGCGCGATCGTCTGTGCCGGCGTCAGCGTCCCCGCGCGATGCGCGGCCACAATCGCGGCGATCGTTTCAAGCTGCTGAGCCCCCATGGCGTCCAACTCCGGCATTTCGTCTTCGCCTGGAGTGAAGCAAGCGATGTGCCATTGTGTACATTATCCGGGCAGGGCGATTGCTCCGCATATTATCGTGCGATCAGCGGCTTGGGGGATATTTCGGCAGGCGCATGGGCGGTCGCATCGGCGACCTGTGACGTGCATCTGCCCAAATCATGGGCAGCCGACATCAGGTGAAGCCGGCGAGGATCCGGAGCAGGTGCGCCCGGTTCTCCTTGCCGATCTTCGCCTCGACGTGCCGCTCGTGCTCGGCCGCGAGCCGCTTGAACTTCGTCAGCGCCGTCTCGCCCTGCGCGGTCAGATGCAAGGCATGGGAGCGCCGGTCCTCCTTCGATTTGATCCGCTTCACCAGCTTGCGCTGCTCGAGGCTGTCGAGCAGATGCACCAGCCGGGCGCGCTCGATGCCGAGGCGCTTTGCCACCGCCATCTGTGACAAGCCCGGATTGGCGCCGATCACCGTCAGCACCGAATATTGCGTCGGCCTGATGTCGACCTCGCCGAGCGTCCTGATGAAGTCCTGAAAGATCCAGATCTCGAAGCGTCGCACCGCATAGCCGGCGTGCCCGACCAGTGCGTCGAGGCCAATGTCGCCGGCGGCCTCGCGAGGCGCTGCGCCGTTGCCGGCGCGCCTGCGCGGGGAGGGGCGGGTGTCGGCCCGGGCTGCATTGGCTGTCACGTCGGTGTCTCCTGTCGCGCAATCCTAATGCCTCGAGGCGCCGAGAGGAAGAATGTTGTTGACGACAACAATTGCCGTGCCCAACATTATGGCCAAAGCGGCCCGGAACGAGGCTGCAGCCCGCCGCGGAGGAAACACATGACAGTTGCCCCAGATGGTGACGTTGCAGGCCTGTTCGCAACGCCAAGGACCGTCGCAGAGCTTCGCGCCGACGGCAGCATCGTGCTGCGATCGCCGGATCCGTTGCGCGCTGCTGCGCGCTGCGTTGGCGATTGGCTGGAGCAATGGGCGCGGCTAACGCCGGATGCGATCTTCCTGGCCGAGCGCGGCAGTGTCGAAGCGCCCTGGACCACCGTCACCTATGCGCAGGCGCTGCGGAACGTGCGCGCCGCCGCGTCCTGGATCCTCGCGCAGGGCCTCAGCGCCGAGCGGCCGCTCGCGATCCTCTCCGACAACAGCATCGACCATGCGCTGCTCGCGCTCGCCGCTCAGCATGTCGGCGTGCCCTCGGCCGCGATCTCACCGGCCTATTCGCTGATGTCGAAAGATTTTGACAAGCTCAAGAGCATGATCGCGCTGCTCGAGCCGGGCGCGATCTACGTCTCGGCGACCAAGCCGTTCGCGGCAGCGCTGGCAGCCATCAAGCCGCTGCACCAAGCGCAGATCATCAGCGGCAATGCTGCTGACGCCGACGCGCTGGCCTTCCGCACCGTTGCCGCAACGCCCGAGACGCCTGCCGTTGCAACAGCCTTCGCCGCGGTGACGCCTGATACGATCGCAAAATTCCTGTTCACCTCAGGCTCGACCGGCACGCCCAAGGCGGTCATCAACACCCAGCGCATGCTGACCTCCAGCCAGCAAGCCAAGGCGCAGATCTGGACCTTCCTCGAAGAGAGCCGCGGCAATCTCGTCATTCTCGACTGGCTGCCCTGGAGCCACACCTTCGGTGCCAACCACAATTTCAACCTCGTGCTGCGCAATGGCGGCTCGCTCTATATCGACGGCGGCAAGCCTGCGCCCGGTCTGTTCGCGACGTCACTTGCGAACCTCAAAAGCGTGATGCCGACGGTCTATTTCAACGTGCCGCGCGGATTCGACATGCTGATCGCGGCGCTGCGCAGCGACGAGGAATTGCGCCGCCGCTTCTTCGGCGAGGTGAAATTCGCCTTCTACGCGGGCGCCGCGCTGCCGCAGAATCTGTGGGATGCGCTCGAAGAGCTCTCGCTCAAGACTGTCGGCCGCACGCTGCCGATGGTCTCGGCATGGGGCTCGACGGAGACCTCCCCGCTCGCCACCGATTGCCATTTCCTCGCCGAGCGGTCCGGCAATATCGGCGTGCCAATTCCCGGCACCGAACTGAAGCTCGTTAGGTCAGGCGACAAGCTGGAGGTGCGCGTGCGCGGCCCCAATGTCACGCCGGGCTATTGGAAGGCGCCGGAACTGACCAGGCAGGCCTTCGACGAAGAGGGTTTCTATCTGATCGGCGATGCGGTGAAGCTCGCGGATAGCGCGCGGCCGGAGCGCGGCTTGTTCTTCGACGGTCGCGTCGCCGAGGATTTCAAGCTCAATTCCGGCACCTGGGTCAGCGTCGGCACTCTCCGCGTTGCCGGGATCGCCGCGCTGGCGCCGCTCGCGCAGGACATCGTCGTGTCGGGCCACGGCGGCGATGAGGTGCGCTTCCTGGTGTTCCCGAACGTCGCGGCCTGCCGCGCGCATGCCGGGCTGCCCGAGACGGCTGATGTGAACGAGGTGTTGGCGCACGACAAGGTCAGGGGTGCGATCGCGCAGGGTCTGGCGCGGCTGAAACAGCAGAGTGGCAACTCCTCCGGCCACGCCACGCGCGCGCTGCTGCTCGCGGAGCCGCCCTCGGTCGATGGCGGCGAGATCACCGACAAGGGCTACATCAACCAGCGCGCCGTGCTGACGCGGCGTGCGGAGGCGTTGGCGCGGTTGAACGATGATGCATCGGGGGAATGGATCGGCCGCGCCGGCTAATGCAGTTGCCGCGCATACTCCTCTCGTGCCCCGAACGCAGCGCAGCACGCAAGTGATGCGCTGCTGAGCCTGGGCCCATTCTTTGCGGGCGTCGCTAAATCTGGATCCCGGCTTTGTGTCGCGTCATTGCGTGCCGCGCCGCGTCCGGGACACGAGAGCGAGACGCTGAGCCCACCGAACTAAGCCAGCCATCCTGTCGTAATATCTGCCGAATCTTTTGTTGCCTAAGCAACTAATTTATGCGAACCGTTCCAGGGGCGGACGACGGCAGACGAACTGCCGCGGCCGATCTCGGAGGAAACAATGTTCGGCAGGATTGGTGCCGCGAACATACGTGGGCGCATGCCTGAAAGTGCCGGCACGACGCAGCCTCGGCGCTGCGTGTCAGGTGTGGCTGCTGTCCGTCACCGCGCCGAGATTCTCGTGCAGCCGGCGCAGCAGGTCGATCAGAACCTCGCGCTCGTCCTTGCTGAGGCAGGACAGCAGCCGCCGCTCGCGCTCGAGCGCGGCGACGATCACCTTGTCATGGGTGGCGCGGCCTTTCGCCGTCAGCGCGATCGAATGGGTGCGGCCGTCGTTCGGATCGGTGCGGATCGACACCAGTCCGCGTTTCTCGAGGCCGGCCAGTGTCCGGCTCACCGGCCCCTTGTCGAAACCGATGACGTGGCAGATGCGCGAGGCGGGAATGCCCGGCTCGAGCGCCAGCAGCGACATGATCCGCCATTCCGTGACGTTGACGCCGAACTGCTTCTGATAGAACGCGGTCGCGCTGTTCGAGAGCTTGTTGGCGATGAAGGTGATGAACGCCGGCACGTAACGCTCGAGGTTGAGCGTCGGCCCCGCATCACTGGGTGCGGGCTTTTGGCGAACTCTGGTCGAGGACGGCGGCATATCGATTTTCTGACTCGCGGCGGGCCCGAAGACCTAAGGGCATGCGCCGCCCTTTCACAAGGTCAAAATGAGAGAGGTCTTTCATGACCGCATCCGGCTCCGTTGGATCAGGTGTCCCGCATCTCGACGTCGACCCCTTCGACATGAAGTTTTTTGCCGACCCCTATCCCACCCATGAGCTGCTGCGGGAAGCCGGCCCGGTGGTCTATCTCGACAAATGGAAGGTGTACGGCGTTGCGCGCTATGCCGAGGTCCATGCAGTCTTGAACGATCCCGCAACCTTCTGCTCCAGCCGCGGCGTCGGGCTGTCCGATTTCAAGAAGGAGACGCCATGGCGGCCGCCGAGCCTGATTCTGGAAGCCGATCCGCCCGCGCACACCCGCACCCGCGCCGTGCTGTCGAAAGTGCTGTCACCGACAGTGATGAAGCAGGTGCGCGACCGGTTTGCCGCGGCGGCGGAGGAGCGGGTGGATGCGCTGATCGAAAAAAGCAGCTTTGATGCGATCACCGATCTCGCCGAGGCCTACCCGCTGTCGATCTTTCCGGATGCACTTGGCCTGAAGCCCGAAGGCCGCGAGCATCTCATTCCCTATGCGAGCGTCGTGTTCAACGCGTTCGGTCCGC
Organism: Bradyrhizobium vignae; assembly: GCF_004114425.1. GTDB lineage: Bacteria > Pseudomonadota > Alphaproteobacteria > Rhizobiales > Xanthobacteraceae > Bradyrhizobium > Bradyrhizobium vignae. The sequence continues at coordinate 14,401 of NZ_RDQF01000078.1, read as the reverse complement.
CGAACCGGCTCCGCCAGGAGGCAATCGAACGCTCGACGCCGCACCAGGCCTATGTCGCCGAGCAGTGCCAGCGCGAGAACCTTGCGCCCGGTGGCTTCGGCGCCTGCATCCATGCGCAGGTCGACGAGGGCGCCATCACCGCAACCGAGGCACCGCTATTGGTGCGCTCGCTGCTCTCGGCCGGTCTCGACACCACCGTCAACGGCATCGGGGCCGCGGTCTATTGCCTCGCGCGCTTTCCCGATCAATGGCAGCGCCTGCGCAATGATCTCTCGCTGGCGCGCGGCGCCTTCGAGGAGGCCGTGCGATTCGAGAGCCCGGTGCAGACCTTCTTCCGCACCACGACGCGCGAGGTCGAGCTGTCAGGCGCGAGGATCGGCGAGGGCGAGAAAGTGCTGATGTTCCTCGCCGCGGCCAATCGCGATCCCAGGCGCTGGGACAGGCCCGACAGCTACGACATCACCCGCCGCACCTCCGGCCATGTCGGGTTCGGCTCGGGCATTCACATGTGCGTCGGCCAGCTCGTGGCACGCCTTGAAGGCGAGGTGATGCTGACGGCGCTGGCGCGCCGCATCGCGAAGATCGAGATCACGGGCGAGCCGAAGCGCCGCTTCAACAACACGCTGCGTGGGCTCGACAGCCTGCCTGTCACCATCACCCCGGCCTGACGAGGAGCTTTGATGCCCGCCATCACCTTCATCCATCCCGACGGCAAGTCCATCCGCATCGAGACCGTAGGCGGCGAGAGCGCCATGCGGGCCGCGACCCGTCACGGCCTCGACGGCATCCTGGCCGAATGCGGCGGCAACGCCATGTGTGCGACCTGCCACGTCTATGTCGACGAGGCCTGGCTCGTGCGCCTGCCTGCAATGGCTGACGACGAGGATGCGCTGCTCGACGGCACCGCCGCCGAGCGGCTGCCGAACAGCCGGCTGTCCTGCCAGATCGACATCACGCCCGAGCTCGACGGGCTGGTGCTGAGGATGCCGGAGCGGCAGGTCTGAATCTCGGAACGTGCCGGCAACGACCGGCGCGACAATACATCAAACAGGGGAGGGAATGATGAAGCATCTGAAGTTGACTCTCGCGCTGGCTGCGAGCCTGGTGACCGGCGCGGCGAATGCCGAGATCTCGGACAACGTGGTGCGCATCGGCGTGCTCAACGATATCTCCGGCATCTTCCAGGACACCAACGGCATGGGCTCCGTCGAGGCCGCGCGCATGGCGGCGGAGGATTTCAACGGCGGGGCCAAGGGCATCAAGGTCGAGATCGTCTATGCCGACCACCAGAACAAGGCCGATGTCGGCAATGCCATCGCGCGCAAATGGCTCGACATCGAGGGCGTCGATGCCATCGTCGACGTGCCGAACTCGGCCGTCGGGCTCTCCATCAACGCGCTGTTGCGCGACAGCCGCATGACGTTCCTGGCGTCCTCGACGGCGAGCTCGGATCTCACCGGCAAGGCCTGTTCGCCGAACACCATCCAATGGGTGAACGATGCCTGGGCGACCGGCAACACCACGGCGGCCGCCATGATGTCGCGAGGCGGCAAGGAGTGGTATTTCCTCACGGTCGACTACGCCCTCGGCAAGGGTATCGAGGCGGAGGCGCAGAAATACATCGAAGGACACGGCGGCAAGGTGCTCGGCTCGTCAAAACATCCGCTCGGCACCTCCGACTTCGCGTCCTTCCTGTTGCAGGCGCAGAGCTCGAAGGCGCAGGTGATCGGATTGGCCAATGCCGGCGGCGACACCATCAACGCGGTGAAGCAGGCCGCCGAGTTCGGGCTCCAGCAGAGCGGGCAGAAGCTCGTGGCCTTCCTGCTCTTCATCAACGACATCCACGGCATGGGCATCAAGGTCGCGCAAGGCCTCCAGCTGATGGAAGCCTTCTACTGGGACATGAACGACGACACGCGCGCGTTTGCGAAACGCTTCGCAGCCCGCGCCGGCATGAACGGCAAGATGCCGAGCGGCAATCAGGCCGGCGTCTACGCCTCCACGCTCGCTTATCTCAATGCCGTCGCCGCCACCGGCAGCGACAACGCCAAGAATGTCGTGCCCGAGATGAAGAAGTTCAAAGGCAAGGACAAGCTGTTCGGCGACACCACGATCCGCCAGGACGGCCGCGTCGTGCATCCGATGTACCTGTTCGAGGTGAAGAAGCCGGAAGAGTCGAAATATCCGTACGATTATTACAAGCTGGTCTCGACCATTCCGGCGGACCAGGCGTTCCGTCCGCTGGCGGAGGGCGGGTGCGAGCTGGTGAAGTGAATGTAGCCAGGAGCGCGATCTTCCTTCATCCTCCCCCTCCTGGGAAGGGTAGGAGAAACGTCCCTACACCACCTTGCTAGATCCCTGCGTGATCAGCCGCGCCGCGCGCTGATCGCGCGCGTAGATCCAGAGCCAGCTGAGGGCGACGCTGAGGCGGTGGCGGAGGCCGATCAGGAAGTAGATGTGGGCGATGCCCCAGATCCACCACGCGATGGTGCCGCGCAATTTGATCTTGCCGAAGTCGATCACCGCGAGCCGCTTGCCGATCTGCGCGAGGCTGCCGGCGTGCTTGTAGCGGAACGGGCCCGCCGATGTGCCGCGCAGCCGCGCCTTGATGGTCTCGGCGACATGACGGCCCTGCTGCTTGGCCGCCGGCGCGATACCCGGCACCGGCTTGCCGTCCCAGGCGTTGATGGTGACGGTATCGCCGATCGCAAAGATCTCGGGATGGCCGGGAATGCTGAGGTCGGGCTCCACCAGCACGCGCCCGGCGCGATCGCTGGCTGCGCCCAGCCATTCGGCCGCGGGCGAGGCGCGCACGCCGGCGGCCCAGATCCGTGTCTTTGCCTCGAGCAGCTTGCCGCCGAACACGACGCCCTCACGATTGATCTCGGTGACGGCCTGGCCGAGCACGACCTCGACGCCGATCTTTTCCAGCGAGGCCTGCGCGTAAGCCGAGAGGTCGTCGGGAAAGCCGGCGAGCACACGCGGGCCGGCTTCGATCAGAACGACGCGTGCCTTCGTCGTGTCGATGTTGCGGAAATCGGCGGGCAAAGTGTGGTGCGCCATTTCGGCGATGGTGCCGGCGAGCTCGACCCCGGTCGGGCCGGCGCCGACGATGACGAAGGTCAGCCGCGCCGCGCGCCGCTTCGGATCGGTCTCGCGCTCGGCGCGCTCGAAGGCCACAAGGATGTGCCGGCGCAGCGTGGTCGCATCCTCCAGCGTCTTCAGGCCAGGCGCCCATACCTCCCACTCGTCATGGCCGAAATAGGCGTGCCGCGCGCCAGTGGCGAGCACCAGCGTGTCATAGGGTACCTCGCTGCCATCGTCGATCAGAACGCGGCGCCGCTCGGCATCGACGCCGCTCACCGTCGCGAACAGCGTCGTCACCTCGCGCCTGTCGCGCATAAGATGGCGGATCGGCCAGGCGATCTCGCTGGTCGCGAGCGATGCGGTCGCGACCTGATAGAGCAGCGGCTGGAACAGATGATGATTGCGGCGGTCGATCAGCGTGATCTCGACCGGTGCGCCCGCAAGGCGGTAGGTCGTCTCCAGCCCGCCGAAGCCGGCGCCGACGATGACAACGCGGTGGGGAGTGGCGGCCATGATGCACCTCGAATCTCGCTGCTGCTCACCTGCATTTAAGTGCGGATCGGGCGTCGTGGTCCAATAGTCGTCATCAATCGTCGCATAGGCCTGATGTATCGATCTGGCGCGAAAAAGCGCCGCAGCCTCCGGGCCGGCCTTGGGGCGGCCTTGGCCGAAGTGAGTAGAATTATATTTCTTGCCATCGCAGATTAGGGCGAAATATGGTGCAGGAGCCGCCGCTGAGCCGTTGGCGGCTCGATGGATTTTGCGTTCAATAGAGACAGGCCCGGGGCGGCGATCACCCCGTTTCCGGGACCGATAATAAGGAGGGGAGTGGTTATGAGAAGGGCATTTTGGCTGGCGGGCGCAGCGGCGCTGGTGCTGGCAAATCAGGCGTTCGCCGGCGACACTATCAAGATCGGTTTCGTCTCGACCTTCAGCGGCCCGACCGCCGTGATCGGCAACGACATGCGCAACTCCTTCGAGCTCGCGCTCGACCATCTCGGCCGCAAGATGGACGGCAAGCCGGTCGAGGTGATCTACGAGGATGACGGGCAGAAGCCCGACGTCGGCAAGCAGAAGACCGAGAAGCTGGTGCAGTCCGACAAGGTCGACTTCATCGTCGGCTATATCTGGTCGAACGTGTTGTTGGCCTCGCTCAAGACCGCGGTCGATTCGAAGACCTTCCTGATCTCGGCCAATGCCGGTCCGTCGCAGCTCGCGGGCGAGCTGTGCTCGCCTTACGTGTTCTCGACCTCCTGGCAGAACGACCAGACCCCGCAGGCGGTCGGCACTTATATGAACCAGAAGGGCGTCAAGTCGGTGTTCCTGATCGGCCCGAACTACGCCGCCGGCAAGGACATGCTGGCCGGCGTCAAGAGCACCTTCAAAGGTCAGGTCGTGGGTGAGGAATACACGGTGTGGCCGAGCCAGCTCGATTTCTCCGCCGAGCTCTCCAAGGCGCGCGCCTCCGGCGCCGAGTCGATCTTCGTATTTTACCCCGGTGCCGCCGGCGTGCAATTCCTCAATCAATATGCGCAGGCCGGGCTGAAGAGCACGATGCCGCTCTACACCGCCTTCACCATCGACGAGCTCTCGCTGCCGCTCCAGAAGGAGAACGCACTCGGGGTGCCCGGCGCGCAGCAATGGGTCAACGACCTCCCCAACGAGCAGAACAAGCGCTTCGTCGCCGACTACCGCAAGAAGTACACCGGACTGCGTCCGACCTTCTACGGCGCGCAGACCTATGACGCTGCGAACCTGATCAACAGCGCCGTCGTTGCCGTGAAGGGCGACACCTCAAAGAAGGACGAGATGAGGGCCGAGATGGAGAAGGTGAACTTCAAGTCGGTGCGCGGCTCATTCAAATACGGCAACAACCACATCCCGATCCAGAATTTCTATCTGCAGGACGTGGTCAAGGATTCCGAGGGCCAGCTCGCGCTGAAGACCGTCGCCACCATCGTGGAGAACGATCAGGATCGCTTCCACGACAAGTGCAAGATGAAGTGAGCTGACGCTTCTTCCTCTCTCCGCTTGCGGGGAGAGGGCTGGGGTGAGGGGAGTCTCCGCGGGGACCGAGTCGGTCGGAGTCCTCGACAATTCAACATGGTCATTGCGAGCGCAGCGAAGCAATCCAGAGTCTTTCCGCGGACGGATTCTGGATTGCTTCGCTGCGCTCGCAATGACGTGCTGAGAGACCGTCGTTCCAGCGGATATTCGTCTCGCGGAAGCTCCCCCTCACACGGAATTCAAGCTGCGCTCGAATTCCGGCCTCTCCCCGCAAGCGGGGAGAGGGAAGAGCCTGCAAGGGCAGAGGGTCATCATACCCGCGGCATGCTGGCGGGCCGCACCTCGCGCGCCTGCGCTGCGAGCCTGATGCCGGCGTTGGCTGCGCCAAAACCCTGATAATTCCTGCGCTCGACGATCTCGAAGAAGAACCGCTCGTCGAAAATGTGGGTGTAGACCTGGAAGAACTCGCCGTCGCCCTCGCGGTCGTAGAGGATGTGGTTGGCGCGTAGCTGCGCCATCAGTTCGGGCGCGAGGTCGTATTTGGCTTCGATATCGTCGTAGTAGTTGTCAGGAATATCCAGGAAGTCCGCGCCGCGTTGGCGCATCGCGGCGACGGTGGCAAAAATGTCTTGGCACGAGAAGGCGACGTGCTGCACGCCCGAGCCGAAGAACTCGGAGATGAAGCGCGCCGGCAGCGTGCGGTTGGCGGAGGAGCCGTTGAGCACGAAGCGCAGGCTCTGGTCGGCGTTGATGATGGCCTGGCTCTGTACGAGCCCCCTGGGGTCGGCGAGCTCCATCTGCGGCAGGCGCTTCAGGTCGAGGATTCCGGTGTAGAACAGCCGCCAGGACAGCATCTCATCGTAAGGCATCGATTGCGCGATGTGATCGACCGCCAGCAGTGCGTCACCACTGGCATCGCTCGTCACAGGCTCGAAATCGGTGCCCCAGTTCTTGCCGGCCTGATCGAGGAAGTAGAGCAGGCTGCCGCCGACGCCATGGATCGCGGGAATCTCCAGCTCGCCCGGTCCGACCGGCTGGTAGAAGGTGCGCGCCTTCAGCGCTTCGGCGCGCTGCATGGCGCGGCCGGCATTGTCGACGTCGAGCGCGATGGCGCAGACGCCGGGACCGTGCGTGACGTAGTGAGAATGCGCAAAACCGTCGGTCTCGCAATTGATGACGAGCTCGACCTTGCCCTGCGACCAGCGCTCTACCGCTTTGCTGCGATGCTGGCCGGTCTTGCGGAAGCCGAGCTGCGAAAACAGGCGGGCAAGCTCGCCGGCCTTGGTCTCGTTGAGGGCGAACTCGACGAAGCCGGTGCCGCGGCTCTTCGCCTTCGGTGCCAGCGGCTCGCGGCCAAGCTTCGGCCAATCCGGTGCGAGCTGGTCCTCCAGCAGGATCAACGAGCGCAGACCGTCGACCGCGGTCTGTGCCGCCGACCCGGCGCGGAACTGGTCGTTGAAGATTTCCAGCGACAGTGGCCCGGCATAGCCGGTCGCCGCGATCGCGGCCATGAACTCGCCGACCGGCAGGTCACCCTGGCCGGGGAAGGAGCGGAAGTGTCGGCTCCACGACAGGATGTCAAGCTCGAGCTTCGGTGCGTCGGCAAGCTGCACCAGAAAGATCTTGTCACCGGGAATCGAGGCCATCGCACGGGTCGGAAAGCCAGGGGCTAGCGCATGAAAGCTGTCGAGGATGATGCCGATCGCGGGATGATCGGCGCGCCGCACGATCTCCCAGGCATCGCGATAGTCGTTGACGTGGCGCCCCCAGGCCAGCGCTTCGTAGCCGACGCGCAAACCCCGCTTGGCCGCACGCTCGCCGAGCTCGCGAAAATCTTCCGCGGCGCGGTCGATGCCGCCGAGCGAGCTGGGGGAGACATTGGAACAGATCAGCAGCAGGTCGGTGCCGAGCTCCTGCATCAGGTCGAACTTGCGCTCGGCACGGGCGAAGTTGCGCGCACGCTGTGGCTCCGGCATGCCTTCGAAGTCGCGAAACGGCTGGAAGGCGCAGATCTCGAGGTTGAGGTCGCGGCAGAGCTTTGCGATGTCGCGCGGACCCGCGCCGAAGGACAGCAGATCGTTCTCGAAGATCTCGACCGTGTCGAAACCTGCGGCCGCAATGGCGCGGAGCTTCTCGTCGAGGCTGCCTGAGAGGGAGACGGTGGCGATCGAGCGTTTGTTCATGCTGCATTGTCCTCCATGGCACCCCCGAGAAAGAGTTGCCCGATGCGGGGATCGTTCAGGATGCGCTCCGCCTTGTCGGTCATGCGGGTCTGGCCGAGTTCGAGCACGATGCCGATGTCGGAGATCTCCAGCGCTGAACGCGCGTTCTGCTCGATCATCAGGATGGTGACGCCGCGGTCGCGCAAGCTCTTGAGGATGCCAAAAGTCTGCTGCACCATCAGCGGCGACAGGCCGATCGAAGGCTCGTCGATCAGCACGAGCTTTGGCTCGAGCAGCAGCGAGCGCGCGATCTCGAGCTGCTTCTGCTCGCCGCCTGACAGCGTGGAGGCCTGCTGTGCCGACTTGCGGCGCAGCGCGGGAAACAGGTCGAGCGCCTTCTCGATCCGCTGGGGCAGATCCAGCCCCTTCTCGGCAGCGACGCCGCCGAGCTCGATATTGTGGCGCACCGACAGCTCGGGAAAGATGTTGCGGCCCTGCGGCACGTAGCAGATGCCGGCATTGAGCAGGGCGCGCTGGCTCAGATTGGTGACGTCGCGGCCGGCAAAGCTGATCTTGCCTTCGCGCAGCTTCAGGAGGCCGAAGATTGCTTTGAATACGGTCGATTTGCCGGCGCCGTTCGGGCCGATGATCGTTGTGATCGTGGCTGGAGGAACGGCGAAGGTGGTGCCGTTCAAGATCGTCATCTTGCCGTAGCCGCCGACGAGATTGCGGACCGAGAGGATCGGGTCGCTCATCACTCGCTCCTAATGTCCGAGATAGGCTTCGATCACGGCGGGGTTCCTGCGAATCTCCTCGGGCCGGCCCATCGCCAGCACCTTGCCTTCCGCCATCACCATCACGCGCGAGCACAGCGACATCACGAACTCCATGTTGTGCTCGATCACGACGAAGGTGGCATTCTTCTCGCGGTTGATCGCGACCAGGCGCTCCTTCAGGTCAGCCAGCATCGACGGGTTGACGCCGCCGGCGGGCTCGTCGAGCAGCACCAGGCGAGGCCCGCCCATGAAGGCCATGGCAGCGTCGAGCAGCTTCTGCTGGCCATAGGAGAGGCCGCCGGCAGGCTCGTCGGCGAGATGGTCGAGCTTGAAGAAGCCGATCATCTGGTTGGCGGCGTCAGTCAGTCCGGCGTCGGAGCGGCCGACCAGGCGCGAGGCCATGTTGCCCTGGTGCTCCTGTCCGGCGAGGATCAGGTTCTCGCGCACCGAGAGCTTTGGGAACACCTGCAACAGCTGGAAGGTGCGGCTGACCCCGAGCTTGTTGAGCTCGGAGGGACGCAATCCCGTGACCAGCTTGCCATCGAGCTTCACCTCGCCGCCCGATGGCGTGAGCTGGCCGAGGATGCAATTGAACAGCGTGGACTTGCCGCAGCCGTTCGGACCGATCAGGCCGAGGATCTCGCCCTCGCGGACATCGAACGAGACGCCGTTGACTGCGTGGATGCCGCCAAAGCTCTTCTTGACGTCGGTGACTTCGAGGACCGCACTCATTGCACCGTCTCCAGGCGGGACTTTGCGACGGCGCGCAGCGCCGACGCCGCCTTGGTGCGGCGTTCGGCGAGATATCGGTCGAGGATTCCCAGAATGCCGGTCGGGGACCAGATCAGCAGCAGCATCACGGCCACCGCGTAGAGCATCAGGTAATAACCTTCCGTGAAGCGCAGCCATTCCGGCAGCAGCACCGCGATCATCGCCCCCAGGAACGGACCGAAATAGAAGCCCGCGCCGCCGACGATCACCATCATCAACAGATCAAGCGAGAGCGACAGGTTGAAGGGAACGGGGTCGATATATTGCGTCAGCGGCGCGTAGAGCGCGCCGGCGACGCCGCCGAGCGCCGAGCCGATCGCGAACGCCATCAGCGTATAGCGGCGCGTGTCGACACCGAGCGATTGTGCGCGCAGCGGATTTTCGCGCAGCGCCATGAAGGCGCGCCCCCACGGCGAGCGGATCAGCCACCAAACCGCGAGCGACGCGATCGCGAGCGAGCCGAGGCAGACATAATAGAACGGCAGCGGCTTGTTGGTCGCGAGCCCGAGGATGTGCGGACGCGGAATGTTGGAGATGCCGTAGATGCCGCCGGTGAGCCAGCTCTCGTTGCGGAACACCAGGAAAGCGAGGGTAGAGAAGGCCAGTGTGACGAAAGCGAGATAGTGGTGCTGCACGCGCAGCGCGGGATAGCCGAGCACCCAGCCGATCGCGAAGCTCAAGGCAATCGCAACCAGGATCGCGGCCGGCAGCGGCCAGCCATGCGTCGTCATGATCGCGGCGGCATAGGCGCCGATGCCGACGAACGCTCCCTGGGCCAGCGAGACCTGGCCGGCATAGCCCAGCGTGAGGTTGAGGCCCATCGCGGCGATGCTCATCACCGCCCACTGGCTCAGGATGAACAGGCCGTAGCGGTTGAAGTTCATGGGGACGATGATCAACGCGGCGATGACGGCAAGGCCGAGCGCGATCTTCAACGGTTTTGCGAAGCCGCTCATACGGTGCGCTCCTCGGCGCGGCCGAGTAAGCCCTGTGGCCGGAACAGGATCACGGCGATCAGGAAGATCATCGGCACGGCGGCACGGTATTGCGTCGAGACATAGGTCGCCGCGAGATTGTCGAGCACGCCGATCAGAAGGCCGCCGGCGATCGCGCCGCGTACCTGGTTGAAGCCGCCGACGATCGCCGCAATGAAGGCCGCCTGGCCCAGCACCTCGCCGGACGAGAACTTTGCAAGGTAGATCGGTGTGATCAGCAGCGAGGCCAGCGCCACCAGGAAGGCGTTGATCAGGAAGGTCAACAGGATCATGCGCTCGACCGGCACGCCGATGATGCGCGCCACCGTCGGGTTCTGTGCCGCCGCTTGCATCTGATGCCCGAGCGAGGTGCGGTTCAGCAAGGTGGTCAGGCCCAGGACGGCGAGAATGGCGACAACGAGCACGCCGAGGCTCTGCAGCGAGACGGCGTGACCGAGGATGGAGATGTCGCCGGTCGGCACGATCGAGGGAAACGGCGAAGCCTCGGCGCTGAAGAACTGCTTCACCGCTTCCTTGATCCCGATCGCGAGCGCCATGGTCGCAATCGCCAGCGGCAGCACGCCGTGGCGCATCATCGGATCGACCAGCAGCAGCTTGAAGGCGAGGCCGAGCAGGATCATCGACAGCAGGATGCCGAGGATGATCGCGAGCCAGAACGGCGCGCCCACATGCATCGCGGCCAGCATCAGGAACGCCGGCAGCATCACGAACTCGCCTTGCGCGAAATTGATGGTCTGCGAGGTCTGCCACAGCAGCGTGAACCCGACCGCGACCAGCGCATAGATCGCGCCGGTGGCTAACCCTGCGACCAGTAGATCGAATAGGTTGGACATTGTCCCCTCTCTCCACTCCCTCGCTCCGCTCCTCCTTCTCCCTCTCCCCGTTGTTACCGGGAGAGGGCAGGGGTGAGGGGTCTCTCTCCGCGAATTCAATTGTCACCCGTGACTGCGGCAGCACCCCTTACTCCACCCTCTCCCGGCGAAGAGCGGGGAAAGGGAGAGGAGAGATCTCTCCCCGCATCCGCCTTCGCTGAAGCTTCGGCGAGACAGGCGCGGGGAGAGGCGAAGATTCCCTCACTTCAACTTCGGCAGCACCTGCTTCACGACCTGCTTGCCTTCGACCACCTCCACCAAGAAGCTCTGGCGATCGATGTCGCCGTTCTGGTCGAAGGTGACGTCCATCAGGATGCCCGGCTCGTCCGCGGCCTTGATGGTGAGGCCGTGCAATGTGTCGGCAAACTTCTTCGGGTCGACCTTGCCCATCTTCTCGGTGGTGGCCTTCACCATGTAGACCGCGAGATAGCCCTTCAGGCCGTTATGATCGGGCACGTAATTGTACTTCTTGGAGAACTTCTCGCGGAACGCCTTGATCAGATCGACCGGCGCGTCGGTGGTGAGGCCGACATGGCCGCGCGCGCCGTTGGCCGCATCGCCGGCGAGCTCGATCACCTTCTGGCCGATCAGCGTGGTCTCGCCCATCAGCGGCGCGGTGACGCCCTGGCGCTTCAGCTCTTTGAGGATGCGCGCGCTCTCTTCCTCGTTGAGATAGACGAAGACGGCGTCGGGGTTCGCAGCCTTGATCTTGCCGACATCGGCGGCGAAGTCGGCCTGACCCGCCTCGGTGGAGAGGTCGGCGACGACCTTGGAGCCGAGCCGATCGAGCTCCTTGACCACGACGTCGCGGCCGCCGCGGCCGAAATCGTTGTTGACCCAGACCACCGCGACCGTCTTCGCCTTCATCTCGTCGTGGATGTACTTTGCGACCTTCGGCATCGAGGATTGCTGGCCGAACGAGGTGCGGAACAGGAACTTGTTGCCGGCTTGCGTCAGCTCGGCGGCTTCACCGCCCATGATCTGCGCGATGCCCGCCTCGGCCGCGAGCGGCGCGGTCACTTTCACCGAGCCGGAATAGCCGGGCCCGAGCAGCACATAGGGCTCGGCGTCGAGGGCCTTCTGCACCTGGGCGCGGGCGACGCCCGGGTTGGATTGCGAGTCGGCGTGGGTCACCTCCAGCTTGCGGCCGAGCACGCCGCCCTTGGCGTTGATCTCCTCGATCGCGAGGTCGATGCCGTTCTTCCAATTGGTGCCGACGGTGGCGCCGCCGCCGGAGAGTTCGGCGACGTCGGCGAGCTTGATCGCCTGAGCAAGGGCGCTCGTTGCCGTCATGGCGGTGAGCAGCGCGCCCACCAATAGCGTTGATTTCATCGTCCTCTCCTCCCGTTTCAAATCTTGCGAGCAGCCTTGTGCCGGCCGCTTCGCCTCAAGCTGCCTGATAGGCCGCGCTGCGCGCAGCCATTGCGGCGTCAAAAGCTTCTCCCATGACCTCGGTCGATGGGACAAGGCCGGTGAACAGTTCGAATGCGTCGGCGGCCTGATAGATCGCAAGCTCGCGCCCGGTCATGATCCGGGCGCTTTTCTCTCGCGCCGCGGCCAGCAGCGGCGTGATCAGCGGCGAATAGACGGCGTCCGCGACCCACAGGTCCGGCCTGAGCAGTGCCGCCGGCACCGGCATGTCACGGCTCGGCAACATGCCGACTGGCGTGCCGTTGACGAGACCGGTTGCGCCATCGAGCGCATCCTCGACGCTTCCAGCCACCCTCGCGCCGCTCTGTCTGGCAAGCAGCGAGGCGAGTTTCTCCGCGCGTGCCGGCTCGCTGTCGAAAATGCGGATGTCGGCCACTTTCAGGCTCGCGAGCGCAAAGGCGATCGCCTTGCCGACGCCGCCGGCGCCGATCACGGCGACGGCGTTGCCGGACGGGGCCAGCAACGGCGCCACGGCCCGCGCAAAGCCGGTGGTGTCGGTGTTGTGCCCGGTCAGCCGGCCATCCCTGACCACGACAGTGTTGACCGCCCCCATGCTGGCCGCGCCCGGCGCCAGCGCGTCGAGCAGCGGGACCACTGCTTCCTTGTAAGGGTAAGTGACGTTGACGCCGGCAAAGCCGAGCCGCCTCACGCCTTCGAGCATCAGGCGCAGCTCGGCCGCGTCGGCGCCGGCGACCTCGATGAGCTGGTAATGGCCGCGCAGGCCAAGCGCCTCGGCGGCGCGCTCGTGCATGGCGGGGGACGCGGAATGCGCGATCGGGGCGCCGATCAGGCCTGTGAGAAGCTTCTTGCTGGCGGCGTATCCGCGCTTCGACATGGTTCCCTATCGTCTCGTTGGGAGCGTCCGGTCCCGGCCATTAGCGGGGAAACCTGCGCAATTCCAGCTGCGACGATAGTCTTTCCCCCGCCTAACACAATTACCCTTTTATCCGACAAACCGAACATGATGTTATTTCTTTCGCCCGCGTGCCAGGGTGCCCTTGCCATTGCCACGGGACGGCTCGACCGCGCGCATCTCGGTGCGCAGGGCTTCGATGAAGTACTCCGCATGCAGCGACAGCGGCGTGCCGCGCTTGACTGCGATGTAGGTGTCGAACCGCGTCGGCTCGGTGATCTTCAGAAGCTCGATCCCGGGATAGCCGCCATGGGCGACCGTGAACTGGTCGATGATGGCGATGCCGAGCCCCGCCTTCACCAGCGCGCAGACCGTGGTGCCGAAGCGCGCACGGATGGTGATGTTGTAGTCGAGCCGGTTGCGCGCGAAGATCTCGGCCATTATCCGGCCGTAAGGGTCGTTGGGATCGATGCCGATCAGCGGATAGCGGGTGATCTCGGCGGCGGAAACCTGCTTGCGGCCGGCGAGCTCGTGACCCGCCGGCACAATGCAATAGAGCTCGCCCGAGGCAAGCGGCATGAAGTCGAGCCCGGAATGCTCCAGCCGGTAGCTCATCGCCACGCACTCGCCGCGGCCGAGCATCAGGTAGTCGATGGCCTCCTCGAGCTTGAGGATGTTGATGTCGATGCCGAGATCGGGATAGCGGCGGCGGACGCGCTCGATGGCGCGCGGCACCATTACCTGTGAGATGCTCGGCACCGAGCCGATGCGCAGCTCAGAGAGGCCGCCGCGGCCGATCTTGGAGATGATCTCGGAGAGGTCGTCGACCTTCTTGTAGACGCCGTTGATCTGCTCGAAGATGTTCTCGGCTTCCGGCGTCGGGAAGTAGCGCCCGTTCTGGCGCTGAAAGAAGCGGATGCCGAGCGACCGCTCGGTGTATTTGACGAGGCGGCTGATCCCGGGCGCCGAGACGTTGAGCAGCTTTGCCGCACCGCCGATGGTGCCTGTCACCATCACGGCACGGATCACTTCAACCTGGCGCAGCGTCATCATGGCGTTGAAATGTCCCTGGCATCGACAAGAGATCGTGGCGGCGATCATCTCACGAGAAATGCGATTTCATCCAGCGGCAAGTGTGTGCGATGTGGACGGAGGCTGGCGGGCTGCCTTACCCTCCCCTGGAGGGGGAGGGTCGATCGCGCGCAGCGCGAGCGGGGTGGGGTGATCTCTCCACTCGGGCACTGTTCGTCGCGGAGGGACCGTCACCCCACCCCGTCTCATATTTCGCTGCGCTCAATATGAGCCGACCCTCCCCCTCCAGGTAGGGGAATCGCATATGGTGCTGGCAGGGTGTTGCCAAGCGGTTGGAACTGGATTCTTTGGGTGTCTCTCGATTCCAGAGGGAGACCTGAATGCGCAAGCTCAAGCGCCTGTTTCGACCGCTCAA
>NZ_RDQF01000077.1 GCF_004114425.1 Bradyrhizobium vignae | reverse complement strand
CCGGATCTGTCCCTCGCTCCCCGACAGGCTCAAGGCCTTTGAGCACGAACGGGCTCAGATCCAGCGACGGGCGGTTTTGCGAGAACCGCCCGTTCGCACATTCTGGCAGATTTTCTGGACACAAGAGGTCGAATTGCGAAGCAATTCGGGTGAGGGGGTACCGTCGTCTCCGATGCGACGTAACCCCTCACCTGCGCCTTCGGCGCGACTTCTCCCAATGGGAGAGGTGTAGAGTCTCAGAACGCGAACTGCGTGCGCATCGCCACCGCGTCGAACTTCGAGCCGACATCGGCGGTCGAGAGCGGCGAGGCCTGTCGCGACACCGTTCCGTGCAAATAGTCGAGCATGAAGCGCACATTGCCGTTGACGTACCAGTTGAGCGCGAGCGTGTAGACGGTCTGCCGGCCGCCGGCGACGCCGGTCGCGGTTCCCAACTGATTGTTGAGGTCGACCGTCGAGAAGCGTCCCGCGATCTCCCATGCACCCCAGCCGCCACCGTCGAGCGAGAACGGATGCGCCGGCTTGACGCCGTTATAGGCCGCGTTCGCCGCATTGTAGGTCCGGCCTTCGCCCGTCAGCACGTAGCCGGCCTGCGCATAGCCGCCCTGGAATTTCAGGCTCGGTGCGCCGACGAGAGGCACACCGGTGTTGGCGGTGCGATCCACATTGTACCAGAAATACTCGCCCTGGACGATGAACGGCCCGTAGGTCGCCGCCGCCTCGACGCTGTAGACCTGGGCGCCTGAGGCATTGGCGATGGCGCCGGTGGAGATCAGCGTGGTCGGGTCGAGACGCAACTCCGGACGATCGCTGAGCGTGACCGTCTGGGTGTTGGCGATCAAGTTACGCGGCGGTTGGATCAGCCATTGCGCGTCGGCGCCGATATGGACCGAATAGTCCTTGCCGCTAACGGGATTGCCGGCGACACGCGCCACGGCGCCATATTGCTCGCTCGTGCCCGCGGGGGCAGCGCTCGAGGCGGAATGGATCGCACCGGTCGATGGTCCCGTGACATAGCCGCCGATCCAGAGCTGATCGTTGAACCAGCGCGCACCGGCTGCGGAGCGGAAGTCGCCGGCGGCGATATTGGTCGCGATCACGCCGGGCGAGGCGCGCTCCATGAACATGATGTCGTTGGAGCTCGTGGCCTCGTCCAGGGTGTAGGGCAGGTCCATGATGCCTGCCTCGATCGCCATCCGTCCGCCGAACGGCTTCAGGCCCGTGTAGCTGAGATAGGCGTTCTCGACGCCGGAGACGCCGCCGCCCGGCAGCGATCCCGGCGCGGCGCCGCCGAATCCGTCGGAGGAGCCGCCGAAGTCGTAGATCAGCGCAAAATTCCAGTCATTGAGGAATTTGCCGGTGACGCCGATGCGTGCGCGGCGGACGTTCTCGCCGCTGTCGAGCTTTTGCGGCACGGTAGCTGCCGTGTTTGGACGGTAGTCGTAGCCGCCGACATCCCAGTGCACGCGGCTGGTGATGGCAACGCAGTTGGCCTCATCGGCGGTGCAGATGGTCGGCCGGTTGTTCGGCATCGTCACCACGACCCCTGACGGATGCGCCGGTCCCTTGAGCGGGATTGCCGCGTTGGCGTTGGCGACGACCGCCTTCGCCTCGGAACGTGCTTCGGCCTTCGTCTCGGCCCTGGCCTTCGCTGTCGCGGCGGTGTTTGCCGCGGTCTGGCTTTGTAGCTTGTCGAGCTTCTGCTCCAGCAGCTTCAGCTGCTGCTTCAGCAGCGCAATTTCCTGCTCGCTGCTGCTTGCCGATTGGGCCTGGGCCTGCGAGGCCGCCAGCACGCCGGCGAGACCAATCGCCGTGGCTGCAATTCTTGTCCTGCTCACGTTACGCCTCCATCGTTTGACGAACTTCCCCAAGTCACTTGCCAAGTCACTTCCCAAGTCATTTCCCAAGTCACTTCCCAAGTCACTTCCCAAGTCACTTCCCAAGTCACTTCCCAAGTCACTTCCCAAGTCGCGAACGGAGAGCCTAGGTGTGATCGATGACTGCCCCGCGACGCTGCGCCCGGTTGCGTGGGTTCCCACTGGTGTTAATTCGCTGCAACCGAATCCGCTTCTCACCACAATGCTGGATGATGCGCATCATGCCAATGGACAGTCTGGCCAAATTGCCGATTCGCACACTGGGCTTGCAGGCCGGACACACCGGAAAAAGGGGGCGAATATTGCCGTCCGGCGCCCTTCTATTGAGGGGCGAACGCGCCTATATTCCGGCGTCTTTTCCAAGAGGTAGGAATGTTTCGATCGACCTGGACTGCCGCCGTCACCGCATTGTGCATGGCCTTTTCGGCCCATTTCAATCCGGCCTCAGCGCAGGACCGCCGCGTCCCGTCGTCCCCGGCCGAGCTGCGGCTGTCCTATGCGCCGATCGTGCAGCGGGTGCAGCCGGCGGTCGTCAACGTCTATGCCGCCAAGGTGGTGCAGAACCGCAATCCGCTGCTGGACGACCCGATCTTTCGCCGCTTCTTCGGCGTGCCGGGCCAGCAGCCCGAGCAGATGCAGCGCTCGCTCGGTTCCGGCGTGATCGTCGATGCCTCCGGCCTCGTCGTCACCAACGTGCACGTCATCGAGGGCGCGGACCAGGTCAAGGTGTCGCTGTCGGACAAGCGCGAGTTCGAGGCCGAGATCCTGCTCAAGGATTCCCGCACCGATCTCGCCGTGCTGCGCCTGAAGGACACCAAGGAGAAATTCCCGACCCTCGACTTCACCAATTCCGACGAATTGCTCGTCGGCGACGTCGTGCTCGCGATCGGCAATCCTTTCGGCGTCGGGCAGACCGTGACCCACGGCATCATCTCGGCGCTCGCGCGCACGCAGGTCGGCATCACCGACTACCAGTTCTTCATCCAGACCGATGCGCCGATCAATCCCGGCAATTCCGGCGGCGCCCTGGTCGACATGAGCGGCAGGCTCGCCGGCATCAACACGGCGATCTATTCGCGCTCCGGCGGCTCGCAAGGCATCGGCTTTGCGATTCCCGCCAACATGGTGCGCGTCGTCGTCGCCTCCGCCAAGAGCGGCGGCAAAGCGGTGAAGCGGCCATGGCTCGGGGCAAAATTGCAAGCGGTGACACCGGAGATCGCCGAAAGCCTCGGCCTGCGCTCGCCGACCGGTGCACTGGTCGCAAGCGTGGTGCCGAATGGCCCCGCGGCGAAGGCCGGCTTGAAGTCCTCCGACCTCATCACCGGGATCGACGGCCAGACCGTGGATGATCCCAACGCTTTCGACTACCGCTTCGCCACCCGTCCGCTCGGTGGCACCGCGCAAATCGACGTGCAGCGCGGCAGCAAGCCGGTCAAGCTGACCGTGGCGTTGGAGACCGCACCCGACACCGGGCGCAACGAGCTCGTCATCACCGCGCGGTCGCCGTTCCAGGGCGCGAAGATTGCGACCATCACGCCGGCGGTCGCTGACGAGCTGCATCTGGATGCCGACACCGAAGGCGTGGTGATCACCGATATCGGCGGCGATACCGCGGCCGCAAGTGTCGGCTTCCAGAAGGGTGACATCATCCTCGCCGTCAACAACCAGAAGATCGGCAGGACCGGCGACCTCGAGAAGGCCGCAGGCGAGCGGCCGCGGCTCTGGCGCATCACGCTGGTGCGCGGCGGCCAGCAGATCAACGTCACGCTGGGCGGATGAGTCCGAAGCGACCACAGCAGACGCCGACTCTCTTTGCCGCGGCAGGGCTCGACCACGAGGCTCCGCATCCGCTGCCGGACCGGCTACGTCCGCGCACATTGTCGGAGGTCGTCGGCCAGGACCACATCCTCGGCCCCGACGGTGCGCTGACGCGCATGCTGGAGACGCGCACGCTCGGCTCGCTGATCTTCTGGGGCCCGCCGGGTACCGGTAAGACCACGGTGGCGCGGCTGCTGGCGGACGCGACGGATTTGCATTTCGAGCAGATTTCGGCGGTGTTCTCCGGCGTCGCCGATTTGAAGAAGGCCTTCGATGCCGCGCGCGCCCGCCGCGAGATGGGCAAGGGCACGCTGCTCTTCGTCGACGAGGTGCATCGCTTCAACCGCGCCCAGCAGGATTCGTTCTTGCCCGTGATGGAAGACGGCACCGTCGTCTTGGTCGGCGCCACCACCGAGAATCCATCCTTCGAACTCAACGCGGCGCTTCTGTCCCGTGCACGCGTGCTGGTGTTTCGCTCGCTCGATGCTGCTGCGATCGAAAAATTGTTCGCGCATGCTGAAGCGGTCGAGGGCAAGAAGCTGCCGCTCGATGCCGAGGCGCGTGCGGTGCTGGTGCGGATGGCTGACGGCGATGGCCGCGCCTCGCTGACGCTTGCCGAAGAGGTCTGGCGTTCGGCGCGAGCGGACGAGATTTTCAATGCCGCGCAGTTGCAGGAGATCCTGCAGCGCCGTGCGCCGATCTACGACAAGTCGGCCGACGGCCATTACAACCTGATTTCGGCACTGCATAAGTCGGTGCGCGGCTCCGATCCCGACGCCGCGTTGTATTATCTTGCGCGCATGCTGGATGCCGGCGAGGATCCGCTGTTCCTGGCCCGCCGCGTCGTGCGCATGGCGGTCGAGGACATCGGACTTGCAGATCCGCAGGCGCTCGTCATCGCCAATGCCGCCAAGGACGCCTTCGACTTTCTCGGCCATCCCGAAGGCGAGCTCGCGATTGCGCAGGCTGTCGTCTACCTCGCCACCGCGCCGAAATCGAACGCCGTCTACACCGCTTTCGGCACCGCGATGCAAGTTGCCAAGCAGGCCGGCTCGCTGCTGCCGCCAAAGCACATCCTCACCAAGCTGATGAAGTCGGAAGGTTACGGCACCGGTTACGAATACGACCACGACGCCCCGGATGCCTTCTCAGGCCAGGACTACTTCCCGGAAGCCCTTGGCCGCCAGACCTTCTACGACCCGCCCGAGCGCGGCTTCGAGCGCGAGATCCGCAAGCGGCTGGATTACTGGGCCAAGCTGCGCAAGGAGCGGGGCGGCTCGCGCTAGAGGCGACCATTTCGTCGTGACGAAAGGCCGCTTTTAGGCTAGGCAGGCAATCATGAGCCGCCGCATCAAAAGAATGAATCCAAGGCCCCGTTCGCGTGACGAGCGTGAGGACGCGCGTCCGCATCAGACGCGCGGCGCGAAGAAGGTGGGGTCGCGTCCGGGCGGCAAGCCCGGCAGCAAGCCACCCCGCTTTGCGGGCGAGCACGCCGAGCGGCGTACGCCCAAAGTTATGTTGGAAAAAGCTGCGCCGGCAAAACCGGTCGAAGCATTGCTGCCGACCAAGGTGCAGACCGTCACCGTGACGGCGGACGAGAACAACATGCGCGTCGATCGCTTCCTCGAAGCGCGCTTTCCCGGCCTGTCGTTCTCCCACATCCAACGCGTCGTCCGCAAAGGCGAGCTGCGCGTCGACGGCAAGCGCGTCGACAGCAAGGACCGTCTGGAGGAGGGACAGAGCGTCCGCATTCCTCCGTTGAAGCTCGACGCGCCGAAGGTGGTCGGCGAGCTTTCGGAAGCTGCGCAGAAGACGCTCAAGGCGCTGAAGGAGATGACGATCTGGGAGGACGACGACGTCCTCGTCCTGAACAAGCCTGCCGGCCTTGCGGTGCAGGGCGGCTCGGGCATGACACGCCACATCGACCAGATGCTGGAGGTGATGCGCGACGCCAAGGGCCAGAAGCCGCGCCTCGTGCACCGCATCGACCGGGAGACGTCGGGCTGTCTCCTGATCGCCAAGACGCGCTTTGCCGCCTCGCATCTGACCGGCGCGTTCCGCTCGCGCTCGGCGCGAAAGGTCTATTGGGCTCTGGTGCCCGGTCTGCCCAAGCCCAAGCAGGGCCGCATCTCGACCTTCCTGGCGAAAGAGGAGGGCGAGGAGGACACCATCATGCGCATCGCCCAGCATGGCGATGAAGGCGCAAGCCACGCGGTGACCTATTATGCGGTGGTCGAGACCGCCGGCAACAAGCTGACCTGGGTCTCGTTGAAGCCGGTGACGGGCCGCACCCACCAGCTGCGCGCCCACATGGCTCATATCGGCCATCCCATCGTTGGCGATCCCAAATATTTCAATATCGAGAACTGGCAGCTGCCGGGCGGTTTGCAAAACCGGCTGCATCTCTTGGCGCGGCGCATCGTCATTCCGCATCCGCGCGGCGGCGTGATCGACGCCACCGCGCCGTTGCCGCCACACATGCAGCAGTCGTGGAACCTGCTCGGGCTTGACGCAGCCAGATTTGATCCGATCGAAAACGCGCCTGAAGAATAGCTGAGTTGAACGGGAGCGGTCGCAGCACAACATATGGCCCATGAAACGGCTCTCGATCTGTCTCATGGCTTCGATCGCGCTGCTCATGGGGCATGGGGCTCAGGCACAATATGTGTTGCCGGCCCCCTCGCAGGTCGTTCCGCCGCCTTCGTCGCCACCGCCGCCGAAGATCGAGGCGCCGAAGGTTCCGCGGCTCGATGCGCCGCCGAGTTACAACGATCGGCCGCTTCCGCGTAATTCGTTCAGCGATCGCGTCTCGAAGTGCCTCGACGACGCTGCAGCCGCAGGACTGGGCCCGGCCGATCGCGGCACTTATGCGCGCAGTTGCGCGAACTAGCAGCTCCATCGTCATCGTGGCGAAGCCACGACGGCACTGGTAACTTGGTTGACGACAAGGGATCGAAACACCGACATGCGCGAATTGTTCGATGAAGCTGCGGGGCAATCCCCGACCGATCCGCGCGAGGCGGCACGCCAATCGGCACGTCCGCCGCAGCGCAAGCGCTTCTACCAGGAGGCGGGCGTGAGCGAGGCCGAGGGCGGGTATGTCGTTGTGCTCGACGGCAAGCCGATCCGCACGCCGTCCGGTCGTCAGGTGGTGATCCCTTCGCGCGAGCTCGCGGATGTAGTCGCCGCCGAATGGGCAGCCCAGGGCGAGACGATCGATCCCCTGGCCATGCCGCTGACGCGGATAGCCAACAGTGTGGTGGAGGGAGTCGTCGACCGCGTCGAGCTCGTCAGCGCCGACCTCGCAAAATATTTCGAGTCTGACCTGCTGTTCTATCGTGCCGGCCATCCCGAGGGACTGGTCGCCCGCGAGGCCGCGCACTGGGATCCCGTGCTGTTCTGGGCCGCGGAGACGCTGGGCGCGCATTTCATCCTGTCCGAGGGCATCATGCATGTGAAGCAGCCGGAGGAGGCCGTTCGGGCCGCACGCGCCGCGCTGCCGCAGGATGCCTGGTCGGTCGCCGCGCTCCACGTGGTGACCACCCTGACCGGCTCGGCGCTGCTGGCGCTGGCGCTCGCCCATGGCGCGCGGGACGCCGGCCAGGTCTGGGCCGCCGCCCATGTCGATGAGGACTGGAACGCCGAGCAATGGGGCGTGGACGAGGAAGCAGCTGAACGTCGGGCCGTCCGCCTCAGGGATTTCGAGGCGGCCGTGGCGGTGCTGGCGGCCGTAAGACCGCCCACAGGTCCTTAACGAGAGGTTTACGACGCAGCGTTAGGGTAGCCGGCGCTCCCCAAGGCTCTTGAAATGCCGACGCCGGTCACCTCCATCGTTCCCGTCAGCGCCGCAAGCCCCTTGGCTGACGCGGCGACACCTGATCTTGTCATTCAAGCCGGCAGTGTCGTCGATGCCAGGGTGGTCAGCGTCCTCGCCGATAATCTGGTGCGGATCGCGATCGCAAATCTATCGCTCGAGGTGATGTCGGAAGTCGCGCTGTCGCCCGGGCAGAATCTCCAGCTGGCGGTGTCGCAGCAGGACGGTACCATCCGCCTCGCCATCGTGGGCGGGGCAGGCGAGGCGTCCGCCGACCTGGTCACGCTGACGCCGCGTGCGGCCTCGCTGGTGGAGAGCCCGCCGCTTGCGCCATCGGCTGGCGCAGCACGCAGCACGCTGACGCCTTCGGAGCAGGTCGCCGTCACGGTGGCTTCGGCCGAGGCCGTCACCAGGCAGGGCAGCCAGGCGCCGCTGTTTGCCAATCTGGCCTCCGTCGTCACCGGCAGTCATCTGCCCCCGGGGTTGAAGCAGGCGGTGCTGGACGTGCTGGCGCAGCAGACGCCGCTCGACACCGGCCTCGGTGGCGGCGATATCGAATCGGCCTTCCAGAAATCAGGGCTTTTCCTGGAGGCTTCGCTCGCCGCGGGCGCGACGCCGTCGTCTGGCACAATGCCCGATTTGAAAGCGGCGCTGCTGGTGCTGCGCCAGGCACTGGCCACGATTGAGACCGCGGTGCCGCCGACGCAGGGCACCTTGGTTCCGACTGGCGCCGCGGGGACACCGCAGGCCGGCGCCGCACCGGCGGCAGCAGGTGAGCCGGCGCAGGCCGCATCGCCAGCAACCGAACTCGCCCAACAGCCGCAAGTGCCGCGCAGCGCCAATCCCGCGGCTGCCGTGCTCGCCGACATCGCAGGTGGCGTTTCGCAGGCGGCGACACGGACCATGTCCGCAGGTCTTGCCGCGAGCCTTCTGCAAGAGGTTGCGCAAAACCTGCCGCGCCTGACCGGCAACGCGCCGGGAGCCAACAAGGCCGTGCCGGATGGCGATATCCTCGAGGCCGCACACGCGCCGCCGCCGCCATTCCGCGGTGCATTGCCCGCGCCGCAGTCCATCGCCGCGCCATCGCTCGCGCCGGATACGCCGCTCGCTGCCATCGTGCATCGCCTGCTCGACGATACCGATGCCGCGATCGCGCGGCAGACGCTGTTGCAAGTTGCCTCGCTTCCCGATCGCACCGATGCCAGCGGGCATCGCATCGATCCGGCCGTGCCGCAGTGGAATTTCGAGATTCCCTTCGCAACCCCGCAGGGCACCGCGATGGCGCAGTTCGAGATCTCGCGCGATGGGGGCAACGAGCCCGCCGATCCCGCCAAGCGCGCCTGGCGCGCGCGCTTTTCGCTTAATGTCGAGCCGGCGGGGCCCGTGCATGCGCTGATCACGCTGAACGGCGACAAGACCTTCGTGCGGATGTGGGCGGAGCGGCCGGCAACGGCGCAGCAGCTCCGTGCGGGCGTCGGTGAGCTCAGCCGGGCATTGACGAGGGCCGAGCTCAACCCCGGTGATATCGTGGTCCGCGACGGCGCGCCGCCGCAACCGGCGCCGGCCCGCGCCGGCCACTTCCTGGATCGAGCGACATGAGCGATCCATCCAGGCTCGCGATCGCGCTGCATTACGAGAAGGGTTCTGGCGCGCCTGTCGTCGTCGCCAAGGGCAGGGGCACGATCGGCGAAAAGATCGTCGAGATCGCCAAAGCGCACGACATCCCGATCGAGGAGAACGAAATTCTGGCCGGCGCGCTGTCCAAGGTCGAGCTCGGTGAGGAGATTCCGCCGGATCTCTACAAAGCCGTCGCCGAGGTGCTGGTGTTCGTGCTGCGGCTGTCGGGCCGGGGACGCTAGCACGCTGTCATCGTTTGACCAGATATCGGCGGCATTGTAGCCGTCCCTTTCATGGCTCAATGGACACCGCCCTTGCTCACCCGCCGCTCCACCCTCGGCCTCCTCGCCGCAACCGCGATCCTGCCGCTACCTGCGCGCGCTCATGTCGCGCCGCCGCGCAACGAAATCCGCGACACACTTGCAAGACGCTTCACCGATCTCGGTACGTCAGGCACCTTCGTCGGCTACAAGGTCGAGGACTATCTGATCGTCGCCAGCGACAAGGAGCGCTCGGGCGAGGGCAAGTTGCCGGCCTCGACCTTCAAGATTCCGAACTCGCTGATCGCGCTGGAGACCGGTGTCGTCGCCGATCCCGACAAGGACGTATTTCCCTGGGACGGCGTCAAGCGTCCGATCGAGGCCTGGAACAAGGATCACACGCTGCGCAGCGCGATCGCGGTCAGCGCGGTGCCGGTCTATCAGGAGATCGCGCGCCGCATCGGCCAGGAGCGTATGCAAAAATATATCGACGAGTTCGACTACGGCAATCGCGACATCGGCGGCGGCATCGACCAGTTCTGGCTCACGGGTGCTCTGCGCATCGATCCGGTTGAACAGATCGATTTCGTCGATCGGCTGCGCCGCCGTGCGCTGCCGATCAGCAAGCGCAGCCAGGATCTCGTCGCCGACATCCTGCCGGTGACCAAGGTCGGCGACAGCGTCATCCGCGCCAAGTCCGGATTGCTGGGGGCCGAGCGCGGTGAGCCGTCATTGGGCTGGATGGTCGGCTGGGCCGAGAAGGGCGAGGCGCACACCGTATTCGCGCTCAACATGGATTGCCGCGAGCAGCGGCTCATCGCCGAGCGAATGCCGCTGACGCAGGCGTGTCTCGCCGAGATTGGCGCGATCTAGCGCCGATTGAGCGCCAACGAAACTCCCGTGACATTGGTGCCCTGTGGGCGGATCGAGATGCTCTGGCGGCTTCCCCGCGTCGTCAGCGACAGATTGGCCGAAAAGTTGTTGCCGCGCGCGGCTGCGTCGACATGGTCTCCGACCGCGCGCCCCGAGATCGTGCCGGATGCGTTGCGCGTGGCTTCGCTCCATGAGCCGGAAATGGCGCCGCCGCGATATTCGACATCGCCCGTGAGATCGAAATTGTAGCTTTCGCTGGCGCATCTCAGATTGAGCCGAAGCTCGGTGCCGCTTGCGGCGACGTTGTAGGCTGCGCGGCAGCGCAGGCGCTCTTGCCCGCCATCGGTCGTGCTCAGCGTGCCGCCGCCCGACCATGTGCCGGCCATGGCGACAAACGGAGATGCCGCAGCCTGGGCTGCATCAGCCCTACAAGGAAGGCACAGCGCCGTCATGAGTAGGCCTGCCCGCGCAATACCATATCCTGTCATTTGCGGATCTCCATCGTAGGGATTTGACCGTTCCAACGCGCGAACCGGACAACGGTTCTTGGAGGTCCGCCGGTTTCGCCGAGGCTGCCGGGTTGGCCTCGCGACCGGGAAAGGGGACAATGATGCCTGGGCGGACTTCCTGATGAGATCTTTTGCCCTGCGGGAACGTGCTGGCTCCTCATGGTGAGGGGCCCGCGCGCATCCGCCTCAGGCCGAGTCGGCCGTCTTCTTCGCCGTCAGCGCCTGGTCGATCGCAAATCCGCCGATCTCGCTCATCGCCTGCGAGATGACATCGCCTCTGCCGGCAAAGCCGTTCGAGAGGTAATCGAATTGCGTGCGCGCCTGCCGCAGCACTTCGATCGGCACGGAGACGACGGTGTCGTTGAAGCCGTCGACGGAGGCGCGCAGCGCCTCCAGCTCGGCGGTGAGCCTGCGGATATGGCTTTCCGCATCCTGCATCAGACAGAGCAGCTTGCCGCGCTCGTCATCGAATGCGGTGCGCTCGGCGGCGGCAGCGCTGGTCACCTCCGTGAGCTGCGTCCGCATCGTCTCGATCTGCCCGATCATGGCATCGGAGGCGAGCTCGGCGGCCTCATGCAGCTCCGCATGGCGTCTGCTTTCTTGCTGCGCCTCGTGAAACAGCCGCTCCGCCGACATTGCCCGCTGTGACAGCGATTGGATCAGGCTCGCTGCGCGCAGCAGCTTCTCGCCGTTGCGCCCTGACACCATGCTGGCCATTCTCCGCAGGAAGTCGATGGTTTCGGACGCGCTGTTCGGCGGCAGGGGGACGACCGTCGCGGACATGTGTGAATGCCAAAAGGGGCCAGTCGGGCGCGATGACCGCCGCCGTACCGACTGAGCTCACGCTACATTCGGCGCCTGTCCGCGAGTTGCAGCAAGCCTGAATCGGCTGATCCGGTCAACGGAAAGCCGTGGCAAAATTGCCGTCCCGTCCGCCGCCAAGACCGAGAGGTCAGGTCCTGTCCTGCCGTCCGATCCGCCCGAGATGGGTGAAGCCGAAGCCGGCCGAATATTTCAGGCCATAGCCCAGCGCCCGGTCGATGCCGATATGGGCGAGCCAGATCAAGGCGATGGACAAGGTGAGGGGCGAGGCAAGGCCGAAGCCCAGCGTCATCAGCGTAACCGGCGCCATGTAGCTGTGGGCAGCGTTGTAGACGATCGCGCCGAACCTCGCGTCCGACAGGTAGGCGAGGAAGCACAAGTCCGGCGCCAGGAAGAGCAGCAGGTAGAGCATCCAGGAGCCGCCCCAGGCGGCGTAGAGCAGGGTCATGCCTGCAAACAGCGTCAGCCCCTCCAGCCGCAAGAGCAGCCTGACGCCGCCGGTCGCCGTGCCGGTCTCGGCTACGCCCTCATCCATGGTCCGCCTCTTCGTGCCAAAACTCTGTAATTCCTTGCGCTTTCCCGCTACGGCAGGGCAGCCCTG
Organism: Bradyrhizobium vignae; assembly: GCF_004114425.1. GTDB lineage: Bacteria > Pseudomonadota > Alphaproteobacteria > Rhizobiales > Xanthobacteraceae > Bradyrhizobium > Bradyrhizobium vignae. The sequence continues at coordinate 14,800 of NZ_RDQF01000077.1, read as the reverse complement.
CGACCGCGAAAGCGGCTTTCCGGCCCGCAAAATGCCGTGTTAGAACCCCGCATCACTTAAGACCTGGCGGGAGCAAATGAAACACATTCTGGACGCCCTTGAAGATCGTCGTGCCGGCGCCAAGCTCGGCGGCGGGGAGAAGCGCATCGAGGCGCAGCACGCCCGCGGCAAGCTGACGGCGCGCGAGCGCATCGAGCTTTTGCTCGACAAGGGATCGTTCGAGGAGTTCGACATGTTCGTCGAGCACCGCTCCACCGAGTTCGGCATGGAGAAGACCAAGGTGCCGGGCGATGGCGTCGTCACCGGCTGGGGCACCGTCAACGGCCGCAAGACCTTCGTCTTCGCCAAGGACTTTACCGTGTTCGGCGGCTCGCTGTCCGAGACCCACGCGCTGAAGATCACGAAGCTCCAGGACATGGCGATGAAGGCGAGGGCGCCCATCATCGGCCTCTATGACGCCGGCGGCGCCCGCATCCAGGAAGGCGTTGCCGCGCTCGCCGGCTATTCCTACGTGTTCCGCCGCAACGTGCTGGCCTCGGGCGTGATCCCGCAGATCTCCGTCATCATGGGCCCCTGCGCCGGCGGCGACGTCTATTCGCCGGCGATGACCGACTTCATCTTCATGGTGAAGAACACCTCTTACATGTTCGTCACCGGCCCCGACGTGGTGAAGACCGTGACCAATGAGGTCGTCACCGCCGAAGAGCTCGGCGGCGCCTCGGTGCACGCCACGCGCTCCTCGATCGCGGACGGCGCCTTCGAGAATGACGTCGAGACGCTGCTGCAGATGCGGCGCCTGATCGATTTCCTGCCGTCCAACAACACCGACGGCGTGCCGGAATGGCCGAGCTTCGACTCCATCGAGCGGGTCGACATGTCCTTGGACACGCTGATTCCCGATAATCCGAACAAGCCTTACGACATGAAGGAGCTGATCCTGAAGGTCGTGGACGAGGGCGATTTCTTCGAGATCGCGGAAGCCTTCGCCAAGAACATCGTCACCGGCTTCGGCCGCATTGCGGGGCGCACCGTCGGCTTCGTCGCCAACCAGCCGATGGTGCTGGCCGGCGTGCTCGACAGCGACGCCTCGCGGAAAGCCGCGCGCTTCGTCCGCTTCTGCGATGCCTTCAACATCCCGATCGTCACCTTCGTCGACGTGCCGGGCTTCCTGCCGGGCACGAGCCAAGAATATGGCGGCCTGATCAAGCATGGCGCCAAGCTCTTGTTCGCGTACTCGCAGTGCACCGTGCCGCTGGTCACCATCATCACCCGCAAGGCCTATGGCGGCGCCTTCGACGTCATGGCCTCCAAGGAGATCGGCGCCGACATGAACTACGCCTGGCCGACCGCCCAGATCGCGGTGATGGGCGCCAAGGGCGCGGTCGAGATCATCTTTCGCAGCGACCTCGGCGATCCCGACAAGATTGCCGCAAGAACCAAGGAATACGAGGACCGCTTCCTGTCGCCGTTCATCGCGGCCGAGCGCGGCTACATCGACGACGTCATCATGCCGCACTCGACGAGGAAGCGGATCGCAAGGGCATTGGCGATGCTGAAGGACAAGAAAACGGAAATGCCGGCGAAGAAGCACGACAATTTGCCGTTGTGAGGAGGTCACAGGCGCTTTTATGTACAAAACCGCATGGTGCCTCGAATGGACGGTTGGGGGCAAGCTGCCTGGCTGAGAATGACCTAGCGACGACGCTCCATCCGCAATCGAGCTCCTAATCTTGAAATCCAATGACCGAAGACGATCTGACCGATGAAATTTCACAGATCGAAGATCGGATCGAGGCGCTCGCCGAGATCGCCGACCGGTGCCGCAAATACATCCTGGCGTCCAAGATTGCCATCGGTGGCGGGGCGGCGCTGCTGCTCGTTACGATCCTCGGCCTGTTTGGCTTCGGTCAGACCGCGGCGCTCGGCTCGATCGCGTTGGTTCTTGGTGGGATCGTCTCGCTCGGCTCGAACATCAGCACGTTGCGGCAGACGGAAGACGCCATCGGTGCCGCCGAGGCGCGGCGTTCAGCGTTGATCGGCAGCATCGATCTTCGTGTGGTCGCCGATACGCCGCTCAAGCTGGTGTGAGGCGCCTTCACGAGCCTCGCGCCTTATCCGCCGCCGCGAAATGAGCGATCTGGTCGGCGCGCGCCTTGACGAACGCCGGCCGCGCCGTGGCGCGCGTCACGTAGGCGCGGCAGGCTGGGCTGTTCGCCAGTCCCTCAAAGCGATCGACCACCCGGAGCACGTCTGCCATCAGGATGTCGGCGATGGAGAAGGGGCCCGCCAGCCATTCGCGGGCAGCCAGCACCGGCTCGAGGTGCTTGAGGCGGAGCTTTAAGAAGTCGTCTACGAACTTCACGGCAGGCGAACCGTCGTCAATGCCCATGAATTTGTACATGGTCCAGGGCAGGCTGGGCATCTCCACTGAATTGAGCGCCGCGAACACCCACTTCGTCGCCTCGTTGCGGCCGCGCGGATCTGCTGGCAGCAACGTCTCGCTGAGTTCGCCGAGATGCAGCAGGATCGCGCCACTCTCGAAGATCGAGAGGTCGCCGTCGGTCAGCCACGGTACCTGGCCGAAGGGCTGGTGCGAAAGATGCGCCGCGCCGCGATCGCCGAACGGCACGCTGGCGACGCGATAGGGCAGGGCGGCTTCTTCCAGTGCCCAGCGCACGCGGAGGTCGCGCACGAAACCCCTGGGCATCTCGGGAACCCAGTCGAAGGTGGTCAGCGTGAGGTCGGCCATGCCGCATCTCCATGTCGTAGTTCGAAGCAAGGTCGTACGAAGAACACGCGTTCCGACATGGGCGCCAGCTTTTTTTGTACCCGGCGGCCGAAGCGGCTAGTCTCGCCGCAAACAATGGGAGGAAACCCGATGCCGTCAGCGTTCTTCATCGTCCGCGCCATCATCACCGATCCCGACAAGCGCGCCGCCTTCGACCGATGGTACGAGACGGAACATCTGCCCGATGCAGCGAAGGCGTTCGGCATAGCCAAGGCCTGGCGCTTCTGGAGCCTGGACGATCCTTCCCTGCCACCAGGCGATGTATCAGTTCGATGACGAGGCCAAGCTGAATGCGATGCTGCAAGGTGATGCGCTACAAAGGCTCGTTGCCGACTTCAACCGCGACTGGCCCGACGTGAAGCGCTCGCGCGAGACGTTGGTGCTGGCGCAGGAGTTCGCGACGAGATCCTGTAGCCCGGATGAGGCGCAAGCGTAATCCGGGCGCTTCGCCTCTCGGCTTCATCGTGAATCTGAATATGCGATTCAGCTTCGGTTCATGTCGTCATCGCGACACTCCTTGTGCATCACTCTTACGATGATCCAAGAGGAAGAAGTCATGGAGCGCCGGAACTTTTTGAAACTTGCATTGGGGATGACGGCGGGCGCCGCCGCCTTCGCCGCGACCGCCGCGCAGGCCGCGCCGTTGTCACCGCAGCCGCTTGGTAATGCCGCCCGCACGCCGCAAGGCAGTCCCGACGTTCATCCTGCCGTCACGACCAGCGAGGAAGCCGCCAAGCTGACGCCTGAGCAGGTGCACTGGCATGGGCGCGGCCACCATTGGGGCTGGCGCCGCCGTCATTGGCGCCGGCATCACCGGCGCTGGCACCGCCGCCACTACTGGTAAGTTCGCCCCACGGCGGAAATTGAATGGGGATCGCAGCTGGCGATCCCCGTTTTGGTTCCAAGGCGCTCCAGTTCCACGGCGGATGGAATCGTCGGGAGCAATCTAAAGGAAATGGCCGCGCAAGCTTTCGCCGCGCGGCCACTCCGCAACGCAAATGGACGAGATCAGATCGGGCGGCAGCGGCCGGCGTACCAGCGGAAGCCGTAGGGGCACACGCGCGCGCGAGGCACAACGACGACCGGCGCCGGGGCGACCACCACGGGGGCGGGGCGAACGACGACCGCGCCGCGCATCGGACGGCAGCCGCCGCCATAGGGGCCGCGATACCAGCCCGGGCCGCAACCGCCGGCGGCGCTGGCCGCCTCGCTGAAACCGACGACCGCACTGGCGAGCATGACGGCCGCAAACAGGTATTTCATTGGATCTTCCTTCTTGTCCTTGAGGTCAGGCTTAGGGGCGCTTGCAGCGCAGGATGAATCAAGAGACACGATTCGACACGTTAAATCAGGGACCTGCCAACACGTCGCGAGCCAAGCCTGCCAATCACGATCTGAATGCGGCATGAACGTTCCACGCATCCTGCCTCAGACGATACGCATGTGGCGCTAGCGGCCGAGAAAGCCCAGCACCACCTCCCTGTACGTCTCCGGCGCCTCCAGGAAGACGAGATGGCCGGTGTCGGGAATGACTTCGGCCCGCGCATTCGGCATCTTCGCCGCCAGCGCCTTCGCCAGTTCGGCGTTCTGCCCCATCTTGGCCCGCAGCGCCTCCGGCGCGAGTGGTCGGCCCGGCGCGTTGTGATCGTCGGCCCCCATGATGAACAGCGTCGGCAACGCGATGAGCGGGATCTCGTGCGCCACCGGCTCTCGATAAATCATCTGGCCGGACGAGACGAAGGCGCGCAGCCAGCGCGGATAATCGGGACTGCCCTTGATGTTGAAGCGGGCATCGATGAACGGCGTGATCGCCTCAGGCGGCAGCTTGATCGCGTAATTGGTCTGGAGCTGCTTGCGATAGCCGTCGGCGGTGAGCTTGTCCTCGGTCTCCATCATCTTTTCGGTCGGCGTCGGCGGCACGTAGAGGCGGTAGTCCTCGAGGCCAATCGGCGCGGTCAGCACCAGATGGGCGAGGCGATCCGGATAGGCGCGGGCGATGCGCACGCCCAGCATGCCGCCGAGCGAATGCGCGACGATCTCGGCCTTGTCGATCTTGAGATGGTCGAGCAGCGAAATGGTGTTGCGCGCCAGATTGTCGAAATGCAGCTCGCTCTGCGGCTTGGAGGATTTGCCGAAGCCGACCTGGTCCGGCACCACGACACGAAAGCCGGCCTCGCTCAGCATCCTGATCACGGGTGCCCAATAGCTCGACGGAAAATTGCGCCCATGCAGCAGCACGACAGTGCGGCCGTTCGGCTGGGCGGCCGCCACGTCCATATAGGCCATGCTGAGCTGCTCGCCGTCGTTGACGACAGGCAAGAGGTGCACGGGGTAGGGATAGGCAAAGCCTTCGAGCGCGATGCCATAGGGTTCGCGCGGCGCGGTATCGGCGGCGTGTGTTGGGGGTGGGATTGTAACGAGGGCGGCAGCGAGCGCGGCTGGGAGGAGGCGGTTCATTCGAAATCCCGTGTTTGGCAACGTCGTTCCGGGGCGATGCGAAGCAGCGAACTCAGGTGCGCAATTGCGCACCTGAGAACCTCGAGATTCCGGGTCTGGTCCTTCGGACCATCCCGGAATGACGGTGGCCATAAAGACGTGGATGGCCGGGTCAAGCCGGGCCATAACGAGATCATCCAATCACACGCAAATGTGCGATCACAGGTGGAGTGCGTGATCAGTCCTTCCCATTCCCGAACAACGCGGCGAACTGCTTCTCGCCGGTGCGGGTGAAATTCACCACGCGGCTGCCGGGCGTGGCATCGCGGCAGGCCCATTTCAGCTCGGCGAAGCGCTGCATCAGGGCCGCGCCCAGCGTCCCGGCGAGATGGTGACGCCGCTCGCTCCAGTCGAGGCAGGCCTTGCACACCGGGCGGCGTGGGTGGCTGAGCATGTCGGGTGAGATCTGCAGATGTTTGGCAAGGAAGCGCTCGCCCTCAGTCGTGAGTTCGATGTCCTGTTTCCTCTGCCTGACCAGCTGCCGCTGGCGCAGGGAGTCCAGCATCTGCACGCCGAGATCGCCGGCGAGGTGGTCGTAGCAGATCCGCGCGCGACGCAGCGCAGGATCCTTCGGTCCGGTGCGCACGCGCATGTGGCCGGTCCGCGCGGCGAGGCCGGCAAGTCCCTCGAGCACCCCGGCGACGTCGTCGTCGGTGAGGCGATAATAGCGGTGCCGGCCCTGCTTCTCCGGCTCGACGAGGCCGCCGGCCTCGAGCTTCGAGAGATGCGAGCTCGCGGTCTGCGGTGTGATGCCGGCCTCCTGTGCCAGCTCGCTGGCAGTGAGCGCGCGGCCATTCATCAGCGCGGTGAGCATATTGGCGCGGGCGGGGTCGCCGACCAGGGAGGCGACCATGGCGATGTCGGGGCCTGATTTCATGCTTCGATGGTAGCCGAAGCATTGTGGTCAGGCAAGGGCGTAGCCTCTCACCAAGTCGTCATTGCGAGGAGCTCTTGCGACGAAGCAATCCAGAACCCTTTCCGCGGAGGGATTCCTGGATTTGCTTCGCTGCGCTCGCAATGACGATGTGGAAACAGAGGAGATCCCGCATGCCCGTCACCGTCTTCATCCGTTACCAGCTCGATCCCTTCAAGCGCTCGCAGTTCGAGGAATATGCGAAGCGCTGGCTCACCATCATCCCGAAATGCGGCGGTGACCTGATCGGCTATTTCATGCCCCATGAGGGCACCAACAACATCGCCTTCGCGCTGATCACCTTCGAGAGCCTGGCCGCCTATGAAGCCTATCGCGCGCGGCTGCGACAGGACGCCGAGGGCATGGCGAACTTCCATTTCGCCGAGGAGAACAAATTCATCCTCGCCGAAGAGCGCACCTTCCTGCGCAAGGTGGTATTGTAGCCGACCAACAGCAGGAGACGCCCATGATCGCCGTAATCTTCGAGGTCTGGCCCAAGCCGGAACACCGCCAGGACTATTTCGACCTGGCGGCCGATCTGAAGCCGCTGCTGCAGACCATCGACGGCTTCATCTCGGTCGAGCGCTTCGAGAGCCTGACCGAGAAGGGCAAGATCTTGTCGGTGTCGTTCTGGCGGGACGAGGCAGCGGTGGCGGCCTGGCGCAACACCATGGAGCACCGCCGCACCCAGGCAAAAGGCCGCGCGCAAATCTTCGCGGATTATCATTTGCGCATCGCCAGCGTGATCCGAGACTACAGCATGACCGACCGCGAGCAGGCCCCGAAGGACAGCCGCGCCGTGCACGATGCGCACTAGCGGACTTGAAACCGCGCGCCTATGTCTGCGCGGCCAACAAGGGAGAGAAACATGCATGTGACGACCGCTGACAAGCGCGCGACGTTCAGGAAGATGCACGAGAGCGGCTGCTTCATTTTGCCCAATCCGGTCGATGTCGGCAGCGCGAAAGCGTTGCAGCATCTCGGTTTCAAGGCGATTGCGTCATCGAGCGCGGGCTTTGCCTGGACCATCGGCAAGGCGGACAATCACGTCAGCGTCGAGGACGTCTGTCAGCATCTGGCAGCATTGAGTTCGGCCGTCGACATCCCCGTGAACGCCGATTTCGAGGGCGGCTTTGCGGTCGAGCCGGATAAGGTTGCCGACAATGTCGAGCGCTGTGTGCGCACCGGCGTCGCGGGCCTGTCGATCGAGGATTCCACCGGCGACAAGGACAAGCCGCTCTATGATCGCGCGCTCGCGGTCGAGCGCATCAAGGCCTCGCGCGAGGCGATCGGTGACAGCGGCACGCTGCTGGTCGGCCGCTGCGAAGCCTATCTCTGGGGCGTGACCGATCTCAAGCTCGTCATCGACCGCCTGACCGCTTATGCCGATGCCGGCGCTGACTGTCTGTACGCGCCGGGCCTGAAGAGCCGCGAGGACATCGTCGCGGTGGTGAAGGCGGTGCATCCAAAGCCGTTCAACCTTCTGATCGGCGCGTCCGGCCTGTCGCTGCGGGAGGCCGGAGATCTCGGCGTCCGGCGCATCAGCGTCGGCGGCTCGCTCGCCCGCGCTGCCTGGGGCGGCTTCATGCGCGCGGCAAAGGAGATGGCGGAGAAGGGCACGTTCGCAGAGCTCGGCAGCGGCTATCCCGGCGGTGAGCTCAACAAGATGTTCAGCTAAAGCATGATCCGGAAAAGTGCGAAGCGGTTTTCCGGAAAGATCATGCGTAAACAACAAGCTAAAGCGCGATGACGATTCATCCAAATCTCATCGCGCTTTAGGCAAGCGCATAGCTACGAAAACGAAAAGCGGCGGGATGTGAGGTCCCGCCGCTCCAGCTTGCGGCTGCTACTTCGCGCCGTCAGACGGAGTCTGCGTATCCGGGGCGGGCTTGCTCGGCGCAGCACCCGTGGTCACGCCCGGCTCGGTGTTGCTCCGCGGCGTCACGTCACGCATGCCGGGAGGGGCGGCCGGATTGGCGGACGGCGCCTGCTGCGCAGTCTGCGTTGACGGGGTATTGCCCGCCTGGTTGTTGGTGGTGGTGTTGTTCAAGCCGTAGAACACGGCGCCCAGCACCAGGGCGACCGCCACCGCAAACAGCGCGATCTTGCCGCTGGAGGCAGGGCCTTCGCCGAGCTCGGGATCGGCCTGCAGGTCGGCATCCCGGCGCACCGCGCGAGAATACTCATCGTCGGCGAGGTTCGGGCGGTACGGATCGTTGGGAAAACGGTCGTCAGCCATCGATTGGTTCTCCTCGGGTTATGACTTCGGGACAACCCTCAGCTGCGAGCTTCTGTTCCGCGCCACCCAATGCTTTCGTCGTATGTTGCTCTACTCTCGGGAATCGGGAACCTGTTCCGTCGGGAATCCCGCGCGTGAGTTCCATTGCGAGGAGGGGAACAGGGCGATGTGGAGCCTGCCGCCGACCGATACCGTGCTGCATTTCCTGTTGCTGGTTGCGGTGGCCGCACAGGGCATGACGGCTGCGCTCGCTGCCGGGCGTCGCAGCATGGATTGGTTAGGCGTCTGCTTCCTCGGCTGCATCACCGCGCTTGGCGGCGGCACGCTGCGCGATCTCTTCCTCGGACATTATCCGCTGGCCTGGGTCGCCAACCCCATTTATCTCGCGCTCGCCGGCGGCGCCGCCTTCGTCACCATTCTGATCGCGCGTCTCGTGCACCGGCTGAAGGTCGCCTTCATCGTGCTCGACGCGATCGGTCTCGTGATCTTCACCATGGCGGGCTGCGACGTTGCCTGGCAGATGGATGCGACGCTGCCCATCGTCATCGTCTCCGGCATGGTGACGGGCTGCGCCGGCGGCGTGCTCCGCGACGTGCTCTGCAACGACGTGCCGCTGCTGTTTCGCTCCGAGCTCTACGCCAGCGTCTCGGTGGTGACGGGGCTGTTCTATGCGACCGCGTTCGGCCTGCAGCTCAACGCGGAGCTCTGGACCATCCTGACCTTCGTCCTCGGCATCAGCTTCCGCCTGCTCGCGGTGCGCTACAAATGGGAGATGCCGAAGTTCGTGTTCACGGACAACGAGGAGCGGTAGCTCCATCCATGTCGTCGGGGCGGCAGCGGCGAGCTACTCCTCCTTCCTTGCCTTCGCTACCTGCGACGGCGTCACCAGCGGCGCGGCATTGCCCCAGGAATTGCGGATGTAGTTCGCCACCGCGGCGATCTCGCCGTTGGACAGATTGGCATAGCCCGGCATCTCGCCGGTGTTCGGCGCACGCGGCGTCGTCACGGTGTGGGCGCCGTCGAGGATGATGCGCAGGGTCGAGGACGGATTGATCGATTGCAGCAGCGCATTGCCCGGCAGCGGCGGATAGATTCGCGGGCTGCCCGTGCCGTCGGCCTCGTGGCAGGCGATGCAGAGCTTTGCGTAGACCGCCTGGCCGGCCTTCATCTCGGCTTCGTCCGGCGGCGTCACGATCGTCTCGCGTCGCGCCGGCGGCAGGCTTTTCAGATACAGCGCGATCGCACGAATATCGGCATCGCTCATCTTCGCCGTGGAATTGACGATCACCTCGGCCATCGGGCCGCCGGCATGGCTTTTCGCGTTGCGTCCGCTTTGCAGATACTCCGCGATATCAGCTTCGCTCCAGGATTTCAGCCCGGTGCGCGCAGCGCCATCGAGCCTTGGCGCGTACCAGCCGCCGACCTCGTTGCCCGAGAGCGCCTGGGCCTGCTTGTCGGCGCCAAAATAGTTCTTCGGCGTATGGCATGCGCCGCAATGGCCGAGACCGGTGACGAGATAGCCGCCTCTGTTCCACGCCGCGCTCTGGCTCTGATCCGGCTCGAACAGACCGGGCTTGAAATAAATGGCGTTCCAGATCCGCATCAGGCCGCGGTAGCCGAACGGCCAGCGCAGCTCCGGTGGCTTGTTGCCGCTCGCCACCGGTGCGAGCGTGCCGAGATAGGCGCGGACCGCCAGCGTGTCGTCCTTGGTCATCCGCGTGAAGTAAGGGTAGGGGAAGGCCGGATAATAGTTCGATCCATCCGGCGCGATGCCATAGCGCATGGCGCGGGTGAAGTCGGCATCCGTCCAGGCGCCGATCCCGGCATCGCGGTCCGGCGTCAGGTTCGGCGCATAGATCGCGCCGAAGGGGGTGTCGATGCGCTTGCCGCCCGCGAAGGGCCTTGCCGGATCAGCGGTGTGGCAGCCCGCGCAGCCGCCGGCCTCGACCAGCGCCTTGCCATAGGCGATCAGCTCTGGCGACGGCTCGGCGGCACGGGCCGCGCTTCCAATCGCACTGCACAACGCCAAAACCGCAAGAGCCAAGCCAGCCAGAATCGTCCGCATCGAAAGCCTCTCCTGCGACCAATCGACCCCACCTGCGTGAAAGGAGCATCAATTCATTTCGCGACGGCGGGGGTATGGTGACACAAATTGAAAATGCTCAGCGTGTTTCAGGCCACGAAATTGCGATTTTTACCCGAGGCTCCCTTTGGTCCAGATTTGTGATGCGGATCGTGAAATATCCGACATAGAGTGGCGGAAGTGGTCGGCGCGCCCTAGCTAAAAACAACGGGGATGCAACGGCTTAAGCGACGCTAAGTGACAAAGACCTGAACAGGGCGGTTAAAGAGGACAGCATGGGCATCAACCAGGGTCCGATCAGTCTCGATCAAAAATACACCCAGCAGACCGGACACGTCTTCACCACGGGCATCCAGGCCCTGGTGCGCCTGCCGATGGCCCAGATCCGGCGCGATCGCGCCAATGGCCTCAACACCGCCGGCTTCATCTCCGGCTATCGCGGCTCGCCGCTCGGCGGCTACGACCAGCAACTCTTCGCCGCCCGCAAGCATCTCGAGCAGTACAATATCAAGTTCCAGCCAGGCGTGAACGAGGACCTCGCCGCAACCGCCGTCTGGGGCTCGCAGCAGCTCAACCTCTCGCCGGGCGCCAAGTATGACGGTGTGGTCGGCATCTGGTACGGCAAGGGTCCTGGCGTCGACCGCTGCGGCGACGTGTTCCGCCACGGCAATGCCGCGGGCTCGGCCAAGAACGGCGGCGTGCTCTGCCTTGCCGGCGACGACCACGGCGCGAAATCCTCCACCGTCCCGCATCAGTCCGACCATGCCTTCATCTCGGCACTGATGCCCTATCTCTATCCGTCGAGCATCCACGAGATGATCGAGATGGGCCTGCTCGGCATCGCGATGTCGCGCTATTCCGGCTGCTGGGTCGGCATGAAGGTGATTACGGAGACGGTGGAGACCACCGCCGAGATCGACCTCACCGACGAGATGAAGCCCTTCATCATCCCCACCGATTTCGAGTTGCCGCCCGGTGGCCTCAATCTGCGCTGGCCCGACGACCGCTTCGAGCAGGACCGCCGCCTGCAGGACTACAAGGGCTTTGCCGCGATCGCCTTTGCCCGCGCCAACAAGGTCAACCGCGTCACCATGGACTCGCCGAACGCGCGTTTCGGCATCATGGCATCCGGCAAGAGCTACGAGGACGTGCGGCAGGCGCTGCGCGAGCTCGGGATCACCGAGGAGGTCGCCGCCAAAATCGGCCTTCGCCTCTACAAGATCGGCATGCCCTGGCCGCTGGAGCCGGAAGGCGTGCGCCAGTTCGCGGTCGGGCTCGAGGAGATCTTCATCGTCGAGGAACGCCGCGAGATCGTCGAGAACCAGGTCAAGCAGGAGCTGTTCAACTGGCGCGACGACGTTCGCCCGCGCATCGTCGGCAAGATGGACGAGCACGACAAGCGTTTCCTGACCTTCGCCGCCGAGCTCAGCGTCGCCTCGCTCGCGACCTCGCTCACCGAGCGACTGCTCCGGCTTAATCTCAATCCCGAGATCGCGGAGATGCTCCGCGCCAAGGCCGACTGGTTCAACGGCCGTCAGGCCACGCAAATGCAGGCGGTCGCACCCGTCTCCCGGACCCCGTATTTCTGCTCCGGCTGCCCCCACAATACATCGACGAAAGTTCCCGAAGGCAGCCGCGCGCTCGCCGGCATCGGCTGCCATTTCATGGCGCTGTGGATGGACCGCTCGACGGAGACGTTCACCCATATGGGCGGGGAGGGCGTGCCCTGGGTCGGCATCGCACCCTTCACCAACGAGAATCACATTTTCGCTAATCTTGGTGACGGCACCTATTTCCATTCGGGCATTCTCGCCATCCGCCAGGCGATCGCCTCCAAGGCCAACATCACCTACAAGATCCTCTACAACGACGCTGTGGCCATGACCGGCGGCCAGCGCCACGACGGCGATCTCTCGCCGCAGCAGATCACCCAGCAGCTCTATGCCGAAGGCATCCGCGAGCTCTATCTGGTCTCCGAAAACCCGGACGCTTATCCGGCCGATACCATCGCGCCCGGCGTCAAGAAGTATCACCGCGACGAGCTCGACAACGTCATGAAGATGTGCCGCGAGTTCAAGGGCACCTCCGCGATCGTGTTCGTGCAGACCTGTGCCGCCGAGAAGCGCCGTCGCCGCAAACGCGGGCTGATGGAGGACCCGGCGCGGCGCGTCATGATCAATCCGGCCGTCTGCGAAGGCTGCGGCGACTGTTCGGTGCAGTCGAACTGCATCTCGGTCGAGCCGCTGGAGACCGAGTTCGGCCGCAAGCGCGCCATCAACCAGTCATCCTGCAACAAGGACTATTCCTGCCTGAAAGGATTCTGTCCGTCCTTCGTCACCATCGATGGCGGCGCGCCGCGCCACCGCGCGCCCGCCGAACTCGTTGAGATCGGCGAGCTGCCCGAGCCGACATCGCGCCCGACACTCGACAAGCCCTATAACATCGCGGTCGGCGGTGTCGGCGGCACCGGCGTGCTCACCATCGGCGCGCTGCTCGGCATGGCCGCGCATATCGAGGGCAAGGCCTCGATGATCCTGGACATGTCGGGCCTCGCGCAAAAGGGCGGGGCGGTGCTCAGCCATGTCCGCCTGTCGGATCATCCGGCGGAAGTCACCTGCTCGCGCATCGTCACCGGCACCGCCGATCTCGTGCTCGCGGCCGACGAGGTGGTGGCGGTCGCCAAGGACACCATCACGCTCTGCGACACCAGCCGCACCCGCGGCATCATCAACAGCCACGTCATCCCCACCGCCGATTTCATCCTCAATCGCGATTTCAACTTCCAGACCCGCAAGCTCAATGCGGTGCTGGAGACGGCGCTGCACAAGGATTCCGTCTTCTTCGACTTCACCAAGCCGGCCGAGCAGCTGCTCGGTGATGCCATCGCCACCAACATGATGATGATGGGCTATGCCTATCAGAAGGGTCTCTTGCCGCTCTCTGCGGAAGCGATCGAGCAGGCGATCGAGGTCAACGGCGTCTCGATCAAGATGAACAAGGAAGCCTTCCGCCTCGGCCGCCTCGCGGTTGCCGATCCCAAGCGTCTTGCCGACATGCTGAAGGGAACGGACGAGGTGGCTGCGCCGAAGACGCTGGATGCCATGACGCTGGACGAGGTGATCGAGCATCGCGCCAAGCATCTCACCGCCTACCAGAATACCCGTCTCGCCAAGCGCTATCGCAAGCTGGTCGGTCAGGTCCGCGACGCCGCCGCGAAGGGCGGTTACGGCGATGCGCTGCCGCGTGCGGTCGCGGTGAACTACGCCAAGCTGCTGGCCTACAAGGACGAATACGAGGTCGCGCGCCTCTTCACCGACGGCGCCTTCGAGCAGCAGCTCCGCGACCAGTTCGAGGGCGATTTCAAGTTCAGCTTCAACCTGGCGCCGCCGATCCTGGCGTCCGGCGTCGACGCGCTCGGCCGCCCGAAGAAGCGCGCCTTCGGCCCATGGATGCTGAACGTCTTCCGCGTGCTGGCAAGGTTCAAATTCCTGCGCGGCACGCCGTTCGACATTTTCGGCCGCAGCGCCGACCGCAAGCTCGAGCGCGATCTGATCGCCGGCTACGAGAAGGACGTCGCCACTGTGCTCGGCCTGTTGTCGCCGGTCACGATCGATACCGCGGTCGAACTGCTCTCATTGCCCGACCGCATCCGCGGCTACGGCCCGGTGAAGGAGAAGGCGGTGAACGACGCCAAGGCCCGCTACGCCCAGCTCGCCGCCGATCTCGCAAACCCGCCGCCGGCGCCTCGGCAGATCGCGGCGGAGTAGGAAGGTCTCGCAGGGTGGGCAAAGGCGCAAGCGCCGTGCCCGCCACCTGCCATTGATCACGAAGAAGACGTGGGCACGCTTCCGTTTTGCCCACCCTGCGACACCATGCCTTGTGCTGCCCGCCGGGCAAAACACCCATACCGTAGGTCAATCCGTAACCGCAAAAATATTCCACTTTACCGAAATTCGGAATTGTCGTAACCCTCGCTCACCTCATCCCGGTCAGAGGGGCGTATCGCGATCGTCACGAAACGCGGGGTGAGCGGCGGTGGACGTGGACTGCGTCACGCGAGCAATTGTCTCGCGGCACGACGGGCGCGGTCTCGCGTACGGCAAAATCGTGTGGTCCTGACGCCCGGGGTCTGTGCGTCAAGTCTTGCGATCGCTCGCAAGGCGACGGGGGCAATAGTGCATCGCTCCCCGGGGAGCAACTGTGTTGAAGTAGCCCGGCGATCGGCCGGCCTCAAGGCTGGCGCTGGCGCGCCACCGCCTCCGGCGGCTTCCGGCCTTGACC
>NZ_RDQF01000076.1 GCF_004114425.1 Bradyrhizobium vignae | reverse complement strand
TGCCAGCCGTACGTCACGCCATCGTCGATCTCATCCTTCGGCCGCAGTCTCAGCATTGCCCATATTGCCGAAGGCAAATCCGTGAAAAACAGCGGCGAAAACACAATCTGCCAAAGTAGTGCTAGGCTAGTTTCGTCGCTGCTGCAGCGAGTGTTCAAGAAAAAAACGCAGCATCTCCCTCGTCGCGTCCGGTCCGTCCGGATCGGTGTAGGATCCGGCGGGGCTACCTCCCGACCATGCGTGTCCGGCTCCGTGGATTTCCCAGTGTTCGAGGATTCCGCGCCCGCCGGCGTCGGTGTGGATCGTGCGAGTGTAGGCATGCCCTCCAGGTACCCGACCGCGATGCACTTTGGCCTTCGTGCGGAATCCGCCGAGCGACTGTCGGACGATCCGAGCGCCATTCTTGGAATGCACCGTGGTGTCGCGATCGCCGTGAAAGACGATTGTCGGCACGGGCGGGCCGCCGCTCGGCATTGCCTCAGGTCCGCCGCCTTGCTTCATGGCCATCAGCGCCGAGGGAAGGTCGCTGGCTGCTCCGCAGGCCAATCCGGAATGAATGCCGATCGCCGCGTACAAATCGCCGTAGGTCGATCCCATGACGGCCGCGGCCGCGGCCCCGGCGGACAGTCCGGCGACGTAGACGCGTTCCGGATCGACCGAATGGTCGCACATGATCTGGCGGGTGATGCCGGCGATGAGCGAGGGCTCGCCTGCGCCGCGTTGCTGGTCGGCTGGACGAAACCAATTCCAGCATTTCGCCTGGTTCGCTTCCGCCCGCTGCGCGGGATAGGCGACGAAGCAGGTCTGTTCTTCGGCGATGAAGTTCATCCGCGTGCCGGCGGCGAAATCCTCCGGCGACTGCGTGCAGCCGTGGAGCATGATCACCAGCGGAATGGCCTGGCCATGATAGCCGCTCGGGATGAAGAGCCGGTAGGCGCGGCTTCCCGCAGCATTTGCGTAGACGCCTTCGAGGAACCTGGCGCCGTCCGGCACGATGTCCGCCATGGAAGGCGGCGCACGCCTCAGGGCTCCTCCCAGTCCGAGCCCGTGAAGGTTTTTGGCGATATCCACTGCCGGCTGGGCCGCCGGACGCGGACGCCTCGTCTCGGCGGCGTTCGCCTTGGCCTCGATGGTCGGCGGTTCTATTCCTGCAGCAGGGGCGGGGTGGCCGGTCGTCGGTGCGGTAGTGCCCCGCTCTTTCTCGCCCCGAAGCATGCGCTGAAGCAGCGCGGTGGCCTCGACGAGTTGGCCCGAGCGTGTGAGGCGTGTGGCTTCGCGAATGATGTCGTGGTTCAACATGACCTTACCTCGTCCTGTCGGCAAGTGCGGACTTGACCGCCGGACTGGCATGCAGGGCGCCCAGCACAGAGACCGATGCAATCGTCGCGCGGGCAAGCTCGGGCGTGACGTCCTGCGCGATGGTGGCGAGACCCAGAACATTGATGTGCAGCATCTCGCCCGCCCTCCGCGCCGCCTCGAGATCCTCGCGGCTGTAGTTTCGCAAGCCGAGGTCCAGGCTCTTTCGCGCCGTGGACTGCTTGACCACGTCGGCATGGCGTTCGAGCTGGTTGCGGATCGCGGTGCGGATGAAATCCGTGCGGTTCGAGTAGAAGCCTTCCTGCACCATCAAATCGACCTGACCGAGATCGATAAAACCAAGGTTGATCGTGATTTTTTCCGTATCGGGAGGCTTTGGTCGCATTTCGTAAACGTTGCTCGGCATCGCATCACCTTCCTATCGCCATCCAATTGGATGGTATATGGATGGTAAATTTCAGGGGTCAAGAGGGACACACGCGATTGCGGCATACGGGCCGGGATACCTGGGAGAGCGCTTTTGCGTGGCTTACGCGTCTGCGGGCGGCCCGACGACATCGCGGATCTCGGCTACGGTCTAGGCAGGGGAGATGCCCGGCGGCGGATCCCGACGTGCGATGTCGAGGGCCGCTCGCGCGCGTGCGGATCGGCGCGGTCCTGCGGCCTCTCGCTTCTTTGCGCCCATGGCAGATAGAAGGCGAACGTGAGGGGAGGCAAGCCAATAGAAACGGAGAGGTTCGGGAAGGTCATGCCAAAAGTCGCGGTATATGCCGCGCAGCATGATTTGATGATTGTTCGAACCTGTGCGGACCAGGACGTAGCGGCCTTCGTATCGATCGATGCGACGGGTACACTGACCGCGGCAGTTAGGAACACACGGCGCAAACGCAAGTTCGGCTGCAGTAGTGGAGATTCAAATGGGGTCCATCGCGAGCGCTCTCGTGTTCGCCCTGGCCATGTCGGCTTCGGCCGCATTTGCCCAGACAGCCAAACCGGATGTCTCGCCCGCGCCGAGCGCGCAGAACGTCCGTGAAGCCCCCGTGACGGAAAGACGTGAATGAGAGTTCAATTCGGATGCCGGCTTCGACAATGATGTCCTTAACGACACTTCGCAGGTAGCGCAGATCCTTACGTTCGGTGATCCAGGGCAGGGGAGTGGATGCCCTGCGGTGTGCAATCTCGCCGGAAAACCGGCCCGAGACCATCGTCCTCTTAACCTCATCGAGCTCCGCCATCAGTTCAGGGGAGAGTGGCTCGCCCGTTTCATCGAATAGCGGCCACCAAGCCTCTTCGCCGTTTTTTGCATGTACGATCTTTACGCCATTCGGCCGCTCCTTGGGCCGATAGTGCGCAATCTCAAAGACGCCGAAGACGTGCTCTTCTCTTTGCAACCATTCCCCGGCGACCAGTGCGGCTGTAGCCACTGAACTATATCCGAGTTTCTTTGCGGCGACGCGAAACGCGACCGGTTCGTCCCACGTGGCCGTGGCGTCTACCGCGCAGGCTGGTTGGGCGCCTTCAGGCCCATCCGGGAGAATGGATTGATAGCCGGCACAAGCTTTTCCTGCGCACGCTGGCCAACAAACCAAGCGCGCCTGCAAGCGGTCATCGCCGCGTTCGCAAACCGGCGGCGTTCGCGCTTGACGATGTTGCCGTCTTCATCCTTGTCTTCCACCACCAACAGCTTGGCGTAGATTGCATCGACAAAGCCTTTGCTAAATTGCGGTATCTGCTTCGAGTCCGCGCGCGTCCCGTCTTTCAGCTCACGATCGGCAAAGAGTGCCAAGCCCTGCTCGTTGAGGCGCTGCGTCTTATGATCGATCTCTCTCCATTCCTGATGTCCCTTGAAAGTGCCGACGAGCCAGTCTTGGGATCAGGCCGGTGATCGCCGCGATTCTGGCCTGACGTCGGCTCAGTTTGGGCCTTCAGACCGATGGCCTTGTAAGGCCGTTTTTACACGACCAAGACCCACAGCGGTCATAGCCCGGCCCGAAATCTCGCGCCGGGCCGTCTCCTGCCGTATCGCCGTGTGATATCCTCACTCGCAAGAAGTGGAGGGACCGCACAGTGAAACTGCCGCGAGTTCATTACGCTGCTAGGCGCCGCGGCGGTGGCGCACGACGTGGTCGGTAAGCGCCGATGGGTATGGCAAGCAAGACGGTCAACCTCGCTTTACAGGGTGGCGGTGCGCATGGCGCCTTCACCTGGGGCGTTTTGGATCGCCTGCTTGAAGATGAGCGGATGTCGTTTGAGGGGATCTGCGCTACCAGCGCTGGCGCCATGAACGGCACGGTCATGGCGTACGGTCTGACGATAGGCGGCCGCGAAGGCGCAAAACTCTCTCTCGCCGAGTATTGGCGCCGCATCAGCGAAGCTGCGGCCTGGGGACCGCTGCAGCCGTCCATTTTCGATCGTCTGTCGCAAAATCGTTCGATCGAGGGATCGCCGGCCTTCATGTTCTTCGACATGATGACACGACTGATGTCACCTTATCAGTTTAACCCGTTGAACTACAACCCGTTGCGTGACGTGCTCGAGAAGACCATCGATTTCGACCGGCTGCGCAGGGAGAATGTCGTCAAGCTGTTCCTTTGTGCGACAAACGTCCGCACTGGAAAGGTGAAGATCTTTGAGAACCATGAACTCACCGTCTCGGCCGTTCTCGCTTCCGGGTGCCTTCCGCAGCTCTTTCAGGCTATTGAAATCGATGGCGAAGCCTATTGGGATGGCGGCTACATGGGCAACCCAGCAATCTTCCCGTTGATCTATGGTTGCCAATCCACAGACGTCATTGTTATTCACATCAATCCAATTGTGCGTGGGGAAATTCCTCGCACGGCGAGCGACATACTAAATCGATTGAACGAAATTAGCTTCAATTCGTCGCTGATGCGCGAGATGCGAGCAATTGCCTTCGCCAACAAGCTCGTCAGCAGAGGCGCGCTGCGCGACGAGATAAAGACGATGCTGATTCATGCCATAGAGGCGGAATCGTTCATGAAAGACCTGGGCGTCGCCTCCAAGTTTAATGCAGACTGGGAGTTTCTCACCTATCTGCGCGACGTGGGCCGTACCTGCGCTGAGGAGTGGTTAGCCGCAAATTATTGCCATATCGGTGTGCGTTCGACCATCGACATTCACGGCAGATACTTGTAGCGCGTTTAGAGTGCGGCAATACAAGCAACCCCAAATTGTCACCAGGAATTTGGTTCTCCATGACAACGCTCCCATGTTCTTGATCGTGGAGGCGCAACCACCAACGCTCGCTGATAAGATTCGTGACGTCATTCCGGTGGGTGTCCCGAGCAGACCTGCGAGTCAACCAAGCGAGACCGCCTGTGCCACCATGAGGCCGGCACCCAGGATGCAGATTAGGCCAGCAAAAAGCTCAAAGATCGACGGTCCGGGGCGGCCCACCGCTAGCAGCGCAAGGATGGTCGCGATGCCTAGCCGAATGCCCTGTGGCGTGAGGCTATCCCATCCGATAATATCCCAGCCCACTAAAGGAAAACTCATTCCGGCCTCCTGTGTTTGAACATTCTGTTCCCAAGATTTCTGTACACGCAAAGCCTATGACGCCGTGGAAGGCCCGTGGCGGAGGCGACCGATGCGGAGGGTGCCAATCAGCAAAGACGCGCAGCCGCCCGCGTGGGGTCTATCACTGGTCATAGCCCGCTGACCCGGTGGAGAACACTGGACATCGGAGCCGCAGGCTCGAGGCTGTTGGCGTCTTGTGGCAAGTTTACCTGACGATCGCGAGCGGTCTCCTGATCTGTTGAAATAGAATCGACGAAGTTCAACTGGTCTTCCCTCGTGTCCTGCGGGGATCGTCGCGACGAAGGCAACAACGAAAGGGGCTGGTTAGGGCAGCACTGGAGACAGATATGGGCGAGCAATCGTCCTCGCGAACAAGGCCCGTCGAATGGGAAGGGGCGCCGGTCTCATCGAAAGAAGCATTGCTCACGGCTGCCACCGCCGAATGCTGCGGCAAACGGAAACAAAAGAGGCCGCCCTACCGAGGCGGCCTAACTGCCGTCGCCCCCGCTAGCAGGATGGCGTCACGATGCCGGCGACACCTTCACCTCTGTGGTGGGCCTTTCGTCGCCGAACGTAGCCATCCCCTGATATGCAGATCGGAGAATGCTTGCAACCGACTCAAGCGCAACCTTACGCCGGTGGACGATACGGATACGGGCGCCGCGAATGGTTCGCCAGCTATGGGAAATCCTAATCCGAGTCATTTAACCTCCGAGGTTCAATGGATGGTGACGGTTGGCTCAGCAGCGTGCTTTCCAACTCACGCCCGGGATAGCCGATCCCAAGGTCAATGACCGTGATGCGCGTCACTGGAACTTCGAGGAGTGAATTGGCTCGTGACTTGTAGGACCAGGACGGCGATGAGGTCGGTGCTCTTGGCCGGCACTCTCAGCGCTTATGCTGCACAAATCGACGCGTACATCTTTTAGCGGATTCGAACGCTCGCCAGCGATCAACGGCTGAGCGGCTTTCGCTGGGACTTAGCTATCGCGCCTCAAGGCAGCGAACAAGCACGCGGCTTTTTGCAACATGTGACCATGATCACGGCCCTGACCCACGACTTGTAGGATTGTCGCGTCTATCAGTTGTTTGCGGCTCTTCGAGGGAACACACTATGAACGTCGTGATTCAAAGACTTAATGGCCTGTGGCACCTCGTCGTCGGGTCATGCCAGCTCCGAACACCTTTCCTTGAGACTCAGGACCGGGAGCGGGTCGTTACGTACGCCCGGCGAATTTACCCTGGTGCCAAAGTCTTCGAACGCAGCTGATCTCAAAGCGACGCACTCGAGCGGATGCTGTCCGGTACTTGAGGATTGGCAGGTGCCTTCGCGTGGAACCACTCGGCTCACTCGTTAGAGCGCGTCTGGCGAGCGTTCCGATCCGGTCACGGTCGGATGGCTATTGTTGTGTCGAGCTTCAATCGTGAAATGTCCCGACACACAGTGAAGTGTCCAGGCGAGATCAAGGAGCGACGCTCTCGCGCAATCGGCGGAGCTGCGACCGGAGCCGTTCGCAACTCAATTCCCTCTCGAAATTGGTGATCGCCTGAAGTGTAGGTTCAGCGCGCAGGCGCTGCAACCGCGCCATGTCGCGGGTGCAGGTATCTTCGGAGCGGACATCCTCATTCCGTACCTGCTGCTTCGCAGCCGCTTGGGGCGCCGCATTTCCATCAGAAGGCAGAGCGCCAGTGCTAACAATACTCTCAAATAGACGCTGTATCTGTGGACGCAGCCGCGTGCAAACGACCTCGCGTTGGAAGTTGATGATCTCGTTCGGCACAGGGGTGGCGCGCAGACGTGCCAGCCTCGCTTCGTCGCGGACACAGGGGTCCGTAATTTCGGAGGGCGGCTGCGCGGGAGGCGGCTGCCTGGGAAGTTCCGCCTTTACCGCCGGCGGCGCGCTTGGCGGCGCTGGATTGACCGGCGGAGCGGGCGGCGGTACCGGCGGTGCATTTGTTGTAACAAACTGCGGCACCAGGGCGATAGTGGCGCCGCCGAGCGAACCATAGATGAACGGCTCCTGCCGTCCACCGGTCATGGTGATGACCTCATCGCGCACGCGGCCAAGCGCGATCCGAATGTCGACACCGGGCGCGGCAAGGTGCCGGAGCAGCGCAGTTGCATAGGGGCTGTTCACGCCGTCGCCGTCATAGGATATCGAGCCTGCCTTCGCCGCGAAAGCCACCAGGGTGTCGGCGCTGATTTCATCAAGCTTTGCGAGACCGCCTCTTGTCGGCGAGCGGCTTGCGGACCGCAACTTGGCCGCAAACGGGTTGTCGCGGCATGCGTCGAGCAGTATCAAACGCAGGCGGCGTACCGGTTGCAGCGCCCAGATGATGCGATCGAGCGCGATAGCCTCGTCGTCGACGTCGTAGTCGTGGCTCAGCTTGGCATCCATCGGTATCAGATAATTCACGCCGCCGATCTCGATGCCGTGGCCGGCGTAATAGACCACTGCCACATCGGCATTCTCTGCAGTAATGAGGAACTCGCGCACAGTACGCTTGAAGTCGACGACACCGAGATCGTTGCGTGCAATGACGACGTCGAAACCGATAGACTTGAACAGCGCTGCGATCGCTTTGGAGTCGTTGCCGGTGTTGGGCAGCGGCGGTGCGTTCGTATAGGAGGAGATTCCGACCACAAGCGCGACCCGACGCTCCGCTGCGGCCCCATCGGCGAACATCGCGCTGATGACGAGGCAGAGGATGTAGATCAAGAGGCGGCGCGGTTTCATCGTTGCATCAATATCCGTAACTCCGCCAAGGACGATGGCGGTACTTGCGCTTTTTCGGCGGCTGGCCGTTCTCCGTCACGGTGACGTTGATGACATCGGAGAACACCGCTGGATCGTGCGGCACGTGGGCATAGTCGGCGAACAGAAGGCGCAGCTTGTGCTGGCCGATCGGGAGCGTGATCTTCGCTTCAGTCTGGCCAGCGCCGAAGTGCAGGTGGTTGAAATCGTTTGGGATTGGTTGGTCGAGTGGAGGCAACTCGGCATCCACGAGCAAATGATGATGTCCGGTGTTGGGTTTGTCGAAGCCCGCCGGCGCCACGCCCATGTTCAACAAACCGAAGCGGATAACCGGGTTCGGAGAAATATAGGAGCCGTTCTTTGGATAGATGAAATAGACCTTCGCGTCCTTCGGCGCGGAACGACGTCCACCCACCGCAGGGGGTGCTTGCGCCACCGCGGCGCCGGTTTGGTCAGCTACCCTGACCTTGATCCGCTCGGAGACCACCGGCGGCGAATGCGGGACGTGATTCTTGTCGGCGAACACCAGCTGCAAAGTGTGCTCACCGGGGGTCAGCGAAATCTCTGCCTCGGTCTGTCCAGCCCCGAAATGGAGGTGCTGGAAGTCGTTAGGAATTTCAGCATTCAGCGCGGGCGTTGGCGAGTCGACGATCAAATGATGGTGACCACTGTTGGCGCGGTCCGAACCTGCCGGGGCAACGCCCATGCCGTGCAGGCCAAAGTGTAGAGTGGTCTTGGTTGGCACCGTATCGCCGTCCTTCAAGCCAATGAAATAGACGGCCGCCCCGGGCGGCGAGGGCGTTGGGCCGCCCGTCTGGGCTTGAGCCTGTGCGGCGTGCCAGTGCATCAAGCCGCCGATAAATGGAACCAGAACCGCTATGAGCAAACGTTGCATCATCGCAATCTTCCCAATGGATAGACCACAATCTGGACCGCAAGAGCCGCGGGAATCTGAAATAGCTGCAACTATCGATAATGGGCCCGTCCCACCGGCAAACAGAACGGGGCTGAAACGATATCCCTTTGCTCGCCAATGTAAACCACAATCGAGCGGGGCGACTGTCGCCTTGCCGGTCGCAGCCGAATGAAGCATGCTATGCGGCATAGAATGTGACGTGTGCATACTCCTGATCGTTCGAGCCGACCGGAGATCACAAGATGAAATCCGCCGTCTTGTCTGTGATTTTTCTCACAGCACTATTTGCAAGTACTACGGCAATTGCCCAGCGAGGGCTAAGCAGCGGCCCGTCTGGCGACCAATCATCCGCGCCATCTGACACCAGAGTGGCTCAACAACAGGGCGCCAGTCTGGATCCTGGAGAGTTGTTTCGCGATTGCGATAATTGCCCTGAGCTCGTGGTTGTGCCTCCGGCAGACTTTGTGATGGGATCCAATGACACGCCCTATGAGAAGCCTGAGCACCTGATCAGCATTCGCAAGCCCTTCGCGATCGGGCGCCGCGAGGTGACGTTCGCGGAGTGGGACTCGTGTGCCGATGCTGGCGCCTGCAAAGTGCGTCCCGAGGATCACGGCTGGGGTCGCGGTGACCGTCCAGTCATCAACGTCAGCTGGGAAGATACCAAGCTGTACGTCGCCTGGCTGTCGCAGAAGACCGGACAGAAATACCGTCTGCCCAGCGAAGCGGAGTGGGAGTATGCCGCGCGCGCGGGGACCAGAACGGCATTCTGGTGGGGCAAAGAGGCCGGCGCGGGTCATGCGCAGTGCGACGGGTGCGGAAGTCCAATCAAGCAGCAGGTCGTGCCAACGGGCTCCTTTCGGCCAAATGGATTTGGGCTCTACGACACTTCTGGCAATGCTGCGGAATGGGTCGAGGATTGCTGGAATGATTCCTATCGCAATGCGCCCAAGGACGCGTTGCCCTGGACGTCGGGCGACTGCCGCCTGCGGGTGCTGCGCGGCGGCAACTTCCTCAGCAAGGCCAGCGACGTCCGATCTTCGGCGCGATTTCGCTACGACGTTGACGTGCGCTACTATGCCAACGGATTTCGCGTTCTGCGGGAGTTGCCGTAATCATGCGGCGGACGGAAACGATGCGCGCGATCGTCGGAGCAATACTGGTGTTGTTTGCTGCAGCCCCTGCCGCTCGGGCGCAGTCCTACTCTGCCAGCGGGCAAATCGGCTATCTGCACGAATGGGAAATAACGGGTAATCTCGGGAAAACGGTGACGAGTCCAGGTACTGAATATTCAGGGACGATCACGCTGCGCCACGTCGGCCTGTGCAGCGTCAATGGCGTAGAGCAAAAGCAGGCGCGTTTGCAGCTGAAAGTGTCCTCCAGGCGGCTGGAAGGCGTATTGATCATGGACGAGGATCGATGCCGCATTGTCGCATCCGGATCATCAGGTTCGGGGCAGCTGACCTGCGGCAGTGGACAAGACGTTCCGATCAATCTCCTGATCGGCAAAGCGGTTGAGATCGAGGCGGCTGATCGTACGCGACTTTAGAGCGCAACGATTCCTATCCTAAGTGCTGCTGCTCGCTGCGCGACTGTCTGCGACCACTATGATACCGGCGACCGCGCCAACACACGCTGCGGGCGCGACTGGCTTGGCCGCTCCGCCTCATCCGCAAACTCCATTGGAGAGGAGTGCACGATTCCGCGAGGCAAGAGCTTTACGTGGTCTTTCCCAAATGTGCCGTTGGAGCCGCAGGCTGTTCTAGAGATCGTGTCCGGGCTGTGACGGAAGTGCCTTTGGGCGAATATCGCTCCGGCGAAGGCACACCGGATGGTTGCCGTCGTGACCGCATTCACCCCCTGACGAAGAAGTATCAATGATTGTAGCTCTGGCAGCATAGCACTCTCTCAGTGCGGATTGCCGAGCACGAATGCGAACGGCAGAACGAAAATCTCGTCGCCGGCCTCATCGCTGACATGCAGAGCCCACTGACGCCAATCTTCCAGGTTGGCAGCTGCGACCAGAGAGCGCACCCTGCGAGTAGCCTCCTCACACGCTTCGATTAGGTCGGATACGAACGTACCGCGACGATCCATCAGTACGCCCTTGGTGTTCGAGCAATGGAAATAGACCTGAGTCATGTACGCCTCCTTTCCAATATTTGGGTCAGCAAGCCCGACCCTGCATGTCGGAGTCATACTAGGCCGCAGAGCAGATTGTCCGTGATCACCCGCACATTGCGCGGTTTGGTGGCCCCGCGGGCCGTGGTCGGGCACGCCACATATCAACCGGCAAGGTATGGATCCAACGTCGGCGTTAGGCCAATGGCTGGTGTCAGCCGTGCCCGCTCTGTCAGCGGCCGAAACCTCCGCGGCAGCCGTCGATCGTACGTCGGGTTTGGCTCGGGCGGCGTCGCTGGAAGCGGGCGCATGCCGGCAGAGATTGCAACGGAGCGCGGCATCATCTTGCAGTGCTTGCAAACGCGATGCAGCGAGGAGGCTGGGAGGTCTGTCTAGAATGGTGGCGGGACCGAATTGCCCCGCCATTGACCCACAGAGGGCCGTACGAGCATTCTTTATTGATCGGCTAGTCTAGGTCGTTACCCCGCGGCCATAGATCGAACCCACCGCCAACTCTGAGTGATAAAGCGGGGGCTTCAGGGTGGTCATAAACGCCACAAAGCACAGCGCTCCGATGGCGAAGAGGATAGAACTAAATAACTGGTTCAGGTTCATCGGTGTTCCTCGCTGCCTCTCGTTTGGGGCCCAATCAATACAGCCGTGAACCGGAGCATGAAGAGATCGACCCGCTTCTTCCGTGACGCCGCTCACATCGAGAGAATTGCCTCCTCCGCCTCCCCTGAGTCACGCAGCGGCCATTTGCTTGGCTACCTTCGCGATGGCCATGGGCGCGTTGCCGTGGCCGCCGCGTGATTTCCGTCACAGATCGAAAAGTCAACCTCCCGTATGGTTCGAGCCACATGTTGTTCATTGCAAACCCTGAGGAGGGAACATGAGTGGAATGCGTGAACTGATCGATACTGAACTCGACACCGTGAGCGGCGGGCATCACGGGCATCATCATGGACATCACGGGCTCTTCAGCTTCGGTAACATCGGCAATATCGGCCAATTCGGCAATATCGTCATAGAGCAAAACATTGCCGTGCAGATTGGCGTGGCTATCGGCAATAACGCCAGTGTCACGCAGCAGCTCGGTCAGCTGAACTTCAGCGCTATCCACTAAATGGCGGATCCCGAACACTGCTTGCCCGCTCCCGATGGTGTTCGGTTACGAATTCAATCGAGAACTCTCATGGATACGGTCGCCGTGACTCAGGGCGCTCGAAGAGTATCGACACGGTGTCGATGCCCGACGAGCGTACCTGTTTCTCATTCTGCGAGGCGCCAGTTCGTGTCTATTCCGATCGCGTCACCGCCCAAGCGCGCACAGGGTTCATGCGGTAGTTGCCGATCCAGTTCGCAGTAGCGCCCAAGAGGATCAGCTTGTCGGGAAGCTGCTGTCTCACCTCAGGGCTGGGTCAACATTTGTTGTCGACCGTGGCTGCAACGCCGATTTAGATCAAAGACCTCGCAATCAGGTGTGGCGGCTAGGCCCAACGTCCGGCCGAACAGCAATCGCGAGGCCAGGCTGGTTTTTTCCCATACCTCTACCGAACCCGGAATGTCGTGGAACGCTTCGCCCTATGGCGAGCTCGCGGCCGTCTCACTCGCGCTCGATCAGCTTGTTGCGCAAAATGGGCGTTTGGCTCGGCGCTAGATCCTTACGCGTCGTGCCTGAGACAGCCAGATTCGCTTGAGACATGCGAGAGTCCAGGCCATATGAATCGGAACCGCCGTGGGAGCAAACAGCGTGGGTCCGGCGGGCCATATCGTAGCCAAAGCTGACTGCCGCGGGGCGAGCCGTGATTTCTGTCACAGATAGAAAAACCATCCTTCAGTATCAACACGCATAGTGAGGCACTGGCTTGCTTTGAGCTGGATGTTGTTCACCCCGCAACCCTGAGGAGGGATTCATGAATGAAGTGCGTGAACTGGTCGATATGGAACTCGAATTCGTATCTGGTGGAGGGCTATTCGACGTGAGCAACTTGTCCGGCAATATCGTCGTACAGCCGCAGATTGCTACGCAGGTCGGTGTTGCCGTCGGCGGCTTCAGCGTCTTCGGCAATGGCGGCAACGCAAACCTCACACAGCTGCTCGCTCAGGCGAACGTCAGCTCGATCGGCTAAGTCTTGAATGCCCGCACACTCCCGGCTGCTCCCGGGAGTGTGGGGGTACAACTTAAATCATTGTACAGTGCCCGCTGCAAAGTGTTCCTCCATCGGTTGAACGCCTTTAGCCACCAGGGCCGGTCAATCCCGCAACTTAATTCGACACATCCCCTGCCAGGTCTTATGACCTGCTGATCCGGGAAATGGCTTTAGCCAGCATTCGAGCTTGTCTCTCCACGCCGACATGGTCAGCCCTCCAAGAGCCGACCACCCAATGAACCATTGAGAAATCGGTTCGGAGATCGTTTGCGAACGCCAACCAACAATCTGCCAAGGTATCGTCGGGCCATGAACTCATAGAACCGGTGGCTTGGCACCGGAGTCAATGTCCGCCTTGATGTCCTAAGGCCACGCGGTTGCCGCGCGGCAGCGCTTCGCGAGTCGACATCTGCACGGCGTTCGATCAGATCGGCGCGCTATCGTCGTACATTCTTTCTCCAAAAACCTTTCCGTGGGTGTGAACACCCAAGGAATCGGTTGTTAGCAACTTGATTGAACCCTCTATTGGGCCGCAGCGCGGAACGAGCAAGACAGCTGTGACAGCGCGGAGAGCGGGACGACTGCTCGCGACCCGGTAGATCTCAGTAAAGATCGGATCCGCCAAACCGCGTTCGCAGAGTTGAGTGCTGGCACACCGTACGGCGGGACGTACAATCAGTCGCTGCGGGAAGTCAGATTGCCTGACCGCCGAAGCTGACGACGTCGATAGCTATGTACGATACGACATGACTCGTCCTGTCCGATAGGTTCGCAGAAATTGTCCACGTCAGTCTGAGAGGATAACGATCTCTATAGATCGATGTCCCGCGCCGGCAGTCACAACCGAGCAAGTACAGCGGCGGTGGCCACTGTGAGTCGTGCGTGATTCTTCTCACAGATAGAAAAACAACCCTCCGGTAAGAACACGAGCAGTGAGGCGCTGGTTTGCTTTGAGCCAGATGCCGTTCACAGCAACCCCTGAGGAGGGAAGTCATGATGGAAGCGTGTGAGCTGATCGATCTGGAACTCGACGCCGTGTCTGGTGGGTTCTTCGATTTTAGCAATTTGTCTAACAACATCGTCGCGCAGGCGAACACTGCGACGCAGGTTGGTGTCGCTCAGGGCGGCTCCAGCGTCTTCGGTGCCGGTGGTGCCGCTGCCGTCACGCAGCTGCTTGCCCAGGCGAACACCAGCTCAATCGGCTAAGTCAAACATAACTGAGGAGGGAACGTCATGATTAAAGCGTACGAACTGATCGATATGGAACTCGACGCCGTGTCTGGAGGGATCTTCGACCTGAGCAATTTGTCCAACAACATCGTCGCGCAGGCGAACTCTGCGACGCAGGTTGGCGTGGCTCAGGGCGGCTCCAGTGTCTTCGGTGCGGGTGGTGCCGCTGCCGTCACCCAGCTGCTCGCGCAGGGGAATACCAGCTCGATAGGCTAAGTCACCAATACCCGCACACTCCCTTGGTTGCTTCCGGGGGTGTGCGGGTACTCATTTCAATCGAGAACTCTCATGGACACAAGCGGCCCTGATAACGAGAGCGGTGGATCTGGCAGAGCCACACGATGCGCGGTTTGTGACCGCAAGTTTGGACTCGTCCGCCACTATTGGTGGCGCACCCCTTTATGCTCCAAGAAGTGCGTCAATCGCTACAGAGTTCGCCAGGCGAGTGATGGAAACTGGCTATGCTGGCTTCTCACTTTAGACCAGGCGCCAGAGATCCGAGCGAGGGCTTAATGGCTTCCCAGATTTCACAACGAGGCAGGGAATACCGACAAATAGCACAGAGCTTGCTCCGCGCTGTCAAAACCATGACTGACCGAACGATTGCCGCCCAGCTCAAGGCTCTCGCCGACGACTACGAGCGACGAGCGGAGAAAGCTTCGCATGATGGTGCGGCCAAAACAATCACGCGATCGGCCGCCAGTGCTGAACGCGAGTGGCGCACGTGACAAAACGGGCGATTCATAGCCATCCTGTGGAAGAATGTTGGGGCCGACGCGTCAAGTCGCGACAGTTTTCATAACCCAAGGCCACTCGGGTGAGTACTCGGCTGGTAGGGTGCCTGGGAATCCAAGCCTGACTACGCTTGGCCTGGAGGCGCGGCATAGAAGCCCGCGGACTCGCGCTGCAACGGCGGCGGGAAGAACATGAATACGCTGTACCTATCCGATTGATCGCTGCTGGTAGGACATGAGTGGCTCGATTCAGCAGGAAGCTGCTTTACTCATCGCTTTAGGCTTCCGCGTCGCGAATAGCCAGGTAATGGCCGGCGACCGCCCGTGTGAGAATTCTCTCCGTTCTGAAAGAAGACTCTATCTGCCGCGGGCAGCGCTCGACGCGATCGCCGATGCGCCGCCCTGAATGTTGAGGGTGAGAAGGCGATAACGCAATCAGCATTGCCAACCTCGGGAGTTTGGTGCTGTCCGCCTTCAGGCATGCCCCGATTTAGCTGAGGGGTGGCTTCTCGAGTGCGTCAGGCTCACGTCGGGGTGAATCGCTCAGACCCATGAAGGCATGCGGCCAGTGTCGAGACTGGTTCGGATGGTCGCGCCATGGCAGGTACGACACTCAAGGCAAATTCGTCTCGTCAACTTCGGTGGTGTGTCGTCTAAAGAGCTGGTGCGGGAGGCGGCCTATGAGTGGTGTTATTTCTCGCCGCGGCTTCCGGTGCTCGCTGGGAGCGACGCTGCACCAGGCGATTCGTGGAGCAGCCCAACGCGCCATTCAAAGCTGCGTGATAGCCCACTACCGCTCACAGATGTGTCGGAGGAGTGCAGCTTCAGCAATCAAACGTCACGCGACTCTTCCACCGCATGATTGGCCTAACTCCGGGACGCGTGGTGCCGGGTTGCGAAGCCAATCGCGAACCGAAGCTGTTGCGGACTAACAAGCTAAGTCCAGCGGCTAGTCAGAGCACGATGACCGAGTAGTCCATTTCCGCAGCTCCATGGTCGGATAGCAAGAAGCATCTCAAGCCAAGGCAGACTGCGAACTGTGGGTCGTGCGTGATTCTTCTCACAGATAGAAAAACAATCCTCCGGTAAGAACACGGGCAGTGAGGCGCTGGTTTGCTTTGAGCCAGATGTCTATCACAGCAACAAGAGGGAAGTCATGATTGAAGCGTGTGAACTGATCGATATGGAACTCGACGCCGTGTCTGGAGGGTTCTTCGACCTGAGCAATCTGTCCAACAACATCGTCGCGCAGGCGAACACTGCGACGCAGGTCGGTGTGGCTCAGGGCGGCTCCAGCGTCTTCGGCGCCGGTGGTGCCGCTGCCGTCACGCAGCTGCTCGCGCAGTCGAACACCAGTTCGATCGGCTAAGTCACAGATACCAGAGGAGGGAAGTCATGATTGAAGCGTGTGAACTGATCGACATGGAACTCGACGCCGTGTCTGGCGGGTTCTTCGACCTGAGCAATCTGTCCAACAACATCGTCGCGCAGGCGAACACTGCGACGCAGGTCGGTGTGGCTCAGGGCGGCTCCAGCGTCTTCGGTGCCGGTGGTGCCGCTGCCGTCACGCAGCTGCTCGCTCAGTCGAACACCAGTTCGATCGGCTAAGTCACAGATACCAGAGGAGGGAAGTCATGATTGAAGCGTGTGAACTGATCGACATGGAACTCGACGCCGTGGCTGGCGGGTTCTTCGACCTGAGCAATCTGTCCAACAACATCGTTGCGCAGACGAACTCTGCCACGCAGGTCGGTGTGGCTCAGGGCGGCTCCAGCGTCTTCGGTGCCGGTGGTGCGGCTGCCGTCACCCAGCTGCTCGCGCAGGGGAATACCAGCTCGATCGGCTAAGTCACTAATACCCGCACACTCCTTGGTTGCTTCCGGGGTGTGCGGGACTCATTTCAATCGAGAACTCTCATGGACACAAGCATCCTCGCGCAATGAACTGCGGGAAGAGGTCGCGACACGGTGTCGATGCCCAACGAGCGTACTCGTGTCCACCGGCCGAGAGATCCTCATCCACAGGGAATGACCCGGCCCAGCGATGCGTCCGGATTATCGTCTCCGCCGCCGTTAGGCTAGCGTTGAGCCGATTCGAGCAACTGCCGCTTGGCAAAATCCGCAAACGGCCCCGGCTCGTTCATGAGCTCCGCGTAGCTTCCCGCTTGCACCACCTTGCCGCGCAAAAGCATGACAATACGATCCGCATTGCGCACGGTGCTGAGGCGATGCGCAATCACAATCCTCGTAATGCTCAAGCGTTCCAGCGAGGTGCCGACGATGCTTTGGGTTTGGTTGTCGAGTGCGCTGGTTGCCTCATCAAACAGAAGAATCCGTGGTGAGCGCGCAAGAGCGCGGGCGATCAATAGTCGCTGCCGCTGACCGCCTGATAGCGTAGTCACGCCTTCCGCAACCAGCGTATGCATGCCCATCGGCATCTGCGCGATGTCGGCATCCAGCGCGGCCAGGCGGGCGGCTTCCCAGGCCTTCTCCAGCGGCAAATCAACGCCGCCGCAAATGTTGTCGTAAAGGCTTCCGGTTGCGAGCTTGGTATCTTGCAGCACTACGCCAAGCTGCCGGCGCACGGCGCTGATGTCGAGCGTGTTGAGGGCCTTGCCATCGTAAAACACCGTGCCGGCTTCCGCCCGCTCAAAACCGAGCAGCAAACGAAAGAGCGACGATTTCCCGCTGCCCGAGGGACCGACGATCGCGACGTAGTCACCCGTCGCAATGCTTAGGCTGACGTCATCCAGGACCTTCGGCCCGCCCTTCATATAGCGGAAGACGATGCCGGAAAGTTCAATCTCCCCGGAGAGTTCCCCGGGCGATCGGCGTTCTTCGGAGATCTCGGCAGGAGTGGAAATCACGGGCTTCAGGCGGCTGAGGTGAGGAATGGCCACCAGGGACTCGCTGACGCTCGAGGCCCAACTGCCGATCGCGGCCGTTGTCTGTCCGAAGGCTGCCAGAAAGCCGAGAAATGCGCCGAGGTCGAGTAGGATATGACTGTTTGTGTAGGAGGCAAGCGCAAAGATGGTCAACGTCGCCAGCATCGGAAAAGCGGTGTCAAAGGTGCTCAGCGCGTTGGCCGCTTGCTGCGATGCGATGAAATACCGCCTCTGTACGGCAAATTGTTGCGACCAGCGCGCCAGCGCGCGCGATGTTGCGCCGGCCACGCGAAGCTTGCCTACTCCTGCAATCAATTGCAGGACAAAGCCGCTGGCCTTGCCTTGCAGGTTGAAATGCTTGGTTTCGTAATAGAGTCGCACGGCGCTCGCGGCTAGAATTGCAGCCGCTCTAACCATAGTGAGCAGCAGTGCAATGCTGCCCAGTCGGAGGTCATAGTAGAGCATCAGCCCAATGCTGAAGAGACAAAAGAACGAGGCCGTAAAGCCGCCCAGCACACGTCCGGTGAAGATCCGGCGCGTGGCGTCGATGCCCATGGCGCGATCGACCAAATCGCCGCTGGTATATTCGCGAAACAGGGAGGTTGGTAGGCGGAGCAGTCGGTCGATCAGCGCGGCCTGAAGCTTGTAGTCGAGCAGACCTTCGAGCCTTAACGTGACCCGTCCTTGCATCACCTGTAGGCTGGCGATCGCCACAGCGGTGACCGTCAGCGCAAGCGCACAAACAACGAGTTGGTCGATCTCGGTTCGCGGGATAACCGAATTCACCAAGACATTGGTGATCAGTGGCGGCATCAGCGACAGTAGGCCGATTACCATAACGGCCAACGCGATGCGCGCGATGCTGTCGGAGACGCCTCGCATCGCGAAGGCAAGCAAATCGCGATATTGGAGCGGGCGGGACGGCAACGCCGGATAGAAGGTGATGGCCTCTGGCTTGAGCTCACCGGCAACGGAGCGATCGACGAAGCGGCGAGTTCCACTCTTTGGGTCGAACATCGTGTAAGTGTTCACCCGCTTGCGCACCAGAGCCACTGGACTGCGTTCGGCTCCGTGCCAACCGAGGAGCGGTCCAGCATCGGTCGTCCACCAGACATCGCGCAGAAGCACACGGCGGATCCGCAACTGGGCTGTGCGAGCGATCTCCAGAATGTCGCTGAAGGCCTGTCTTGTGGGTTGAGCGCGCTGCGAAAGTGCAACCGGTATTCCCAGTTCTTCTCCGACAACCCGGCAACTGCAAAGCAGCGGGTCTGCCGGATCCCATTCGGATTGCGCGCGATCGGCTTTCTTGACCACGACATCGGCGAGCCGCTCAAACGAGTCGAGCGTTTGCGACACAGTGAGTTCGTCGCGGCGGACCAGGCGTTCCCGCTCTCGAATGAGGCCCTCTGCCAGGCTGCGCTCAAGATGGGAAATGAATGCAATCTGCAATCGGTCAATGGCGGGCCAGAGAACCAGGGTATCTGGCGGGTTCGGGTCGAGACGCAATTTGCACCCATGCTCGCCAGCTTCCACCCACATCCCGGCGGTCAAAGGGAAGGGAGGCTGCCCGGGAGCGAAGCTCGAGCCGAGGTCCATGACCTTTGCGGTCCCGGTGTCGAGGTGTGCCCACACGAGGTCCCGCATCGGACCACGACGTCGATCGCCTGGGTGCAGTTCAATCGCCTCGCCGCTCAGCAACTCGGAGATGGCTTCGTTTGCCGCCGAGCGGACCATGAACGCCGCCAATTGGGCGATCCAGCTAGACACAGAGCCAAATGACGCTGCGCTGCGCGGCACCTCCAAAACTGCATTCCCAGGCGGGCCGACAGCGATGATTTGCAGTCGGCTGCCCGAGGTTTCGCAGGCATTGTGCAGGTCCAGAATGCATCCGCCGTTTTCGACACGAAACAAATGCTGGCGCGTGCCTGTCGGCCGAACTGCAAACAAATCGACGTGACCAGCTGCCACTTGAAGAACGTGTTCATGGTCGCTGAGAAGCATTGGGCGACGCGCATCGAGCGAAGTCCGGTGCGGCAGACCGATCGGGGCCTCGCGTTGTTGCCCAACGAAATTCTCGCTGACAAATCGATCCGTCATTCGCGCGCCACCAGTTTGGCATAGGAGGCCTGAAGCGCAAGAAGCTCTTCATGCGTGCCACGCTCAACGATGCGACCGCGTTCAAGCACGACGATTTCGTCGCAATCGCGTATCGTGCTCAAGCGGTGGGCGATGATGATGCAGCTGCAGCCCCGGCGCCGCAGGTTGTCGTCGATGGATTTTTCCGTAATCGGGTCAAGTGCAGCCGTCGCTTCATCCAAGACAAGGATCGAGGGATTACAAACCAGAGCTCGGGCGATTTCGATGCGCTGACGCTGACCGCCGCTGAAGTTCGTGCCGCCCTCGTTTACGTGGCAGTCATAATTGCCT
Organism: Bradyrhizobium vignae; assembly: GCF_004114425.1. Lineage (GTDB taxonomy): Bacteria > Pseudomonadota > Alphaproteobacteria > Rhizobiales > Xanthobacteraceae > Bradyrhizobium > Bradyrhizobium vignae. Next base: position 6,978 of record NZ_RDQF01000076.1, on the reverse strand, counting down.
GGTCTCGTCGCAAGGTCTTGATGAATCAGCGCGTCCTTGGCCGCCGTCAGGAGGTGACGCTCATCGGTTGTCGAATCCCAGAGCGTCAAATTGTCTCGCGCCGTTCCCTCGAACAGAAAGACGTCCTGGTCGACATAGGCGACGGAGTTCGCAAAAATGTCCGCAGGGATATCCGTCAGCCTACATCCATCAAAACGAATCTCGCCCGACCAGGGTTTGTACAGTCCGCAGATGAGTTTGCCGAGGGTTGATTTTCCGCTGCCCGACATGCCAACGAGTGCCACGCGTGAACCGGCAGGTATCACCAGCGAAAGATCGGCCAAAAGCGGCGGTTCGAGCACCGAATAGCCGAAGCTGATGTTGTGAAGTTCGAGCCGGCCGGTAAGCTTCGGCGGCAGGGCACTCGAATGTGTCGGTGGTTGCGGCGCTAGCGGGTATCGGTAGACATCCTCGAGCCGTTCGAGTGCTCCCTTGATGGTTTGCAGTCCACCGAAATAATTCACGAGGTTGACGAAAGGCTCGGAGAAACTCAGTGCTAGAGATTGGAAGGCTACGAGGCTTCCCAGTGTCAGGGAGCCCTGAATGACCCGCAAGCCTCCGACACCAAGAATCGCTGCGATCATGAGACCCGTGAGCAAGGTCGGGACCATGTCCAATATGATGGCGGAGGCGCCGATCCTCTGTTCGGCGTTGAGGTTTTTAGCTTGAAGACCGGCCCACCGGCCGAAGGCGTCGTCTTCCAACCCACTTGCTTTGATGGTTTCGATAGTCCGCACCATGCTCACGGTTGCTCCGAGCAGCTTTCCCTGATCGAGCGCCAGCCGATAGCTCAGTTCCTGGCGGCGTGAAGCGACAAGCCGCAGGAGAAGAACATTTATCAAAGAGATTGCGACGCAAAGAGCGGTCAGGCTGACGTCGTAGACGGCCATGGCTGCGGCGAACAAGACCACCGACATCAGGCTGAGCGCATTAGCTGCAATGCCGCTTGAAAGCAGACGGGCGATCTGTTCGTTGGCTGCAATACGACCCGCAATGTCGCCCGCGTGGCGTTGGGTGAAGAATTCCAGCGGCAGCATCATGAGGCGCCAGAGAAAACGGCTGGTCATCACGACTGCGAGCTTGGTCTGCAGCCGCAATAGCAGCGATTGACGTATGATCGTCAGGACGGCCCGCAGGGTCGCCGTCAGCGCCATGCCGATCAGGAGCGGCACAAGCCAGTTGGGCGTGTGCTGAATTAAAATTTCATCGACAAAGATTTTTGAGAATCCCGCGGCAACAATATTGGGCAGGACCGCGGCGATGCTGACCACAACTAGCAGGGCCACCGCCTGCTTTGAGTGGCGCAGCTCCCGTATGAGCAGGTTTATTCCCTTCGGTTTGCTGCCAACTTTCTCGAACCTTTCGTCCCGTTCAAACACCAGAACGACCCCGGTGAAGGCGAGGTCAAGCTCGACCAGATCGATCCGCCGACGTCCGCTCGCGGGGTCGTTTATATAGGCGTGCTTCTTGTCAATTCCTTCCAGGACTACGAAATGGTTGAAATTCCAGTGAATGATGCACGGGGTTGGAATCTCGGCGAGCGCCGGAGGTTCGACGCTGTAGCCCTTCGCCGCCAGCCCGTATCGGCGCGCCGCCCTGATGATGTTGCTCGCCTTGCTGCCGTCGCGCGATACGCCGCATGCGATACGAAGCTGCTCCAACGGGATCCACGCGCCGTGATAGCCGAGGATAATGCCGAGCGCTGCCGCTCCGCATTCGACGGCTTCCATCTGCAGTAGGATGGGTGTCCGCCGGATGCGTTGCTGCGGCAACCAGCTCGCCATGCGGCTGACGTAAGATTTTGGTCGGCCGCGCTCGCTGGTTGGCTGGTTTGGAGAGGGCTTATCCATCAATTCCCGTGAGGTGCTTGAGCAGGGGTATCACCAGATCGATCGGGCGCCGGCGGCGTGTTGTGATCTCGGCCCGCGCCAACGTTCCGCTGGTGAGATGAATGTTCGGCCCCTCGCCAACGGCCCATCTATATCCGGTTGCAGTGGAGGTATCTTCATCGAGTGCAACCATCGCGGCGTAAGGCGCACCGTCGCGCGAGAAGCGTGAAACCAGGCTTTCGTTATGCAGCAGCGCACCCATGCCTTGCGGCGTCATCGGGAAATCAGAGATGCTGACCACCTGGCCTAGCATCATACCAAATTCCTCGCGCTTCACCGTGCTCGGCTCCAGTTGCACCTGCATGCCAGGCTTGATCTGTTTGCCCCGTTCGGCAGAAACATAGACGACGGCTTGGAGCTTGGTGCCTTCGCTTTCGATCGCAATAACCGGTGTACCGACGGCTAGCACCGAACCGGACGAAATCTTCACTTCCAAAACCCGCCCGTCCATCGGGCTGATCACCTGGGTGTTCTGGCTCAGCTGTTCGGCGGCGGCATTCATTTGCCGCCGGGCCTCGTTGAGCGCAAACTCGGACTGCTGAATTTCGCGCCCGCGCTCCGTTTCCAGATCCGTCTTCTGCGACCGCAGCTTTAAGATTTCGTTCTGGGCGTCAGTACGGCGCTGTTGCGCATCGGTCAGCTCCTGACGTCGCTCTTCCAGATTGCGCCGCGTCGTGTATCCCTTAGCCAGCAAATCCTCCAGGTTTTTGACGTCGACGGTGAGATACTCGATACGTTGGCTCGTTGCCTTGATCACCTGTTGCAGGGCGATTTCAAGCTTTGCAAAGTTCTGGCTCTTGGCGGCGAGCTCGCTTGCAGCTTTCGATACTCGATCGGCGTGCTCCCGCTCGCGTTCATGAAAGACCTCGGTAGCTGCGTTGTGCTTTTGCTGGATCTCGGTCTGAACGATCTGAGCGATGGGTTGGTCCTTCTTGACGTGATCGCCGACCGAAACTGCGACCGACTGCAGCCGTCCGGCAGCGGCGGATACAGCGTCGACGACCTTACCGCCACTGCCAATGAGGATACCTTCGCCTGAGACGCGAGTGGGCACGCGCCCGAAGATGCCCCACAGCACGGCCGCCCCGAGCGCAATGCAGAGCACGAGGGTCAGAATCCAGTCAGCGGGCTTGGTGATAACAACGAGATGATCGAGCTGCTCGGGAGACGCAGCCCGGTCAAGGGCCGCGGCGCGAAACGCCCGTTGCGGCCGGTCGGTCATGCTCTTATGCTCCGGCTTTGGGAGCGGTTCAGACGCCGACATGTCTGCACGCAAAGCAAGTGTGAACTGAAGTCGACGATGGCTGATCTTTGCACAAGATCGACCGTCCAACAATAAGGGGCGAGCAGGGAGAGCGGCTGAAATGCACGGGCTGATGGGCACCACGTTGTTTTCGTTCCCAGCGCGAGCGCGTCGAAAAATGCTGGCCGCCGGCTTGGGGCTTGCCTTGGTCTTACCCGGTGTGTGCGGTGCGGGCGTCCTGTCCGAGAGCGATTTCCGGCAGGCGGAGAGCCTTAAGCCACTCTTTGCCAACCTCATGAACGACCTTGTCGCAACCGCGAAGCGCCCTGATGTTTCCAGCGGCGACGCCGAGTGTGTCAACTCGACTGTCCGGGAACTTCTGCAAATCTCCGACGAACTCGCAAGCTACGAGTATCTGATCACCATGGAGAAGGATCTGACCGACTTCGGCGACAAGAGTCCGATGCGGGACATCGTCAAGTTTGCCGTCGACAAGAGCAGCACGATCCTGACCGGCGAAAGAAAACGATTAGTTCAGATCTCCGAGCGGTGTTCCAAATATCCGTTGGGGCAAGGCAAGATTGAGCAGGCCGTAACCGTCATCGACACGACGACAGGCATATTGGCTTCCATTCGAGCTCGCCTTTGACCGGGGGGAAGGAAGCGCCCGCGCGGTAGGCGATCTCGACGTGCGGAGATGAGCGCGAAGGACCACTTGCAGATCGGAGAAAAGCGCGCCCAGGTCGACCAGTAAGTAGCCGAGCACCTCGAGAACACCTTGGTGCTTTTTGTAAACTGGGCGGCAAGCTTCCGGCGATGTAGGCCCTGACTGTCTTTCGATCGGCCCGAAGTTGCTGGGTGAGGGCGGTGACCCGACAGATCTTTGCGATGCAAATGCCCGATCATGACAAGTTCCCGAGGTTGGATCACCGCGCTCGTCCTGCTGCCTGCGGCAGCAGCGTCGACGTCTCGGCGGCTTGCCACCGCTGGTCGCGGGAGTATATTTTGTCAATGGCTGTCAGCTCGCCCGATCTGAAAGCGTTTTTGCTTGCCACACCGTTCTTCGGTGGTCTCTCAGACGCGAGTTGCGATCTCTTGGTCTCAATGCTGGTCGAGCGCAGCTTCGACGTCGGTGACACTGTCGTGGCGGAAGGAGAGCCGGGCCGCTCAATGTTCGTTGTTCAGTCCGGCGAGCTCCTGGTGAGCAAGATCGGGCGCTCGGGGCGCATAATTCGCATGGCGAGCCTCGGGCCTGGCGACTTTTTTGGCGAAATGACGCTTATCGAAATGCAGAACCGGTCAGCGACCATCGTCGCGCAGAGCCAAACTCTGCTGTACGAGCTCACGGCTCGACAACTTTACGCGTACTACAAGGCCGATATCTACGCGTATGTGATGGTGATGCAGAACGTCAACCGCGAGCTTTGTCGGCGGCTTCGTCGCGCCGACAATCGCATCGCGGAGTTGCAGATGCTTCACGCGAGTCAGTGACGAAGTGACGACCTGCTCTTCGCCGAGAAGCGGGCCATTCCGACAAGGACAAAACCTTGGGGGTCAATGCAGGTTTCAAGACGCCATTGTCGGAATAGCCATTGATTTTACTCGGAAATCATACGTCTCTTAATCAGCGGGGCCCAGGTTCGAGCCCTGGTGCGCCCACCAAGCTTTTCAATGGCTTGGGTACCCTCGGGACAGCCATTCCGACAAGCGGTCAGCGGCTGCACCTGGCCCAGTTCACACTTCGTGGCCACGAAATCCTTTCCTTGAGGCTGTTGGCCGACGCTGGGTTACATGCATTCCCGACGAGCGGAGCCGAACGCTCCGCGTCACCTGAGCCAGCACTTGCGACGCTTGTAGTGCTTCACGTCGCGGAATGATTTTCGCCTGTCACCGGCAACGCCAAGTGCGATAATCTGCTCTTCCGTGAACCTTGCTCGCTTCATCTGTCCGTCCTTCTTCGGGCCGGACTCTAACTCCATCTGGAGGAAATACGCAGGGGCAGGTCAGTGGCAGCTTGCGAACGTCCGCCCGGGCGTTTGCTACGTGGGCCTGGCTTATAAGAGGCTTGACCCTACCGGTGATGATGGTTTCGCGTGCTGCGCGGCACAAATGTTTTTGGCTAGTGGCGAAGGCGTCGTCTTCCGCGGGGCATTGGGGCCGTGGTTCCGAGCAGATTCGAAGCAATTTCATTTGGATGCGCCAGCCGCTAAAGCGCTTCTGGAAGTCGTTATTCGTGAATATCGAGACAAGCACGAAGGCAAAGCACCAACGCAACTGTTCATCCATGCTAAGTCATCTTTCCAGGATGAAGAATGGAGAGGCTTCTTGGCGAGCGCTCCGCCGGAGACGAGCGTCGTTGGGGTGCAGATAGCTGACGGACGCGATAGCCTAAAGCTGTTCCGCCCGGCAAAATATCCTGTGCTGCGAGGGACAGCGTTGGTCTATCAAGACAACGAAGCGTTCCTATGGACTTCTGGATACGTGCCGCGTCTCGACACCTACATTGGACCCGAGACACCCAATCCACTGATTGTCCGGGTGCAAAAAGGAACCTGCCCCCTTGAGCAGGTGCTTTCGGACGTCATGGGTTTAACAAAGATCAACTTCAATTCCTGTCTCCACAACGACAGGCTACCGGTTACCATACGGTTTGCAGATGCTGTGGGCGATGTGATCCTCGGCGCGCCACAAACTGGCGAACCGAAGTTGCCGTTCAAGTTTTACGTTTGATGGGCCCTTCGAATGCAAATCGGGCGCTTGCCCGGTGCTTTGATCACGCGACGCAACACTTTAGATCCTCGTTGATGCCGGCGGTGTCAAAGGCTTTGCCCCAGGACGAGCGGAATCCGTCTTCGGTCCAAGGCTGATCGCGGGTGTTCATCAAGATGTAGATGCCTCGCTTCTTGCTTGAGTCGAGATACGTCTTGAGCGGTCTGCTGACTGGAATAGTGACGCGCTTGGCTTTGCTCCTCTTGCCGTGGCGGATGGTTTTGGATTGGACTAGGCGAATGTATTGGCCGTCGTAATCGGACCATTTCAGCTTCAGAAGATCACCCTCGCGTTGACCGGTCCAGAGCGCCAACATCATTGCATCGGACCAGACGCGGTCTCGATCATTTGTTGGACAGCGTTCTCGCCCCATACCTTTTCTAGTCGGTCACCACTCTCATAAAGCCTGCCGCCCCGCTCGCACGGATTGATACTGATCCGGCCGCGGTCCTTAATCGATCATTGGTGGATGCGGCGATGAGCAACCCACGACCTTACCGCTCCCAAAGTCGAACTCTATACGTGCTCCATGCCTTCGGCCCCAACCACCTCCGGTCATACACGGTTGCCGAGGACGGCAAGCTGAAGCTGCGCCCGGAGCGGGCTTCGGTAAATACCGCAACAAAGACCGATCGGGTGGCGACACAAGCTGTCCTGTCGCCCGACGGCCGGTTCCTGCTGGTCGATATTCTTTTCGACGCTCGTCCAGCCGTCAATCCGGACGGGTCGCCAAAACTGGTCGTGGCGAACGCCCCCGATCCAGACGGGCTCGTGATATTCCCGGTGCGCGACGACGGCGCACTCGGCGAGGCCTCCTTCGCCAATGCCGGCGGCGCGGGACCATTCTATATCGCCTTCCTCAACCGGAGCCGCGATACTTTCCTGAACGGTTTCGCGGTAGGAGACGGCGTACTAGCACTACTTTGGCAGATTGTGTTTTCGCCGCTGTTTTTCACGGATTTGCCTTCGGCAATATGGGCAATGCTGAGACGGCGGCCGAAGGATGAGATCGACGATGGCGTGACGTACGGCTGGCAT
>NZ_RDQF01000075.1 GCF_004114425.1 Bradyrhizobium vignae | reverse complement strand
TCATTCCACAACCAACCATCCGTTGCTTTCGCCGCAGAAAGCGAGCGCTTGGGCGGCACCTGCGCGAGCCTCCTCGAAAACGTCCGTATCAATCGATGCTCGCGCTACCTTAACGCCTATGGGGAAGGCCGGGTGCCGGCTGGCACCCACGGTCCGCTGTGCGCGTGTAGCGCAAAAGGAATTGCACAGCGGCATACAGGTGAAGCCGTACACACGGCCTTCCCTGCGCAGTGGTCGGACGGCTTATGCCGCGGTCTCCCGGGAGCCGAGTTCCTTCTGGCCTCCCTCACCCCGCGAATTGACGATGCCGTCCGCCCGGTCGGGCTCGCGCGCATCTTCGAAGGGCTTGACCGTAGCAACGACGGCCAGGACCACACGGTTTTGCCGTACGCGCGGCTCGCATGTTCGCGCAGGGTTTTCCCGCGCTGTCGACGTCACGGGAAAAATGCTGGCGAGACGAACCTTTCAGCGCCGCTCGTCCGCACGCGGCTGCGAGCTCACAGGGACTACCCGCCCTGCCCGCACCCTTCGTGCCGACGCTGCCGCGTCCACCGCAACCCGACTCGCGACACGTGACGACACAAGATCGCCCCTCAAGACTGAGCCGGGATGGGCGACACATACGACAAATCCGAATTTCTGTAAAGTCGAATATTTTGGCGGGGACGGATTGACAACGCCGCCTGTGGAAACATCCAGGTGTTTTGCCCGTCGGGCGCCGTAGCCCGGATCGAGTGTTGTCCGGCATCGCACCGCTCATTCTACAGCGCCCCGGATTACGCTTCCGCTCCGTCCGTACGAGGGGCGTCGGATGTCACGCAGAATGCACACAAAAAAACACCCGGCGGTTTCCCGCCGGGTGTTCGTTCCACTGGTTGGAAAGATCTTACCAGTTGCGCTGGGCGCGCAGGATCATGGCGATCGAGTCCTGGTCCTTCAGCTCGTAAACCGCAGGCGGCTTGGCGGTCGTGGCGGACGGGCTGATGGCAACCGTACCCGAATACTTCTGGTCGAGGTGCGTCCAGGAGAGGTCGGCCGAGAACGTCAGGTTCTTGACCGGGGTCCAGCGGGTGACGATACCGAGCTGGCCGATCGCGAAGTCAGGGTTACAGCCCGTGACACCGGCGAGGCCGCCGAACACGCCGCCTGCACCGCTAGCGCCGCAGAGCGTGGTCTTGGCAAGCGTGCCGAACTGGGCCTGAGCGTAGGCACCGTAGAGCGCGGAGTTCCAGTTGGGATTCCAGTTGTGGGTGTAAGCGCCACGGAAGCCCCAGGTCTTGACCGTCTCCTGCTGCGAGCCGGTGATGTACACCGTGTCAGGAGCATTGGCGAAGCCGATGCTGCCATAGGCACCCGCAAGGCCCGAGCCGCCGAACAGCGAATACGTGCTGCCCGACAGGTTCTGGAAGTTGTAGCGGGTCGCACCGTCGGTGTAGACGCCCTGGATGTTGATCGTGTCACCCGCGCCGGTCGGGATGTTCTTGATCGACAGAGCGAGCTGAACCGCCCAACCCCACTTGTCGTCGGGGTGGCCAGTCAGCTCGTTCGCGCCGTAGTAGGCAACGTGGTTGTCATGCGCAGCGACCGACGCCTGGAAGAGACCCCAAGCCTGGTCGACACGCACCTGACCAACGAGGTTCGGCGAACGGGAGCCGCCGATGGCGTTGGTGCCGTACGAACCACCGATCATGCCACCCACGCTGGCGCCGGACATGTTGAGGTTGCCGGCCTGATAATATGCCGTCGCGTCTTCCGCCGAGAACGACGCCGTCACGCCCTGACCGAAGTCAGCGGTATAGGTGAACTGGTTGACACCAGTGACCGTGCCACTGCCGCCGACGAGATTGTCAGTGATGTTGCCCGGATAGTTGGTCCAGGGCGCATCGAACTGCGACACGGCCTTACCCATGGTGAAGCCGGCGAACTGGATGAAGGCATAATACACGCCGAGCGCACCGCCCGAGGTACCGCCGTCGGTCGGGTTGATCGACGAACCGACCAGCGCCGGGGTCGCACCCGAGGTGTTGAGCGCCAGCGTGCTGCTGTAGGCGGTGCCGCCCGTCGCAGAACCGGTGCCGGAATAGTTGCCGGTCGTCCAGGTGAAGACCGCATCGAAATAGGTGCGGACCACGCCGTACTCGGTCGCGGTGCGCGTGTCGATGTTGAGGTCTTCACGAGCACGGAAGGTGTAGTAGTTGGCGAGGCGGTTGCGGGCGCCGGCAACACCGCTCTGGTTCGGGTTGAAGTCCGAGTTGGTGTTCAAGTTCGCGTCGGCGCGCAGATAGCCGCCCAGCTTGATGCAGGTGTCGGTGCCCGGGATGTAGTAGAAACCGGCGCCGTACAGCGAGCAGATCTTGACGTATTCGACCGCCTTGGCCTTCACCGGCAGATCGGCTGCGAACGCCCCGGAGACGGCCATCAGGCCGGCTGCCGAGCCGAGAAACAGCGTCTTCGTTAACTTCATTCGTAAACCTCCAGGTCGCTTCATGGGGCTCGGCTCCTCGGAGGACGCCGCTTCACCCAGTTTGATTTCCGTTCAATTCAGGTCCGCACTGAAGGTCCGGACTGAAACGACAGCGAGGTGCCCCCCCTCCGTCGTTCCTTTCGTATAGTTTATAAAAACAATCGCCTCAATTTGTTGATTTGGTAAATCGTTGTTTCCGGCGCGGATGTGGCCCAAAGGCAACAGAGCAGTCCTTGCGAGGCCATAAATAAATGAAAAAACCCTCAGGGGGCATCCCGAGGGCTTTTTTTGGAGGTCTCACGTCGCCGGCCGTGACAAGGTCAAGAGCCAAAGAGAGAGTGGCTGAGACGTAATTTAATCAATTGATTTTTGCAAGCACTGAATTGTCGCTCGCTTCCGGGCTGCAACATCTACGCCATCTTCGTGCGCGACAGGCGAGACGCCTGCTCAATATCCCGTTACTATCCGGAAAAAGGGATCAAAGGAATAGAACGAGGGAAGCCAGGGTGCTCGAGAAGAAGCTCAACAGGGCGATTACGGACTTCATTTGGAACGTCGTCGAAATCCACTCCCAGCTGGAGGACATCCACACCAGCTGGGCCGGACTGCTGGGCATCACCCAGCCGCAATGGCTGATCCTGATGGCCATCACCGAACTCGATGAGGGGCGAGGCGTCGCCGGCATCGACATCGCGAATAAGTTGCGGGTCCACCCCGCGTTCGTCACCAACCAAACCAAGACGCTCGAAAAGCGCGGATTTCTGTCGCGACGAGCCGCCCCGGACGATGCCCGCTTCGTTCTGATGTCGCTCACCGCAAAGGCGACCACGGAGATCGAAAAGCTGGCCAAGCGAAAGCTCGCCCTTAACTCGACCATGTTCAATGAACTCGACGAAACGACCTTGGCCGAGTTGAACGCCACGCTCGCGACGATCGCCAAGAACGCCCGGCTGGCGGCACGATTGCTGGCGATCGAGACTTCATGATCGGCCTGGCCCCGGCGCTTCACAGGTCCACGTGACGCGTTAGAGGTAAGTCACGGGATCGAATTGACGAGCCGCTCCAAACTTGCTGTCGAGCCATTGGACAATGAAATTGTCGGCGGCGATGAAATTCTCGACCTCACCCAGCGGGTGCGGAATGCGGTTCGGCACGACGACCGAGCAATCGGCTCCGGCCCGCCAATAGGTGGCCTGTAACTCGAGAGCCTCTCGCTCCCGCAGCATCGAGCGGCTGCCAACCACCATGAGAAGCGGGCAAGCGATCCGATGCGACGGCGGCAACTCGCCATTCGAGGCTCTATCATCGACGCCGGTCATCCAATGCACCGATGCGCGACGCGCGACCGAGGTCAACAGTCCCGCGTCGCACACGGCGGCGGCTATCCGGCAGTCCGAAACGGCGAGGCGGGAGGCACGACTGGCGCCCGTCCCTTCGCCATAGACCGCGATCTGCTGCGCGTCGACATCCTGACGCGCTTCCAGATAGTCCAGCCAGCACTGAAGCATTTGCTCCGGCTCCACGCCGCGGCGACCGGGTGAGGCGCCGGCAGCGAGGAAGAGGAGTGACGTGGTCCCGCCGCGTGTGGCCGGCAACAGCCGGCTCATCATCGAGTCCAGCGTGATGTCCTCGTCACCGATGCAGATGATTGCGGGCGCGCAAGGTCCGCCACGCGACGCCGGCACGAAGAAACCGGACAGCGGGCCCCGATCGAGGCCATCGATCTCGACGCGCTCGATCGCCGGACCGAACCCGTCCATGAAAGCTTTCAGGTTGGCTCCGACCTTGCCGGCGAGGCCGGCCAGCGCCGGGTCCTCCGGACAGGACAAGCTTCGCGCGACTTCGAGGGCCGTGAGCGAACACAGCCCCGCTTCCGACACAATCCAGGCCGAACCATCTCTGCGCGCGGACTCGGCGAACAACCGGTAGTCGTCTGCAACCCGCAGCCAGTCCGCGACCCACAGATGTCTGTGCGTCTCACGCGCGAGCTCTGCACCGGTGAGGCTTTCGAAGAATTCGGACACGCGATTGCGCAAGCCCGTCAGATTGCGACCGGCACCGTCGCGCGAGCCGTGAGGCCAATGATCACCTTCCATGTCACCCCCCGAACGGCGCCGTCAGCGGCTGCCCGGACATGGATGGCGAGAACGCAGCGCAATCTCCGCACCGCGTGCGCCCGCTTGCGCCTTTCGCGCGATACGATTCATCCTGACGATCGCTCCGCCGTCGCTTCGCGCAGCGAAGTTGCCGGCGCTCCATCGTTCAAACGAGCCGGTCCCGATACGACGTCCCCGCCGGCTCAACTCAGTCGTCACAGCTCAGCTCCCTTGCTGACACTTGGTCTGCGCCCCGCGCCATTCTGCCATTTTCGCGGTCCCCGGTTTGTAGTTTTTTGTTGTGACGGGCGCCTAAAATATAGAGGGGGCTTGATGACAGAGGAGGCAATCGCGATTTCAGCCGCAGATCCGGCGGATCGTCATCTGATCGTCGCAAACCACCGCGACGCGCAGCTCCAGCTGTTTGCCTCTCCAGCGAGCCGGAAGGGCGATACGATTTTGCCGAATTATTCGAACCGAGATTCTCGGCATCGTGACCGAAGCGCCGTGCTTGCCGTCCTGACTTTTGCGAGCTTGCCGCGGCACGATCCTTGTTGAGCTCCTCGTCGAAATGCGAACGAAGCGGGAATATCACCGCCTTGTATGCATTATCCCAGTTGCCAGTCTCGCGCACTTCGCTTTACATGCGGCCAACCCGCCCTCGGACCAGGACCGAGGCCCAAAATCACATGACCGCTCTGAGGGACGAAACATGGCGCGTAACATTTTGATTCTTGGAGCTTCGTACGGCTCGCTGCTGGGCACGAAGCTGCTGATGGCGGGTCATAATGTGACCCTGGTCTGCCGCGCCAAGACCGCGGAGCTGATCAATCGGGACGGTACCGAGGTGCGCATCAAGTTGCGCGACGAGGCGGTGCATCGGGCCATCTTCTCGCGCGACCTGCCCGGCAAGCTCGATGCGGTGACGCCGGCCAATGTCGACCTCTCCCGTTACGATCTGGTGGGCCTTGCGATGCAGGAGCCGCAATACACCAACCACACGGTGCGCGTTCTCATGGTCAAGATCGCCGCGGCGAAACTGCCGTGCCTGTCGATCATGAACATGCCGCCGCTGCCCTATCTGAAGCGGATTCCTGCGCTCGCGGACATGGAGCTCGAGGAAGCCTACACCAACGCGCAGGTGTGGGAGCGGTTCGAGCCGGGACTGGTGACGCTGTGCTCGCCCGACCCGCAGGCCTTCCGGCCGCCGGAAGAGGCCGCCAACGTGCTTCATGTCGGCCTGCCGACGAATTTCAAGGCATCGGTCTTTGCCGACGAGAAGCACAACAAGCTGCTGCGCGAGCTCGAATCCGATATCGACGCGGTGACGCTCGACGGCCATGACGTGCCGGTGAAGCTGAAAGTGTTCGACTCATTGTTCGTGCCGCTGGCGAAATGGTCGATGCTGCTCACCGGCAATTACCGGTGCATCACGCCCAATGAGCCGCAGTCGATCCGCGACGCAGTGCATGGCGATCTCAAGCGCTCGCAGACGATCTACGACCATGTCGACGCGATCGCCCGCCGCCTCGGCGCCGATCCGCAGGACCAGGTGCCATTCGCGAAATATGCCAAGGCCGCCGAGAGCCTGCTCAAGCCGTCCTCGGCCGCGCGCGCGGTCGCGAGCGGCGCGCCCTTCATCGAGCGCGTCGACCTTCTGGTGAAGCTGATCTCGCATCAGCTCGGCGTGCCCAACGCCGAGATCGACCGCACCGTCGACACCGTGGACCAGAAGCTGAACGAGAAGATCGTGCAGGGCGGATCCGGCGCGCAGTGACTTCGCGCCACGCGCTCGGAAATCATTGAAGCCGGGCCAGGCTGGTCGCCGCGACAGCGTGACCGCGCCGGTGCGCGTGACCAAGTTGCGATGTCCGAGCCGGCGTCCGTGATTGTTCCCGGTGTGGCGCAAACTCACCGATAGTTCTCAAGCCACGTGATCGGGTCGCGCTCACGCGCGAACCGCAGGTATCACGACTGCGTGAGACGACGGCATGCCGCCCGTCATATCCCGCGCTTCGCGGGCAAAGCAGGCCGATTCGACGCGAAAGGCTCCGCCTTACGTGCAGACCCTTCATTCGCGCAAACGTTGCATGCGCGCAGGACCGGTCCAGCTTCTTGCCGGCAGAGAGATGAGCAACATATCTTCCTAACTCAGGTGTCTACGACCTGTTTGCCGGTCTGCTTTCCGGCGCGATCGCAATGCACGGCTGAAAGAACAACAACAATGGATCAGGCGATGCTGAGCATCGTCCGCGCGGTGGAGGCAGGCGCGACGACGATGAAAGCCGTGATCGACGCCACCGGACTATCCCGTCTCAAGATCGAACGTGCGTTGACCGCGCTGGAGAAGCAGAAGCTGCTGGTCCGTGACGGCCAGGGCTTTCGCGCGACCGGTCTGCCGAAGGCGGCGCCTCCCGCCCGGCAGTGCGGCTCATGCAACGCCTGCTGCGATATCCTCGAAGTGGCCGCCGTCGACAAGCCGGTGAACCAGCTCTGCCGGCATTGGCAGCAAGGGACCGGATGCACCATTTACGACCGCCGCCCGCAGATGTGCCGATCGTTCGCCTGCGCCTGGCTGCAGGGCCATCTCGATGACGACTGGTTTCCCGAGAAAGCCGGCCTCGTGGTGCATTTCAGCCAGGACGCCGTCAATGTCACCGTCGACGACGATTGCCCGGACCGCTGGCGCGAAGAGCCGTATTTCAGCAAGCTCGCCGAATGGTCGCTGAACGGCATCAGGCGGATCGGAAACCGGGGCTATGCCACCCTCGTCGTCTCCGGCACTGAGCGCTTCCTGCTGCTTGGACGCACCGTCATTCCCGAGCCGACGCCGTTCGGCACCGCGTTCCTGCCGCTCACGGCTGACACTTTCCGGTTCTGGCGGGCGAAGTCGCCCGAGCATTTGCGACGGCTGCACGAGCGCATCGCCGAGATCGAACGGATCAGGCAGGAATTCGGATCCTGCGCCATCCCTGAGAACGAGGACGACGATCCGCAACCGCCCTATCGGCCCGCGCTTCTACGGTTGTCGCATCACGCCTGAACTCCGCCGTGGGCAACACGGCCTGATTCGCGCGCTGGCGCTCGACGCGCCTCGGTCGGGTTGATAAGTCCCTGTCCGCGAATGACGGGGACTTGAGTCGGGGACATGACGGTTGCAATCGAGATGGGGCAGACCACGGCAGGCGCCGCGGCCGCCATGGACCTCGAGGAACTGCTGGCGACCCGCCTCCTGGTGCAGGGCAATTCGGGCTCCGGCAAGTCGCATCTGTTGCGGCGGCTGCTGGAGCAGAGCGCGCCCTGGGTGCAGCAGGCCATCATCGATCCCGAAGGCGATTTCGTCACGCTGGCCGAGCGCTTCGGCCATCTCGTGATCGACGCCGAGGATCACACCGAGCGCGGCCTTCAGGTTGCCGGCGAGCGCGCGCGGCTGCATCGCGTCTCCACCGTGCTCAATCTCGAGGGGCTGGATGCCGAGAACCAGATGCGGCGCGCCGCGGCGTTCCTCGGCGGAATGTTCGATGTCGATCGCGACCATTGGTACCCGATGCTGGTGGTGGTGGACGAGGCGCAGCTGTTCGCACCGGCGGTCGCCGGTGAAGTCTCGGACGAGGCGCGAAAACTCTCGCTCGGCGCCATGACCAACCTGATGTGCCGCGGCCGCAAGCGCGGGCTTGCCGGCATCATCGCGACCCAGCGCCTCGCCAAGCTCGCCAAGAACGTCGCGGCGGAAGCCTCGAACTTCCTGATGGGCCGCACCTTCCTCGACATCGACATGGCGCGCGCCGCCGATCTGCTCGGCATGGAGCGGCGGCAGGCCGAGGCCTTTCGCGATCTCGAGCGCGGGCAATTCATGGCGCTGGGACCGGCGCTGTCGCGCCGGCCGCTGCGTCTGAATATCGGCTCGACCGAGACCTCCCCGCGCAATTCGACTCCTCGGCTGATGCCGCTGCCGGAAGCGACGCTGGAAGATGCGCGCGCCGTGATCCTGGCGGCGCCGCCGCCCGATGCCAGCCGGCCGCAGCGCTGGCCCGCGCCGGATCTGCTGGAGCAGCTTCGCGCGGCGAAAGCCGCCGCCGCGCCGGAGATCCGGCCCGAGCTGGCCGAGGTGCCGGTCAGCGCCGAAGAGCTCGCGGAGCGGCGCGAGCGTGTCGACCGCACGTTGCGCGCCGTGCTGGCCGAGCCCGACGCCGGCTTCCGCGCCATCGGCGTGCTCTATCAAGAATTCGTGGTCCGCTGCCGCATCGAGGGGCTCGGCGCGGCGGTGCCTGATCTCAACGAATTCCGCCGCATGCTGACGCATGCGCGCGCCGGGCTCGGGACCGATCTCGCTGAAGACGACGCCTGGCAGGAGGTGTCGCTCCGCGCCTCGATCCTGCCCGACGACATGCAGGGCGTGTTCATGATGATCGCGCGCGCGGCCAAGGAAGGCTGGCCGTGCCCCGGCGATGCCGCGATCGCGCGCGCCTACGGCTCGCACTCGCTGCGCCGCGCGCAGCGGCTGCTCGGCTACATGGAGGAGCAGGGCCTGATCGTCGTCCAGCTCGACGGCGCCGGCCGCCGGATCGTCACGCTGGTGGAGCTGGCCTGGGCCACGGCGCCGGGCGATCCCAATGGCGATGATCTGCCGGTGGACCAGGTCGCGAGCGCGGCGTCGGCCTGATATGAGATGGAGGTCGTCATGCCCGGGCTTGTCCCGGGCATCCACGTTGTTCGTGCCGGGAGGCAAGACGTGGATGGCCGGGTCATAGGCGAGCGCAAGCGACGCCGTCCTTCGGACGGCTATGTCCTGCCATGACGTGGAGAGGTCAGCACATTGCGTCAGGCCGCCTCGGAGCCGCCGAGATAGGCGTCGCGCACCCGGGGATCGTCCTTCAGCGCGCGCGCCGGGCCTGACAGCACGATCTTGCCGGTCTGCAGCACATAGGCCTCGTGTGCGATCTCCAGCGCGAGACTGGCGTTCTGCTCGACCATGAACACCGAGACGCCTTCCTGGTTGATGGTGCGGATCAGCTCCAGCACGCGGTCGACATAGAGCGGCGACAGGCCCATGGTCGGCTCGTCCATCACGATCATCCTGGGACGGCTCATCAACGCGCGCGCCATGGCGACCATCTGCTGCTCGCCGCCGGACAAGGAGCCGGCGCGCTGCGACAGCCGCTGGCCGAGCTTCGGAAACAGCGTCAGCATCCTGTCGAGATCCTGCGCCACCGCGTCGCGGTCGTTGCGCACGAAGGCGCCCATCAAAATGTTTTCGCGCACGCTCATGTCCGCGAACAGCCGCCGCGCCTCCGGCACCGAGGCGATGCCGCGGCGGACGATCTGCGGCGTGGAAAGGCCGACCAGCGAAGCGCCGTCGAAGCTCACCTCGCCCGAACGCGGCTTCACCAGACCCAGAATGATCTTCATCGTCGTCGACTTGCCGCTGGCATTGCCGCCGAGCAGGCAGACGATGTGGCCGCGCGCGACCGTGATCGACAGGTCGAAATGCACCTGGGCCTGGCCGTAGAAGGTGTTGACGCCCGACAGCGCCAGCAGCGGTTCGGGTGCGCTCGTCGTCATGCCGCGCTCTCCTGCTCCGCCGCGCCCGACAGGCCGTGGCCGAGATAGGCCTCGATCACCTTGGGATCGCTCCGCACCACCTCGCCCGGCCCTTCCGCGATCTTCTTGCCCTCGTCCATGACGATGACGCGGTCGGACAGGCGCATCACCATCTCCAGCTTGTGCTCGATCAGCAGGATGGTCAGCCCTTCGGTCTTGAGCTCGGCGACGAGCGCCTGCATCTCCGCGGTTTCGGTCGGGTTCATGCCGGCGGTCGGCTCGTCCAGCAGCAACAGGCGCGGCTTCAGCGCCAGCGCCCGGGCGATCTCGACGCGGCGGCGGTTGGCGTAGGACAGGCTATAGGCCGGCTGGTCGATGCGCGGCAGCAGCCGTTCGCCGAAGCGGGCGAGAATGGCTTTCACTTCCTCGCGCAACCGCTCCTCCTCGGCCTTCACGCCGGCCGGGCGCAGCAGCGCCAGGCCGAGTTCGAGCAGCGGGCCGATCACCGGCACGGCCGGCTTCACGGCACGCAGCCGCGTATGCGCGCCGATCAGGACATTGTCCATCACGCTGAGATTGCCGAATACGCGGCCGAGCTGGAAGGTCCGCGCGATGCCTTCGGCCGCAAGCCGTTCCGGCGAGAGACCGGTGATATCCTGGCCTTCGAAGCGTACTGCGCCTTCATCCGGCCGATCGAGACCGGTCACGAGGTTGAACAGCGTCGTCTTGCCGGCGCCGTTCGGGCCGATGATGCTGATGAGCTCGCCTTTGGCGAGGTCGAGATCGATCGCATTGACCGCGGTGAGGCCGCCGAAGCGGCGCGTCAGCCCGCGCAGGGACAGCATGGGATTGTGCTGCTCCGACATCAGATCGTCCCCAACAGGCCCTGCGGCCTGAATCGCACCAGCAAGAGCAGCACGATGCCGTAGATCAGGATGCGATACTCCGCCGCGATCCGGAACACCTCGGGCAAGCCGACCAGCGCCACCGATCCAACAATCGCGCCGACCACGTTGCCGAGGCCGCCGAGGATGACGACCGTCAGCGCCAGGATGGACTGCTGCGTGTTGAAGGTCTCGTGGTTGATGTAGGAATAGAGATGCGCGGCGATGCCGCCGCTGACGCCGGCGGCGAAACCGCCGAAGATGAAGGCCAGCGATTTATAGCGGTTCAGGCTGAGGCCATAGGCGCGCGCGGCAATGTCGTCGTCGCGGATGGCACGGAAGCTGCGGCCGAGATGCGAAGTGAGCAGCCGCCCTTGCAGCAGGGCCAGCACGACCATCACCGCAAGGCTGAACCAGTAGACTGAGGACGGGCTGATCAGGTCGTAGCCGAACAGCGACAGCGGCGGGATGCCGGAGATGCCGATCGGACCGCGTGTCACGCTCTCCCAGTTCAGGATCACCAGCGACACGATCTCGCCGATGGCGAGCGTCGCGATCGACACATAATGCCCGCGCAGGCGGAAGGACGGCGAGATCAAGAGCGTGCCGAGCGCAGCGCTCACGAGGCCGCCGCCGATGACCGCGAGGCCGACCGGAACGTTGAGGGTCAACGACAGCAACGCCGACGTATAGGCGCCGATCGCCAGCAGCGCGGCGTGTCCGAGCGAGACCTGCCCCATCGTGCCCGCGACCAGCGTGAGGCTGAGCGCGAGCATGCCGAGCAGCCAGGCGTTGATCAGCGTCTGGAGCACGTAGAAGGATACCGGGAAGAGCGGCAGGACGGCAAAGCCGGCAGCAGCAACAGCCAGGACCCAACGTGGAATGCGCACCGGGCGGCTCGGGGCGATGAAGGTGCCGGTGAGCGGCTCCGGCGGCGCCTGCCGCGCGCTGGCGAACAGGCCGTTCGGGCGCAGCACCAGCACGACGACCAGCAGCAGGAAGGCGAACAGGTTGCGGTAGCTGGTGCCGAACACGGCAACGCCGTAGCTCTCGACCAATCCCAGCAGCAGGCTGCCGATCACCGCACCCGGCACGTTGCCGGCGCCACCGACGACTTCGGCAACGACGCCCTTCAGCGTCGCCTGCAGGCTCATCGCGGTGTCGATCTGGTTGTAGTACATGCCGACCAGCATGCCGGAGACGCCGCCGAGCGCAGCGGCGATGCCGAACACCGCCTGATTGACGCGGTTGACGTCGACGCCCATTTGCATCGCCGCGTCGCGGTCCTGCGAGGCGGCGCGCACCGCCCAGCCGAGCTTGCTGTAGCGCAGGAACACGAACAGCAGCAGCGCGCTGCTGATGCCGACGCCGGCGATGAGCAGATCAAGCGGTCCGATCGTGCCGCCGCCGAGCTGGAAGCGCACGTCCGGCAGCTGGCTCGGCAGCGCGCGCGGATTGGGCGAGAAAGTCAGCATCACCAGCTGGTCGAGCACGAAGCTGATGCCGATGGTCGCGAGCAGCGGCGCGATGCGCACGGAGTTCTGCAGCGGACGGAGGCCGAACCGTTCGATGATCAGGCCGACCACCGCGGCAGTCGCCGCCACCACGATGATGGTGAGCGGCAGCGGCGTATGCAACTGCACCACCGCGACCCAGCCGATATACGCGCCGACCAGATAGATCGAGCCTTGCGCGAAGTTGATCAGCCGGCTGACGCCGAAGATCAGCGCGAGCCCCACTGCAACGAGGGCGTAGACATTGCCGACGATCAGCCCGTTGATCGTGTAGTCGAGCCAGGAAGACAAACGTTGATCCCCGCGTAGAAAGGAAGGCGGCCGGAGCGGCGCGCTCCGGCCATCAGGTCAGGTCGGCTTGCCGTCCCAGAGCGCGAACTGGCCCTTGCGCACGACGAGCTCGGCGTTCATCGCGCCCTTGACGCGGCGGCTCTCGACGTCGAACGTTGCCGAACCGAAGATGACGCTGGAGACGTCCTTCACTTTCGCGAAGGCATCGCGGATGGCGCGGCGATCGGTGCCGCCGATCTTGAGGACGGCGGCGGCCATGTTCATGGCATCATAGGAATAGGCGTTGAAGGCGTCGGGCTCTTGTCCATTGTACTTGGCTTTGAAGCCCGCAATGAACTTCTTCACCTCGGACCGCGGATCTTCCGGGAAGTAGCGTGTGCCGAGATGGACGTCCTCGACCGCCTCGCCGCCGAGCTCCAGGAATTTCGGCGAATAGACCGAGCTTGCCGCGCAGATCGTCTGCTTCAGGCCGACCTGACGGGCCTGGCGCGCGATCAGCGCGCCGTCGGAATAATAGGAGATCAGGATCAGCCCGTCCGGGTTGGCGTCGCGCACGCGCACCAGGGTCGAGCGGAAGTCGCGTTCCTCGGCGATGTAGCCCTCGGTCACCGCGATCTCGGCGCCGTATTCCTTCGCGGCCTTGACGAAATAATCGCGGCTGGTGCGGCCCCAATCGGTGTTGAGGTGCAGCACCGCGAGCTTCTTGAGACCAAGACGCTTGACGGCATAGGCCGCGAGCAACGGCTGCTCGTCGGCCTGGCTCACGGACGTACTCCACATGAAGTCGCCGCCCTTGGTGAAATCGGGGTGCGAATTGGTGAAGCCGAACTGCACGAGTCCGCCGCGCTGATAGATTGGGGATGCCGCCATCGAGGCGGGACTGGAGAAGTCGCCAAGCTCCATGACGATGCGCGGATCGGACACGAACTTCTGGGCGATCGCCACCGACTGGCGCGGATCGCTCTGGCTGTCCTCGAATTGATAGGCGAGCTTGCGGCCGTTGATGCCGCCGGCGGCGTGGATCTCGTCCAGCGCGAGATCAAAGCCCTGCTTCCACTGCGCGCCATATTGCGCGTTCGGTCCTGTGAGGGGGCCGCTGACGCCGAGCAGGATCGGTTCGGAGGATTGCGCGAGCGCGGCGCGCGAGAAGGCTGCTCCCGCCACCACGGCGGCGAGAGAGCCCCTGACCAGGGTACGGCGATCGATGTTGCTCATGCACGGCTCCATCCATTCATTGTTGAAACAAGCAGCAATTCTCGTGCCGGTGAGATTGCCTATTTCGAGGGCTCGCCGAGCGACAGCATCAGCCGGTTCGCCCAGTTGAAGAACGAGGCGCCGTTGATGACGTCGACGATCTCGGCATCGTCGAGGCCGGCGCGGCGCAGCTCCGCGATGTTGTCAGGACCGAACGCGATCGGCGTCTCGGCCAGCGCCACCGAGGCCTTGACCACCGCATTCCAGCGCTCGCCGAGATCCGCACCAACGCCTTCATCGAGCAGACGCTGCACGTCGTCGCGGCGCTTGGAATAGGTGCTGGCAAACCGCGCATGCACGGAGGCGCAATAAATGCAGCCGTTGTAGCGCGACGTCGCAGCCGCCGCGAGCTCGCGCTCGGCGCGCGGCAGGCCGTCGGCGACGTTGTAGAAGATGTCCTTGTCGGTCTTGGTGCGGGCTTCCAGGACTTCAGGGTCGCGCACCAGCAGGCGGAAATATTCGGACTTGGCGCGGGCGCGGTCGACGAGGCCGGCGAAATGTCGTTCGGTCAGCTCGGCCTCGGGCAGCGGGTCGATCCACGAAACCCAGCCGAGCTCGTCCTGGGTGAAGACGACGGGCGGATTGACGGTGCTCATGATGCAACCTCCTACGCGCTTGCCGCTGCGAGCGTGCGCAAGCCGCTGACGACGCGGACCTGGAACGACAGGAACGCGACGAGCTGGGAAAACGTGACGATGCCGGTGGTCGACCAGCCGGCGGCCAGCAGCGTCTTCATGTCGGCGGATGCGGCATCGCGCGGACGGAAGACCAGAAGATGCGCATGCTCCAGCGCCGCGACAAGCCGGGCGCCGAGCTCGGACTTGCGCTCCGCACTGACGCGATAGATCAAACCAGCCTTGTCCTCCACCGACAGCGGGCCGGCCGGAAAAGCGCCATAGGGACCCGACGTCTTGCCGCGCGCGATCTCGGACCTGATCGGCTCGACCAGCGCCGCGCCATCCGCGCTCGCGGCAAGCTTCTCGCGATAGAAGGCGGCGACGGGGGACTCGCCATGGAGCCCGGTCACGAAGGCCGCGACTGCGGCGCGTTCGGCAAGCGAGAAATCACTGGCGTCGATCGGCTCGAACAGCGAGAGATAGCTCTTCTGCGCGTTCTCGCGCGCCTGCAGGCGACGCGCGCGGATGGCGTCGAGAGCCGATCCTGGCTCGATCCCGGCAAGCATGTCGATGATGTCTTTCGTTCTCATCATTCAGCCTCATCCAATTCCGTAAAGTCGCGGCTAGCCCGCCAGCGCCACATCGGGTGCCGCCGTCCTGATCCAGCCCAGCGCCGGCGCCACCTTCTCCGCGACCAGCTCGATCGAGCGCAGGACATAAGGATGCGGCGCGTCGACCGAATGCACCTGGAAGACGAGATCGGTCACCCGCTCCAGCGTGGCGTCGGTGCGGAGCGAGGCGATCACCTCGTCGGCGGCGCCGACATGAGTGTCGAACGCGGTGATCATCTCCTCCAGCGTCTCGCCCGGCGGAAGGTGACCACCCTTCATGAATTGCGGCAGGGCGCGGCGCAGTCCGATATCGGCAAGGCGCATCGCCTCGCGATGATCGTCGGCGACGAAGACGCTGCGCGAAGCCATGATGCGCGGTTCGCAGCCCGGCGGCAGCGCTGCGAGATAGGCGTCGATGATCGGATTCTGGATCTCGGCGAGCGTGGCCTTCGGCGCCTCCTTGGCCCGCGGCTGGGTGCGCGACAACAAGAGACCATCGCCGGCCTTGCCGGCCCTGGCGCCGCCGGCGACGGAGAACGTCGCCTGCCAGATCCGCTTGTCCAGTTGCGGCCGCTGCGGATAGAGCGTGTCGCCGCCGTCGAGCGGCTTGCCGGTCAGCGCCTTGCGGACGATGTCCAGATTGCGCGCAAAGATCTCGTTGCGCTGGGCGCTGTCGAGG
Organism: Bradyrhizobium vignae; assembly: GCF_004114425.1. Taxonomy (GTDB): domain Bacteria; phylum Pseudomonadota; class Alphaproteobacteria; order Rhizobiales; family Xanthobacteraceae; genus Bradyrhizobium; species Bradyrhizobium vignae. The sequence continues at coordinate 12,170 of NZ_RDQF01000075.1, read as the reverse complement.
CCGAAGGCGGCGAAGGCGGACGGGTTGCCGCCGGTGCCGACGCCGAGCTCAAACCGGCCATTGCAGAGGAGATCGAGCACCGCGGCGTCCTCCGCCACCCTCACCGCATTCTCCAGCGGCAGCGTGACGATGCCGGTGCCGAGACGGATGCGCGAGGTTTGCGCTGCGACGTAACCCAGGAAGGTGAAGGGCGACGGCAGGCCGCCCTCGCGCTCGTGGAAATGATGCTGCGCGATCCACGCGGAATCGAGGCCCGCCCGTTCGGCACGGACGATCTGCTCGGCCGCGAAGCGATATCGCTCGGCGGCCGGAGCCTCGTCGAGCAGCCGCGTGAAGAAGCCCAGGCGTTTCAGGTTTGCAAAGCGTTTCATAAGACCCCTGTCGGGCGAGGATGGGCCCCGATGATGTCGGTTGCCGCGGCTCCAGACAAGCGGGCATTGCGCAAGGCTCATACGCAAGGCTGTGCGCCGGATCGCCCTTTACATGGACTTTACGCGGGCAGTCTGCCTACCAGCTCGGCAGCACCGCGCCCTTGAACTTGGTCAGGACGAATTCCTTGACCTCGGGCGTGTGATAGCTGTCGACGAGGATCTTGACCCAGGGCTTGTCCTTGTCGACGGTGCGCACCGCGATCAGGTTGACGTAGGGCCCCTTCGGATCCTCGCGCAGGATCGGGTCCTTCACAGGATCGAGGCCCGCCTGGGTTGCATAGTTGGTGTTGATCGCGGCTGCGTCGACGTCGTCGAGCGCGCGCGGGGCCTGCGCCGCATCGACCTCGATGAACTTCAGCTTCTTAGGGTTCTCGGTGATGTCGAGCACCGTCGGCTTGAAGCCGACACCGTCCTTCAGCTTGATCACGCCCTTGTCGCGGAGCAGCAGCAGCACGCGGCCGCCATTGGTCGGATCGTTCGGGATCGAGACCTTGCCTCCCTCGGGGATATCGGCGAAGGCCTTGTGCTTCTTCGAATAGACGCCGATCGGGAAGTTCACGGTCAGGCCGACCGACTCGATCTTGTAACCGCGGTCGGCCTTCTGATTGTCCAGGTAAGGCTGGTTCTGGAACGAATTGGCCTGGATCTCCCCGGCATCGAGCGCGGCGTTCGGCACCACGTAATCCGAGAACTCGAGCAGTTGGATGTCGAGCCCCTGCTTGGCGGCGATCGGCTTCACGGCTTCGAGGATCTGCGCATGCGGTCCCGGCGTCACGCCAATCTTGATGGTCTCGGCTGAAGCCACGGCCGACCACACGGCCAGCACGGCGGAGAGAATCAGGGGAAGGCGAAACGACATCTTGGTCTCCATGGAGTCGGCGGTAACGATTGGAACCGTATTCTCTTTTCTGCGCCGCGAAATCAATGAAATGAAAATCCATATTGGCCGGCCATCGCGGGCAACCCTTCTCCAATCGATCTCAATCGGGAAACGGATGCAGAGGGCCGGGAACGTGCACCACGAGCGCCTGACGGCATCGCGGCAAAGCGGCGCACCCCCCGCGCACCGGTCGCGGAGCGTCCGCCCCTCTTTGACTCCACCACGCCCGACGTGCTGAGTTAGAGCGCACTAAGCCGGCGACGACGTTACTTCGCGAGGTGGAGATCATCCGATGGACGAGACCGAAATCCGCAATCTGGTCGCGGAGGTGAAGCAAGGCACGCTGTCGCGGCGCTCGTTCATCAGGACAATGGCCGCGGTCGGAATCGCGGCGCCGATCGCGAGCCAGATCCTGGTGTGGCACGATGTGGCCATGGCGGACGCCACGCTGCCGTACAAGCCGACGAAGGCGGGCGGCGGCGGCACGCTCAAGATCCTGCTCTGGCAGGCACCTACCCTGCTCAATCCGCATTTCGCGCTCGGCACCAAGGACCAGATCGCCTCGCGCATCTTCTTCGAGCCGCTCGCCGGCTGGGACAAGGAGGGTAACCTCATCCCCTGCCTCGCCGCCGAGGCTCCGTCCAAGGCGAACGGCGGCCTCGCGGCCGACGGCATGAGCGTGATCTGGAAGCTGAAGCAGGGCGTCAAGTGGCATGACGGCAAGCCCTTCACCGCCGACGACGTCGTCTTCACTTGGCAGTACGCCGCCGACCTCGCCACCGCGGCCTACACCACGGGCTCCTACAAGGACATCAAGGTCGACAAGATCGACGACCATACGGTCAAGGTGAACTTCAAGGCGCCGACGCCGTTCTGGGCCGATCCGTTCGTCGGCGCGGTCGGGATGATCCTGCCAAAGCATCATTTCGGCGATTATATCGGCGCAAAGTCACGCGAAGCGCCAGGCAATCTGAAACCGGTCGGCACCGGCCCATACAAATTCGTCGAGTTCAAGCCGGGCGACATGATCCGCGCCGAGCGCAACCCCGACTATCACATCAAGAACCAACCGCATTTCGACACGCTCGAGGTCAAGGGCGGCGGCGACGCGGTGTCTGCGGCGCGCGCCGTGCTGCAGACCGGCGAATACGACTTCGCCTGGAACATGCAGGTGGAGGAGGAGGTCCTCAAGCGCATGGAGGCGGGCGGCAAAGGCAAGCTCGACATCACGCCTTCCGGCAATGTCGAGTTCATCATCCTCAACACGACGGACCCCTGGACCGAGGTCGACGGCGAGCGTTCGAGCGTCAAGACCAAGCACCCGACGCTGTCCGACCCCGCCGTTCGCCGCGCGATCAATCTCTTGATCGACCGCGATTCGATCCAGAAGTTCATCTACGGACGCGGCGCCATCGCAACCGCGAGCTTCGTCAACGCGCCCAATCAGTTCAAGTCCCCCAAGCTGAAATATGCGTTCGACATCGACAAGGCCAACAAGATCCTCGACGAGGCCGGCTGGACCAGGGGCGCGGACGGCATCCGCGAGAAGGACGGCAAGAGGCTCAAATACGTATTCCAGACCTCGACCAACGCCCCGCGCCAGAAGACCCAAGCCATCATCAAGCAGGCCTGCCAGAAGGCCGGCATCGACATCGAGATCAAGGCGGTCACCGCCTCGGTGTTCTTCTCCTCCGATGTCGGCAATCCCGACACCTATTCGAAATTTTATGCCGACATGGAGATGTACAATACGACGCAGCCGCAGCCCGATCCGGAGCGCTTGCTGAACCAGTGCGTCTCCTGGGAGATCGCCACCAAGGACAACAAATGGCTCGGCCGCAACAATTCACGCTATTCCGATCCCGAAGCCGACAAGGCCTACAAGGCCGCGCAGAACGAGCTCGATCCGGTCAAGCGCGCCGCGCTGCTGATGAAGGTCGACGAGATCTTCTGCGAGGCCCACGTGTTCCTGCCGCTGCTCTCCCGCCACGTCGTCAACGCGGGCGCCAATAACCTGATGATCGACATCTCGGGCTGGGACACCATCACGTGGAATCTGGCGGCGTGGTATCGGAGCTGAGGGAGACAGGCGACGGCTCTGGTGTTCCGGACAGCTGCAACGCGCATAACCCGTGGAATCTCCTCCACTGTGTGCTCCAAATCACAGCAGAATCACGCACCGTCCTCTATGAAGATTGGGCATGGCCGCAAACAAGGTAACGGCGGTACGCACGAGGCTGGGAAGACGATCAACAGCTACGGACTTTGCGCAGCCGTCAGGGTGAAGAACCCGGCGGCTTTTTCTTTTTGCAGGCTCGGTAGGATGGGTGCAGCGAAGCGAACCCATCAGAATGTTTCTAGTGCGGACGCATGATGGGTTGCCCAAGGGCTCGACCTATCGCACCTTCGAGACGGCGCCGCTAGTGCCACGTCGTGTCTGCTTCCACGATCACCACTCTCACTTCAGGGTCTTCGGTCGTGTTGCAGATGCAGGGCATGCCTTCGCCGCAGCGGCAGCCGCCCAGCTTCTCACTCCAGACTCGGAGCGGATGGTTTTCGCAGACCCATCCGAGACCCTGGCAGAATGGGCACGTCTTGTCGGTCACAGCGTATCCGGCGTCCGCATCGTGTTCGACTTGTCCTCGTTGCGCAGCTCTTGCTCAGCCGCGTGCCAAAACTCCTCCTCGCGGCCTTCGGGCTTGCCGGCCTGCTCCCACAATCGGTGCGCGCGTTCTCTGATCTCTTGCTCGGTCGGCTCGGACAATGGCACCTCCTGCTTGGGAGCACGGCCCCACCCTGGGGGGTATGGGGGGCTTGGAGGCGGGGCCGTGCAGGCCAGCCATCGGCGGCGACGCTGGCCCGCAGAGTCAATCTTCGACCACAGGCAAGAGTTCCTGCGCGCTTGGCCTTGGCGCAGGCCTTCGCAATACGGTGCAGACAACCCATCGGATTCGGCCATTGGAAACGGAAGCCCTTTGGGAAAATAGAAGAGCTCTTGAACCCACTCATGGCGTTGCTTCCGAGTCGCGGAGAAGGGTTCCTCTTCAGGAGCCACCAATTTCGTCTTTGGAACGCGCGCCCCCCGCATCTGTTGAGATTGCAGTCGGAAGAGCCCGCATTAGCGAGACTTGCCAGTAATGCGCGGCATAGGAGGCAACCATGAAAAAGATCAGCGATGTAATGACCCGCGACGCGAAACTCGTAAACCCAAACGACACGATCCAGGACGCGGCAAAGCTGATGAAGGAATGCGATTGTGGTGTATTGCCCGTGCGTGACGGTGACCGACTCGTGGGCATGATCACAGATCGCGATATTGCGGTGCGCTGCATCGCGGACGGCAAAGGGCCGAACAGCAAGGTCCGTGACGCGATGAGCCAGGAGGTGAAATACTGCTTCGAAGACGAGGACATATCTCAAGTCTGCACGAACATGAGTGAGATCCAGGTGCGGCGATTGCCCGTGATGGACCGGAACAAGCGCCTGGTCGGGATCGTGTCGCTTAGCGATTTGGTGCGCCAGTCGGCAGGGACTGCCAAAGCGCTGCATGGAATCGCGCGGCCGAGTCAACAGCACAACCAGAGCTCGCCTGCTGCCTGAGCCTGCTCATCGGCCCATGAGGTCATAGGGTCCTTCATATCGTAGGGACCTCGATATCGCGCAGGGTCTTGGCGATCTCGCATGAAATGACGGGACAGTTGGATTGTGAGCCGCGATGGGATGATGACTGGGCGGAGGAACTGATGGGCAAAGTTCGAGCGCGCTTGACTTCGCTGCTCGCAATCGCAGCGCTGAGTACGGTCTCCCACGTATACGCGCAGGCTCAATGGCGGATGGCTTCCCCGCTCCCTGCACCCGCCGGCGAAATCGTGGGGACCGTCATAGGCGACGAATGGTATGTGCTCGCGGGGTTGGATACGCGAACCCATCGGCCGCTGGGTCTCGTCTACGTCTTCGACACAAAGGCCGGCAGCTGGGCCCAGAAGAGGGCAATGCCCCAACCCGCCCACCATGTCATGACGGCTGCGCTGGACGGAAAAATATATGTGTTTGGCGGCTTCATAAATCCGGCGGGCGAACCTGAGGCAACGAACGAATCCGGCTGGCAACCCGTCGACAGCAGTTGGGTGTTCGATCCGGCAACCGACACCTGGACGCCGCTTGCCCCAATGCCGACACCGCGAGGTGCAGGCTGGGCAGTTGCACTGAATGGCGAGATCTACCTGATCGGTGGAGTTCAGGCTGACGTTCGCGATGCCCCAACGGCGCCATTGTCCCCCGGGAGCCCGCAACGCGTGCTCGGGACGGTCGAGCAGTACGATCCCTCCACCGACCAATGGAGCGTTCGCGCGTCGATGCCGACGCCGCGCAACCATCTCTTCGCAGCGGCGGCCGGAGGAAAGATCTACGCGATTGGCGGCAGGATCGGTTCAGCGCAGATCACGGTCGCCGAGGACACAAATGTCGTCGAGGAATATGATCCGGCGCGCGACCAGTGGATTGGCAAAGGACGCGCACCGATCCGGCGCAGCGGAATGGCAGGCGCTGTAGCAGACGGCAAAATTTACGTCGCGGGAGGTGAATATCAGGACTGGGAAGGTGCAAAGGCGTTCTGGGCCGTTCAAAGCTACGATCCGGAGAAGGGGCGGTGGGGCACCCTGCCGCGAATGCAACTCGCACACCATGGTTTCGCGGCTGGGTTGATTGGGGACACGTTGCACATGGCCGGTGGAGGCTTCCAGTCGGACGGAATGCCAACTGTGAACACCAGGACTGCCGTTCACGAGACACCGCAGATCAGACCCTGATTTCAGGATGGCGGGGGACTCATCAAGGAACTGGCTCCAATCGCAGCAAGTGCGCTCGGTACGCGTGGTCAGGCAGCCAACTGCAGGACCTTCGCTTCGATCGACCGACGTGAGATGCCGTACCTGTCGAGTAATTCGTCTTTCGTGCCGGAGCGCGGCAGTCGTGCAATCCCCAGCCGATGCACCGGCGCGGTCGAGCCGACCGCGGTCGACACGGCATCGCCCAGCCCACCATCGATCGCGTGGTCCTCGACGACGATCAGCCCCTCGGTATCGCGAGCGGCTGCGGACAGCGTGACGACATCGATGGGTTTCACCGAGTAGGCGTCGATCACGCGGATCGAGATGCCACGTGCGTCGAGCATCTCGGAAGCGGCCAACGCCTCATGTACGGTTATACCGGCCGCGACCACAGTGAGGCGGTCTTGCAGCGACGAGCGCAGCACCTTGGCTCCGCCGATCGGAAACTCCTCCGCATTGGAGTAGATCACCGGCGTCTTCGGCCGCGTGGTCCGGATATAGACGATGCCGTTGGTGCGCGCCGCCGTTGCAGTCAGCCGCTCGGCGCTGACCGCGTCTGCCGGATACAAGACCGTACTCTCGATCAGGGCACGGAACATGGCGAGGTCCTCAAGGCCCATCTGCGATGGGCCGTCCTCGCCGATCGACACGCCGGCATGGCTGCCGCACAGCACGAGATGGGCGGGCCGTGAATACTGCGCCATGCGGATGAAGTCATAAGCGCGCGTGAGGAAGCAGGCGAACGTCGCTGCACATGGGATCTTGCCTGCCGCCGCGAGGCCGAGGGCGACGCCGAGCATGTTCTGCTCGGCGATGAAACCCTCGAAGAAGCGTTCCGGGTATCGGGCCGCGAACGCCTCTGTTCCGGTGGAGTTCTTGACGTCGCCATCAAGCGCCACCATCGCATGTTCCTCACCGCCGAGCCTCTCCAGTGCGCGTCCAAACGCCTCGCGGGTCGCCACCTTGTCGCCCAGCCGATAGGCGGGCGCGGAGCGTGACGCGGTCACGCGCTGCGGGCTTGCCACCTGGCCGACCCGATGCGCCTCGAGCGGCGGCGGAGGCGGCGCATCACCCAATTCTTCGAGCGCCCGCGACATCTGTTCGCGATCGAGCGGTTTGCCGTGCCATCCATCAGCGCCTTCCAGGAACGAGACCCCCTTGCCTTTGATCGTACGCGCGATGATCGCGGTCGGGCCGCCATCATGCGCAGCCCGCAGAGCCGCGAGGATCGCTGTCATATCGTGACCATCGATCTCGATCGTACGCCAGCCGAAGCTCGCGAACCGGCGCGCGAACACCCGGGTGTCGTGGTGATAGGGCGCCGCCTCGCTCTGGCCGAGACCGTTGACGTCGACGATCGCCGTCACGTTCGCAAGACCATTGAGCGAAGCAAACTGCGCGGCCTCCCACACCGACCCTTCCGAGCATTCACCATCGCCAAGCAGACAGAACACGCGAGCGTCGATGCGGTCCAGGCGGTTCGCCGCTGCGAGCCCGTTGGCGGCTGCCAGCCCTTGTCCGAGCGATCCGGTCGCGACCCTGACCCACGGGTTGAGCGGGGTCGGATGGCCTTCCAGCGTGCTGTCGATCCGCCGCAGCGACAGCGGATCCTCGATGATGGCGCCGGCTTCGTGCAGCACCGCCCACAGGATCGGCGCCGCATGGCCCTTCGACAGAACGAATGTGTCGACGTTGCGCGCGGCCGGATCGTGCGGATCCCAGCGCATCTCGCGGAAGAACAGCGCCGCCACGATGTCGGCGCAGGACATGCAGGAGGTGGGATGACCCGAGCCCGCTTCCGTCGTCATGCGGATCACCAATTGCCGCAGCCGCCGGGCCTCTGCCCGCAGATCGTCCACGTCACCGAAAGCCACGGCGCGCTCACCCTTGGCAGCGAACTGCTTGATTAGCGAATCGAACGGATCGATGAACTTCTGGACCGCGTCGTTCTCGAGCTGGGCCGTGACCAGATCTAGCGACACGCCGAGCCGCTCCAGATCTTCCATCATGCGCCGCGCGCTCTGCACGCCGTGCGTGATTGTGGCTTCTACGGTGCCGTGGTCGCGGAACGCGGCGATCGTCTTGCGCGTCATCGTATTGATGGTCATCGGACCGATCAATGGCTCGACATACATGAGGTCCGGATAGTCGGGATTCTTGGTGCTGGTGCTCGCCCATAGCATTCGCTGGACCCGCGCGCCCTTCTCGGCGAGCGCCATCCAGCGATTGCTCGCCACGATATGGCTGAATGTCTGATAGGCAAGCTTGGCGTTGGCGATCGCGATCTTGCCCAGGAGAGCGCGCGGATCAGGATCGGGAGGTGGGCGATCGGGCACGATGCGTTGTCCCAGAAGCCGATCGACGAGCACATCGATGCGACTGAGAAAGAAGCTTGCGACCGAGGCGATGCGCTCGATCGGCCGACCGGCTTCGAGCCGCCGTTCGAGCGCTCGCAGGTAGGCCTCAGCCACCGCTTCATAGCGCGCGATCGAGAACAGCAGCGTGATGTTGATGTTGATGCCTTCGAACAGCAGCTGCTCGATGGCAGGAACGCCTGCCGGAGTGCCCGGAATCTTGATGAACAGGTTGGGCCGGTCAACCAGTGTCCATAGCCTCCGCGCCTCCTCGATCGACGCCTCTGTGTCGTGAGCGAGATGGGGCGAGACTTCGAGGCTTACGAAGCCGTCGACCCCTGCGGTCTCCTCGTAAACCGGACGCAGGATATCACAGGCGTTCCGGACGTCCGTGGTAATCAGCTCTTCGTAGATGCCGACCGGAGACCGGCCCGCCATCGCAGCGCGAGCGATGTCCTGGTCGTAATTCGCGCCTTCCGCGACCGCCTTCTCGAAGATCGCGGGGTTCGAGGTGATGCCACGCAGGCCTTCCTCGGCAACCCGTCGTGCCAGATCGCCGCTATCGATCATTTGCCGGGTGAGATCATCCATCCAGCAGCTCTGGCCTTGCGCCAGGAGTTCGACTGTCCGGTTCATGTGCGATCTCCTTCGTTGGAGTACCTGAAAAACCGACCACGTACCGCCCTATTGCCATTCGCCCTTGTCAGCGGGCCGATGGGACGCTCGCGCGGCGACATCTTGAGCTGGCGGAAGATGCCGGCATTGCGAGCCGTCTCGTGTTCGGTCTCGATATCGATCCCATAGGCGCGCTCGGGATCGACGCGCGCGCCGATCAGGACGAACACGGAGCCTTCGCAATCGAGCAGATGCGGGTCTTCCGAAACCTCCGCCTCCGCGCCTGTGTCGCAACAGAAACCATGTCGCAGCCAATCGTGCTCGACCCGTCTGCCCTGCACCCTGCTCAACGGAATGCAAACGCACGCGTTCCTGAGTTCCGGCTGGAACACGATGCGGCCACACAATTCCTCGCAAGGGGCCGGAGGAGGCTGCGGGAGCTTTAGGAACGACCAAGGCTCAGGTCGCGTTGCCGGTCCGACGCCCCAATGGACCGGATCAGGCTTGCAGCGCTCCGCAGCAGACGTCCAAGGGGACGGGTGCCTGCCATACATGAGCTTCGCGCGGCGTCCGGCGCTCGGGTCATGCCGGATGCGGCCCAAGCCCGCCAAGGGCGAGTTCGGCGTGTATCTGGTTTCCGATGGGACCAACCAACCCTACAGGTGCAAGATCCGCGCCCCCTCGTTCGCGCATCTGCAGGCGATGGACCCAATCTGCCGCGGCCACTTGCTCGCCGACGTCTCGGCGATCATCGGGTCGCTGGACATCGTGTTTGGGGAGATCGATCGATAGTGTCATGAAAGGAGATTGCCATGCCACAGATCCAGATCGGCCGGCAGCCGGTGACGCAAATTACCATCATCGAAGCCGAACCGGAGAAGCAGGCCGAAGCGCTGTCGCTCATGAGGGAGCGAGCTCGCTTCATGCAGCGTCAGCCAGGATTCATTTCCGTCAGCCTGCATCGCAGCCTCGATGGGCGTCGTATCGTGAACTACATTCAATGGGAAAGCCGTGACCTTCTACGGGCGGCGCACCAGTCACCTGAGTTTCGCAAAGCCTGGAGTCAGTTCGGAAGCCTCACCGACGATATCGATCCTCATCTGTACGAGGTCGCCGACGTCCTCGCGAAGAGCGATTGAATCTGCGCTCGATGAGCCCAAGAATGACAAGAGTGAGATGAGCCCAAGAGTGAAACGCCTTTCGCTCCGCACAGGTGGTGGAACGGAAGCAGCACGTGGCTGTTGGGCGCTCATGAATATCCGACGCGTTGTTTCGATGACTGCACGTCCTGTCTTGATGGCGGGACTATTTGCACTTGCGCTCTTGCCGCCATCCGCCCGCGCCCAAGAGCGCTCCGTTCTGACCTATCATGGCGACAACAGCCGAAGCGGCCAGTACGTCGTTCCTGCGCTCTCCTGGGAGAAAGCCAGATCGGTTCAGCTGGATCGCGCCTTCAACGCCCGTGTCGCGGGCTCGATATACGCTCAGCCGCTGTACTGGCGTCCTCCTGACGCGAGCACCGGGATGCTCTTCGTGGCCACCGAGGATGACGTCGTCCAGGCCTTCGACGCAACGACCGGTAAGGAATTGTGGAGGCGCGTGGTCGGCCGTCCCGTGCGCCGTTCGTCGCTTCCGTGCGGGAATATCGACCCTCTCGGCATCACCGGGACGCCCGCAATCGACGCGGCAGCCCAGGCCATCTATTTCGATGCTGCCGTGGAGCGGGGAAACGGTCCGCGCCATGAGGTGTTCGCGCTTTCGACGAGGGATGGCAGCGTTCTCCCGGGCTGGCCGATCGATGTGGCCGACCTTCTGCACAAGGCAGGACGACATTTCGATCCGAGCGTTCAGAACCAACGCGCGGCACTCACGTTGCTCGACGGCACTGTCTATGTCGCCTTTAGCGGCCATTTTGGTGATTGCGGAAACTTTCACGGCTGGGTGGTCGGAATCTCCCTTCATGAACCTGGCAAGCACGTCAGCTTCGAAACGCGTGCGCGAGGCGGCGGCATCTGGGCGCCAGGCGGTCTGAGCGTCTCCGGACGCGACATCTACTTTGCGACCGGAAATACGCTCGGCGCGCAGACCTGGAGCGACGGCGAAGCCGTGTTCCACCTTGGCCCCGACTTGCGCCGCAGTGACGACAAGAAGGACTATTTTGCACCATCGGATTGGAAGGCACTCGATGCCGGCGATGTGGATCTCGGCGGCAGCAATCCGATTCCTCTCGACGTTCCCGGCGCCGACGGTACTCGCGCGCTGATTCTGGCGCTGGGGAAGGATGGCAAGGCTTATCTCCTCGATCGAACTGGTCTCGGCGGCGTTGGCGGCCAGCTGGCTGCCGCGACAGTATCCCAGTCGTCGATCGTCACCTCGCCGGCGGCTTATCGCGTCGGCGATGACATCTTTGTTGCCTTCCAGGCGTCCGGAGTGCGTTGCCCGCAACCTGGCCGAGGTCACGATCTGACCGTCTTGAAGATCACGCCTGGCTCGCCGCCGGCGATGGCCACGGCCTGGTGCGGCGCGCTCCGCGGCCGTGGCTCCCCCATTGTGACCACCACGGATGGCCATTCCAATCCGATCGTGTGGATGCTTGGTGCCGAAGGCGACAACCGGCTCCACGCCTTCCGCGGCGATACGGGCGAACCGATCTTTGTCAGCGAGCCCTTGAGCGGCCTCCGACGCTTCCAGACGTTGATCGCGACGCAGGACCGCCTCTATGTGGGCGCCGACGGGCGCATTTACGCCTTTCTCTTTGAAGGCAATCCGCACGCGCCGGCCGGCCCTTGATCGGGGGGTCACGCCCACGCCGCCGACGGGAACGCCGCCACAGCAAGGCGGACGGCGAGCCTTCGCATTCTCGCGGCGCAATTCGCCCGAGCTTTGCTTGATCGCTCCACCCTCTAAGGCGCAGGGAAGACCGCATAGGCGTTAAGGTAGCGCGAGCATCGATTGATACGGACGTATTCGAGGAGGCTCGCGCAGGTGCCGCCCAAGCGCTCGCTTTCTGCGGCGAAAGCAACGGATGGTTGGTTGTGGAATGATCGCTTGTAGCAAGGAT
>NZ_RDQF01000074.1 GCF_004114425.1 Bradyrhizobium vignae | reverse complement strand
GATAGCGGCCAGTCCGTCGGAAGGATGATCGAGCAACATCGTCGTCTCCAGGTTGAATGGATTCAGCAACCCTCAGTCTGGCCTCAGACCTGGTCGCTATCCACTCCCCATGGAATCTTCGCTACGCACGCAATGACGAACGGATAGAGCCTTACCCGAACCGATGCGCGTACCGCTCCACCGTCAGCGCACTCACATCGATCTCCGGCTTCTTGCCCGACAGCATGTCGGCCAGCACGCGTCCCGAACCGCAGGACATGGTCCAACCCAACGTGCCGTGGCCGGTGTTGAGGTGGAGGTTGGCGTATTGGGTCGGGCCGATCACGGGCGGGCCGTCCGGGGTCATGGGGCGCAGACCGCTCCAGAACGTTGCCTTGGCGAGATCGCCGCCGCGCGGGAACAGGTCGGTGAGGGAGTGATCGAGCGTGGCGCGGCGGGCGTCGTACAGCTTGCTCGAATAGCCCGAGATCTCGGCGGTGCCGCCAACGCGGATGCGGTCGCCGAGGCGGGTGATCGCGACCTTGTAGCTCTCGTCCATCACGGTGGATTCCGGCGCGCCGGAGGCGTCCTTGATCGGCACCGTGATCGAATAGCCCTTCACCGGATAGACCGGCAGCGCGATGCCGAGCGGCGCCACCAGCCGCGGCGACCAGCTGCCGAGCGCGAGCACGTAAGCGTCCGCCTGCAACAGGCCGGCGCTGGTCACGACGCCGCTGACGCGCGCGCCCTCGGTGACGATGCGATCGATGCCGGTGTTGAACAGGAAGCGCACGCCGAGCGCCTGGGCATGCTTGGCCAGGGACTGCGTGAACATATGGCAGTCGCCGGTTTCGTCCTGCGGCAGACGCAATCCACCGACGAATTTTTCCTTGACGCCTGATAGCGCCGGCTCGACCGCGATGCAGCCCTCGCGGCTCAGCACCTCGAAGGGCACGCCATATTGCTTGAGCACGGCGATGTCTTCGCCGGTGCCGTCGAGCTGGGACTGGTGGCGGAACAGCTGCAGCGTCCCCTGCGAGCGCTCGTCATACTGGATGCCGATGTCGCGGCGCAGGTCGCGCAAGGCGTCGCGGCTGTATTCCGCGATCGGGATCATCCGGCTCTTGTTGACCGCATAGCGCGCGCTGGTGCAGTTGCGCAGCATCTTGAGCAGCCAGACCCACATGACCGGATCTAGCTTCGGCCGGATCACCAGCGGGCCGTGCTTCATCAACAGCCATTTGACCGCTTTCACCGGCACGCCGGGGCCGGCCCAGGGCGACGAATAGCCGGGCGACACCTCGCCGGCATTGGCGAAAGAGGTCTCCAGTGCCGGCTCCGGCTGACGGTCGACGACCGTCACCTCATGACCGGCGCGAGCGAGGTAGTAGGCAGAGGTGACACCGATGACACCGCTGCCGAGGATCAGAACTTTCACGCTTCGTCAAACTCCCGCGGCATCACACGCGCCGCTGCCAGGAAACAACTCGCAACGGCGAGAGCAATTATCAGGCCACCTTCTTGATGGCGTCGCCGAGGATGGAGACCATCTGATCGATGTGGCTCTTCTCGACGATCAGCGGGGGCGACATCGCGAAGCTGTCGCCGCTCATGCGCAGATAGAGACCGGTGTTGAAGCAGTCGACCATGACGTCATAGCCGCGCGCGCCGACGACGCCGTCGCGCGGCGCCAGCTCGACCGCGCCCATCAGGCCGCAATTGCGGATGTCGACGACGTTCGGCAGGCCTTTGAGCGAATGCAGCGCGTCGCGCCAGTATTCGGCGATCGAGGCACCGCGCGTGAGCAGGCCTTCGTCCTTGTAGATGTCGAGCGTCGCGATGCCGGCGGCGCAGGCGGTCGGATGCGCCGAATAGGTGTAGCCGTGGAACAGCTCCATCTGGCTCTCGGGGCCGACCATCATGCCGTCATGCACCTTGCGGCTCGCGAACACCGCGCCGCAGGGAATGGTGCCGTTGGTGATGCCCTTGGCCGTCGTCATCAGGTCCGGCGTGACGCCGAAGAAGTTGGCGGCGAACGGCGTGCCGAGGCGGCCGAAGCCGGTGATGACCTCGTCGAAGATCAGGAGGATGCCGTGCTTGTCGCAGATCTCGCGCAGGCGCTGCAGATAGCCCTTCGGCGGCGGCAGCACCGCAGTCGAACCCGGCACCGGCTCGACGATGACGGCGGCAATGGTCTCGGCGCCGTGCAGCGCCACCAGACGCTCGAGATCGTCGGCCAGCTCGACGCCATGCTCGGGCTGGTCCTTGGCGAAGGCGTTACGGGTGAGATCGTGGGTGTGGCGGATGTGATCGACACCCGGCAGCAGGGTCGCGAAGGCGCGGCGATTGGCGACCATGCCGCCGACCGAGGTGCCACCAAAGCCGACGCCGTGATAGCCGCGCTCGCGGCCGATCAGACGGGTGCGGCTCGACTGGCCGTTGGCGCGATGGTAGGCGAGCGCGATCTTGAGCGCGGTGTCGACCGACTCGGAGCCGGAGTTGGTGAAGAAGACGCGATCGAGTCCCTTCGGCGCGATCTCCGCGAGGCGCTCGGCGAAGTCAAATGCCAGCGGATGGCCCATCTGGAACGAGGGCGCGAAGTCCAGCGTCATCAGCTGCCGCTCGACCGCGGCGGCGATCTGCTTGCGGCCATGGCCGGCATTGACGCACCAGAGGCCGGCGGAGCCGTCGATCACCTTGCGGCCGTCGACGGTGGTGTAGTGCATGCCCTCGGCCGAGGAGAACAGGCGCGGCGCCTTCTTGAACTGCCGGTTGGCGGTGAACGGCATCCAGAACGAGTCGGTCTTGATGGTGTTCGGAATCTGATGAAGGGTCACGGCCGCGCTCCTTTGCTGACGGGCCAGCAGAGCCACGGCTTCGAAGCCGCAACAAGTCCTTTTCTGGTGATCTGCAAGCCATTGATTTAACTGGGGCCGCCGGTCCATATTTGCGCGATCCGCAACACCTGCAACAGGGCTTGGGCTATGAGCGTCGACATCGGTGGACGGCTACGATTCATCCGGGCGCGCCACAAGCTGTCGCAGCGCGAGCTGGCCAAACGTGCCGGCGTCACCAATTCGACGATCTCGCTGATCGAATCCAACCAGATGAATCCCTCGGTCGGCGCGCTCAAGCGCATCCTCGACGGCATCCCGATGGGGCTCGCCGAGTTCTTCGCGCTGGAGCCGGAGTCGAGGCGCAAGATCTTCTACCGCGCCGAGGAGCTGACCGAGGTCGGCAAGAAGCCGATCTCGTATCGGCAAGTCGGCGACAATCTGTTCGGCCGCAGCCTGCAGATCCTGAAGGAGCGCTACGAGCCCGGCAGTGACACCGGACGCGTGCATCTCGTCCACGACGGCGAGGAAGGCGGCATCGTGATCTCGGGCAAGCTCGAAGTCACCGTCGAGGACGAGCGCCGCATCCTCAATCCCGGCGATGCCTATTATTTCGAGAGCCGCCGCCCGCATCGCTTCCGCTGCGTCGGCGGCAAGCCGTGCGAGGTGATCTCCGCCTGCACGCCGCCGACGTTCTGAGGGGGATCTTACGGAACCACCGATATCTTACGGATATTGAGCCACCTCAATTTCCGCGAACCAAGCCGCTACATATTACGAACCGTGCCGGGCAGCCTGGCGTTGAGGTGCTGAGGTTGGCCGGATACGTGAGAATTCCTTGGGCACTCCGGGGCCGCTTCGTAACAGGACTCGCAGATGAAGATCACGCTCGCCAATGCAGAAGCCGCGCTCGACGAAGTCCAGCGCGATGCCGACAAGCTCCATTCGCGCGAGCTGCGCAAGGCCATCGCCGACTACATCGAGATGCAGCGCGAGGCGCTCAGGGCGCTCCGCAAGAAGCTGCATTAGCGAAACGCGGCGGAGCGAGAAGATCTCGTCCCGCCTTGTCCCTCAACGCTGCGTCAGCAACTCCTCGATCCGGATCGGGAAACGGCGGACGCGCACGCCGGTCGCATGCCAGACGGCATTGGCGACCGCGCCGGCGCTGCCGGTGATGCCGATCTCGCCGACGCCCTTGATGCCGAGCGCATTCACGTGCGGATCGTGCTCCTCGACCGTGATGACGTCGAGCGGCGGCACGTCGGCATTCACCGGGATGTGGTACTCGCCGAGATTGGCATTCATGATCCGGCCGCTGCGGCGGTCGGTGACGGCCTCCTCGTGCAGCGCGAAGGACATGCCCCAGATCAGGCCGCCGCACAGCTGGCTCTGCACCATGCGCGGATTGACGATCCGTCCCGCCGCGAAGGCGCCGACCATGCGGGTGACGCGGACCTGGCCGAGCTCCGGATCGACCTTCACCTCGGCGAACACCGCGCCGTGGGCATGCATGGCATATTCCTCCATCGCCGCCGGATTCGGCGCGCCGGTACCGCGAGCCTCGACCTCGGCGACGCCGGCGCGCGCGAGAATCTCGGCATAGCTCTCGCCGCGGCTCTCGTCGTCGCGACGGATCAGCCTGCCGTCCCGCGCGATCACGCCGGCATTGCCGGCGCCGAACAGTGGCGAGCGCTCATCATTGGTGGCGAGATCGGCGAGCTTTGCGATCACGGCCGCGCCGGCGCTATGGATCGCGCTGCCGGCCGTCGCGGTGTGGGCCGAGCCGCCGGCGATGCCGGCATCGGGCAGGTCGGACGTGCCGGCCTTGAATTCGACACGGTCGACATCGAGGCCGACGGCATCGGCCGCGATCTGGGCCAGCGCGGTCCAGGCGCCCTGCCCCATGTCATGCGCGCCGATCTCCATGACACCCGAGCCGTCGCGGCGGATCGCCGCGCGCGCTTCGGCCTGGAACATCAGCGCCGGGAAGGTCGCGGTGCCCACGCCCCAGCCGACCAGAAGACCGTCATCGTCGCGCATCTGCCGCGGCTGGAGCGAGCGCTTCGCCCAGCCGAACCGCGCCGCACCCTGCTCGTAGCAGGCACGCAGTGCCTTGGACGAGAACGGCTTGCCCGAGATCGGCTCGACCTCGGCGTAGTTCTTCAGGCGGAAGGCGAGCGGGTCGATGCCGCAGGCCCAGGCCATCTCGTCGATCGCACTCTCGAGCGCGATCGAGCCCGTTGCCTCCCCCGGCGCGCGCATGAAGAGGGGCGTGCCGGTGTTGACGCGCACGGCATCGTGCGAAGTGCGGATCGCAGCCGCCGCATAGAGCGTGTGCGAGGCATCGGCCGCGGGCTCGTAGAAATCGTCGAACGTGCTCGACACGGTCCTGGCGTGATGATCGAGCGCGGTCAGGCGTCCCTCCCCGTCGGCACCGATGCGCAGGCGCTGACGCGTCGGCGCACGATGGCCAACCGGGCCGTACATCTGCTCACGGCGCAGCACCAGCTTCACCGGCCTGCCGACGAGTTTTGCCGCCATGATGCCGAGCGTTGGCGGCCCGGTCATCAATCCCTTGGAGCCGAAGCCGCCGCCGAGGAACGGGCTTCGGATGTGGATCTTGTCTTGCGCGATGCCGAACAATTCGGCGATGCGCGCCAGCGACAGCATCAAGCCCTGGGTCGGCATGTCGATCTGCAGACGGTCGCCATCCCAGGAGGCGACGATCGCATGCGGCTCCATCGCGTTGTGATATTGCGGCGGCGTCTCGTAGGTCGCGTCGATCCGCTTCTCGGCAGCGGCAAGACCCGCCTCGACGTCGCCGTGATGATGTTCGCTCGGATTGCCGACGCCGACGACGGGCGGCACGAAGGTCTCCCCGGCATCGAGCCCGACCAGCGGGGGCAGTTCATCATAGCGAGGCGCCAGCAAGGCAACGCCTTCGGTCGCGGCTTCGAGCGTTTCCGCGATCACGACCGCGATCGGCTGATTGGCGTAGCGAACCTCATTGCTCTGCAACACCTCCATCCGGAACACAAACGGATTGGTCTTGATCTCGGGGTCGATCGCGAGCTGTGGCTTGTGGTCGGGCGTCATGACGTCGACGACGCCGGGATGGCGCTTGGCGGCCGCGACATCGAGCGAGGTCACGCGGCCACGCGCGATGCTCGAAACGGCCATCACCGCAAACAGCATCCCGGGTGGATGATTGTCGGCGGCGTAAGTCGCCCGCCCCGTGACCTTGAGGATGCCGTCACGGCGGGTCAGCGGCTGGCCGATATTCGAGCCGTGCCGCAGATGGGCGGGAGCGCTGGTCAAATTGAGCTCAGGCATGGATGGCTCCGGAGATCGAGGCAAAGGGAGAGGCCGGCAGCGCGGGGATACGCGCAGGCGTACCGGCGGCGGCGAGTAGCAGCGCGCGCACGACGATGCGGCGCGCGAGCTCGATCTTGAAAGCGTTGTCGCCGGACGGTTTTGCGCCCTCGAGCGCACGCCAGGCCGCCTCCTGGAACGCGTCTGGGGTGGGCGCAACATTCCCAAGCACGTCCTCTGCTGCGCGAGCGCGCCAGGGCTTTGCGGCAACACCGCCGAGCGCAAGCCGCGCCTCCGCGATTCTGCCGTTCTCGATCCGCAGCGCGGCGGCGGCCGAGACCAGGGCAAAGGCATAGGAGGTGCGCTCGCGGACCTTGAGATAACGCGCATGCGCGGCAAAGCCGCGCGCGGCGGGCGGCAGGCGCACCGCGACGATGAGATCGCCGGGCTCGAGCACGGACTCGCGCCCGGGCGTATCGCCGGGCAGGCGGTGCAGCGCGTCGAGCGCGATCTCGCGCCGGCCGTTGCTGCCCTCGATCTCCACGACCGCGTCGAGCGCGACCAGGGGCACGCAGAAATCGGACGGATGCGTGGCGATGCAGCTCTCGCTCCAGCCGAGCACGGCATGGCTTCGATTCTCGCCGTCGCGGGCGTCGCAGCCGGAGCCCGGCTCGCGCTTGTTGCAGCGGCTGGCGGTATCGTAGAAATATGCACAGCGTGTCCGTTGCAACAGATTGCCGCCGACGGTGGCGGCATTGCGCAATTGAGCCGACGCGCCGGAGAGCAGCGCTTCGGCCACCGCAGGATAGGATCTCGCGAATTCGGCATTGTGCGCGAGATCGGCGTTGTTGACGAGCGCGCCGATACGCAAGCCACCGTCTGCGAGAGTCTCTATACCATCGAGTCCATTGAGATGCGTGACGTCGACCAGACGATCCGGACGGCTGACGCCGCCCTTCATCAGATCGAGCAGGTTGGTGCCGGCTGCGAGATAGACGGCGCCCGGCCGGGCCGCGGCGGCGACGGCTTCGGCGATCGTGCCGGGCCTGACATAATCGAACTGTTTCATGCGGAGCGCCTCTGATTGGTCTCGTCCATGCCGGCCTGCGCTTCCAGCACGGCATCGACGATGCCGGCATAGGCGCCGCAGCGGCAGAGATTGCCGCTCATGCATTCGCGGACGCGTTCGGGATCGTTGCCGGCCTGGCCTTCGCGCATCATGCCGATCGCGCTCATGATCTGGCCGGGCGTGCAGAAGCCGCACTGAAAGCCGTCATTGGCGATGAAGGCCGCCTGCACGGGATGAAGCTGGTCGCCGCGTGCGACGCCTTCGATGGTGAGGATGTCGGCGCCGTCGTGGCTGATGGCGAGCGCAAGGCACGAGTTGATGCGCTTGCCGTCGACGAGAATGGTGCAGGCGCCGCACTGGCCGCGGTCGCATCCCTTCTTGGTTCCGGTGAGATGGAGGCGCTCACGCAAGAGATCGAGCAGCGTAACGCGCGGATCGTCGAGGACGAAGTCGCGCCGCGCACCGTTCACGGTGAGGCTGATGGAGTGGTTCATACAAGGCTCCGATCAGAAATGGACATGAGTCGTCGTGCAGCGCGCCACCGCCGTGGCCGCCGTCGATACCGCGCCGCCCGAAGATGATGCGGCCGACGCCCGATCGAAGATACGGAGGCAGCCTCCGTTTAACAAGAGCCGCTCGGAAATATCTGGAATTCGTCAAAAGCCCCTGCGCGACCAACGCGATGCAGCCCTGCACGGGTCCGGCGAGGGTTCAATCTAACCAATTCGTGATCTACATTGCGCGGCATGGATGACCACACCGACCAGGCCCGAAAGCCCCGCGCCGACGCCGTGCGCAATCGCGAGCGCGTGCTCGAAGCGGCCAAGGCCGTGTTCAGCGCCGGCGGCCCCGAAGCGAGCCTGGAGGCCGTCGCAAAACGCGCCGGCGTCGGCATCGGCACGCTCTACCGCCATTTTCCGACGCGCGAGGATCTGTTCGAGGCGGTGTACCGGCGCGAGGTCGAGCAGCTCAGCGAGCTGGCCGAGCAACTGAAGAATGAAAAGGACCCGGTCGAGGCGCTGCGGCGCTGGTTGCACTCAGGGGTCGAGTTTGTTGCGACCAAGAAGGGGATGATGGCAGCGCTGGCGCTGGCGGTGCAGAGCGGGTCGGAGCTGCATGCTTTCTCCTTCGAGCGTCTGACCAAGGCGATCGGCTCGCTGCTCGAGCGCGCGGTCGCAGCTGGCGAGATGCGCGCCGACATCAGCCCTGAGGATCTGCTGCGCGCCTTCTTCGGCATGTGCTACGTGCACGATCAGCCCGGCTGGCAGGCGACGGCGCTGCGCCTGCTCGACGTGTTCGTCGACGGCTTGCGCGTGCAGCCGGCCGGCAAGGCCAAGGTGCGCGCGGCCAGGACGACGAAGCCGGCACCGAGGCGGAAGCGGTAGGCGCGGAGATGTGTTAGCATCGCCTCCGCCGGGATATCGACGCGGAGCCTGTCATGCGCATCGCAGTCTTGGTCGTCGCCTTCACGATTGCCCTTAGTCTCCTCGCCGCACGCGCCGGCGATGTCGCGGCCGCCCAAAGCGTCATCCGCGCCCAGGAGCAGGCCTTCGTTCGCGACGATGCGACGGCGGCTTATTCCTATGCGGCACCTTCGATCAAGGAGATCTTTCCTGCACCCGACATCTTCATGTCCATGGTGCAGAGCGGTTACGCGCCGGTCTATCGTCACAAGAGTTTCGAATTTGGCGAGAGCAAGATCGATGGCGGCTGGATCGCCCAGCGCGTCCATATCATCGATGCCAATGGCGAGGCCTGGGAGGCGCTCTACACGCTCGAGCAGCAGGGCGACGGCAGCTACAAGATCACCGGCTGCTCGCTGCTGAAGGCAGGACAGTCCGTTTAGGTGGCAAAACCCGGGCCGGTCTTGACCGAGCCCATCCGCGAGCGGATCAAGAGCAGCACGACGATGCCGATGTTCAGCGCATTCCACGCCACGCCATTGGCGAATGCCGCGGCGTACGATCCGGTGGCATCGAAGATGACGCCGGACACCCAGCCGCCGAACGACATGCCGAACACGGAGGCGAAGATCACGATGCCGACGCGGGTCGCCGCCTCGCTCGCCGGCATCGCCTCGCGCACGATGATGGCGTAGCTCGGCACGATGCCGCCCTGGAACAGGCCGAACATCGCGGAGATCAGATACAGCGAGGTGAGGCTGTCGAAGAACAGATAGAACACCAGCGCAAATCCCTGCGCCAGCGATCCCACCAGCAGCGTGCGGATGCCGCCGATCTTGTCGGCGAGATAGCCCGAGCCGATGCGGCTGATGATGCCGCAGCCCATCATCAAGGACAGCATCTCGGCGCCGCGCGCGACGCCGTAGCCGAGATCGCCGCAATAGGCGACGATGTGCACCTGCGGCATCGCCATCGCCACGCAGCAGGAGATGCTGGCAATCGAGAGCAGCACCGTCAGAGTGTTGGTCGACAACTTGAGATCGACCCGCGGCGGCGGTGCGTTGGCATGATCGCGAAGATGGTCGTTGCCCATCTGCGCGCGCAGGATCAGCACGAGCACCGCCATCAGGCTGGCGCAGACGATGCCGATGCCGATATGGGTGTAGCGCCAGCCGATCTCCTGCGTGCCCCAGCTCACGATCGGCGGCCACATTGTTCCCGCTACATAATTGCCGCTGGCGACGATGGTCACCGCTAATCCGCGATAGCGCTCGAACCAATGCGAGGCTTCCGCCATCAGCGGCGCGAAGGTCGCGGAGGTGCCGAGCCCAATCAAGAAATAAGCCGCTACGAACTGCCAGAGCTGGGTCGACAGACCCGCGAGCACATTGGCGACGCCGAGGAAGGCGATGCTGATCGCCATCGCCGGCACGATGCCGAACCGGTCGGTGATCTTGCCGGCGATCACGCCGCCGAGCCCGAAGCCGAACATCATGAGGGTGAAAGCCAGCGACACCGCGCCGCGCGTGGCGCCGAATTCGGTCTGCACCACGGGAATCACGACCACGACCGCCCACATGCCGACGGCGCCGATCGAGCCGATCACAAGGGCAATGACCAGGCGCACCCAGGCCTGACGGGAGTCAGGGGTGAAGGACGCAGGTGTTTGTCCTGGATGATTTGGCGCGTGCACGGGCCGGACCATGACCCGCGGTTCGCCACATGGTCAAGCATCGTGGCGCGATATTGGGCATGCGCGGTGCGCTGCGGTAGGAAGAGCTTGGCGAATGCGCCTTTTGCCATTAGTTTGCAATCAGCGTGTGCAACATTGCCGCGCGGAGTCGGCAGAATGTTGTTGCGATTGACGCGATCGTTGCGGATCAGGGTGGGGCGGATCATCGCCCTCGCCTATCTGTTCTGCGTGCTCGCGCCGGCCGCAAGCCTTGCCTGGGGCGGTGGCCCTGCGCCCTGCCTTGACGACGCGCGCCTCGCAGATCTCGTGCCGGCGCATCACCAGATGCCGACGAACCATGTGCACGGCGATACGTCGCACGCGCATGCGGCAACCCACGCTCATCACCAGACCGCGGCGAAGGACGCGCCCGCACAGCATCACCACGACGGCAAGGGAACAGTGGGCCCGTGCTGCGCGATGATGTGCGTCAGCGCGCTGCCCGCCGATCTGCCTGATGTCGCCAAGCCGCTTCTGCCCGTCTCCGCCTGCGCACCCGAGATCGTCCCCAGCCTGCACGGCGCGGCACCACCCCAGCACTACCGTCCCCCCATCGCTTGATCTGACGCGACGATTTCGGGCCGAGCGCGCTTCTGCGCGCGCGAACCTGTGGTCTCCAGATCAAGGACAGGTCATGTTTACGCTTTCCGGGGCGAAGTCCGCCGCATCTGCGGTGGATCGACGATATTTTCGATTGAATCGGCTGCTGCTCGCCCTTGCCGCGCTGTCGCTCTCCGGCTGCATGCCGGCAACGACACCGATCGCCAGTGCCGACCCCGCCGCTCCGGCGGCGAAGGTGGCGCGCATCGGCTATCGCTCGACCATCGCGCCCTATACCAGCCTGCGGCCTGCGACGCCGGCGCCGTGGCGCGGCCGCAACGATGCGGTGACGCCGCAGCCGAAGCAAGACCGGTAGGAGCGCGCCATGACACGCCATCTTGCGCGAGGCCTGCTCGTCCTCACTGCGCTCAGCGTTTCCGGCTGCGCCGCGTTCTCGCCCGACAGCGGCATGACTGATGTCTCGGATCTGACGAACCAGACCATCAACAAGGACGTCGCCTTTGTGCGAACGGCCGAAGGCACCGGCGCGGTCGAGGCGCGCGTTCGCCAATTGCTGTCGCGGACGCTCAGCGCAGACGCTGCCGTGCAGATCGCGCTGCTCAACAACAAGGGGCTGCAGGCCGCCTATGACGAGCTGGCGCTGGCCGAGACCGATCTGGTCGAGCAGAGCCTGCCGCCCAACCCGGTGTTCTCGATATCGCGGATATCAGGCAATGGCGCCAGCGAGATCGAGCGCCAGGTGGTCGGCGACATCCTCGCGCTTGCCACCCTGCCGTTCCGCTCCGACATCGCCCGTGACCGTTTCAGGGCAGCGCAATTGCGCGCTGCCCTGGCGACGCTGCGACTCGCCGCCGACGTGCGCCGCGCCTACATCCGCACTGTTGCCGCCAACGAGATGGTGGTGCTGCTGACCGACGCGAAGGCGACGGCGGAATCGACCGCGCAGCTCGCGGTCAAGCTCGGCGAGACCGGCTCGCTCAACAAGCTCGACCAGGCGCGCGAGCAGGTGTTTTACGCCGAGACCACTGCCGACCTCGCCACCGCGCGGCAGACCGCGGCGAGCACGCGCGAAAGGCTTGCGCGCCTGATGGGTCTGTGGGACGAGGGTCTCGACTTCCGCTTGCCCAACGCGTTGCCCTCGCTGCCGCGCCGGCCGCTGGCCTTGCCCTCCATCGAGGCCGATGCGGTCGCCCATCGCATCGACCTGCAGATCGCGCGGCTGGAGCTGACGGCGCTGGCGAAGTCGCTGAACCTCGCCGAGGCGACGCGTTTCGTGACGCTGCTGGATATTGCCGGCATTTCCCGCCGCACTCGGGATCCGGAAGGGCCGCCGTTCCGCGAACGCGGCTTCGACGTGCAGTTCCAGATCCCGATCTTCGACGGCGGCGAGGTGCGCGTGCGTCAGGCAGCCGAGACTTACAACTTTGCCTTCAACCATTTGAGCGAGCGCGCCGTGAATGTGCGCTCCGAGGCGCGCGATGCTTATCGTGCCTATCGCTCCACTTACGACATCGCGAGCCACTACCAGCGCGAGATCATCCCCTTGCGCAAGATCATCACCGAGGAGATGCAGCTGCGCTTCTCCAGCATGCAGGTCGATATCTTCGCGCTGCTCACCGAGGCGCGGCAACGTCTGGCGTCGCTGCGCGGCGCGATCGACGCCAGGCAGAGCTTCTTCCTCGCCCAGGCCGACTTGCAGACCGCCGTCAATGGCGGCGGCGCGCCGGCGGCCGTCAGCGACAATCCAACCACCATCGCCGCGGCAGCACCTGCCGATCGCGGCGGCCACTGAGATGGAGGCCAGGATGTTTTCCCGCCGAGGATTTCTGGGGAGCGCCGCGCTTGCCGGCGCGTCGGCTATTCAAGGCCGCGTGCAGGCCGCTTCGATTCCGGAAGCACCCACCATGGACAAGGTGGTGATGCAGCCGCCGCTGCATCCGATCAGCGGACCGGATTATCGCCCCGTGGTCACGCTGAACGGCTGGTCGCTGCCGTTCCGCATGAACGGCGACTGGAAGGAATTCCATCTCGTCGCAGAACCGGTGGTGCGGGAGTTCGCCGAAGGCATGAAGGTGAATTTGTGGGGCTACAACGGGCAATCGCCCGGCCCGACCATCGAAGCCGTCGAGGGCGACAAGGTCCGCATCTTCGTCACCAACAGACTGCCCGAATACACAACCGTGCACTGGCACGGCATGATCGTCCCGAGCGGGATGGACGGCGTCGGCGGATTGAACCAGCCGCACATCGAGCCGGGCAGGACCTTCGTCTACGAATTCGAGATGAAGAAGAGCGGCACGTTCATGTACCACCCGCATTCCGACGAGATGGTGCAGATGGCGATGGGCATGATGGGCATGGTCGTCGTGCACCCGCGCGATCCGAATTTCCGGCCCGTCGATCGCGACTTCGTGTTCGTGATGAGCACCTATCGCGTCGACCCCGGCACCTATCTGCCGCATGTCAACGAGATGACCGATTTCAACATGTGGACCTGGAATGCGCGGGTGTTTCCCGGGATCGATCCACTGCCGGTCAGGCTCGGCGACAAGGCGCGCGTGCGCATGGGCAACCTCAGCATGACCAATCATCCGATCCATCTGCATGGCCACAGTTTTGCGGTGACCTGCACCGACGGCGGCTGGGTTCCGGAGAGCGCGCAATATCCGGAGACGACGACGGACGTTCCGGTCGGCGCGGTGCGCGTGCTCGACGTGCTCGCCGACAATCCCGGCGACTGGGCGTTCCACTGCCACAAGTCGCACCACACCATGAACGCGATGGGACACGACGTGCGCAACCTGATCGGCGTGTCGCGCAAGGATCTCGCCAAGGCCGTCGGCAAGCTCGCGCCTGACGGCATGGCCATGGGCTCGACCGGCATGGCGATGGGGAACATGGAGATGCCCGCGCCCGACAACACGCTGCCGATGATGACGGGCACCGGCCAGTTCGGGCCGATCGAGATGGGCGGCATGTTCACGGTGATGAAGATCCGCGAGGACCTCGCGCGCGACGATTACCGCGATCCCGGCCCGTACAAGTTCCCGCAAGGCACCGTCGCCTACGAGGTCACGGCGCCGGCCGCCGAACCAGCCCGGCAAAAACCCGGCAGCCCGCCGATGAAGCACAAGATGTGAGCGTTTCGATGAACCACCAACTGGAGATAACGATGAAGACCACGATCAAGCTCGCCCTCGCGCTGGCCGCGCTTTCGACCGCACCGGCCTTTGCTCACGACAAGCACGGGCACGAAAACTATTCGGCCGGCGAGCCCGGCGATCCCAAGAAGCCGGCACGCACCGTCGAAGTCCTGCTGAACGAGATGGACTACACGCCGGCAAAAATCGAGGTGAAGCGCGGCGAGCAGATCCGCTTCGTGCTGCGCAATGTCGGCAAGGAGGACCACGAATTCCTGCTCGCGACGACGAAAGAGAATCTCGCGCATGCGGATGAGATGAAGAAGCATCCGCACATGGAGCACGACGATCCCAATGCAGTGCGGCTTGCCCCGAGCAAGACGGCCGAGATCCTCTGGAAGTTCAGCAAGCCCGGCACGTTCGAATATTCGTGCCTCATCCCCGATCACCGCGACAACGGCATGATCGGTCACGTCACCGTCAAGTAACGCGAAAGGAGATCCACATGAACCGCATCATCAAACTTACCGCCGCGCTGGCGCTGGCGGCAAGCGTTGCCACCGGCGCGCTGGCGGCCGGGGCCTCGATCAGCGGCGAGGTCAAGAAGATCGACGAAGGCGCCGGCAAGATCACGCTCAAGCACGGACCGGCGAAGAGCCTCGGCATGGATGACCCCATGACCATGGTCTATCGGGTCAAGGACGCGGCCATGCTCAAGCAGGTGAAGGTCGGCGACAAGGTGACCTTCGAAGCCGAGGAGGCGTCGTCGGGCTACACGGTGACGAAGATGGAGAAGGCGAAGTAGAGGGCCCGCTGTCATTCCGGGGCGCGCCGCTTGGCGCGAGCCCGGAATCCATTCATCCACCAACTCCGCCGCCCGATGGATTCCGGGTTCGCCCTGCGGGCGCCCCGGAACGACGACTGCGCATTTGCGGGGCAAGGACGACGGCTTGACCGCATTGGCGCCGGTCCGCGATCGCTTTCCCGAGTTCTCCCTTCTGCTGGCAACCGAACCCGAAGCCGATCTGTTCGGTGCGCTGCGTTCAGCCGAGAGCATCGGCCGCCCGCTTGGAGACAGCCGCTTTCTCGCCCGCATCGAACGTCAGACCGGGCGCATCCTCAAGCCAGCCAAGCGCGGGCCGAAGCCCGCCGTGGAGGAAGACGGGAAAAATATTTAGTGCACTGTCACCGTAATTAGAGAAACATGATCAACGGCATATCGAATATGAACCCACTCAGATCGTACTACATCCAGCAATCAATCAATCTATTTGGAGCTTTGCCAGACAACTCCCCTGGGGCTCGTGGACAGTGAGGGATGGTTGGGATGCAAGACGAACCTGAATTGAAATATGCGAGAATGAAAGATTTTCTTTCATTTTATGCTGAGCGATATCTCAAGGCTGAGGGTCTGCCGCCGGACAGACAGCCCATAGCCAGCCTTGAAGCGCTAGAGAAAAAGAGCATGAAGATGGCTCTCAAAGGGCTCCGCCAAGCGATCAACGATTGCGTGGAAATGTCGTTACGTTTTGACCATAAGGAGGTCGAGAAACTAGACTCCCAGCTTCGCAGTCGCGGCATTGTCACGCTCTCTGAACTGCGGAGACGATATTCGAAAAGCTACGCAAAGATTGTAAAGCGAGGCCAGATCAAGAACGAGACCGAATATTATCTGGTCCGCAACGTGCTACACGACCCGACTGAAAAGTCTCCTGAAGAGCGCAAGTTGCTGGAAGAACTGATTTCCGACTATGAAGCTACATAGCACTTCCAAGCCTAAGCGGCTCGGCGGCTTTGCCATGCTGATTGCCTGTTGTGCCGTTCTTCTATGCCCTGCCCCAGTCTCAAGCGGTGGCTGGGCCGCTGATACGCTTTCCAATGACAATGCATCAGATCTCTTGGACCAGATTGTTCCTAACGGCAGTGTGGAGTCGATTCGTAGTGCTCTCGACGCCGCTTTAAGCCCTGTATCGACTATCGGTGACGAGACAGCTTCGCGCGCTTTAGCTGCCGCCGAATTGGTTGCGGCGATGATGGGCAACCCAGCAGCCCATTTACCTGCCCCAAGTAGAAAATGGGCGGCGCTCCATTCGATAGATGCGAATCGGGACCTCATAGACTCTGCGGTCAGAGCTGTCGATCGCATCCTTAAGGATTCGGGGGCGCAAGAACTGATGCGAGAAGGAGGCGCAAAGAATTTACGCGATTGGCAGGTGAGTGTGACGAATCTCCAGGCCCGACTTAGTCGGTGACGCAGAAGCCGAGGATTACGGTGACATGCACCCCTGAAGTGAGACACGATAATCCCCCTTCCCTCCCCCCGTTAACCCTTTGCTAACCATACACCGGGCAAAAATTGCCGGGTGAAGTCGAGTGTCGTCGGCCGCGTAGAACGGGAGGAACCCCGTGGACGCCAGTGCGGTGCCTCACTTTCGGAACGGCGGCCCTTCGGCCGCCGCGCAGACGTTTGGGGCGCGCGGACGGCAGTCGCGCGGGGAGGCAGCTACCATGGTCGACGTCACCGCGGGACAGGGCGTAGGCAACGCCAAGCCCGGCATCCCCTCCCTCAACGACATCGTCACCGTCCTCAAGCGCGGCGACATCGCGCTGGCGCTCGGCATCCTCACCATCCTGGTGGTGCTGATCCTGCCCCTGCCCGCGATCGTGCTGGACCTGTTCCTGGCGATCTCGATCACGCTGTCGATCCTGATCCTGATGACGTCGCTGTTCATCCAGGCGCCGCTCGAATTCTCGGCGTTCCCGACCATCCTCTTGATCTCGACCATGCTGCGCCTGTCGCTCAACATGGCCTCGACCAGGCTGATCCTGTCGCACGGGCACGAGGGCACGGCTGCGGCCGGTCACGTCATCGAGGCCTTCGGCAACTTCGTGATGGGCGGCAATTTCGTCATCGGCATCATCGTCTTCGCCATCCTGATCATCGTCAACTTCGTCGTCATCACCAAGGGTTCGGGCCGCATCGCCGAAGTCGCCGCGCGCTTCCACCTCGACGCCATGCCCGGCAAGCAGATGGCGATCGACGCCGACCTCTCCGCCGGCCTGATCGACGAGAAGGTCGCCAAGGAGCGGCGCAAGGAGCTGGAGGACGAGAGCGGCTTCTTCGGCGCCATGGACGGTGCCTCCAAGTTCGTCCGCGGCGATGCCATCGCCGGCCTCTTGATCGTCTTCATCAACGTCGTCGGCGGCATGATCATCGGCGTCGCGCAGCAGGGCATGTCCTTTGCCGATGCGGGGCGCAGCTACACGCTGCTGACGGTCGGTGACGGCCTCGTCACCCAGGTGCCGGCGCTGATCGTCTCGACCGCGGCCGGCCTGCTCGTCTCCAAGGCCGGCGTCTCCGGCGCTGCCGACAAGGCGCTGATGAAGCAGTTCTCCGGCTATCCGCAGGCGCTGGCGATGTCCTCGGCGGTGATGCTGGTGCTGGCGGCGCTGCCGGGCATTCCGACCATTCCCTTCCTCGCGCTCGGCGCCGGCGCCGGCGCGCTGGCCTGGCACGCCCGCAACCACAAGAGAACCGCCGTCAAGGCCGAGCAGGCCGCCATGGCCGCACCCGCTCCGGGAACGCCGGGTGCGCCTGGCGCTGCCGCGGCGGAAGAGCCGATCTCGGCCGCGCTCAAGATCGACGACCTCAAGATCGAGCTCGGCTATGCGCTGCTGCCGCTGGTCAACGGCCCCGACGGCACCGACCGCCTCACCGAACAGATCAAGGCGCTGCGCCGCTCGCTCGCGATCGAGATGGGTTTCGTGATGCCGGCGGTGCGCATCCTCGACAACGTCCAGCTCGAGGCCAACACCTACATCATCAAGATCAAGGAGGTCGACGCCGGCACCGGCAAGATCTGGCCGAACCAGTTCATGGTGATGGACCCCGGCGGCAGCCAGGTGCAGGTGCCCGGCATCCACACCACCGAGCCGACCTTCGGCCTGCCCGCAACCTGGGTCGACGCCAGCCTCAAGGAGGAGGCCTCGCTCAAGGGCTACACCGTCGTCGACGCCGCGACCGTGCTCTCGACCCATCTCACCGAGCTGCTCAAGGCCAACATGTCGGACCTGTTGTCCTATGGCGAGGTGCAGAAGCTGCTCAAGGAGCTGCCGAAGGAGCAGAGCGAGCTGGTCAAGGACATCGTTCCGGGCCAGGTCACGGTCTCCGGCATCCAGCGCGTGCTGCAGCTGCTGCTCGCCGAGCGCATCTCGATCCGCGACCTCTCCACCATCCTCGAAGGCATTGCGGATTCGCTCGCCTTCTCGCGCAATCCGGCGACGATGGTCGAGCACGTCCGCGCGCGCCTCGCGCGCCAGATCTGCGCGCAAAACACCTCCTACGCCGGCTATCTGCCGTTGATCGCGCTGTCGGCGAAATGGGAGCAGGCCTTCGCCGAGTCGATCATCGGCCAGGGCGAGGAGCGCAGCCTCGCAATGCAGCCCTCGAAACTGTCGGAGTTCATGACCGCCGTGCGCGAGGCCTTCGAGCGCGCCGCGCGCGAAGGCGAGGCGCCGGTGCTGGTCACCTCCGCGGCCATTCGTCCGTTCGTGCGGTCCCTGGTGGAACGGTTCCGGGCCCAGACCGCCGTGCTGTCGCAGGCTGAAATCCACCCCAGGGCGAGGTTGAAAACGGTCGGAAGCATCTGATTTGCCTTAAGAAGCCGTGTGTTTTTCAGCCACAGGCAAATGTTTTTTGAGTTCCTGGCGCCTTGTCGACCACCAAGCCAGAAAGCGCCAGGGAGGCCCATTACATCTCTGAAATAATTATAGAAAAACACAACGAAGGGATCGCTTTTGATCGCGATCTTTCACGTCCTGTCACGGTCTTGTGATCGCCCCTTGGGAACGAATCCGCCGATATTAGGTTGTTGGGCACCGGAAGCATGAACCTGCCCGAATGGGCGGGCGACTACTTCGGGTAGATGGCGGCAGGAGGCTTCCATGAACCACTCGATCTACAGCGCTGATCGCGCGACCCATTTGAAGATTGTGGTCGTCGCGCTCGTCGCAGGGATCGCGGTGGCGGGCTTCGGCATGACGGCGCGCTCTGGCTCGGATGAAGGCCTGACCCAGACCGCCCGCGTGGTCAAGGCCGGCAAGCCGGTCGTTGTCACCAGTTCGAACGCCTCTCTCGTTCGCTGAGGAGATTTGACGAGTTTTGTGAATTCACGCGGCTCTTTACCAGCCCCCCAAAGTCGCCACGTGGATATGTAGACGACCCCAACCCCAAGTCGACTACGGAAAGCGCCCGCCCCCCACGGGCGCTTTCTCATGTCTGGGGTATGTCGCGCGGTTGCGCAGGGACGGGTCAGATCATCGATGCGAGCATTCTCTCCGCCCGTGTCCCGGACGCGCCAGCGCGTTCACGCGCGTCTTCGACGCGCTATGGCGTTGCTGCGCAGAGCCGGGACCCAGCAGCTCCACGGCATCCCGACACATGGGCCCCGGCTCTGCTGCGCATCGTCGAAGGGACGCTGCCCTGCGTCCGGGGCACGAGGGCAGAGTGATGGCGCGTGGGAGGTGACACAGTCGCTTCATCATTGGCATTCATCGCAGACACACCCTCGCATTCTCGCGACTGATCTCGCCCGAGCTTTGCTTCGTCGCCTTGCCCTCGTTGGAAAGAGGGCGCAGGGAAGGCCGGGAGCCGGCTGGCACCCGCGGTCCACTGTGCGAATTCTGCGTAACAAGAAGCTGCACAGCGGCATACAGGTGTAGCCAGGACATCCCGGCCTTCCCTGCGCAGTGGTTTGACGGCTTATGTCGTGATCTCCTCGGGGAGCGATGCACTATTGCCCCCGTCGCCTTGCGGATGGCTGATGTGCATGCCCGGTCGGGCAATACACATCACCGCAAGACTTGGCGCACAGACCCCGGGCGCCAGGACCACACGATTTTGCCGTACGCCAGCCACACCGGTCGTATGCGCGACGCACTCGCTCACGGTTGCCCGCCCTGCAAAACCCTTCGCGCCGATGTGACCCACGTCCACCGCCGCCCGGCCCGCGTGTCGTGACGATCGCGATACGCCCCTCTTCCTCGGGCCGGAGTGCCGCGACACCTACGCGATTTCCGAATTTCGGTAAAGCGGAATATTTTCGACTGCGCCCGTTGACCGACAGTTGGGGTGTTTTGCCCGTCGGCAACACAAGGTCTCGTAGCCCGGATCGAGCAAAGCGTAATCCGGGATCGCATCCGCGGACAAAGCGGCCCCGGATTGCGCTAACGCTCCATCCAGGCTCCGTGCTACGCGCCTACAAGCCGCGGCTCACGCCTCGCGCAGCTCCGACGGCGTCGCGCCGAAGCGCTTGCGGAAGGCGCGGTTGAAATAGGACAGGTCGGCGAAGCCCGAGGAATGCGCAATGTCGCTGATCTTGCGCGCCCTGGCGCGGGGATCAGCGAGCAGCTTGCGCGCGTGGAGCAGGCGCTGCTCCAGCACGAATTCGGTGAAGGTCGTGCCGGCCTGCTCGAACAGGCGCTGGGCCTGGCGCGGGCTGAGCCCCGAGCGCGTCGCGACTTCGGACAGGCAGAGATCGTTGCGGCCGAGTGCGGCCATCACATCGGCGCGCATGAGATCGAAGCGAGCCGCCGCCTGGCCGCGGCCGCGTGCGCGATTTGCATTCTCCGCATCCGTGCCGAGCAAGAGGCCGACGAGGTCGACCATATGCTGCGCGGTCAGGCGCTGGCCGACCGCATC
The DNA here is from genome assembly GCF_004114425.1 of Bradyrhizobium vignae. GTDB lineage: Bacteria > Pseudomonadota > Alphaproteobacteria > Rhizobiales > Xanthobacteraceae > Bradyrhizobium > Bradyrhizobium vignae. Next base: position 10,843 of record NZ_RDQF01000074.1, on the reverse strand, counting down.
GAGATGCGGCGCATGATTGGCGGCGAGCGCATGGTAGCGGAAGATGGTCTCGGCGACCGCACCATCCGAGAGCACCTGCGAGAGCTTGTCCTCGGCGCGCGGACTGATGTCGAGCAGCGCACGGCGCGGCATGCGAATGGTGGTGAAGCGGTCTGCCTCGGTGTGGCCGACGGTCCCGGTCACGCTCATGTCGACCAGCACCATCTGAGCGGGCGCGAGCTCGACGCTGTGGCCGTTCTGCCCGACGCGGACGAGCCCCGCATGGGCCGCGATCAGGACGAGATCGTCACTGCCGTCGGCAAGGTGGCTCTGCGTGCGGGAATATTGCGCGGAGGCACCTTCCGGAATGGCGAGCGCGATGTTGTCGACGACGCTGATCTGCAGCCGGCAATCGATGTTGTCGCCATGGCTCGGCCCGATATCGAGGCCGCAGGGACCGACGGCCCGCTCGCGCCAATGTTCGAAGGCGGCGCCGTGCGGCAGGCCTGCATATTGGTGAAGGAAGATGCCTGGCGTTCTCGCTGCATCCATCTGATTTTCTCGCCCTTTCCAGCATCGCGGACTTCAAATTCCGGGGATTTGACGCGGCGAATTGCGGGGAGGTTCAAAGCGGGGATGGATTCACGGACACTTAATCGGGATGCGACGGCGGGATGGACCGTGGCGGCAGTGGCGCGGCCTTGTAGCCCGCACGGAGCAAAGCGGAATGCGGGAACAGTGGTCCCGGATTTCGCTTTTCGCTCCATCCGGGCTGCGGCACACGCACCTATTTCTTCGCAGGCGCCTGCGGCTGGGACGGCGGCACGGCCTCGATCAGCTTGCCGGAAAACACCGGCGCCGAGGTCGGCTGGCCGCTCGGCGAACCGCCGGCCTGCTCGACCGTGACGGCGTAGGTCGCGCCTTGGACGACCTCGGCATCATAGGAGGCGAGCAGCGGACGCGCGGTGAAATCGCTCGCGCCGATGACGCCGAGCGAGCGCGGGCGCGGCAGCTTGTCCGAGATCAGCCAGAGCTCGAAGCTCTTGCCGGGCTCCGGCGTCGCGCCGACCTTGCGCACCGTGAAATTCCGCGTCGCACCGTCGATGGTGAGGATGAAGGCGGGGCCGCCGCCCTGGCCCTGCAGCAGCGCGACATATTGTGCGGAGGCGGCGAGCGGCGCGGCCGGCGTCTTCACCTCAACCGTCTGGATGCGCGGCGCGGGACGCAAAGCACCCGGCAGCGCGTCGGGCTGGAAGATCTGGAGCGACAGCGTCACGAGCAGCGCGGCTGCGAGCGCGGCGGCGGCCGATGCAATGGAGCGCCAGCGCTTCACGCGGCCCTCGAGGCGAACCACATTGCTGTCGCCGACGACCGGCGGCTGCGGCGCACGAACGACGTTGATATCCGGCGCATGGACTTGCGGGATGAATTGCGGTGCGACGTCAGGGAGGGCGTCCGGCTCGGGACGCGACGTCTCAGCTGGCCCGGCCTCGGGATGCTGCACCTCCACCGACTGCGAGCTTTCGGTCGGCGCCTCCGCGGTCTGCAGCGAGGATGACTCCGGCACGGACGGTGGTGGCGGCGAAGCCTCGGCCAGCGCGGGCGGCTCCTGTGCGGCGGCCGTGCGCGCGATCTCGGACCTGATGTTCTCCCACACGATCGGACGCGGCTCGACGGAGCCGACCATCTGGTTGAGCACGCCGAGACGATGGGCCCAGCCCTGCACGATGGCGGCGAACGCCTCGTCGACCGCCATCATGGTCTCGACCTGCGCGCGCTCATCGGCGTCGAGCGTCCCGAGCGCGTATTCCGCGGCGAGCGCGATATGGTCCTCCGTGTAGGCCATCACATTCCTTCACCTCTCCCGAAGGGAGAGGTCGGAGCGCATCGCAAGATGCGGCCCGGGTGAGGGGTTACGGTCCCCCAGGAGATCCGCGGCCCCTCGCCCGGCGCTACGCGCCGACCTCTCCCCGACGGGGGGAGGTCAACTGCCGTTGCCGCTCTGGTTCGTGCCACTCTCGTCATCCTCTAGAGCCCGAGGCACTCCCGGATATCCAACATGCTGCGCCGGAGCCACGTCTTCACCGTGTTGACGGGCGCCGAAAATTTCTCCGCCAATTGCTCGCGGCTCCAGCCGTTGTAATAGGCGAGCAGCACGAGCCTCTGACGGTCCGGCTCGAGCCGGCCGATACATTCCAGGAGCCGCTTCAGCTCCTCGGTCATCTCGCGGCGCGCCAGCGGATCGGCACTCTCGGCCGCAATCTCCATCGCCTGAGGCTCTTCCTCGATGGATGCTTCCGATTTCTTGCGCACGATGTCGATCGCACGATTGCGCGCGATCGAGGCCATCCACGTGATCGGCGACGACAGCGCCGCATTGAACTGGCCGGCGCTGTTCCAGATCTTGACGTAGGTCTCCTGAATGACCTCCTCTGCGAGATCCTGCCGACGCAAGATACGGAGCACGACGCCATAGAGTTTCGCGCGCGTGGCGGCGTACAGGCGCTCGAACGCGGCCTGATCGCCCTTCGCCACCGCCTCAATCAACCCGACCAGCTCTGCTGGCGTCAGCATTGAGCCCCCTGAAACGCGACCCGTCGCTTCACCTCTCCCCGTCGGGGAGAGGTGGGCACCGCCGTCGCTGGCACAGCATTCACTCCCGCCAGCATAGCGCGCGGCCAAGCCGACCACCAAGGGGCGCGGCGCTACACTGTGGACAGCAGATACGAAAACCCGGACCTTGCGGGTCCGGGTTTTGGCAAATTCCTGGATGTTTGGTTGCTGGCGCGTCAGGCGACGGCGCCGATGCGCGCGCGCATCAGGCCGATGCTGTCGAGGTCGGCCTGCTCACGGGCGTTTTCCTCGGCGCGCTCGCGAGCCTGGTCGCGCTCGTCGAGGAGCTCGACTTTCTTCAGCTCCTCGAAGGCCTCGGCCAGCGCGGCCTTGGCTTCATCGAGCTGACCCTTGAGCTCGTCGGCCGAGCGGGTCAGATTCTCGCGGCGCTGGATCGCGGCCTTGGCGTAGGTCGGATAGGCGAAGTGCGAGGGATCGTTGATCCCGGCACGCTCCTGCTCGGTCTGGATCTCGCGCTCGAGATCGACCGACATCCGCTGGAAATCGGCGATCATGGTCTCGATCTGGGTGACCCGGCGGCGCTTCTCGTCGACCTGAAATTTCTTCAGGCGGATAAGCGTATCTCGTGACTTCATCGACTCGTACTCCCCAGAAGTCCCCCCGCTGCACGTGGGACGGCACCGGTCACCCCATAGGCCCGATCGAGGCCAAGACCGGCTCTGCTACTCTGTGGGATCGGATGATGACCTGACAAAGTTAGCGTTCCGTTTCCAAATTGCCCAGGATTTGGGCCAATTGGCGGTAGCCGTCCGCGAGTGATGCATTTTCGTCCTTGCGCTGACGCAGGAAGGCCTCGAGCGGCTCGTGCAGGCGGATCGCCTCGTCGACCTCGGGGCTGGAGCCGGCCCGGTAGGCGCCGAGACGGATCAATTCCTCCATGTCGGCATAGGTCGCCATCACCTGGCGCGCCCGCTGGATGACAGGCCAGAACTGCGGATCGGCCGATTTCGGCATCGTGCGGGAGACGGATTTGAGGATGTTGATCGCAGGGTAGCGGCCACGCTCGGCGATCGACCGCTGCATCACGATGTGACCGTCGAGGATGCCGCGGACGGCATCGGCGATCGGCTCATTATGGTCGTCGCCATCGACCAGCACCGTGAAGATCGCGGTGATGGCGCCCTCGCCCAAGCCCGGCCCGGCACGTTCCAACAGCTTCGGCAACTCCGTGAAGACGGTCGGCGTGTAGCCCTTGGCGGTCGGCGGCTCGCCGGCGGACAGGCCGATCTCGCGCTGGGCCATGGCAAAGCGCGTCACCGAGTCCATCAGGCAGAGCACGTCCTTGTCCTCGTCGCGAAAATACTCGGCGACCGCGAGCGTGAGATACGCCGCCTGGCGGCGCATCAGCGCGGGCTCGTCGGAGGTCGCGACCACCACGACCGAACGCGCCAGGCCCTCCTCGCCGAGATCGTCCTGCAGGAATTCCTGCACCTCGCGGCCGCGTTCGCCGATCAGCCCGATGACACTGACGGCGGCATCGACGTTGCGCGCCAGCATCGACAGCAGCACCGATTTGCCGACGCCGGAGCCTGCGAAGATGCCCATGCGCTGGCCACGGCAGCACGTGAGGAACGTGTTCATCGCGCGCACGCCGAGATCGAGCGGGCTGCCTACTCGCTTGCGCGAATGTGCGGGCGGCGGCGTATTGCGGAACGGCATCGGCGAAGAGCCCTGCGGCAACGGGCCCTTGCCGTCGATCGGCTCGCCCAGCGCGTTGACGACGCGGCCGAGCCAGGCTGCGGACGGCCGCACCTGATTGGCGGCATTGGCAATGACCGCCTTGCAGCCGCGGCGCACGCCTTCGAGGCCGGCGAACGGCATCACGACAGCATTGTTACCGGAGAAGCCGATCACTTCGCAGGGAATGGTGCGGTTGGCGCCGGTCTCGATCACCAGCCGCGCGCCGACCGACATCGCGTGGATCGGACCGGCCACCTCGACCATCAGCCCGCGCACGCCGACCACGCGGCCATAGATGTTGATGCCGTCGATGTCGCCGATCTGTTCGGCAAGAGCCTTCATCGGTGAGCCTTCATCGGTGAGCCTTCATCAAGGGGCGCGCCCAGGTCATCCGGGACCTCACGGTGAAACTCTTAAGTTTCGCCATATTTCTGAACGGCGCTTAACTTCGTGTTTACCCGCATCATTAATCATTGCGTCACTGTCTTTGTGACTGAGCGTGACTCCCCTTCAGAAGAAGGCTGAGTCGCGGGAGTCGGTTAGGTCCGTCTCTTAAAGTGGAGCTTGAACGGGATCGGGTAACGAAAGCTGCTTCGCGCGCAAGACCTTAGGGCGATTCGACAAAAATTGCACCGGGGGGACTTGCGTTCCAGAATCAGAGTTTGTTAACCATCTGTCGTCAGGATCCGAATCAGTTGTTCAAAGGCGTTTTGTTGAGTGCCGCGAATGCGGCCGACCTGACGCCCAGGAGCGGCGACTATGGGGAACTGGCATGCGCGTTTTGCTGATTGAAGATGACAGCGCCGTCGCGCAGTCGATCGAGCTGATGCTGAAGTCGGAGAGCTTCAACGTCTACACGACCGACCTGGGGGAAGAAGGCGTCGATCTCGGTAAACTGTACGATTACGACATTATTCTCCTCGACCTCAACCTGCCCGACATGTCCGGCTACGACGTGCTCAAGCAGCTCCGGGTCTCCAAGATCAAGACACCCATCCTGATCCTCTCCGGCCTCGCCGGCATCGAGGACAAGGTCAAGGGTCTCGGCGTCGGCGCCGACGACTACATGACCAAGCCCTTCCACAAGGACGAGCTGGTGGCCCGCATCCATGCGATCGTGCGCCGCTCGAAGGGCCACGCCCAGTCTGTCATCCAGACCGGCGACCTCGTCGTCAACCTCGACACCAAGACGGTGGAAGTCGGCGGCCAGCGCGTGCATCTGACCGGCAAGGAATATCAGATGCTGGAGCTGCTTTCGCTCCGCAAGGGCACGACCCTCACCAAGGAAATGTTCCTCAACCATCTCTATGGCGGCATGGACGAGCCGGAGCTGAAGATCATCGACGTCTTCATCTGCAAGCTCCGCAAGAAGCTCGCCAACGCCTCCGAGGGCCGCAACTTCATCGAGACCGTGTGGGGCCGCGGCTACGTGCTGCGCGAGCCGCACGAGGCCGACGAGCGCATCCCCGCCTGATCTTCCGGGTTACATCGCGAGCCCGAAAGGGCTCGCTCCTCCCAGCCTGGCCCCCGCCGCAAATGGCGGGGTTTTCGGTTTTGGGGGGCAGCTTCATCTGAAGCTTAACGTTTGAACCGCTAGCCTTCCCCTGCCGACGAATGGTCGCTGCACGATGGGGGAACGATGCTCCTGCAATCACTCGCCGGCCTGCCCGCCTTCCTGGTCTATTTCTGCACCGGGCTGATCGCGATCGTGGCCTATCTGTTCGTCTACACCCGCATCACGGCCCATAACGAATTCCAGCTCATCCGGGATAACGAGCCGGCCGCAGCGATCGCGCTCGGGCTCAGCCTGCTCGGCTTCGTGGCGCCGCTGGTCAGCGCCATCGCGCATTCGGCCAATGTGCTGGACTGCCTGATCTGGGCGACGATCGCGCTGATCGTGCAGGTCATCGTGTTCTTCCTCGTCAAGGTCCCGGTGCCGAAGCTCTCGGAGCGGATCTCCGCCGGCGAGCTGGCCCCGGCGATCTGGCTTGGCCTGTCCTCGCTCGCCGCGGGGCTGCTCAACGCCGCCAGCATGATCTACTGAGATGGCCGACAAGCCCTCCAAGAAGGAATTCGGCAAGCGCCGCCCAGTGGTTGAACCACCGCCTGCGCAGCCACCGGTGAAGCGCTCCGGCCATGTCGCGCTGCTGGTAATGGGTACGATCGCGGTCGGCACCACCGCCTACACGCTGATGCCGCGGCAGATCTGCGAGCCCTCTCCCGGGGCCGTACCGGGGCAGACGACCACGACCTGCAGCAGCAGCGGCAGCAGTTCGTCAGGCGGCAGCAGCCCGCATTGGTCGTCGCGATCGAGCGTCTTCAGCAGCGATTCCTCGAGCCATTCCTCGTCGGGAACATCGTCCGACTCGGGCTCTCATAGCGTGAGCCGCGGTGGCTTCGGCTCGTTCGGCCACGGCTTCTCGGGCGGCGGCTGACCCATGCAGCGCATCACCTGTCTCGAGCGCGACGACTGGCGAGAGACCGCAGCGAAATGCGGCTTCGTCTTCCACACCATCGACGGCGAGCGCTATTGGGACGAGCGCGCCTATTACGGCTTCACGCTGGACGAGATCGAGCGTGGCATCGAGACGCCGACCGGCGAGATCGATGCGATCTGCCTGGAGCTTGCCGGCCGCATCATCGGCGACGAGCACTCCTTGCGGCGCTTGAAGATTCCGGAAGCGTTCTGGGGCCTGATCGCCGAGAGCTGGAAGCGCGACGACCGCAGCCTCTATGGCCGGCTCGATTTGAAGTTCGACGGCAAATCGCCGGCAAAGTTGCTCGAATACAACGCGGACACGCCGACCTCGATCTTCGAGGCCGCCGTGTTTCAATGGACCTGGCTCGAGCAGGCGATCGAACGCCGCATGATCCCGTCGCGTGCCGATCAGTTCAACTCGATCCATGAGCGGCTGATCGCGACGTGGAAGGAGATCGCTAGCGGCCGCCACGTCCATCTCACCGGCATCACCGGCAACGAGGAAGACGCCGGCACGCTCGCTTATCTCGAAGACACCGCACGCCAGGCCGGGCTCTCGACCAGGCTGCTCGACATCGAGCAGGTCGGCTGGCACGACGAGCCTGGTGGCTTCGTCGATCTCGACGATGGCGACATCGCACTCGCCTTCAAGCTCTATCCCTGGGAATGGATGTTCCAAGACGCATTCGGCGCAAAGCTCAAGGATGCTCCGACGCGCTGGATCGAGCCGCCATGGAAGGCGGTGCTCTCGAACAAGGGCATTCTGCCGCTGCTCTGGGAGATGTTTCCGAACCATCCCAACCTGCTGCCGGCCTTCTTCGAGGACGACCCGCGCGCTGCCGAGCTCGGCAGCTCCTATGTGCGCAAGCCGCTGCTCTCGCGCGAGGGCGCCAACGTCACGATTGTGTCCGGCGGAATGCCGCTCGATGAACAGAATGGCCCCTATGGCGCCGAAGGTTTCGTGCGCCAGGCGCTGTCCCCGCTGCCGAATTTCTCAGGCTTCTATCCCGTGGTGGGAAGCTGGCTGGTGGATCACGAACCCTGCGGCCTGTCGATCCGCGAAGACGAGAGCCCGATCACCGGCAACCGCTCGCGGTTTCTGCCGCATGCGATTCTGTGAGGGCCCCTCATTCCGGGGCGCGACGTCGTCGCGAACCCGGAATCCATAGCCACAGGCAGATCGAACAGCCCCACGTCCAACGGCCTGCCCATCTCGGAGGCCTGTGGTTATGGATTCCGGGCTCCGCGCTTAGGCGCGGCCCCGGAATGACGAGAAGCTGTTCACCGCGCCGCAGCGACCTTCAGCGGCTGCGGCATCAATACGCCCATCCCCCGGCCGGAGCGCGCGGGGTTAAGCTGGTAGAGACCGCGACGGTCGGAGATCGGGCGGAACGCATCCGTGATGCCGACGACGGATTCGGCGGCCCCAAGCAGCAGCGTGCCGTCGGCTTCCATCGCTTTCGCCAGGCGCTCGAAGATCACGGCCTTTGTATCCTGATCGAAATAGATCAGCACGTTGCGGCAGAAGATCACGTCGAACGTGCCGAGATGGGAGAAGTCCTGCAGCAGGTTGAGCTGACGAAACTGCACCATGGCGCGAATGTCGGGGTTGAGCTGCCAGAGCTCGCCGGTTTGCGTGAAGTATTTCACCAGAAGCTGGATCGGCAGGCCGCGCTGCACCTCGAACTGGCTGTAGACGCCGGCCTTGGATTTCTCCAGCACCTCCTGCGACAGGTCGGTGGCGACGATCTCGATACGCCAGCCGGCGAGAGCAGCTCCCATCTCCTTCACGCACATCGCGATCGAATAGGGCTCCTGCCCGGTCGAGGAGGCCGCCGACCAGATGCGAAGCGACTTGCGCGCCGCGCGCGCCTGGATGAGGCCCGGCAGGATGGTGTCGCGCAGGTTGTCGAACGGAATCTTGTCGCGGTAGAAGAACGTCTCGTTGGTGGTCATCGCTTCGACCACATCGGTCGCAAGCCGGCCGTCGCCGTTCCTGATCTTCAGGACGAGATCGGGAATGCCTGATAGGCTTGCCTTGCGGGCGAGCGGCAGCAGTCGGCTCTCGACCAGATATTGCTTGTCGGCGGAGAGATCGAGACCGGAGCGTTCCTTCAGGAACTTGCGCAGATAATCGTAATCCAAGGGCGTCACGAGCGGTCTCCCGCGAACAGGCGGTTGACCTTGGCGCCGATCTGGTTGAGCGGCAGGATCGCCGCGCAGATGCCGGCATTGGCCGCCGCGCCCGGCATGCCCCAGACCACGCTGGAGGCTTCGTCCTGCGCGATCACGCTGCCGCCGGCCGCGACGATGTCCTTGCCGCCGCGCATGCCGTCCGAGCCCATGCCCGTCAGGATCACGGAGAGGATGTTGCCGTGCCAGACGTCGATGGCGGAGGTGAAGAGCGGATCGACCGCGGGCTTGCAGAAATTGACGGCGGGGCCGTCGTCGAGCCCGATCACGACATCCGCGCCGCTGCGCGCCACACGCATGTGCTTGCCGCCGGGCGCAAGATAGATCCGTCCCGGCTTCACCGGCTCGCGGTCGACCGCCTCGGCTGCCGGCCGGCGGCTCGAACGCGCCAGATGCTCGGCAAGGATGGTGGTGAAGGTCGGTGGCATGTGCTGGGTGATCAGCACCGGGAAGCGGTCGATCACGGGGCCAAGCTCGGTGACAAGCGACATCAGCGCCTGGGGACCGCCAGTCGAGGAGCCGATCAGCAGCACCTTGGGCGCCTGGGCCGAGAACGGACGCGTCGACGGCGATCCTGACGAGAGGGCGTGCACGGCCGGAGCGGGCGCAGGCGCGACAGGCCGCGCAACCGGACCGCGCGCGGCCGGAGCCGGGCTCGCGGGCGCCAGCGGCGGGCTCGCAACCGCGGGCCTGCGACGCAGCCGCGCACCGAGATGGCGGATCTTCTGGATCAGGTCGTGATGAAAAATGTCCGCGGCTGCCGCCTCGCGCGTCGACTCCGGTTTGGGGATGTAATCGGCCGCGCCGAGCGACAGCGCCTTGAAGCTGATCTCCGCGTTGCGGCGGGTCAGCGTCGAGGCCATGATGATGACGAGATCGCGCTTCTTTGCCAGCAGCCGCGGCAGCGCCGAGAGGCCATCGAGCTCGGGCATCTCGATGTCGAGCACGGCGACGTCGGGGTTGATGCGTTCCAGCTGGTTGACCGCCTCGAGCCCTGTGCGCAGCGAGGCCGCAACCTCCATGTCGTGCTCGGCGCCGATCCAACGCGAGATCAGACCGCGGATGACGACGGAGTCGTCGACGATCATCACCCGCAGCGGTCCGGCTTCGCGCGACGTGCCTGTAGTCGAATTACCTGCGAACGCAATACTCATTACTCACCAACTCAGACTGAAACGGTTCAGTTGAAAACAAGCGCCGGAGGATCCGTTCAGCCTCCGGACAATCGCTCAGATCAGGCCGACTTCCTGGAACTTCGCCGTCACGATGTCCTTGTCGAACGGCTTCATGATGTATTCGTTGGCGCCGGCGTGCAGCGCGCGCGCAATATGCGCGACGTCGTTCTCGGTGGTGCAGAACACGACCTTGGGCTGGTCCCCGCCGGGCATGCGGCGGAGATGGCCGAGGAACTCGTAGCCATCCATGACCGGCATGTTCCAGTCGAGCAGCACCGCATCGGGCAGGCCGCGCTTGCAGGCCTCCAGCGCCTTCTCACCGTCCTCGGCTTCGAGGATCTGGAAGTCGAGGCCTTCCAGGATCCGGCGCGCAACCTTGCGAATGACGCTGGAATCATCAACGACGAGACAAGTTCGCATGTGAACCTCTGCTTCCTCCCCTCTGCGGGGACACTTCCAATTGCAGGCCCGCCGGCGGCAGCGCCGCCGTATCAGGCCGCCATCATTTCGGGCGCAAGCTCGAGGACGCGATCGACGTCGAGGACGACCATGAGTTGGCCGTCGAGGCGGTGGACACCGCCGGCGAGCTTGGCCATGCGGGGGTCGAGGTTGACGGGGTTCTCCTCCTTGCCGTCCTCGGGCAGGCGCAGCACCTCGCCGATCTGGTCGATCAGGAGGCCGTAGGATTCGCCGCGCAGGTCGA
>NZ_RDQF01000073.1 GCF_004114425.1 Bradyrhizobium vignae | reverse complement strand
GTTCCCGGATGTCTTCCGAATAGGGTCGCGTCATCCATGCCGGCCTCCGCCCTCCAGCATGGATGTTGAATCAGAAATCGCTCCCGGTGGGAATCCCGATTCCAGCCAAAAACAACATGCTCTAGGCCCTCGACGCGGTGCGAGTATCATTGATCGCCAGAGCGTTCTCTATGCAATTCTTTCGCGTTGGAATGGTAGGCGCCTGGTCCTTTCGATCGAGGCGCAGCTTGTCCCTTAGCCAATCGAAGATAAACTGCCGCCCAATGCTCGGATTGTCGAGTTGCCGGTGCGATGAACCGGTCTCCTCGCCCCTGAAGATCTTGAGATCCATGGGTACGCCCGCGGCGCGGCAGTGCTCATGCAAGGCCGTGATATCCTCCAGCCTGACGTAGTCGTGCTCTCCCACAACGACCAGGGATGGACATTTGACCTGACGGGCAAGCTTACAGGACGGGGATCGTTTTATACCTGCACCGAACAGGCTGGTGGTGACATATCTGTGCTCGAGATCATCCCAAAATCCGCCGTCGCAAACGGCGGCAGCCCACCTCATATCAGTTGCCGCCACGCGCGTGGCAAGGGCTCCTCCAAGACCATCGCCTATCAACGCGATTCGCCTCGGATCGACGTCATCGCGGCTAAGTAGATACTCCAACCAGCGGCGTAGCGCGATACCTTGATAATGGTGAACCGGGGAATCCTGAAAGCACTCGATCTCTTGCGGCAGATCGATAACGAGCAATGACAGGCCGCTCGCAATGGCATGAGATTGAAATCTCACCAACAGGTCTTCTTTGGTATCTCTTTCCTCTCCGAACGCCACGACCACCGGGGATTTGCGTGGCGCGGCGGATGAACGAATGAGATAGCCTTGGAGCCAGTCGGAGCCGAAGCGGATCTCCAACACCTCTCCGCGCGGAGACAGCAGCTCCAGGAACGCTTCAGCACATGACCGGGCGATGCGAGACAGTTCGGCGATTCTCGGATCGCTGCCAATAAGAAAGGCGGAAGCTGTACGATAGTAGTTCAAGGCGCGCAGCCATTCGTTCCTTGCCGTTGTAAAGTGGCCTTCTGCGCTTGACAGGCGCGCGCGCTTTGCGATCCCGTCGGCTAAGCCACGCCACTCACCGAGCCAGCTCTCGTCGTCGCCGACAACGATCTTGCCCGCAATCATGAGGCACTCGGACACGAAGCTTGCGCCCTCTTGGGCATCTCCCAGCAAGCGTCTCAGCTGCGTGCTCTCGACCTCATGATCCGGCCAGTGGGTCCAGCCGTCAGGGTCATATCTGGGCGAGCAGTGGACACTTTTCGCCTGTTCTTGCATCACCGTGCCCTCCCCGTTAGGCCGCGTAGAACGCCTTTGTTCTTGGCGGTCGATCATTTTTTTATCCGAGCGCTGAATAGAGCACGCGGCGACATGTCATATGGTACGGCGCGCGCTTGCGATGCTATTTGAACCCACGCTCGAATCAAAAGACGCGACGATGTATGCCGGTTGGTCAGATTGGATCGCCGTGGGCTCGGCGCGTGTGACGTGAGACCATTTCGTGTTCGACTACGCCCGGCGGAATCTAGCTGATGACGCCGCACGCGCTTACTGCAGAGAGCGAGGCGCGATTCACAGCGATATCGCTACACCAGGCTCTCCGGTCGTCGCCTCCGGGCGCTGATCGGGAGCCGCCGGCGGGTGTTGTCAGAGCTGGCGCCGGTCTCATTCGCCCAAAGGCCGCCACACAGATCGAACGGTCAGAAGCCGACATCGCTCGTCCCTTTCAGCTTCAGCATGGCCCGGGCCTCGTCCGGCGTTGCCGCCTCTAAGCCGAGTCCTTTCAGGATCGAGCGGGCTAGCCTTACTTGCTCCGCGCTGGAGGTGGCGAGCTTGCCGGGCCCTGCCCAAAGACTGTCCTCGAGTCCCACGCGGATATGGCCGCCCATTGCTACGGCCATCGCGCCTATGCGCATCTGCGCGGCGCCAGCGCCGAGTACCGACCAGACATAGTCATTGCCGAACAGCCGCTCGGCCGTGCGGCGCATGGTGGCGATGTCCTCATGATGCGCGCCGATCCCGCCGAGCAACCCGAAGACGGACTGGATGAAGAACGGCGGCCGTACAAATCCGCGGTCGACAAAGTGCTTAAGATTATAGAGGTGACCAACATCGTAGCACTCGAATTCAAATCGCGTACCACCGGGCGCGCATAGTGTGAGGACCTGCTCGATATCGGCGAAGGTGTTGCGGAAAACGAGGTTGCGTGAGGACTCCAGATGCTCGCGTTCCCACTGGTGGGTGAACTCGTGATAGCGCTTGAGCATGGGGAATAGGCCGAAATTGAAGGAGCCCATGTTGAGGGAGGCCAGCTCGGGCCTCAAATGCCGGGCGGGCTCCACGCGTTCGGCGACTGTCATGAATGGGCTGCCGCCGGTCGTAATGTTTATCACGGCCCCCGACCTGCGACTCAACTCCGGCAGAATCTTCGCAAATCCTTCGACCGATTGGTCCGGCTGACCGGTTTTCGGGTTGCGTGCATGCACATGCAGAATCGCAGCTCCCGCTTCCGCAGCTCGCACGCCCTCTTCGATAATCTCCTCCGGTGTCACCGGGAGGTGCGGGGACATTGAGGGCGTGTGGATCGCGCCGGTCAGGGCAGAAGTGAGAATGACCTTGCCAGTCCTGGCCATGTGAAACCTCCAGAGCAAATCGGTGATGGTAAGCGTCGGCCGCGGCATTTTCGGCTTTGACGGCAGGACAGCCGCCAGGATCAAGAGTGCCACCGCGCTTGCGCACGATGGATCTCCTCGCCGCTGATTGATGATGAAGCAGCTTTTCGTGGGTCAGCTGGCGAACCGCGGCTCCGGAATGCCCTGGACGCCAAGACCTTTGATTGCAAATAGGGCCCCGCGCTGCTGTCCGTCATCGGGAAATCGCGGCAAGGGTGGCTTCGCCATGGAGGTCACGTACAGAATGTCGAGGTTGGAACCACCGAACATCACGCTCGTGACCTTGCGCACCGGCATCTCGATAACGCGCTCAACGCTTCCGTCGGGCGCGTAGCGCACGAGCTTTCCATCATAGACGAGCGCTTGCCAAAGAAATCCTTCTGCATCGACCGTGGCGCCATCGGCAGCACCGCCGTTTGAGCGATCAACAGGCGCGAAACGGCGCCGCTTGGTGGCAGCGCCGGTCTCGATGTCATAGTCGTAGGCCCAGATTTCCCCAGTCCAGGTGTCGGCGAAATAGAAGGTCCGGTCGTCCGGGCTCCAGCACGGGCCATTGGACACGATGATCTTCTCGTCCAGGACGTGCAGCGAGAGATCGGGATCGAGCCGATAAAGGCGGCCGGAGGCCTCATCCTCCAGTGTATCCATGGAACCGAAGACGAAACGCCCGCGGCGATCGACTTTGCCGTCATTCAACCGATTGCGCGGCAAATGCGCCTCTGGTGCCGCGATCAGCTTCAGCTCCCCGCTCTCCAGATCGAGATCATGTACGCCGGATTGCAGCGCGACGAGCGCATGCGTACCGTCACGACGAAGCGCCATCGAGCCGATTTTCGCCCCTACATCCCAGGCGCGAAGCTCACGTCCATCTGCGGTCGCACGAAAAATGCGGCCATCGATACTGTCTATCCAGTACAGACGCTGCTGCTCAGTGTCCCAGAGCGGGCCTTCGCCAAGCGTCGTCTTCAGATCCGCTATGATCTCGATCTGCAAGCCACCCCCCAATCTTACGGTTCACAGGTATTCCACATTCCCGTCGATGCTGATCGCCTGGCCAGTCACGTTGCGTCCACCTGGCGAGCAAAGGAATAAGGCCATGGCCGCAACGTCCTCGGCCGTCACCATGCGACGCAGCGAGATCTTCTTGAGGTATTCCTGGCGCATCGCCTCGTAGCTGGTCTGGAGCTGCTCCGCGCGCGCGCGGATCACGCCGTCAATGCGCGGGCCCTCGACGATACCCGGCAAGAGCGCATTGACGCGGATGTCGTCGGGGCCGAGCTCGGCGGCAAGCGATTTGACGAGCCCAATGATGGCCCATTTCGATGCGGCGTATGGGGTACGCCAGGCATAACCGAGGCGGCCGGCAACGGAGGCCATGCAGAGGATTTGCCCATAGGGAGATTGGCGAAGCATCGGGATAGCATGATGGGCGAAGCGGTACTGTGCATTGAGATTGATATCGATCGTTTGCCGCCAGTCGGACTCTGCAATGGCATCGATTCCGCCGGTCGATCCGGCAATACCTGCATTGTTGATGAGCACGTCGAGCCCACGCCAACGCGCAGCCTGCGCGCGAAAAACGTCCGCGACCGCGTCGCGGTCCGATACATCGGCCTTGGTGGCAAGCACCTGCGGATGTTGATTGCGGAAGGTTGCAAGCGCATCGTCGTTGATGTCGCAGATATGCACATGCGCACCAGCCTCAACGAAGGCACCGGCAAGTGCGGCGCCAATACCGGACGCGCCGGCCGAGATCAGGACGCGCAGCTCGGGATGAGGCACAAGACGCTGCAGCACGCTCATGCCGGTCGCCCCCGTCTCGGAACGGCCGCGGCGTGCTCGCTGCCCGCATTATCGAGAATGCGGGACAGACAATTGGCGGCCTGCATGATGTCGTCTGTCACTGCAGCGCGTGCGGCGGGCGCATCGCGGTTCAAGAGCGCATCGAGTATCTGGCGGTGCGCGTCCATGGAACGCTGCAGGTGGGCAGCATCGGGAGCAACGAGCACGAAGCACGGACCAACGAGCAGCCAAAAATGCTCGACGGCGCCGAGAATCGCCGACGCCTGTGCGATTTGGTAGATCCGCCGGTGGAAGGCGAAATTGGTCCAGAGATAAGTGCGGCCATCAACTGCATCAGCGGCGCTCTGCAGCCGGCCGTAGAGTTGGGTCACCTCGGCATCATCGGCACGCGTCATACGCGAAGCTGCGCGCTCGGCCAGCAGCCCCTCGAGGGCTACGCGCGCATCGCGCACATCGCGCAGCTGTGCCTCGGACAGCCTCCCAACGCTCAGCCGCGCCGAACCGCTGAATTCGAAGGCGCCCTCGGCTTGCAGGCGGCGCAGCGCCTCGCGTACCGGCATCGGGCTTGAACCCAGCGCCTCGGCAAGACCCCGGACCGTCAGCCTCTGGCCCGGCGCAAAGCGTCCGGCCATCAGACCATGTCGCAAATGCCGATAGACCTGATCCTCCATCGAGTCCCGGACAAGGGTCGGCAATGGCAGCAAGGCGATGAGATTGCGCAATTCCAGCGTCCCCTCCACTTTTGAGATATGTGATCACATTGTGAAAATTCCGTCAAGCATCGATCGGCGAGCCTGTCGGTATTCCGAATGGCGCGGTGAGGCAGTCGCGGCCCGGCTCCAGCGCCAGTAAAACGCCTCGCAAAGGAGGCAAAGAGTGTTGAGCTTTTCACGCACCGAGGAGTTCGTTCGATGACAGCTGAAGGATGCCGACTGCGTAGAGCCCATCCACGAAGGTCCGGTACTGCGGTCGCGCCGCGGCGATGGCGGCAACTAGTCTCCTCCCCGAGGCAATTTCGCCGGCGCGGATCAGCAGCACGCCCTTCCAGAAGGTTGGCTCTGGGTCAGCGCCGATCAATGCCTGGGCCTCCGTGAGCATGCGCAGTGCCTCTGCAAGCTGCGGACCTGTCGCTGCCTCGCTCGAGAGCAGCCCAGGTGTGAAGACAGATGCGCCCAAGATCGTGTGTGCCTGAGAGAGCTTGGCGAGCCTGCGCAATTCGGCGAGCGGCTCCGGATGTTCATCAACTCGCACATCGATGAGCCGGTTAGCCCAGCGCGCTGGAGTGATGGCGGCGGGCACCAAAAGGAGCGCGGCGGACATCCGGCCACGGGCGTCACCTCCAGCGGCTTCACCTGCATCCATTGCCGCGAGCATTCGGTCGAGAAGTGGGCCGCCAGTATCCTCGTACGCTGTTAGCATGGCGGGAACCACGGCGTCGCTGGCGAGCATATTTCCCAGCACGACAACGTTGCTGGCCTCGAGCTGAGCGCGGTGGGGAACGCAGCGATCGCCAGTGAACATGGCTTTGCCGCCGCCGGCATCGAGAAAGGCGACTTGGCGCAACTCTCGGTCTTCGTCCTTTGCAAGCAGGCTCGTGAGCGCCGTCGCCGCCGATGCGCCGGAGGCCATGAGATCCAACCCGTTCGGCCCGTAAGCTGGATTAACGAACGACTGGGTCGCAACAACGCCGACACCGGCTCGCGCAAACGTCACAACGCGCCCGAGCGCGAAATAATGCGATTGGCTGGCAACACCCAATTCACCGGTGATCGGGTCTCGGGCGATAATCGAGTATGTCATCTTCTGGACTCCGCATGGGCAAGGTGTGCCTTGATTGCGGCGATCAAAGCCGGCGGATCCTCCAGCATCGGCAAGTGACCAATGCCTGGCAGGAGAACGTGCGGAGCATGCAGCGCGGCTGCCATTTCTGCGCCGGCTGCGGGAGGGCACGTCAGGTCGAACTCGCCGGTCAGAACCGTCACAGGACAACTGACGCTGGCCACATGGGCCCGGATATCGGCCGCGCAGGCGGCTCTCCACACGCGACGGATGTCGTCCTTTTCGTTTGGATTACGCAGCGCAATGGTCTTGGCCACCACTTCGGCAGACGCGTTTGGACCGAGTGCATATTTCGGCAGGATGAGCTCAAACATCTCCTTGACGGTGTGATGCTCGAGGGTGGCTAGAACAGCCGCATTGTCAGGATCTTGCGAGTAGAGCTGACTGCCTACCGCGACAACCGAGAGGACCCGTTTGGGCTCGGCAGCGGCGAGATAGACCGAAATCGCTCCACCAAGCGAACCGCCGATGGCGTGGAAGCGATCGATGCCCGCCCGGTCGACGGCATCGATGCAGTCCTGCGCCCACCGAGCAAGGTCGTACTGTTCGGCCGGTGGCGAGTCACCGAATCCACGCATGTCGGGGACAATCGTGAACCGGTCGGCGAATGCCGGCACGATCTCGGCCCAGGCCGCGCCCTTGAGATTGATGGGATGCACGAACAGGATTGGCGGCCTGCTCGCGTCGGCTTCCCCATGGTAAGAAACCACAATCGGACCGACTGGTCGCTTGATAGTGAGCCGCCTCATGAGTCCTCCACGGCCACGACGCTCCGAACGGCCGAAGGGACGCTCATTGCGTGTCGCTTTTCCTTTCCAGTGACGCTCGCTCACTACGGTCCATCCGCTTCTCGGCGGCCACATTGGGCGGCAACTTCAGCTGGAAAATCTTCTCTGGATGTTCTTCGCCCCGGCGGGGTCAGTCCGTCCGCCGGGTGCAGGATGCGCGGCCAGCCCGGCAGGGCGCTCGCTTTGATTACGGCCTTTGGTCGTCCGTAACCGAAAAGCTCTTGCCGAAGCTGGGCGGCAGATAGCCCACGCCGCGGCTGGCATAGCTATCGCCGAACGGCTGCCGGATCTTATCTTTGGGCGCCATCTCCGAGCAGTGGAAGTGCCAGATCTTCCACTCCGGCTTCCCCTCTCCGTCGTTGCGCACGTAGATTTCGGTGCTGCGCAGGTACTGGTCCGGTTTGTCGGCTTCTTCGAAATTGCCCTCGCAAAGCAGGTAGGCCATGTCGCCATGGACATCCAAACGCCAGATGTGCATGACCGCAGGCTTCGATCGCGGCCTGTCCTTGAACGACTCCCAAAAGGCGGTCAGTTCCTCCCGCCCGAAGTACGGATCGCCGCTAAGGTTGAAATTTAAGAACGCGGTGCCACTCGGGAAGCAGGTTCGCATCAAGGGGATATCCCACTTGTGATTGGCAATCCACCAGTCGCGATGCACTTTCAAAATGGCTGCTCGGTCCTCATCTAAAGTCGGCATGGATGCTCCTGGGTGGTGTGATCCTAAAATTGGCCGCCGGGAAATCCCCCGCGTATCGGCGACTCATCGGCCTCGGGTGCAAAGACCAAGGCAGATTCTCGTGCTTGAGCCTCGGCCGCCGGCAGTCGCTTCTGGACAGCAGCTCTGAGCGGCTCAGCTGAGGGCACGCCAAGAAGACGCAAAATCGCGAGAGCTAAAGCGGGACGACGCCATCGTTACTCGTGATCGACTAATGTCGCGGGCGATTAGGATGCACTGGGACCGCTCACAAATGCGCGAAACGCTGGAGTGAACCTTGCTTGGGCGATCAACGCCCAGCCGAAAGCGTGCTGCGGGCATGATAATGCGGCTCACTCTAAGGACCCTCCGTTTCAGATATGTGATCACAAATCAAATGATACGTCAAGACCGGCCCCACACGCACCGGCATCGTCTGAGGCTCGCGCGCGACGCGCTCCGGCTAAGTTATTTCAAGAGCGCGGGGCCGAGGGATGTCTCCTCCATCGCGATGGTCGTCCAGTCCCGTAACAATCGGAGTGAGCGGCGGAGGGTTCAGCGAGGCGAGATAACGATCATCAGCAACTTCGCCATAGAGCGTCGTACGTTGGCGCGGCAGGCGTGCCATGGCCCGGATGAGCTCTTCCATTTGTTTTGGAGCCATCTCGTGGCCATGTTGGGCGCCGGCTGAACGCGAGATCGTTTCGTCCATCAGCGTGCCGCCGAGATCGTTCACACCAGCCTCAAGGCAGGCGCGAACGCCTTTTTCGCCGAGCTTCACCCAAGAGGTCTGGATGTTGGAGATTTTCGAGTGGAAGACGAGACGTCCGATCGCATGCATGAGAACGACTTCGCGGAAGGTCGGCCCCTTGCGCGAGCGCCCTTTCAAGTAGATCGGGGCTTCCATGTGCACGAACGGCAATGGGACAAATTCAGTGAAGCCACCGGTCTCGGTCTGAAGATCCCGGATACGCAACAGATGCTTTGCCCAATGCTCGTAACGGTCGACATGACCGAACATGATCGTCGCGGTGCTGCGCAATCCCGCTCTATGGGCCGCTGCCATGACCTGCAGCCATTGCGCGGTGTTGATCTTGTCGGGACATAGGATTGCGCGAACCTCGTCGTCCAGGATTTCTGCAGCCGTCCCGGGCAATGTACTAAGACCAGCGTCCTTCAACTCGCGCAGAAACTCATCAACTGAAATTCCGAGCGTCTTGGCCCCCTGAAACACCTCGAGGGGCGAGAAAGCATGGATATGCATTTCGGGGGTGAACTGCTTTACGGTCCGACAAATCTCAAGATACTTGGCGCCGGTGTAGGCGGGATGGATGCCGCCCTGCATGCAGACTTCGGTCGCTCCGCGCTCCCAGGCTTCGCACGCGCGCCGCCCGATCTCATCCATGGAGATATCGTACGGCCGCCCGCGCAAGTTCTCGGCGAGCTTTCCTTTCGAGAAAGCGCAGAACTGACACCTGAAGTAGCAGATATTGGTGTAGTTGATGTTGCGGTTGACGACATAACTAACGGAATCCCCATTGACGGAGCGGCGCAGCTCGTCAGCAGCGCGGCACACGGTCGTGAAATCGCGACCCTCGGCCTCGAACAGCGACACGATCTCTGCCTCGTCGAGTCGTGCCCCAGAATGAGCCTTTGCGACAATTCCCCGAAAACTGCCGGTTAAGACGGCGGGCGAGCTGGCATCTTCACGCAGCATCGCGAGCTCGCCGGCAGGCGGATCGCACCTCGCTCCAGGGCACCATTCGTCCAAACGCGGCCAGCCGTTTCCGTCCACAAGACCGAGCAGGTTTTTCTGCAGGGACGCGTCAGTCCAGCGAGCATATTGACGCGCATAGGCCGGGTAAACTGCGAGGCGTTCGACGAGCGTCTTGCCGCATTCAGCGGTGGCCTCGGACAGGCGTGTCACATGCGGCCAAGGCGCCTCCGGATTGACGTGGTCCGGTGTAACCGGGGATACGCCGCCCCAATCATTAATGCCAGCGGCCAGGATCATGTGCAGTACGCCCGGGCTGAGATTGGGGGGCGCCTGGATGTTCATGTCGGGTCGGAACAGCAATCGCGTGAGCGCAAGGGTCCACAGATGCTCTTCCATAGTCGGCGCCGGCGCGTCCCTCATGCGGGTTTCCGGCTTCGGCCTGAAGTTCTGGATAATGACTTCCTGAATGTGCCCGTAGCGTTCGTCGAGATTGCGCAATGCAAGCAGCGAGGAGATGCGCTCAAGCGGCGTCTCGCCGATGCCGATCAGCAATCCGCTCGTGAACGGGACCGAAAGCTGGCCTGCGAGTTCAATTGTTCGCAGCCGACTTGTGGGCTCCTTGTCAGGAGAGCCGAAATGTGGCCCCCCGGGCTCGCACAGCCGTGCCGATGCGCTCTCGAGCATGATCCCTTGCGAGATGGAGACCTTGCGCAAGGCTGCGATATCGTCGGCCTCCATCAAACCTGGATTGAGGTGCGGCAACAAGCCGGTCTCGCGGAAAACCACGCGCGCGGCTTCCTGGAGGTACGCCAGCGTCGATGCAAAGCCCATCTCGTGCAGCTCTCGCTCGGCCTGGCGGTAGCGCAGCTCTGGCTTGTCGCCCAGCGTAAATAGCGCCTCCTTGCAGCCGGCCTCACGACCGGCACGCGCGATCGCCAGCACCTCATCGATGCTGAGGTAGGCACGCTGCCCTTTTTGGGGCGTATGGGCGAATGTGCAGTAGTGGCAGACATCACGGCATAACTGGGTCAGCGGAATGAAGACTTTTCGCGAGTAGGAGATCTTTCTGCCGTGAGCCTCATCCCGCTTTGACGCCGCCATCCGCATGAGATCGGGAAGGGACACGTCGCTGACGAGAGACAGGGCCTCCGAAGCGGAAATGTCGCTTCGCCTTAACGATTCCAGAAGCATCCGATCCACCATTCTCAGAACTCCTCACGCTCCGCGAAAAACGGCGGAGGTCTCTCCATTTTGAGCAACCAACCCCGAGCTCAGTTCGGCCGCCGCATCGACGCTTGCGCGCCCCGTCTTTCCGGCTCCCATGCCCAGCCGCCTTTGGCCCAGATCAATCGAACGCAAATAACGATCGGTGGCTGTGGACGTGTTCAGGTCAAGAAAATCAAAGAGATCGGCGGGAGCATCGAGATCCAGCCCAATTCTTGCATTCCGCCACACGATAGGCTCAATGCCGAGCCGATCGGCTGCGGCGATGTGGCGGGCGAAGCTATCGGGGCCGAAACACGGCTGCAACGGCCGCGCCAAGGTGAATGCAACCGCGTTGGTGCCGCCATCGCGCGGTGCCGGCACGATCACTGCGGCGTTGCCTTGCGCGGCTTGGAGGAGCGTCGAAACGTCCTCGCTCAAGATTGCCGGCACATCGCTGGGCAGAACAAGGATGAGTTCGCCTCCACGGTTTTCGATGGCAGCGAGTCCGGCCGCCACTGCAGAGTTGGTTCCGTCCGCACCGCCGTCATCAATCACGACAGTCCCCAGACGAGCCGCCTCTTGAGCGACATCCTCCGCATTGGTTACCACGGCGACATGGTTCAATTCTATCACCCCGCATGCCGCACTCAGAACGTCGGCCAGCATCGACCGGGCCAACAGGATGCGCTCGGATGACATCAGCAATGGAGAGAGCCGCTGCTTCGCGCGCGAGAACGATTTTGCCGGGATGACTACCCATGCATCACGGGTCGTCATGATGCGTCTCCCTTCGAAGTGGCCTGGGCCCCCGCTCGTGCCTTGCGCGAAGGCTGTCGCCGAAGGCAAGCGCATGCTCGGCGAGCGTGATCTTCGACTGCATGTCTGTCATGAGCGTAGGTACCGGGTGTACATCGATCCCCAGGTCGTCCGCCCCTGCCGCATCGGCGGTATCTATAACGAGGCCATCGAGCAGCCCGGCATAATGTCTGGAAATCTCTGCATTTGACGGTTCGAGGCCGAGTTCGTCCATGATCTTGCGCGTGGGCCCTTTAATTGCCTGACCACCGATAATTGGCGAAATGGCCACAACGGGAACGCTGGTCGCACGCAGTTGTTGAGCCATTCCCGGAACAGCCAAGATCGGATCGATGCTGAGATAGGGATTGGAGGGACATATGATGATGAGACGAAGATCCTCGGCGTCAAATAACGCAAGCACCTGCTCGCTCAGGCGAGCGCTTTGGGCCCACCTGAACCGGATCTGCTTGACAAGCGGTTCGCACCGACGTTCGACGAAATAGCGCTGGAATTCGAGCTCGCCTTCCGGGGTGTCGACGATGGTGGAAAGCCTGTCGTTGGTGACGGGCAGCACAGCTGAAGAAACACCGAGCCGGCGTGCAAAGTCGCTCGTAATGATTGTGAGACTTTCGCCGCTTAGGCGACGGCGGGTCCGCTCGATATGCATGGCCATATCGCGATCGCCGAGCAAGAACCAGGTCTCGCCGCCGATCTGCTTCAAAGCCTCCATGAAATTCCAGGTCTCATCGGATCGACCCCAACCGCGCACCGGGTCGCTGAGACCTGCGAGCGTATAAAGGACTGTGTCCAGGTCCGGCGAGATATGGAGTCCGAGATGCTCGAAATCGTCGGCCACATTGACGACCACGCTCAATCGTTCTCCGAGAACGTGCTGTAATCCAACAGCGAGCTTTGCTCCTCCGACGCCGCCGCAGAGCGCCACAACACGTCCTTGTCCCGGCAAATACTGTGACCGCCCGTTCATCTGAACATATCCCGTTCTTTCGCACGCATGAGCGCGGACGCCGAATTGATTGGCGCGCGAGAGGAGAATCCACGGACATGGATGACGGGCTGGCCTTCGGCTGCCTGTCCCATCAAGAGCGAGGCGGCGGCTGCCAGCTCATCCGCTAGCGCGATCTCTGTCACCTGCATGGGCCGCCCGAACAGATCGGGCTTGCCGATCATGCTCTGAAGGGCAGGAATTCCAGCACTTCCGAGCGCCACGCCAACGACGCCGTTGCGCCACGGGCGGCCGAAGCTGTCGTTTATAATGACGCCGACATCGACACCGAATTGTCGATCGAGGCCAGTCT
This sequence comes from Bradyrhizobium vignae, assembly GCF_004114425.1. Taxonomy (GTDB): domain Bacteria; phylum Pseudomonadota; class Alphaproteobacteria; order Rhizobiales; family Xanthobacteraceae; genus Bradyrhizobium; species Bradyrhizobium vignae. The sequence continues at coordinate 19,113 of NZ_RDQF01000073.1, read as the reverse complement.
TGAGGCGCTGGCAACTGGTATCTGGATCTTCGGGCAGCAACAACACGCGATGGCCGCGATCCTGCTCGATATTGGATTCATCTATGCCGGCGTTCGCCATCACGAAGCCGAGACGGTGAGCGACGATGATTATATTCTGTCGTGCGCGAAGAACCTCGGTCGATTCTGAGAGCACCACCTCGATGTGCCGCGGATCCTTGCCGACCGTTTCTGCAAGCTCCAGAGCGCGGTCGGAAGGGCTCACATCATCGAGATAGACGTACCTGTTTTCCGCCTTTGACACGATCTTTTGCGCAATGACAAAAATATCGCCGGATGCGACGGCGATCCCTCCGGCCCTCACGCCATCCACGATGACGTCAACCAGATCGTCGCCCGGTCCCACCAGAGGAATCCCGGGGAGCGCGGTGTAAGTGATGCTCCTCGTCATCGCAACTTCTTCCTCCTTGGCCGCTGCCCTATGTCTTGTTGTCTCTGGCGCGTGGGCATCTCTCCTCGAATACGATCTAGAGCCGTACCCGAAATCAGTTCGGTATCCTAACGCTTCTCCTTAAGCAGACTAGCTGGCATACCTCCTGGATAAGTCTTCGTTGGGATCCTGTAGGCGTGCTGACGAGCGCCACGTCCTGCCTTATTCCGGACCCCGCTTCGCAACCGGCAACGCTAGCCATGGAGCGCAGCCGGAGAAATTGACCGCTTTACGACAGTGCGCATTGCGAAGCTCGATTGCAGTCTTGCCACGCCTGGCAGGCGTGAGAGATGCTGTTTATGAATGCGTTCGTAATCCTCCATGTCGCGCGCCAGCACCGAAAGCCGATAATCGTCCGTACCGGACATCAAATGGCAGGCGACAACGTCGGGGCATTTCTGAATTTCGGCCTCGAAAACCCTGAGCGCGTCCTCGCTTTGGCGGTCGAGCGTGATGTGGACGATCACGGTCAGAGGAAACCCAAGCGAGTTTGCATCGATCTCGGCTGAGTAGCCTTTAATGACCCCGGCTTTCTCCATTTGCAGCACGCGCCTTGCGCAAGACGTTGCCGAGAGGCCGACCCGTTCGGCCAACGCCAGCTGGCTTATTCGGGCATCCCGAATGAGCTCGCTTAGGATTTTACGGTCCAGAGGATCGAGGGCTGTGAGCATCGTTGCGAACGCCCGGGAGGTTTTCCATTCACGTCAGGCCGGAAATCGTGATGCCGGCACCCTTCACTTTGTATTTGCGGTTGATCGCGATCAGGACCGAGGTAAGAGCCTCGGCTGCGGCCGAGTTCGCGAGGGCACCGCCATCGATCCCGCGATTGCTCACCGCATCCGCCAGCAGCATCACCTCCTTGCGGGCCTCAGGATCATCGCTGAACACGAGGACGTCGCAGTCCGCCTTGCCTCCGGCATGGAGCTTCTGTGAGCCAACATTGTGAAACGCCCCGACCACCCGCGAGCTCGGATCAAGCTGCGACTGCGCGATCAGCGCGGCCGACCCGGCGCTCGGGAGTTGAACAACGGAGACCTTCGGCGGCACGAGCGGCACGACCGCGGTGACAACGATCTTGCCCTTGGCGGCGTCCTTGATCTCGGCCAAGCTTGTCTCATAGCTGGCGAAAGGCACGGCAACGACGACAATATCGCTCTTTGCCGCGGCGGCAAGGTTGGTGTCGCCACTCACATTGGCGAACCCGTCGGATTTTAAGAGCGCGACTGCATCTTGAGCACGCTCAATCGAGCGCGATCCAAGAATGACGGAGTATCCGGCGCGACTCCAGCTGCGGGCAAGGCCGGATCCGAGATCTCCAGTGCCGCCGATGATTGACAAAGTCGGAAGGGGCGCGTTCGACATTTGGCTTACACTCCTTTGCTTGCGGCATGACGTCTTGACGGTGAACACTCTGCTTGGCTTGAGCCATGTCGGACGGTATTTAGACCAGGCCGAACACTCAACAGGTCAGTCGTACACCGCCACTTCACGTGAACGAAATAATTCAAAGACGGCTCGGTGGGGGGGGGTCAACAATTCTCCGTTCCTGCCCGACCAAAGGAGTTCATGCTAGCCGCCTTCAAGATAGGGAAAGAAATTAAGTTCAGCTCCGTCTTTGACTTCGGCCGATAGCGGTACGACCATGTCACCAATCGAAGCCAGCCAGACCTCATGCTCGGCGCTCAAGGAGCCGATCACGTTGAGAATCGTCGCTCCGTCGGGGAGGTCAAGCTGAATGGATCCAACTCCGCCAGGCAAGAACCGGCGGAGATTTCCATGCATATTGACCTCGACGCGGATCATGGGTGCCGGGCTCGCATTGCGGCGGCAATTTTTTCAGCGGTCATCGGCAGCGAGTTCGGCCAGCAGCCGGTCGCCGCCGCGATCGCATTGCCGATAGCAGCCGGTGGCTCGATGCACGGTGGCTCGCCGACGCCCTTGGCACCGTAAGGACCGGCAGCGGAGCGGCATTCGACGATAATGCTCTCGATCTCCGGAACATCCATCGCCGTCGGCATCTTGTAATCGGTCAGGTTCGCATTCATGACGCGGCCATCCTGATAGACGATCTCTTCCGACAGCGCCTGGCCTATACCTTGCGCCACGCCACCCTCGATCTGGCCCTCGATATAGGTCGGATTGATCGCATATCCGACGTCCTGGGCCACGACATAACGATTGATCGTAACCTTGCCCGTTGCTTGATCGACTGAAAGATCGACGGCGTGGGCATGGTAGCTCGGCGTATTCCAGACGGGGAGCGGATGGTTCTTGACGCGTGCCGGATCATAGGGTGGCGCCGGCGAAATGGCCGTGCCATGCGCGATAAGGCCACCGCCGGCCAAACGCGAGATGCGGGCCAGCTCCGCGATCGAAATGGACTTGTTGCCTGCGACCACGTGCTTGTCCTGCAGCTTCATGTTCTCAATCGGTGCTTCTAGCTGCTTGGCTGCGAGCTCGAACATCTGCCGTCGCAGCTCTTTAGCCGCCGCAAGGCACGCGTTGCCGACAGAGAAGGTCGTGCGGCTGCCTTGAGCGCCGTAGTCGAACGGCGCGGCCTGAGTGTCCACCCCGGTGACGTTGATGTCCGTCAAGTCGAGAGACAGCTCCTCGGCCAGCACTTGAGCAGCTCCCGTGATCGCGCCGGTGCCGATTTCGACGGCGCCGCTGACGAGCGTCGCACTCCCATCGGGATTGATTTTGACATAGACCCCAGACGAGCCACCCGTCGTCATCCACCAGCTGCAGGCGATCCCCTTGCCGCGTCCTGGCTCGGGATTACGATCGTGCCAGCCGATCGCATCGGCTGCCTTGCGCAGACATTCCTCGATGCTCACGGAGGTGTGCGTCTCGCCCGAAGGACCGGGATCCCCCTCCTTGACGACGTTGCGCAGGCGCATTTCGAGAGGATCCAGGCCGAGATCCTTTGCGATCATGTCGATCTGGCTTTCCATCGCGAAATTCGCCATCGGCCCCGCCGGAGCACGGAAGGAGCCCGAATGGACTTTGTTCGTGTAGACAGCGATGCTTTCGAACGCGAGCGCTCCGGTCTTATAGGGACCGGCCATGACCTGAAGTGCGATTGCAGCCGTGCCGGGACCTGAGCCTGCATAAGCGCCACAATCCACGATGACGCGCCCGCTTCGGGCAAGAAGATGCCCTTCCTTGTCGACGGCAGTTTTGAGCAGAACGATGGAGGCCTGACGCGGAAGCGCGGCTGTGAGCTCCTCTTCGCTCGTCGACATCACCTTGACCGGGCGGGCGGTCTTGCGCGCTAAGAGAGCTGCGAAGTGCTCGACACCAATCCTCAGCTTGCCGCCGAAGCCACCACCAATTCCTGGCACGGTCACGCGCACGCGCGCGGCGGGCAAATCGAGAATTTCGGCGAGCGTCGTTTGCGTGTCGAACGGCAATTGGGTGTTGCACCAGACCGTCACGATTCCGTTCGCGTCCCAATCCGCGGTCGCAACGCGCGGCTCGGTGTAGCCTGGATGCTGCAGCGAGGTCGTGAAACGATGCTCGTAGATCTTATGAGCTTTTGCGAAGGCTGTCTCGACATCGCCGACGTGAATACGGGCTTGGCCTGCGATGTTGTCCTTGCGCGAAATGATCGGAAGCGCCTTGTAGGTTTCCCAATCAGGATGGATGCGGATATCGCTTGTGAGCGCCTCCTCCGGATCGTACAGTGCCGGCAGATCCTGGTATTCAACCTTGATGGCTTCAATCGCGCGCTCGGCGATCTCGGAGGAGGTGGCAGCGACCGCGGCGACTGCATGCCCCATGAACAGGACACGATCGGTTGCGAACACGGTCGTGTCGCGCACCGCAGTTCCATAGCGGACCTGCGGGATATCAGCGGCGGTGATGATCCCTCGCACGCCGGCGATCGCAGCCGCGCGAGAGACGTCGATGTTCTTGATCAGAGCGTGCGCGCGAGCACTGCGTAGGATCTTGCCGTAGAGCATACCGGGCAGCTTGAAATCCGCAGCATAAACGTGCTTTCCGGTAACTTTGCCGACGCCATCCCGCCGGGGCAGGCGGTGACCGGCAACGCGATGGGTTTGAGCGTTCATTGCTTGGCTCCCGAAAGTGCGATGCGGTCTGCCGCGGTTTCCACGGCATCGATGATCTTGCGATAGCCGGTGCAGCGGCACAGGGTTCCTGCGATGGCTTCCCTGATCTCCTCGCGCGAGGGGCGGCAGCCCGGATGTTCGTCCAGGAATGACTTTGCCGTCAGGATCATTCCCGGGATGCAGTAGCCGCACTGAACGGCGCCGCATTCGATGAACGCTTCCTGAAGGGGATGCAGATGCTCGGGATCGCCGATCCCCTCGATCGTGGTGATCGAGCATCCCTCAGCCTGGCCCGCAAGCAGGATGCAGGAATTGACGGCCCTTCCATCAAGCAGCACCGTGCAGACGCCGCACTCTGCTTCCAGGCAGTTCTCCTTGGTGCCCATCATGCCGATCTCGTTGCGCAGGACCTGCAGCAGCGTCCAATGGGGCTCGATGAGCAGCTGATGGCTCTCGCCATTGACAACGATATTGAGAATTTTCCGGTTCATTGATCCTGTTCCCGAATTCGTTGCAAACACGTCTCAAGCGCGCGCTCGACCATCACCGCGACAAGGGCACGGCGGTAGCCGGCCGAGGCGCGGACATCGGAGATCGGACTGGACGCCTCCGCAGCGAGCCTGCCAGCCTCCGCAAAATTTTCCTTGCTGGCGGACTGGCCAAGGAGATAGCTCTCCGCCTGTTCGGGACGGAATGCCTTTGGGCTTGCGGCCCCGATGGCGAGGCGCACGGAAGCGCAGCGCGAGGTGGAAGCCTCCAGCGTCAAACAAGCAGCAACACAAACCACCGATATTTCCATGGCGCGCCGGCGACCTTCCTTCAGGAAGGCGGTTGCGGATCTGGCTGGAAGCTTGGCAAACCGGATGTTGGTCACGATCTCGGCGGGCAAGAGAGCTGTCTTTCCCGGACCGACGATGAAGTTGAGCAACGGGGAAGAGCGTTGTCCATTGGGACCTGCCATGTCGACACTGGCATCGAGCGCGAGCAGCGGCGGCACAAAATCGGCGGCAGGCGACGCATTGACGATGTTGCCTCCGATGGTCGCGATGTTTCGTACCTGATGGCCACCGACCACGCTGGCGGCCTCTTGCAGAGCCCGCAGGTTAACCCGAAACGCAGGATGCGTTTCGATCGCGCGGTACCTCGTCAGCGCCCCAAGAGTGAACGCGTCGGCAGTCTCGGTGATTTCGCTCATGCCGGGCAGGCACGCGACATCGATGAGATGGACCGGATCGATCTTCTTCCGATTGATCTGGATGACTGTATCGGTTCCGCCGGCAACATAGCGTGCGGTGGGCGCAAACCGTTGAGCAAGGTCGATAGCTTCGGTGACGCTGGCTGGACGATGCAGATCAAAGCTCATGACTTGCTACCCTCCCTTCGCCTGGGCAACAGCAGGCCACACTTGGGAGCCCATCGTCGCGATCGTCTCCTCGATCGTACCTCCTTCAGGCGCGAAGGGCATGATGATGATCCCGTCGACGCCGGCCTGGCGCAGCTCGATCACGCGCGCGGTCACCTCCTCGACATTGCCGGCCAGAGTGAAGGCATTGATATGGCGATCGGTCACATATGGCAGCAGAGGAAGATAAGGCGTCACGCCAGCGGCGTAATGGGCGCCCTGAACCGAGGCGAGTATATCCTCCGGCAAGGTCAGCCCCTGCTCTTCGGCCGTTTCGAATTTGAGACGCCCCGCACCGAGCAATCTTGCAACCGTCGGCCGCAGCGCGTCGCGGGCGGCCTGACCGTCTGGGGCAACACAGGCGTTGAGGCGGACGATCAGCCTGACGGACTTGGCATCGCGACCTGCCTTCTTCGCTCCATCATCCAGTCTCGCACGGAACGCCTTGACTTCCGGAGCATTGCCGCCTGCCTCCATGAACGCAGCGTCGGCGCAAGCGCCTGCCGTCCGTTGGCCGAGCGGACCGTTGCTGGCCACATAGATTGGGATATCAGCGCGAACAGGAGTGAAGTTCAGCTTGCCCTCCTTGAACTGAATGACCTCTCCCTCGTAGGTGACGGTGTCGCCACGCAGGAGCATCCGGATCACCTCGATCGCTTCGCTGATAGCGCGCGCCGGCTTCTTCCGATCGATGCCAAGCTCAGCGAAGCCGGAAATACCGGCGCCGAGGCCGAGAATTGCGCGCTTGTTGGAAATCTCGTCGAGTGTCGCAATCGCCATGGCTGTCAGTGCAGGATGTCTGGCGTAGGGATCTGTCACGCAAGGTCCGAGCCTGACCCGAGACGTATTTTGCGCGAAATATCCCAGGCACGAATAGACCTCCCGATAGAACCGTTCATCGGCAAGCCAGACCGTGTCGTATCCGCTCGCTTCGGCGAGCTTGACGCGATCAAGCATCTTGACCATGGGCGCGTTGCCGAGAATCAGCAGGTCGAGGGTCATCTTGTTGGTGTCCTGTTTGCGCTTACGTCTTGGATCAGGCAGAGCTCAACGCGAAGAAGGGATCATTCTATCTCGTCGGTGACGAAATAGATGTTCTTCGAGCGATCGAGAAACTTGCCATAAAGCTCTTCTCGCAGTGCAACACCAGCCGGTGAGGCAAGGTCCTTGTCGTGTTGCTCCAGGCTCTTGACTTCGATCCTTTCGATATATTGCCACGTTGAGTTTTCGGCGCCCTGGATGGGGCGGCGAATGCGATGAACCTTGTAACTCACGTAATTGTCGAGGCTACGCACGAGAGCGTAGTCGCGCTCGCGCACCCAAGCCTCATATTCCGCCGGGTCGACCCCTTCCTTGAGCGTGCTAATCAGGAAACGGACTGGCATGTGACTTTCTCCTTGGCTGTTTGCCCCATTCGGGTTGATCGAATATTGCCGACCACTTTGACGCGCACGCGCATGGCATTTCCGGGCAGATAGGCGATCGGCGTATCCTCCGCCTCGACCAGCGCGAGCGATTCTGAATCCGCGCCGGCCTCCACTGCCCGGGATTCGGCAAGCTTGCGTGCTGAAGCAACCGCCTCGTCTCGCGTCAGGCCCTGAAACACCTGGTCGACTTCACCACTGACCTGGGCAATGGCTGCGCCAACCGCATTCGCGCAACCACCATGCTGAACCCGAACGACACGCCCGACGCCCTGCAATTCTTCCGGAACAAGAAACGCGCCGCCACCGACAGCAATCAGCGTGATGTCTGAAGCGCTTGTCTTCATCCGGTCGACGTTCTCTTCCAGCATCTGCTTGCAGCGGCGCAGAATCCTTTTCACGTCATCGGCAGCGATGTGTGCCACACGCTTGCGATCGCCGAGTTCGATCAGCCCGGCGGCAACGCCGATGTCCGTCGCCGTCACGCTATTGCCGCCAAACACCAGCGCTTCCGTGGACAGGCGATACCCAACGCTAAGCGGCCCGATGGTTGCCGCTTCAAGGTCGATATGGCTGCCGCCACCTAGTCCGATCGAAACGAGATCCGGCATACGGAACAGGGTCCTGACGCCTCCAATATGAACGACCGCGTTGGCTTCACGGGGAAAGCCATTCCTCAGGTAGCCAAAGTCCGCCGTCGTGCCGCCGACGTCGACCACCACCGCATCCTTGAGCCCCGAAAGATAGGCCGCACCGCGCATTGAGTTGGTCGCACCGGAGGCAAAGCTGAACACCGGGTAGGTAGCGGCACGCGAGGCCTCCGCGACCGTGCCGTCGTTTTGCGTGACAAAAAGCGGCGCGTTCAGCCCGACTTTTGACTTGGCATGCTCAAAGGCCGTGATGGTCTCCCGCGCAAGCGCAATGAGAGAGGCATTGAGAATTGCCGCGTTCTCACGTTCGAGCAATCCGATCCCGCCGAGCAAATGTGCGCAGGTCACCGACACATCGGGGATTTCTTCGCGCAGGATGGCGGCGACCGCTTCTTCGTCGGACGGATCAAGCGGCGAGAACAGTGCGTTGACCACGACGTATTTGAGGCCGAGATTGCGTATTTCGCGCGCAATTCTTCTGGCTCCGGCAGTATCCAGAGGGGCGAACCTGCGCCCGTCGTAGTCGTGGCCGCCTTCGATTTGAAAGACCCCGCCATTGGCGAGCTCAGCGAGGCCAGCCGGCCAATCGGTGAAGGGCGGCAAGGAGCTCGTGGCGGGGAGCGCGACCCGGATCACCGCCACTTTTGTCAGATGACGGCGCTGAACGACCGCATTGATGAAGTGGGTCGTGCCGATCATCAGCGCGTCGAGACCGCTCCCATGCTCGGCACTCAGATCGAGTGCCTCGATGGCCGCAGCCACACCACTGGTGACGTCGGCCGTGGTCGCGACCTTCACGCCCTGCACGACCTTTCCGCCGTCGATCAGCACGGCATCCGTATTGGTGCCACCTACGTCAATCCCAATGCGTCTCATGAGCAGAATACCGACTTGAAATCGATGTCATAACCAAAGGCGCGGGGGCCGACATGGTCGAGTCCGCGCGGCGAGAGGAAGACTGGAGCCGCCGGCAGCGCGATCACCGTCGTGCGCTGCCCGTAACGAATGGTTTCCGTTCCGATCGCTTCGCCGGATTCGCTGTCGAGAACGCAAATAAGGTCCGGCGTCGAGACGAGCGCCTGCCCATCACGCCACACGACGATCCACTCATTCTGGAAGTCGATCCGGATCCGGCTGCCGTGGTCATCGCCAAGCCCCTCCATGAATGTGCGGCCGCGCAGGAAGCCCTCCGTTGTCCGCCGCTCGACTTCAACGACCTTGCCGGAGAACAGGAACTTGCCGGATTCCGCCTTCAGAATGGCCGCAATCGGGTCGGCGTGCTGCCGGTTGGCCTCAGCAACCGCCCGTCCGAGATTAATGGCCTTGGATGTGGTATGGGGAATGGCCCACTTTTTCACCTCAGCGCCGGTGCGCGGCGCCTTGCAGGTCGCAACGATGGATCCGAACTCAGTGCAAAGCTTGCGGCTCACGCGCTCCATCCATTTCCAGGAGGAGGTTTTGCCAACGATGGCCTCATTACCGCGCGGGTCTACTGAGGTCAGCGGATAAGGAGCGAGATTGCCCACTGCGAAGCTTGTCATTTGCGCTTCGGGATAGGCGCGGCCCATCGCATCGGCGTCGACAACTGGAATTTTCAGGTGAACGGCAGCAAGCAAGGACTGCATGCCATTGCCGCCGCCGATCTCGACCGCCATCACCGCCCTGAACTTGCGGCCAAGATGCTCCTCCATGGCCGAAACGGCGCGAGCGATTAGCGTGCTGTCGACCAGACGTTCCTGGAAGACAAGCGGCGCGCCCATGATGGAGACAACCGCGATCGCATCATCATCGTCCAGCTCGTCGGGATCGATCAGATCGACGCGAACGCCCGCATCGTAGAAACGTCGCAAATTCAAGAGCGCGTGATACGGACTCCCGCCCCCGCCTGTTCCGAGAATCCAGGCACCGACCGAGAGCGCCTCGATATCCTCTGGACTCAATTGCCTCATCTATATCCTCCAAGCCGCATCGATTGCGGCGATAAAAAACCGATCAAGCAGCAACCGGACCGCCGCCTCCGCCAAGCGCGCGCTGCGCCCGCTGCAGCAGAAACTGATCGCCGAAGCGGTGCGCTATGCGCTGGGCGGCAGTTGTAAGCAGCGTGATCGCTCGATTCCTCTCCTCATCGCTCATGTGCGAGGCTGGATAAGAAATACAGAACCCCACGGTCTCGCGGATTTCTGGATCGGAGACGCTCACTGAGATTGAGCCGACCCCGGGGATCGCCTCATCGAGGGCCTCGGCCCAGCCGAACCGGCGCGGCTGATCCAGCGCCGCCACCAGCTCGTCGACATTTTGAGGCGCGCGCGGCGAAGGCGGAGTGACACCTTCAGCATGAAGCGAGCGCACCACACTATCCGGAAAGCGCGAGAGCAGACTGCGTCCAATCGCAGTCGCAAAGGCAGGAGCACGCTGACCCAGCGGCGTGAAGACACGCAAGGCGTGGGAGCCCTGATGCATGCGGATGACCAGAACATCCGCACCATCAAGGATCGAGACATAACCGGTGTGCCCGGTCTCTCGAGTGATCTCCTTTACGGCCTCATCGACGGCGTCAATCAGGGAAGAGTTCAGCTTGTAGAGGCGCGAAATCTCGAAAAGCAGATTTCCAACCTTATAGCGCGGCGGATTTTCCGAGCGCGACAGCAGCCCCTCAAGCAGCATCGTCTTCAGCAACCGAGATGCCGAACTTTTAGGCATATTCAACAGTTGCGAGACATCTGTCACCGAGACTTCGAGCCTGCCCGGCCCGAAAAGTCTAAGGATTTGCGCTGCGTTTTCTATCGAGCCCACTTTTTAATCATCCAGTTTCGTATATTGAAACTGAGTTGACAATAACAGAACGATGACAATAATGCAAGCCACCGCGCACCGGATGACCGGCAAATCTTTGCGTAAAGTCAGGAGGGGAATGAGATGACAAGCGATACACGCCGTCGGGATTTCTTGAAGTTTGCCGCAACGAGCGTCGCAGCCCTTACATTCACGAGCACAGTTCGCTTGGCTGCCGCTCAGGAAAAGCGAACCCTGACAGTCGCCTGGGATGCCGATATCGACACGCTCGATCCGGCGTCCTTCAAGACGTCGGCCGGCTACACCGTGCAGGCAAACGTTTACGACAGCCCGCTGATGTGGAAGGTGCAGCCGGTCGAAGGAAAGCCGGGGGTGTCGCAAGCAAAGCCTGGCGAGATCGAGGGTGGCATCGCCCAGTCCTGGTCCTTTGAAAATGGCGACGCCACGCTGGTGCTGAACATCCGCAAAGGCTTGAAATTACCGAGCGGCCGCGACGTCAACGCCACGACTCTGAAGTATCTCCTCGACCGCGGGCTGCAGTCGCCCGGTTATATGCGCCTCCTGTTTCCGCGCCTTCTCGGGGTAACCAAGCCCGAGCAATTCAAGGTGCGCGACAACTTCACGATCGAAATCAACATGCCCTCGCCAAGCCCGATGGCGCTGGACATGATGGCGCTTATGAACAACGCGCTGCTTGATCCGGAAGAGGTCAAGGCGAATGCGACCGCCGATGATCCCTGGGCCGCCAACTGGTTGAAGCGAAACACAGCCGGGCTCGGGCCGTACCAGCTGGTGAAGAACCAGCCAGGCGTCGAGGTCGTGTTGGAAGCGCAGGCCGATCACTGGCGTGGTCGCCCCTATTTCGATCGGGTCGTCCTCAAATATGTGCCGAACGAAGCTGACCGCGTGCTGCTGCTCAAGCGCAAGGCCGTCGACATGGTGGTCGGCAGATCAACGCTATCTCCGCGCAATGTGAAGAGTCTCGAGGCGGAGCCAGGTTTGAAGACCGTCTCCGTGCCGGACACCCTGTGTCACTGGCTTTGCATGAACACGCAGAAGGCGCCGCTTAACAATGTCAAAGTGCGCCAGGCCATCAACTACGCCATCCCGGTGCAAGCCATCATACCGAGCGTGCTGTATGGTTTTGGCACCGAGATGAAGAGCCCTGTGCCGAGTTTGACACCCGGTTACGACAGCACGATCAGTCCCTACAAGTACAACATCGCAAAGGCCAAGGAGTTGATGCGCGAAGCGGGCTTCGGCAATGAGCCTATTCCGATCGATCTTGCGGTACGCGCTGGATGGCAGCCGCACGAGCAGGCCTCGGTCTGGCTTCAGACTGAGCTGGAGAAGATCGGCTTCAAGGTGAACATCGTCAAGGAAACCGAAGCCACCTTCCGCCAGATCGCAACCAAGGGCGATCACCAGCTTTCGATCGAGTCTTGGCAGTCGTGGATCAACGATCCCTTCTATCACCTGTTCTTCAACTTCCACAGCACAGCGAAAGGCACCAACACCTCATTCTATTCCAATCCGGAAGTCGACAAGCTGATCGATGAGAACATGCATGAAACCGACACCAGCAAGCGTCTTGCCGCGGCAAAACGCCTGCAGGAGATCATTATCGGCGACGCCGTCTGGGGGCATCTCTGGTACGAGAACTGGACCCGCGTCATGCGATCCGACCTCATTGGTATTGAGAAGCGTTGGGATAGTTATGAGCGCTTTTTCAGCATGAAGCTCGCCTGAGCACGTCGTCTTCGTCTCAATAGAGAGAGCGCTTCAATGGGTTTCTTCAATTATGTCATGCGACGGTTTGCGCTGGCTCTGCCGACCTTGTTCGGCGTTAGCGTGATCTGCTTCACTCTCACCTACCTGCTCCCTGGCAATCCGGCCATGGTCAAGGCGGGCCCGTTCGCCACGCCCGAACATCTCGCTGAAATGGAGCACCAAATGGGCCTGGATCGCCCGTTCCCGGAGCAATACTACCGCTACGTATCCGGCATCTTCAAAGGTGATCTTGGTGAGAGTGCCTCGACGGGACGGCCGGTTTCGCAGGACTTTCTTCAGCGCCTGCCCGCCACTCTCGAGCTCAATCTTGCGAGCCTTCTCATCGCGATCGTGATCGGACTGCCGCTTGGGGTCCTTTCTGCGGTGCATCGCGACACATTGATCGACCATATCGGTCGCGTGGTCGGCATCATGGGTGTCGCAATGCCGAGCTTCCTGACCGGGCTCCTGTTCGTTTACGTCTTCTTCTACATGCTCAACCTGGCCCCCTCACCACTGGGTCGCCTGGGACCGGGCATAGAACCTCCCGCACATATAACAGGGCTTTATGTGATCGACTCCCTGCTTACCGGCAACTGGACCACCTTACGATCAAGTCTGAATCAGCTCATGCTGCCTGCAGCGACCCTCGGGCTTAGCGCAATCGCGCCAGTTGCGCGCATGGTGCGATCCACCATGCTTGAGATCCTCGAGTCCGATTACATCAAGGCGGCGTGGGCGGCCGGATTGCCGCGAAGAACGGTGATCTATCGGGACGCGCTGCGAAATGCGCTGATACCCGTCATCACGATTTCCGGAATTGTTTTTGGATTTCTAATGGCCGGGAATGCGGTCGTCGAAAGCGTGTTCTCATGGCCTGGTATCGGCAATTACGCGGTGACCGCATTGCTTACGAAGGACTCGGCTCCGATCCAGTCTTTCATCCTCTTCGTCGCAGTGACATGTGTCATGGTCAATTTGGCGGTCGATATTGCGTACGGTCTCGTTGATCCCCGGATTAGGTTCAGCTGATGTCCTCATCATTGTCTATCTCCTCTTCGATTTCGCAACCAGCGGCTTCATCACTGGTGTGGCAGCGGCTTCAGCGCAATCCCGTCTCCTTTGCCGCACTGTGCGTGATCGTGCTGATCGCGGCGGCGGCGATATCGGCGCCGATCGTGGCGCCCTACGCGCCCGACGCCACCGACCCCGCAGCCTCTTTGCAGCCGCCTTCCTGGCATCATGCGCTCGGCACTGACGAGTTCGGCCGCGATCAACTCTCGCGGATCATTTTTGCCGCACGTGTCGACCTCCTGGTTGCCTTTGCGGCAACGTTTGTTGCCGTTTCGATCGGAGGGTTGCTTGGAGCGGTCGTCGGCTACAGCCGGGGGTGGACTGATACGATCGCGATGCGCATCGTCGATGCTCTGATGGCCTTCCCGGCCTTTGTACTGGCTATGGGCATTACGGCGGGGCTTGGCAATTCCACCACCAATGTCGCAATTGCTATCTCGATCACGCAAATCCCGGCCTACCTGCGGCTGACCCGTGGAGAGATGCTTCGACTCCGCGAGATGGAATATGCCGATGCTGCTCGCACTGTCGGCAATCCGACCTGGAGGATTGTGTTGATTCACCTGCTGCCGAACTGTCTTCCGCCGCTGATTGTGCAGGCGACGCTTTCGACGGGTTTTGCCCTTCTGACGATGGCCTCGCTCTCCTTCATTGGACTTGGAATTCAGCCGCCACAGAGCGAATGGGGCGTGATGACCGCGGAAGGTGCCTCACAGATCGTTACCGGAGAATGGTGGCTGTTCCTGTTTCCTGGCCTTGCGATCATGACCTCCGTTCTCGCATTCAATCTTATCGGCGACGGATTGCGTGATTTGCTGGACCCGCGCATGAGGGGTTTGAGATGACCGAGCTGCTTGAGATCTCTGATTTGACCGTGCATTTTGAGATCAACCAGGGCGCTATCGAAGCAGTCGACCACATCAACCTGACGATCCGTCGGGGCGAGGTTCTCGGGCTGGTTGGCGAGTCCGGGTCGGGAAAGTCGGTCACGTCTTTTGCCATTCTGCGCCTGATCCGTCCGCCAGGGCGTGTCTCCGGCAGCGTTCACTTTGACGGCGTAGACCTTGGCAGGCTTTCTGAGGAAGAGATGCGGCGCATGCGCGGCGCAAAGATCGCGATGGTATCGCAGACGCCGCGAACCGCGCTCAACCCGCTCCTGACTGTTGGAAAGCAGATTTCACGCTTGCTGATGGTCCACGCCGGCTTGTCGCCACGAGAGGCCGACAAGAAAATGCTGGAGATGCTGCGCCTTGTCCGCATTCCGGCGCCCGAAAAGAGAGCCAAGCAATACCCGCATCAGCTCTCGGGAGGAATGTGTCAGCGGATCATGATCGCTATGGCGCTTGCAACCTCCCCTCAGCTCCTGCTCGCGGACGAGCCAACGACCGGGCTCGACGTTTCGATCGCGGCCAAGATTCTTGATCTGCTGCGCGAATTGAGCGCGAAAACAGGTGCGGCGATCATGCTCGTCACGCACGATCTTGGCGTCGTTGCCGAGATCTGCGATCGCGTCGCCGTTATGCATGCCGGCCAGGTGGTTGAATGCGCGCCCGTGCGGGAGCTGTTTCATAATCCGGCCCATCCCTACACGAAGGCGCTCGTCCGATCGATACCGAGGGTCGATCGAGACGTCGTTCTAGAGCCCATACCAGGGTCGGTTCCGTCCCTGGTCAACCCGCCGAGCGGGTGCCGTTACGCAGGACGCTGTGAGTGGGTGATGGATCGCTGTCGTGTCGCACGCCCTACGATGATCGAGGCCGGCCCCGGCCATGTTGTAGCATGTTATGGATTCGAGGAACGCCGTGGCACTTGTTGAGATACGTGATCTGCAGATGCATTTTCCGCTCGGCGGGGTGGCCGGCACTCTCGCGCGCCTGCGCGGTCAGGAACAGCCTGTCGTGCGGGCGGTCGATTCAGTCTCCTTCGATATAGAAGCCGGCGAGACGGTTGCATTGGTTGGCGAATCCGGCTGCGGAAAATCGACCGTCGCGCGTTGCTTGGTTCGGCTAGTCGAGCCGACGGCGGGATCCGTCCGCTATGATGGCACGGACATAGCGAGGCTTGATGCCCATGCCATGAAGCCTTTGCGCCGCGATATCCAGATGGTGTTTCAGGATCCTACTGCCTCGCTCAATCCTAGACTATCGGTGAGACGGATGGTGGAGGAGGCGCTCACGCTGCATACCAAGCTTCCGGCGAAGGAGCGGCGCGACCGCGTCGAGGAGCTCACGCAGGAGGTGGGGCTCGGCCGCGATCTGTTGGACCGGTATCCGCACGAGCTTTCGGGCGGTCAACGCCAGCGCGTCAATATAGCCAGGGCGATTGCAACGAATCCCCGCTTCGTTGTTCTTGACGAGCCAACCTCCGCACTGGACGTATCGCTACGCTCGCGGGCAATTCTCCTGTTGGAGAAACTGCGCGAGCAACTCGGGTTGTCTTACCTGTTCATTTCACACGATCTGGCCACTGTGAAGTACCTGGCGAGCCGCGTTGCGGTGATGTATCTCGGCAGCATAGTGGAGATGTCGGGCACCAAGGATCTGTTTGCAAAGCCCTTGCATCCCTACTCGCGCGCTTTGCTAGCGGCCGTTCCAGTTCCTGATCCCGACGCAAAGCGTGACGATTTCGCTTTGTCGGGCGAAATTCCAAGCCCTATCGATATCGCGCCTGGATGCAGGCTGAGAGGTCGCTGTCCGTTGGCCAAACCTGTATGCGCGGAAAGACCGCCTTTGAAGGAGGTTGCGCCCGGCCGGTTCGTGGCCTGTCACCTGGTCTGATAAGGACGTCTATAAATGTTAGAGGCGCGGTGCTGAGGAGCTCGAGTTCAAGATGGCTGTTGTCCGGTTTGTTTTTGCGACATTGAAGCCTTGAGGTCAGCGCAGTTGACTATGAACGATTTGAACGCGACGTGGAATATGTGTTTGCTTCGAAGTTGAAGTCGATCGTGAGCTATCGCACGCATCGAATCACCGAAACGACCTCTCCTGTGGCCCCTTGGGACTATATTGAGCGTAGACCGATCGTGCGGTCTGTGAGGCTGAACTCGCTGTCGCCGGAAAGGAACTGATCGACGACCTTTACGAGAAGCATCTGGATAAATCGAAGACGGTATCGGTCTGGTCGGAACGTATCGAGCCGTGACACCCGCGACGAGGCGCTTGGTCTGGATGCGCCTGCTTCGGATCTACTCGTGCTGATGCACCTACGCCCTGATCATCCGCGCCGGTTCTGACGAAGAGCCCGGTGGATGCTTCACGTAGATTCAATCACCCTTTAAAAGGGGTCAAGCCAACAAACACGAACTCTCGGCTTCGCTGGGCGAGTTGCAGGGCGCATACCCCTCGCGTCCTCAAAAAAAGGGCCACTCCAAGGAGCGGCCCTTAAGTGAGGGAGGAAACGTCCCATAGGGACTTCTGGGATCAGGCCGCAGCCTGTTCGATCGGGGAGAATGGCAGGCCAAGGCTCTCGGCTACAGTCTTGTAAGTGAGCCGGCCGCGATAGATATTGAGGCCAGCGCGCAGATGCGGATTTTCGAGGACCGCCGCGAAACCCTTGTTGGCGAGCGCCAACCCGAACGGCAGTGTGGCATTGTTCAGTGCTTGGCTTGACGTGAGCGGGACGGCTCCGGGCATATTGGCGACGCAATAGTGAATTACGCCATCGACCTCGTAAGTTGGATCCGCGTGCGTGGTCGGGCGCGATGTTTCGAAGCAGCCGCCTTGATCGATGGCGACGTCAACGATGACGGAGCCCTTGCGCATTGAGGCCAGCATGCTGCGGCTGACGAGTTTCGGCGCGCTTGCACCGGGAACGAGGACCGCGCCGATGACAACGTCTGCTGCAAAGACTTCCTCTTCGACGGCGTCTATGGTCGAGAATCTGGTACGGACGCGGCCTTCGAACAGTTCATCCAGCTCGCGAAGGCGCGGGATCGAGCGGTCGAGGATCGTGACCTCGGCACCCAGGCCGGCGGCTATTCGGGCCGCATGAGTCCCAACGACGCCGCCTCCGATCACGACGATGCGAGCCGGCTGCACGCCAGGAACGCCGCCAATCAACAGCCCCCGCCCGCCGGTATAGCGCGTCAGGGCGCGGCCTGCCGCTTCGACCGCAAGCCTTCCCGCAACTTCGCTCATCGGCGCGAGCAGCGGAAGCCCGCCATGCGCATCCGTCACCGTCTCATAGGCGATGGCGGTGCATCCAGATTCTAGGAGTCCCTTCGCCTGTTCCGGGTCTGGCGCCAGATGCAGGTAGGTGAAAAGGATCTGCTCCTCTCGCAGCTCAGTCCATTCGGAGGGTTGCGGCTCCTTCACCTTTACGATCATCTCGCTCGATGCGAAGACCTCACGAGCCGAGCCGACAATCGATGCGCCGGCGTTGCGATAATTGTCATCGCTCGCGCCAATGCCCCCACCCGCATTGGTCTCGACCAGTACACTGTGACCGGCAGCTACATATTCTCGGACGGCGCCAGGGGTTAGACCCACGCGGTATTCGTGCGTCTTGATTTCCTTAGGCACCCCGACCTTCATATGCAATCTCCTCGTTGGACGCCCCCTTCTAGTCGAAAGGCCAAGTTGTTTCTCTGCAAAATCGGGAAGAACGGGCGGCATAACGGCGAGAATCTTCGCTCGCCGAGGGCATCTTGCAGAATTCCAAACAGTCGCTGTCCTGTCGTTTCTCAGGGTCGCTGCGCGCGGCCAGAATCCGATTCCGGCGAGTGGCCGCTCGGGCTGGGCAGCTCAGTTCTTGAGGCATGCGCCACAAGCGTCCGATTGCTGCTGATGATCCAGCCAAAGGCGAAGGTGCGCCTGCCCGTGGCGTTTTCCCGCCCAGAGCCGGCTCAACGGCAGCAGCGCCAGCGCAGCGACGCCAGCTGTTCCTGCACCACGGGCTCGTTGCAATCGTGCAGTGGTACCGAGCGCGCGCATGACGACGGCAAGGGCTTCAACGTCGATCTGATCGGCCTACCCGGCAGCGGACGGCGCGTCATCCGCGTGCGTAAGGAAGCCAGCGGCTGATCATGTCAGGAGCCTGAGGACACCGACGTGGCTCGGTGCGATTCTTCCCGGAGCAGCGGCGAGGCCCGCTGGCGTGGCAAGGGAGACCATCCTCAAGCCTTGGAATGGTTGAAGTCCGTTGAGAGCTGATGACCTGCAAGGTGCAGAGCTACTTGCCCGCATTGGAAACGATGCGGGGCACTTTTGTTGGACTAATTTCGGGCTCATCCTTTAGGTTCGCTGCATTTCAGAGATGCATCAGAAGTGGTTGCCTTTGCTGGTGAAGCACCTCCTACGGAGTGTTTGAGCAGATCGCCAAACCTTTGTTTCTCCGTGAGCGTCACGATAGTATCACCGGTGCCCGGGCTTGACTTGCGCGGAATGCTTTGGATAGCGCGGTCGGGATGATTGACGCCGCCGGCGCGCGGTGATGGGGTGACCCTGGTTCGGAGCGGGTA
>NZ_RDQF01000072.1 GCF_004114425.1 Bradyrhizobium vignae | reverse complement strand
GTTTTGCCGCCTCAAGGACTTCAGGCGGATTGCGACCCGCTACGACAAGCGAGCCGACAACTTCCTCTCGGCCATCCTCTTGGTCGCCGCCGTTACTTGGTGGATCAATTGAGTCCGGACCCTAGTCTGGTGCTGGAGACGGTCGGGCACTCCGTCTTTCGCAATCGCGACGTCGAAACCGCCCCGCTCCATCGATTGTCCCACGCGGATCACAAGGTCAACTTTCCTGCGGGCCCCGATGAGACCGATGACACGATGGCAGTTCGCGTCACGCAGTTTGTGACGAACATGCTCCGCCCAGGCGAATGGTTGCGCGGCGTGCAAACCGTGAATTCCGTCCTCGAAAGAAAATACCTCGCCATCGAACTCAATGATGTGAAAAACGGTCTGCTCCCCGAGGGAGCCAGTCAGGATCTGATTGGAGCCCTTCGAGCAACGATCAAAACCGGCATCCTTCCTGAAGCAAGCGATCCAGAACCGGACCGGTCATCGACCATCGATACGATGATATCCACCGACGACTTGATCATAGGTGGCGACGAGCATCTGGAGACCTTCGAGCGCATCGTCGGCCAGGCCGAAGAAGACGTCTTTGTACTTTCGACCTTCATCACGCCGCACGAAGGAAAATACACGGAGCGCCACGAACGGGTCCGCGTCGCGCTCGAGCGGGCATGTCGACGTGGCGTGCGTTGCCATTTGTTCTATGGTACCGTGCTTGACGCCGAGAGAAGAAATGCAATCGCAATGCAGGAGCTGAACGTCCGCCTCTCCGCGGTGCGCCACGCGCGTGGTTTTGTGCTTGCGCACCGCGACTCGGTTCGAAGCCACGTGAAATGTCTCGCCGCGGATGACGGCCAAGGAGGTTCTGTCGTCTTGCTCGGCTCCTCCAATTGGCTGTCGTCGCCTTTTTCGGCCGTGGAGCTTTCTGTCGAGCTCACCGAAAATCAGGCGGCAGCGGCCGGCTTGGATCTTTTGCGTTCGATCATCTCGCCTCTTTCCAGCGCCAGTCGTTCGATCGAAACGCTTCAGTTCATGGCATCGGATTTGCGGCGAGCCAGAAGCCCCTTATCACCCACCACCGACACCGGTCATCGTGTGCCGGTTCGGATGACTTTCCTGCAGGCTGACGATCACGAGCGATTGCTCCGGCAGGTGGCGCACGAGGCCGATGAACGGTTCGTTTGCTGCAGCAACAAGGTCGGCGCACCCATGGTGCCCGGGCTCTTCAACCCGGCCGAAATCGCGGGCCGCCGGCTCGACGACGTCCGTGTCTATTACTCGCGCCCGTCTGGACCCATCAAGCGGCGGCATGTCAGGGCCCACCGCGATCGGCTGAACGGCGTCGTCGATCTGATTGCCGTGGAGGATCCGCAAGTCCACGCGAAATTCCTGCTGTGGGGCAATGATGATGTCGTCGTGAGCACGATGAATTGGGGCTCTCAGACGGGGTCGCCCGACAATCCTCTCGACGAGATTGGCCTGCATCTGGAAGGGGAAGGCCTGGCTACATCTCTTTTGGTAAAATTCGAGGGGCAGCTCGAGGACTGATTGAACTGTAGAGCGGGTAATATCAACTTTGTACGCGCAATGATCTGTATTTGGTGCCGAAACGAATTTGAACGCCTTTCGACTGAGCACGGCATCCCAGAGTCTCTCGGGTGCCCGAAAGACCTGGTCTTGCGCAACGTGGTGTGCGTGAACTGCAACAATGCTTTGGGGACGGTGGATCAGGCCCTATTAAAGCAGTTCGAGGTAGCGACCGTTGTCTATGGTGTGTGCCGAAAGGGCGGGCGCAGACCTACGATTGATGGCTGGCGCGCCATCAGCAGCAAACACTTGGAAACTGGACAGCATATTTTTATCAACGCTGGGCCCCAAATTGTGGAGGCAGAGGGAAAGCGCCTGCACCCAGCTGCCAAGTCCAACGGCATTTTTGACACGTGGATAGATCCGGAGGCCGGACGGCTCGGATTCAGCCAGGAGTTCGGGAATGACCCCCGTTTTGTGCGTGCACTTTACAAGATCGGGCTCAACCTTGTCGCCAGACACTATGGCGTAACCGAAGCCGCTGACACACAATACGAACATATTCGTGCGTTCGTGTGGGGTCGACCTGACGCGCCAAAACTGCGTGCGGTGATGGACACAACTCAGACCCTAGGACCTGTCACGGGCGCATCCAATCCGATCGTAAAGGACGGACGTGATTTTCCGCTGTTTAGCGTAGCGATCCTTGGTCTGATGTTCTTGATCGACATGTCACCCCAGCAGCCGGGCCTTCGTGATTTGGAAGCCGCGGCGACTCTCCGGAATGAATCGCTCGTTTTTCTGCCGCCAAGACGCCCATCATCAAGTTGCTGAACCTCCAGGCTGGCGGGAGCGTCTCACTCGCCCTAACCCTATTTGGCGCCTTGGAGGTTCATGGCAAGTCTCGAAGCTGGCAATGCGATGGCGCGCAATCCAACGAGACTTCTCGAGCTCGATGTAGTGCATACCGACACTACCGCTTGCCGTAACGACGCCTCAAGAGCGCCAAACATTTCCGCATCGTTTGCTCGTCCTTTGTGTGGACGGTCGGAGAGACCAGGCCGGGCAGCTCGGGATCGCCGGCTGTCATGTAGAGGCGAAGCATGTCGGCCCGCGGGAGCAGCTTGGATGCTTCTCGCTCCAGCTCATCCACCCATTTCGCTTTCTTGATCAACTCTGCTTGAAAGCTGCGCAGCAGACGGGTTGCAATTTCGAGATACTCTCCAGACCGTGCAGCGGCTTCGCGCGGCGACATCCCGTCGAGGTTCGAGTGTGGTGCCTCTAGCCAATTCGAATGAGCATCGCCGATCCACGAGATTGAAAGAGCCGTGATTGTCTCCATCCGCTCCAATCGCTGAAGTCGCTCTGCTTCCTCCTCTTCGACCTTGCGCTGGGCGGCCCGGCTGTCGTGGATCGAACGCATTGTCTTAAGCGCGCCACGAACCGGCAGCCCAAGATCGTCGGCCTCCTGCACAGATTCATCTTTGAGAACTGCAAGCGTGGTCGCGAGAGATCCTTTCAATGCTTGCCAAGCGGCATCGCCCTTCATGGCGATTTGCTTCAAGGATTGCTGGCCGTCCGGCGCGTGCTCCATCCAGGATGCGATTTCGAAGCCCTGTCGCTCAACATCGGATCCAAGGAGGGCTATGCTTTCGCCCAGACCTTTCAGAGATGCCAGCCGCACCGCCAGCTGTGCAGCCTCTCGATGGGCACGCTCTTGCTCAATGCGGCGCTGATGCAATTCGGCGGATCGGCCCTGCGTCTGCTTCCATGCCCAGCCCGTATCTTCGACCACTCCCTTGACAGCAAGAGACCGCAAGAACCTGACCACGGCCTGTTCGGCACCGCCGTTGGGAAGGTTGGCGTCTGAAAGAAGCGAGTCCTCGTTCTGGCTGCGGCTAGCGAACTGTTCATTTATCCAGCCGCGCGTACGGAATTCTCCGATCACGGAGAGTGGAGTGAGGCCAAGGAAACGCGGCACCATGTCACATAGGATGCCCGCCTTCCAAACCCTGGGATCAACCGTGAAATATCCATCTCCTACGGAAGGTCCGTCGAGGAGCCCGGCATCTCCCGCCGCAGTAACAGCTTGTACCTGGGGCGACTCCTGCCAGTCAGATCCTAGTGCCCTTTGTCGCGCGGAAGCGTAGGCTGCCTTGACCTTCTCGATCTGGTTTCGGCGCCTCTCTTCTGCGGCAGCTGCCTCCTGTCTCGCTATTCGCTCCAGTTCATGTCCAACGTGAGCGGCCCTGCGATTGTAGATCCATTCGCGTGGAGCCGATGTAAGAATAGCCTCGTCGAGGCCGGCTATAGTCGTGTCTCGTGACAGCGCGGACAGATCAATTTCGACTGCCGAGATGCCTGCGCCCGCGATCTTGGCTCGCTTCTCCGGGCCACAGCGATGCGTCACGTAGACCTCTACCTGCATTCGATCATCGCCTTTTTGCAGGATTACGGCCGGGATGGTTTCGCCATCCATGGTCTCCAGCATAGCTGAGTCAAAGACGAAGGGTTTTGCTTGGCGAATTGTCCTGGTGCGTGCGCCGCACGTGGCCTGCACGGGGGGAAGGACCAGGCTTTTTCGGCTATTGAGCAGTTGCTCTGCGTAATGGTGAAGCGCCGTCATATTGCCGTGTTTGCAGCTCGGGGCGATACCTGAAGCCCGCTCCGCCGCCGTCAGTGGCGCATGCGCGAAGTGGTGAGCCATGTCACTGTCAGGCTTTCGCGCGACGAGCTTACGGCCGCAATTCTTCGCCGGACACTGACACCCACATGCCGAGCCACGCGACGCTTGCGAAATGTGGATGATCTCCCCATCCCAACGCTTGCCAAAGGCAAGCCTCACGCCATCTCGGGCGAAGAAGGCGTGGCCAATTTTGGACAGTGCAGCCAACGGATCCATGGCGCCGCCATCAATTACAGCGAGATATTTTTGAACGCGGCTTATGGTTCAGTGGCTTCGTCGCTAGCTAGAAAGTCGCGAAGCTGAACCAGCTTCTGCAAGATTTCGTCGAACGCGTAAATCTGAACGTCCTTCATACTGCGGCGGAACAATTCCAAACACTTCTGCTCGGCCTTTCCTTCCGGGGTTTTCCCCGCAACAACGACGCAATCAACGGAGTAAGATACTATGTCGGCGATCTCACTTGCATCCTTGATCTGTGCTATATTTTTTTGAAACTGATAGCGTTGGTCGAGAACTTGGGCAACCGAACCCACGAGATCGCCCGAAGCAGGATACACGCCGCCGCGGAATTCCTTTCCGAGCAGCTGGGTGTGCGGTGTCTTGATTTCGACCAACGCCACGTTGTTGGTTCCTTCATTCTTGACCAGAAAATCAGCGATCTTTCCGCCCCTTCCCGTCAGAGCCGCCCCTCCTACATGAGCCTGCCCCAGCACTTCGACGATCGGATATCCGAACAGCATCGAAAGTATGAACGGGTTTGATGCAAACAGCTTCTGCCAAGAGCTCTCGGGCAGCTTCTTGTCGATCATTTCTCGAAACCGCTCAATCAGAACATCGAGGCTAACAAGCTCGATGTCGCGTTGAAGTCCATAAAGCACCTCCGGCGTTTCGGTCGCTATCGTTGGAGCGCTTGAGCGGACTGCAGCGACCATGCCAGCTCGGTCGCGCTTTGAGAGCTCGGACTTGGAGTATTCGCGACCAACAAGCAAATTGGAGATCGTGTCTTTCTTGAGCGGTCGCCGCTTTTCCGGAAATCGCTCAGGGTCCAGTGTTGTCAGCAAGGTGTTATAAGACTTGATCGCCCTGTCTATTCGTCCCTCGCGTTGATACCCTCTTGTGATGCGCGCCAATGATAGGCGCAGTGTTTCGAATTCGCGGTAAGTCAGATGAAAACACGCACCGTCGAGGCGCGTCGAGCCTCGCTTAGTGATAATCAGGCTGGTGACATCATCGAGCTCCTCGATACTGTCAACGATTGAACTATATTCCTTTGGAAATCCGAGGCCGGCTTCGATATTCTTGATGAAGCCGGTAGGAAGCTGGAAGAGTGCGTCGTGTATGGCGGGTTCATCCTCGGGTAGCTCGAAATCAAAACCTTCCAGGACGATCTCTTCGAGCTGGCCGTACTTTGCTTCAAAATATCGCTCGGACGGGTATGTGATAATGGGTCGAATGATAATTGTTGACTTGGTGGCATCGAACCAAATGACATCCTTGGTGGGCAAAGGGTTCGGGATCGGCTCATCCGGCTTGAGGGATTTGTAAATATTCGGATCGGCTTCGCACTGGACTGCGATGCATCCTGGATGAATCTCTTTTAGACTCAGTTTCACGACGTCCCCCAAATTTGTCCGCCGGCTGACTGAAGAGCCCCTATCTCAAGGGTTTCAGCGTGCGCGTCGAGCGAAGGCAATACGAAGCTGTTATTTCTGTAGCCTAGCCGCGTTCCGAACACGCCGCTTTGCATCGGGCGCTCGAGCTGATTCGCTAAGTTTCGTCCAATCGTCCGGAGGGTTGCCGCGCTTCAGCATCTTTCGAAACACGGCGTAGGCATCATTGGCACTCTCGTAGGCACGCAACGTTGAGTCATCGTTGACCCAGGCCAGTATGATGACGTTGCCGCCGGCTGATTTTTGGTAGCGAAAAAACAGGCGAAATTGCTGCAAAAACTTTGCACTGAACCAGTGCTTGTATTCATCGGCCAGCGTCGAACCTTGACGATAGACGTCCCGAGTCGGGTCGCTGGGAATATCCTCGAATGCGACCTTCAGCACGGCCGCAAGGAGCTTTGCGGCGCGCTTCTTTTTATAGTTCTTCGGATCCTTTTTGCGCGCTTGCTCGACCTTTTCGATCATCGCCTCGAGTTGATCGAGGAAGAGAGGGTGCGCATAGATTTTCCAACCATTGATTTCGATGGTGTCGTCGCTCACCCTTCGTCATCCGGGAGCGCTGCGTCGAGATCGACCTTGACACCCCGGACCACCCCCTTGCCGCGCGCAACCAGCGACTTCGGCACCGATCGAATTCGTCCTGGCTCGTGAGCCATGTCACGTGCCAGGAATTCAAGGAACGTGCCGATCACAGGGTCAGCTTCGGCTTCACGCCTCTGCTTCTTCGCGATGACGACAGTGCCGTCGGCGAGGCCACGGAACACGACCTTGTCGCGCTTGCCGAGAGCCAGCATTTTACGGATAGCGGCCGGCACAGTCGTCTGGCCGCGCTCGGTGATGGTGGCGGGGATTTCGAGGATTTCGGCCGTTTTGGCCATGACCGGCTCCTTGCATCTCAATATCATCCGATGTAATGCATTTGCATTGTAAGTCAAGTTCAGCTCGGCTGGTGCGGGCTGGCCGACAACGGCGGAATTCTGCCCGTTCGGTGCGTATTCCCCTGACGAACTAGCAGAAAGAACGCCCAATGGCGCTGGTCCGTGTGCTTGAGATTGAGAATTTTCGAGCGGTGAAGACGCTTCGCTGGGTACCTGGTCCGGGGATAAATTGCCTCATCGGACCGGGCGATAGCGGCAAGTCGACGATTCTGGATGCCATCGATCTTTGCCTTGGAGCACGACGATCGCTTTCCTTCACTGACGCCGATTTCCATGCCCTTGATTTCGGGCGCGCGATCCGCATTGCGGTGACTCTTGGCGCCCTCGATGACCCTCTGAAGAACATCGACGCGTATGGCGACTTCCTCGTGGGTTTCGATCCGGCCACCGGGTTGGTGGAGCAGGAACCCGGCGCCGGGCTCGAAACCGCCCTGACGCTCCAGCTTACAGTCCAAGACGACCTCGAGCCGGAATGGACGCTTCTCTCGCCGCGTGCCCAGGCTGCAGGTCGGACACGTAATCTCAACTGGGCCGATCGCACGCGTATCGCTCCGGCCAGGCTTGGCGTCACGGGGGGCATGCATCTGACGTGGCGCAGAGGGTCCGTGCTGACCAAGCTGACAGACGGCAAGGCGGACGCATCAAAGGAACTGACGCGGGCAGCTCGCGAGATGCGCGACGCGTTTGACCAAAAGGAACTTGAAGAGCTCGAGGAGCCTCTCAAACTCGTCACGGCAGCGGCAGGAGATATGGGCGTACCAGTCGGAAAGGCCGTGCAGGCGTTGATCGATGCCGGTTCGGTCACGTTCACTGGCGGCACCATCTCGCTCCATGATGAAGAGGGTGTGCCGCTACGGGCTCTCGGGCTTGGTTCGTCGCGGCTGCTGATCGCCGCCCTGCAGCGGAAGGCGGCAGAGAAGGCAACGACGTTTCTGATCGACGAACTGGAATATGGGCTCGAGCCGCACCGGATCATTCGCTTGCTCGGTGCGCTAGGTGCCAAGGAAGACGTGCCGCCGTTGCAGGTTTTTGTTACGAGCCACTCGCCGATCGCTGTCACTGAATTGTACGCCCAACAACTTCATATCGTCCGCAGGAATGGCGGACAGCATACCGTCCGACGTGCCAGCGATGCCGGGGACGTACAGGGCACGATTCGCGCCCACGCCCATGCGCTGCTCGCCTCCTCGATCGTGGTGTGCGAGGGCGGAAGCGAAATCGGCTTGATGCGCGGTCTGGATCAACATTTCACTACTGCCGGCGAAAAATCATTCGCATCATGCGGCGCAACGTTGGTCAACGGCAATGGCGATGAAACCTTCAGCCGCGCCATCGCACTGCAGTCTCTTGGCTACCGGACGGCGATCCTGCGAGACAGCGACAAGCCTGCCCCGGCGACTGCCGAAGCAGCGTTCATTGCGAGCGGAGGCAAGGTGTTCGCATGGGGCGGCGGGCGCGCTCTCGAACAAGAATTGTTCGCCGCACTCCCGGACGAACCTGCGAGCCAACTTCTGAACCTTGCCATTGAGGCGAAAGACCGCGCTTTGATCGAAGCGCATATCAAAACAATCTCCAATAACACAAGGACGCTTGACGATCTGCAAACCGAGGCGCTCTTTGGCAGCCTCAGCCCCGCCAGCCGCACCCTTCTAGGGGACGCAGCGGCGCGCTTTGGTTGGCTGAAGACCATCACCACGATGGAAACGGCAGGACGGACTATTGTCGGTCCCGCCTACGACGAGGCCGATGCCAGCCTCATCACCGTCATGGATGGCGTTCTCGATTGGGTCGCAGATGGCGGCCGCTGAAATCGACCTGCGCACGATAAGCCGTGGGCTGGTGGTCGCCCCGGCCGGCTGCGGCAAGACCCAGCTCATCAGCGATGCTCTGGCAAGGCATGATGGGCCAAAGCCCATCTTGGTGCTGACACACACTAATGCGGGGGTCGCAGCGCTCCGCGCGCGCCTCGATAGAGCAGCTGTGAAGCCCAGCGCCTACCGGGCTGCAACCCTCGACGGCTTCGCGATCAAACTTATTTCGACGTTTCCTCAGCGAGCCGGGCACGATCCGCGAATCGTAACAGCCACCCGGCCGAATTATGAAGCCATCCGTGACGCTGCAGCGCGCCTCGTTGCTGCCGGGCATCTTAATGACATTCTCGCCGCCAGTTTCGCGCAACTATATGTAGATGAGTATCAGGACTGTTCGATCCGCCAGCACGCCCTGGTCACGTGGTTAGCTCAGAGTCTAGCCACCGCCATTGTCGGGGATCCTTTTCAGGCCATCTTTGGATTCGGCGCCGATCAGTTGGCAGATTGGCAGAAGGACGTACTAGCGTTCTTCCCGAAAGCGGGAGAACTTACCACGCCGTGGAGGTGGAACAACGCAGGCGCGCACGATCTGGGTCAGTGGTTGCTATCGATAAGACCCGACCTTGCAGCAGGTAAACCTATCGATCTTCGGACTGCACCGGGCAGTGTGCAGTGGGTTCAGCTTGATGGCCGCCAGGACGATGCCTTGCGGCAGGCTGCGGCTTCGGTCGCCGCGCCGGGCGACACGAAGGTTTTGATTATCGGCGACAGCACGGACCCTCGGGGACAACGCCGTTTCGCGCGGCAAGTCGAAGGAGCCGTCACCGTCGAGGCTGTGGACCTGCGCGACCTCAC
Source organism: Bradyrhizobium vignae (assembly GCF_004114425.1). GTDB lineage: Bacteria > Pseudomonadota > Alphaproteobacteria > Rhizobiales > Xanthobacteraceae > Bradyrhizobium > Bradyrhizobium vignae. The sequence goes on along the minus strand of NZ_RDQF01000072.1, from coordinate 23,835 downwards.
GGAGTTTGGCAGTGCCCTCGACCTTGCCAGACCAGACGCGCTCTCCGTTGTTGCCGGCTTTGCAGAAAATTTGATGAGCGCTTTTTCAGCAAACGACCTGGTCAAGTCGGTTGCGGCAGCTCAGGCCGGCAAACTCGGGCGGGTCCTCACCGCCATCGAGCAAGTTGCCGTTAGATTTGACAATTCGCGGTCGCTTGCAGATGTCGCGGATCTACTCACCACCATCAACCGCGCCGGCGGAGTTCGCTGCTACCGTCCCGCAGTTCTGGCAGCAGCACAGCGCGCTCTTCAACTTGCAGTCTCACCGGAGGGGCCATCGTTTCGAGAGGCAACTGTGACGATCCGAGAGTACTCGCGGCTCATCGGACGGCCGCTTGCGAAGCGTTCGGTCGGAAGCACCTTGCTCCTGAAAGGTCTCGAGGCCGACATCTCGGTCGTCCTCAATGCCGGCGCTCTCAACGCACGCAATCTCTATGTCGCGATGACCCGTGGATCGCGCCGGGTCTTGGTGTGCTCGCCGTCGCCAATCCTCAATCCGCCCTGGTAGATTGGGCTACGGCGGTTCGACCCAAGACACTTGCGCCGCCGACATGTAGACGATCGCACCCCGCTCGGCACCTGTGACACGCAGATAATCGCGCAGTTGCGCCACATGCGCACTGTGCGTCGTCGCCGCGGGATTCACGTCTGACTTCCAGTCGACGACGAGTGTGATGCGCTCTCCCTCGATTGCGGCAGCATCCGCACGACCCGCAAGAAAACGCGGGGGATTTGCCGCCCACAGCGGAACTTCGGGCACCAGTTTCGCCAGGAAGGGTGCGAGTTCTGGCAGGGCCAATGTGCTCAGCGCCGTCTCGGCCATCTCGATCGCGTTGGGCCTTGCGGCATCCGTCGGATCATCGGATTGCAGTTGAGCAAGCAGCTCGGTCGCGCGACGGGCGGCCTCTTCACGAAATTGCTCAAGTTCCCCCGTGAGTAGCTCTTCCATAAGCTTGTGCAGGACCGTACCTCGGAGGGCGCCCGCTCCTACAATCCGCGCCGTCACGTCGGTCGCCGCATCAACTACGAATGCCTCAACAAGGTCGGCGCTGCGATCAGCATCGCGGTCGCTCGGACGGTCCCATACGATCGGCGGTGAAGCGGCGGCCAGTCGCTCGCTTTCTGCAGTAAACACCGCCACTGTCTGATTGTTGGCAATGGGTTGCGAAGCGCTCATAACAGGCTCGGGCAACGCGTCAGCTCGGATCTCGGAAAGTCGCTTTTGCCCCAGATCCATCACCCGCGACCACGATCGCGAGGGAGCACCAGGCAGTTCGGGGATCACCAAGAGATCTCGGGCACGCGTCGTTGCGACATACCAGAGCCGCTCGCGCTGCCGCGCCTCGCGAAATTCCTCCTCTTCACGGGCGGTAGCGAGTTCGGGCGGCTCGATCCCTCCGACGATCCAGTGAATTGTATCGTCTGACTGCCTAAAGACGAACTGATCCTGGGGCTTGAACTGCGTCGACGAGTTCACGGTGATGACCACGGGCCATTCCAGCCCCTTTGCGCTGTGCATGGTGACGATTTCCACCGAGTCCTCAGACGCGTCGACTCTCCCTTCCGGATGCCGGCGTTTGCTCTGCCATCCGCGCTGGAGATCGAGCGCGAACGCGCGCAGCCCGGCAACATTGTAAGGTCTGGCGAGTTCGACGATGGCATCGAGGTTTGCGAGCGCGCGTGCGTTGCGCTGGCCATGCCGAGCCGCCATGATCACTCTCAGGTTCAGGCGCTCGATTGCGAAAGCGACGAGCTGCATCGGCGTGAGTTCGGCGGCAAGGCGATGCAGCGCCTGGAGCTTCAACAGAAGATCCTTTGCGAGGGGGTTGACGACCTCATCCGCTGAGGTCCGCAATTGGAAGCGCCGGCGTCCATCTTGGTCGGGCGAGAGAGCCGCCGTAATATCAAGCAGGTCTTCATCGGTGAGTCCGACAACGGGACCTCGCATGAGCGCGCCGAAAGCCAGAGTGTCGAGCGGGTCCGACAGCGCACGAACCAGGACGAGCATGTCCTGAAGCTCCTGGCGCCGGAAGAGCGCGTGACCTGCCTGGGAGGCGACCGCGATGCGTTGCGCTTCGAGGGCCCGTTCGTAACGCCAGAGATCGGTGTGTGTAGGGGCAAGCAAAGCTATGTCGCCTGCGCGCAAGTATCGCTCAGTTCCATCCGGATGATGGATTTTCAGGGCGCCGATCAGGCGCGCGCACAGCCTGGCAACAGCTTCCGCCTCCGCTTCGCGCTGTTCCTCCGCATTGGCATCACGCGGCACATCGATCGTCAGCTTCGCCGCCGCACTGATAGGCAGTGGCGGCAGCGTAAGGGCCGGTGCGAGCGGGACGAAACCCGGTTGTCCCGCCTTTCCAAGAACGTCGATGAACACGTGGTTGACGTGCGTGATGACGTCCGGCCGGGATCTGAAATTCGCGGTGATTGAAAGTACGCAGCCGTTGCCGGCCTTTCCAAGTACGGACTTCGCGAGAGCGTAAGACTCAATGTCAGCACCGCGAAAGCGATAGATCGCCTGTTTGGGGTCTCCTACCAAAAAGAGCGCTCCAGGGCGCAAGCTTGCGCTGCTCCAAGTCGCTGGCTGCGAGCGCGCAGCGAGGCAGAAAACGATCTCCGCCTGCACGGGATCAGTATCCTGGAATTCATCGACCAGCAGGTAGGCATACCGGCCAGCGAGCCAAGCGCGAATATCGGGGTTCTCGCAGACAAGCGCCCGCGCCTGACGTAGCAAGTCATCGAAATCGAGAACGGCCGCCTCTCGCTTGCGCCGGTCGTAGGCCTCGATCACCCCGGTCAGATGCGCAGCCAGTTCATGCGCCAGACCTTGCGCAATGCAGCCAATCAACGTTCGATACGCAGCGCGAACCGTCTCGAAGTGTTCGACCGCCTCATTAGCGCGACGCAGTCCATCCGTCTCACCAAGACTCTGCTTCCAAGCGCGCATCCTGTCATAAGCCAGCAAGTCGATGCTTCTTGGCCGCATCATGCCGATACGGGGCGGCTGGGTCAGGCGCCACAACGCGGAAAAGCCCGCGGTGGCGTGATCGCCTGCGAAGAACGAAGAAAGGCGTTCAAGATCCACGATGAGACTTGCCGTCCACGGATCTCCTGGTCCCGCGACATGCCAGCGGGCAAATGCAGAGACGGCTTCCGCGAAAGTTTTGTCCGGGCGAGTTGAGAAATCTGGCGCCGGCACGGTCGCGCTGCGATGCTCTCGCCGGAGGATGGCAAGTTCGCGGACCCGCTCGACCACCCCCAACGGGTCATCCTTGGCGAGGACACCGATGGGACCGCCGTCTGTTTCGTCAGGGACCAGCCTCTGCTTCAGCCAATTCGCGAGCACTTCGTCAAAGAGTGCATTGGCAATGATCGCGTCCACAACACGCGAACCAGGATCGAGGCCCACGTCTATCCCGTGCGAACGAAGAATTCCTTGGCAAAACCCGTGGATGGTCGTGGCAGTGATTTCTCCGATGCGTGGTGCCGCCTCATCAAGATGCGCGCGCTCTGCTGAGTCTAACGGCAGTGAGATAATTCCGGCGAGTGCGGGCGGAGTCCTTCCGTGGCGAAGCTCCTCGACCGTCCAGCGTATCCGCGCCTCCAGCTCGCTCGCCGCCGGTTCAGTGAAGGTGATCGCTGCAATCTTTGAAGGATCAATCCCGCTTGCGATCATCATCGCGACGCGCGCGGCCATCAATGACGTCTTGCCAGTGCCAGCCGCAGCCTCGACCAGCATATTGGTCTCAAAATCAGTGAGCGCGCGTCTGCGGGCATCGAGGTCGGGCACGCTCACGGGCTACTCCAAAGCTTGTCTAGCGCGCTGTTCGCTCCAGCAAATAGACGACGCTTTACGCGACGGTAAAAATCGAGCTCGGCTGGCAGGGCGATAGCAAGCGGATCAAAGAAGACAGGCGCAGGTCCTGGCGCAATTTGGCCATTGCGTTGCATCTGAACGCCTGCGGCCGTGAATGCGACCGCCTGGTCAATCGCCTTCTCAAGTTCCTCGTTCGTGAGGCTTAACGTCCGCGCCGGGTCGTGCTTTAGATAAGTCAGCTGCGAGCTCACGCTCCGAACATCAGCAAGGAGAGACCGCACGGCGAGGCCGTAAAAGACACGCTGGAGTTCTGCGCCACGATCGAACACAACTTGCTTCTTCCGCTCGGGCGCCGTCCCAACTTTATAGTCCGTGACGACTGCCGCGCCGCGTGCCGCGTCTTCGTCAAGGCGATCAATTCGTCCACGGAAGACAATTCCGGTCTTTCCGATCTGGACCGGCGAGAGTGTGGTCCACGGATGAGGTCCGTTGTCGGGTTCGCCAAACGAAAGCTCGGTCCAGCTCCTGCCTCGCGGTTCATCGATTGCATCTTTGAGTCCTCGCAGCGCTCTCTCGCGTGCCATCTCCATTGTATGACGCCAGAGAAGTCCCGGTGGAACGGCTCTGGTGATTAGCCAGCTTTCGGTAAGACGGGCCGCCTCTCGATCTAGGGCAATCTCAATCTCATCAGTATTTTTTGGCGCGCCATTCCGCAACACGCCCGCAATAAGAGCGTGAACGAGCTCGCCGAAAGCGCGATGGTTTAGAGCGAAGGGCTGAGGGTCTAGATTCGGCTCGCGCCAGTGAAGGACGTACTCCCAGACGAACCCCAACGGATCGCATAGAAGGCGATGAAGAGAGGTCGTGGATTGGATTTCGGCAAGGGCATCGACAACCAGCGGGTGGTTGGCACGAACCTTCCCGTCATTAGCCGTGTGTTGCTCACCATCCCACCATGCGCGCCAACAGGCACGACTTGCGCGCACTTGGGGATCTTTGCCCGCGTCGACGGGCCGGGCGTAGAGCCGATCGCTTTCGCTAAAAGCATGCGGGGGTATCGCGCTCCGCCCGACGACGCGCTCTGCTTTTCTCGGCCACAATGTGCTGGCTGCTTGCAGCGATCCAGTCGCACTCCTATAGGCACGTGACAGCGAGTAGTTGGTCGATTGGCCGACGATGATGTCATGCATCATCCGGTCCGTTTCTGCTGCTTCGGCGGACGGAAGTCGTAATTGCCCAAGCAGGTGTTGCGGTAGCAACGGGTTCTCGTTCGACCGTCTGGGCCACGCGTTCGCATCCAGCCCGACGAGGCGAACATGTGCGCGCGGGGCCGCGGCCACGTGACGGGCGGGTCCCCACGCGATAGAATTTCCCGGCTCGCGTCCGTCGGCAACGCGAAGAGCCTGCAAGGAGAGCTCGATTGCCTGCGGGGGCGCGATGCGCAAAGCATCCCGCCACAGGCTCAGCGCCTGCCCCTTCAAAAGACGGCGACCTACTCCCTCTGCCAACGCAATCCCGCCGGCCAAGTCTTCGAGAATCGGCAACAAGATCCGTTCCGCAAGGTCACCATTTGCCCGTTCGTCTCGAGTTTGCTCCAGAGCATGCCGCCAAAGCGTCGGACTGGTCAGCGCCGCGCTTCGTCGCAAGCCTTTAGCCCAGTCGCTGGGCAAGTTATCCTTGGCTGGGCCGCGCGGCAGCCGGGCAAATAGGAGCCTCACGCGTTCCTGAGACAGCCCGCGTAGCAGGATGTCCGCGAGTGCAGCGCAGGCCTGCCCTTCACGGGTCGCCAGCGCCGGAATGCCGTGCGTGAAATGGACGGGCATCCCTGCCTCGCGCGAGAGAACCAGAAACGCATCGTCCCAAGCCGACGGCGAGGCAGCCGAAATGGCGACCTCGTGGGGAGCGGCTTTTCCGTCTGCCACAAGCGCGCGCGCCCAACGCAATGATTCCCGCACTTCGTTTCGCGGATCGGCACAGAGATCTGCGGAGCCAAGCAATGCTGTGCCGGATGGACGCGTTTGGGTGTCCCCAGAGAACCAGTCGCGCCGGCTGTGCTGCGATGCAATCCATCGCACCGGCACGACATCGCAGAGCGCTTGGATGAGCGGATACCAAACGGCCTGGATATTGGCGACGTCTTGAATAGTGACGGCGCCGAGTACTTTGGGAGCGAAACGAAGTCGCGCCAAGGCAGCTTTGACCAAATCGGGAGGCGTCAGCATTCCAGACGGCAGTTCCTCTCGAACGCGGCGTTCGAGCAACACAAAGTCCCTAAGGCGGGCATTGTCGGGCAAAGAAGCCGGGGCCTCCATGTCCCACCAGTCCCGGAGCGCCGATAGCGCAGCCGCGGGCATCCCCGGCAGTTCGGAAACCTTGCCAATGTCCTCGTATCCGCCCGCCTCGAGCGCCTGCCTGATAGCCAGGTACAAGGCCTCGTGCGAGGCTGGCGAAACGAAGCCACCGGCAAGGCGTGCGGCGAGAAGCGGCAGCGTCAGGACCTGCCGACCCGTGGCTCCTTCGCGAGCCGCATCGAGGCGCCGCATTCGCAGCGCTAAAGGCCCATCGACGACTACAGTATGGATCAGCATTTCGCGCCCTATCGCCGGACTGAAGGCAGCGATACCCGATCGCTGCCGAAATCGCGAATCTTAAGGGGGATGCAATTCCCGCCCTCTAACGCGTCGCCGCTATCGCGCCAGCCAGCTCGTCGACCGTCTTCTTAAAGTGCGCCGGATCGTGCAGGGCGGCCTTCGCCGCTTCTGCCCATTCCGATCTTGTCGACGTCCACCCGACCATCCTCCCGGCATCGATCCCGCGGTTTCGGGCGAGATAGGGTGACAAAATCTTAGCCGGCACCGAGTCGCGCAGTAAGTCGGCGCTCTCGGGATGGATCATTTTAAACACACGCCAAACGCGGGAAACGGCAATCAGTTCTCCCTCCTCTGCAAGCTTGGACAACAGTTCGAGGATTGGCCCAGGCGATGTGATTTGTGTCTCCGAACCCTTATCGACGACGGCTTCCGCTACACGCGTAGGTTGCTCAATTCCAGTTGCGGAGAGCGCCACGGCGAGCGCTTCCACTGCCTCGTCGCCTCCGACGCCAGCGAAATACTGTGCGCGGTCGGTGAACCCGCTCGCCGCGTGCGCAGCGACCTCGTCCTTGTCCGCCGGCAGGACCCGCAGGATGCCATCTTCGTATTCGAATATGCCGGCCGCCACGAGAGAGGCGAAATCCTTCTCGAACCGAGGATGCTCCGCATCGACACCGAAAAGACTTGCCGCGTCGCCGGAAACGACGAACGCTAAGGTGTCCGGCTCGAGCTGCGGGATCAATTTCTTGCTGCCTTTTCCTCCGAGCAACAGAGAGACGACCATCGATTCCCGCAACCGCTGTCCCGGACCGGAGCCGGGTCGAAGCAGAGCGGACTTGCTTCGGTGAATGACAGACGACGAAAACACGTAGGGCACGACGGCACGGTAGTAGTTGTGCGAAAGTCCGCCGCTGTCCGTTGTCTCGAGTTTCCCCTCATCCAACCAGAACAATACGGGTATCCAGCATGGCTGAGGCAGAAACGTGATCAGCCTGCGGCGAAACGCGCCAGGATCGACGGGTCGATCCGACCCTGCCAACGCTCTACTGAGGTCGTGCCAATCTCGAAAGTCGCCTGCGATCGCGGCGGCCTTCTGGCAGCGATTAAGCGGAAAAATGATCCCGCTGTCGTCGAACAACGATTTGAGATTCTTGGCGAATTTCTTCGCGCCTTCGAGCGTCGAAAACATGCGAGCGTCCTTCATCTCGGCCGGGTCAAGACGCGCTGCTCGTCTCATCGGCCGAAAGAGGGGAATCGGTCGCGAGAGCTGATGATGGAGTAGTCGTTGGACTAAAAGTCCTTTGCCAAGGCAGCGGCCTAGCCGACGAAGGCGGCATGAGTCGAATCTAGAGCCGTTCGCCGAAATTTTCAACAACTAGCGTGAATTGTCCCGCGATCTTTCGTTCGTCCGATTCGAGCAAGTGCGGCAATTTGCGAAGGGCCAAAGAAGGCATTAGTTGCCAGTAGGATTGCCTTGGGATGCGCCCTCCTCACAAGGCCCGCAATGCATTTTGAACGATCGAAATAACCGTGCTGCCCGGCATTCGGCCGGTGGTTGGCAATCGTTCGGCTAAAGCTAGCACCGCGCGCCACACGTCGGTGTTATCCATTGCGATGCATGCTTGTTCAGCTTGCTCTGCGAAGAGTCTTGTTGCCTCTGATCCGTTCAAGCCGGTCCTTTGACAAGTCTCGATGACGTTCTGACGGTCATCGCTGCACCCGTAATCATGCCAAACCAAATGAAAGGAAGCGTCTATAAATTTTGCTTGTGCCGCCGCCCCGGCAGTAAGCTCAAAAACTCGCACGCTCGCCCATTCCAGTGGATCGATGCCCATATACGAAAATAGCTTGCGCCATTGCTCCACCGTCCACCGGGTGCCTTCCCTGATGCCTTCGCGCTCCCCGAACTCCTTAAGCCCGGGCATATTAAGGGGCAGCTCGAACACGGAGCAGTGTGGAGTGCCCTCCTCCATTTCGATCCACCGGATCGCGTTTTCATTGGTGATGCCTACGCGACCTATCGACAGAACGCGGGCAACGGCATGGCCGGCCTCATGGACGGCAATATCTCTCTTGGCGCCCCCACCGAAATCCATTGCTCGCCTCCAATGACCGGACCATTGTAAACTAAACGTGCAATAAGTATCGCTCCAGAAGTCCCCGCGTTCCGACCGTGAAAAGCCACCCGATTTGCCCGGTCACAGTTGCCGGACAAATGGCCGGCCATAGCCAAGTGGCAATGTCGAATTCCCCAGCATGAAAGCGAACAATCCAGATTGGACCGCGCCGCGCACTAACCAGGATTGGCGCGACGACGAGTTGATGCTGGCAGTTGCCTGGCTGAAGTCGTTCGTTCCTCGCCAGGAGATGGAGCAGAGGCTGGACGTCGCGAAGACCAATCTTCTTGCTGCCCAAGACCGCATGCGCGCCGGCACAATGGGACCGTCGTATGACTCGGCGGATACGGCCGCTTGGTACATACTGCAGGCAGAGACCTTTGCAACCGATCGGGCCCTGTGGACGCCTGAGGGCACAATGCGAGTTGTCCCCTTCCTCACGCGTATCGGCAAAGAATTGAAACTTCTTCTCAGCGTGAAGGGGGTCGAAGAGCGAGCGGCTCGCATGATGCTGCAGGAGAGACGCCAACCGGACAGCAGCATTTTCGAGATGCTCGTCGCCCTTGCCTACCGACGCAGAGGCTGGAGACGGGTCGAGTTCGTTCCGGAAACACCCGGGCGCGGACGAACCCCGGACATGCACGTCTCCCGGACAGGAAGCCGCTGGGCGGCAGAGTGCAAGCGCCCCGCCTTCAACCTACGCCGCGAACGAGAAGTCGCGGGGCACGCGGCTCGCGCAACCTATCCATCAACTAAGCCTGGAGCTTGGCGAATCCGTCATTGTTGAGGTGAAGTACCAAGTCGAGCTGCGTGAAATCGCGGACGATTATCTCGTGCGACATGTGAGACAGGCCATCGAGCGGCGATCGCTGGCGCCTTGGAAGGACGAGGTGGCGACCGGAAGAGTGCGCCCCATAGACTGGACTTTGCTTCGGCGAATTCTCGCAAAGGACTACGTCTATTTTGATGGAAGTCGGATGATCGAACTTCTGGCCGGACGTTACGTTCATACGGCCGATCACAGCATGGCAGCCAAGTGGCGTCCGGCGCCTTTGAGGCCCACATATGCGGACGCTGTCTACCAAGCCAGCGTGGTCAGCTGGGTCAGTGAATCCGATGCTGCCGTACGTCAAAAGGCACTAAGCTGTAAGTCGTTGAAATCTGTGGCGCTCCCTAGGGGAATCGAACCCCTGTTTCAGCCTTGAGAGGGTAAAGTCGATCCGCTTGAGGTCCTGCGATGGAGACCGTGCGGAGGTCAGCCCGGCTCTTCTGCATGAGCAGGACTACGAACCGTTCGCCCGCGCCCGTTCTCGAGCTTCGCGACGCCGCACGCGATGTTCGCGTCGTCGCCTAGCGCGCTCCGCCGGCTGCGGAAACGGTGATATAGGCGCATCCCTGTTGTCGGCTGGCACTGTCTCTTTTGGTGGCTCGGCAGCGGGGCGCGCCTCCATGAACTCCAGCACTGTCCGTCCCTTGACGGTGATCTTCCAGCCGCCGTTTTCGCGCTCGACGAGACCCTGCGAAAAGATGTCTAGGTCAGGTACACGCGCAGCCAGACGCTTTGTGCGATCTGCCCAGTCCCGGCCGCTGGTCGCCAGGATCGCCATGTCGCGCTTGAGATCGGCCATCGCAGCAAATCCATCCGGATAGCTCACCAGGATCTTAAGCACCGTGACCTGGAAATTCACCCCCGCCTCCGGTCATCGCCACATCGTCGGCACCTGCGAAAGAGCGTGGCGCCCGATCTGCTTGAGGTGATCCGGAGAGATGTCCACTTTGGTCGCGGCTTCCAGGATTTTTGAGGCCACGTGGGCACGGGCGCCCGTCTCGCTCCGCGAAACGTTTTCGCAGACCTCATCTAGGACCGCGCGCAAAAGTGCGGTGGTCACGGAATCGAACATGAAACCCCACAAGAAAATTTACCATAACGCAATGGCGGCAGCGTCAAATTTAAGCGTGTTAAAAATCAGTAGAACTCTACACCCCTGCTAGGACTTGGCAATACCAGCGCGAATGGCCGATGAACCAGAGGAACTATGAAGGCGAAGGTGGTGTGTGTCTCTCCTCCTGGTGTCTTGTCTCCGCCGCGTCAGGTTCCGGTCCACTGGCCTCGTTGCCGAATCTTCACACCCCTGCGGTAACCGCCGTCTCCAATTGATCCGCATCGTCCTCTGGTGGTCACCGTCACGTCCTTCGCAAAGGCCTTCCGCGGCGCGCTCTCGCGCTCGAGGCATTTAAGCCCGAAGTGTCCTTTTCAGGCGCGGCTCTACGCTCCTGTGCGATCCGGTCGTCCTCGCAGTTTCAATCCTGCTCGTGATCATCATGATGGCCAAGACGAGCCAAGAGCGAATTTCAGCAGCTCACGCATATGCAATGACACGTCCTGCCATCATTCCAGCGGGTTCTTGGCCGCGCCGTATGTCTGCTGGAACCGCAGCAGCGTATTGCGGAGAATCGACCGTGGAAGCCTTTCTCAAACGAGTCGGTAAGGAGTATCCTCGACCACGTGTGAAAGAAGGAAGGCGTCAGCTGTGGTTGAAGGACGATCTGGACCGGGCTATCGCGCCGGACATGGTGCCGGGCGACCTCGCCGAGGATTTATGACCTTGGAGCGGCCGCTTCCACGCTTTGTGGAGGTGCGTCGGCTTGCCCGCGGTTCGGTCGCGTTCTATTTCCGGATCCCCACCTATTACCGAGGACTCGGCTGCGAGATGGCGAATGAGCCACTTGGGACGAGCTACGAAGCCGCATGCGGTCAAGAGGGAAAAGGCGGACGCGCTGCCACGCTCAATGCCCTCTTCGATGAATGGAACAATCACCGCAGAGGGGAGCCCGGCGAACAGGGAAAGATCGCGCGCTATGGCACGATCGATTGGCTATTCCGGCAATACAGGACGGAGAAGGCCTATACCGAGAAGGTCTCACCTCGGTCCCGCCCCGATTACGAACGGATCATGCAAATGATCTGCGACGCGGTCGACAAGAACGGACGGCGGATTGGTGAACGGCAGATCATGGAGGTTACGCCACGAGCTGCCGATAAGATCTACGACAAAATCATCAACGTGACCTGCCACTGAATTTTCATCCGGCAGCGGTTAGAGTCTCGGAGCTTTGTACGCCAAGTGGCGCGGTTCGGCGGAGCTGGTCGGGGTTGCGTAGCCGATCGTCCGTTGCGGTGAGGTGGGCGGCATAAGCCGCGGGGGTCATGTATTTCAGCGACGAGTGAGGCCGCTGAAGATTGTAGTCGGCAACCCAATTGGCGATCTTGGCGCGGGCATGGTCGAGATCGAAGAAGAGAGTCTCGCTGAGCAGCTCGTCACGCACCCGGCCGTTGAAACTCTCGACGAAGCCGTTCTGCATCGGCTTTCCCGGTGCAATGAAGTGCCAGTCGATAGCTGCGTCCCTGCACCAGGCGAGCATGGCATTGCAGGTGAACTCGGTGCCGTGGTCGGACACGATCATTCCTGGCTTGCCGCGTCGTTGGACGACGGCCGTCAGTTCGCGAGCGACGCGTCGTCCTGAGATCGACGTATCCGGAATGGCGCCCAGACATTCCTTGGTGACGTCGTCGACGATGTTGAGGATGCGGAAGCGCCGACCGTTGGCGAATTGGTCGTGGACGAAATCCAGCGACCAGCGCGCGTTGGGCATCGCCTCGACTAGGATCGGGGCACGGGTCCCCACGGCCTTGCGGCGAGCCCGCCGCTTGCGGACGGTGAGCCCTTCTTCCCGATAAAGCCGGTAGATCCGGTTGATCCCCGATGGCTCACCCTCCCGCCGCAGCAGCACGAACAGCCGGCGGTAGCCGAAACGCCGCCGCTCGTTGGCAAGGTCACGCAGCCGGCCACGGAGAGTCGCGTCCGGAGGACGGCTGGAGCGATAGCGGATCATCTTCCGATCCGCTCCGACAATCGAACAGGCCCGCCGCTCCGACAGGCTCATGACGGCCTGCAGATGCGCGACCGCAGCGCGCTTGGCGGCGGGCCCTACCATTTTTTTGAAAGAAGCTCGCGAAGGGCGGCGGCGTCGAGCATCTGCTCGGCTAGAAGCTTCTTCAGCTTCGCGTTCTCGTCCTCCAGCGCCCTCAGCCGCTTCGCCTCTGAAACGTCCATGCCGCCGAATTTGGCCTTCCAATTGTAGATCGTTGCTTCCGAGACCCCGTGCTTGCGAGCCAGGTCGGCCGTCTTTGCCCCAGCCTCATGCTCCTTCAACACTGCGATAATCTGCTCTTCCGTGAACCTTGCTCGCTTCATCTGTCCGTCCTTCTTCGGGCCGGACTCTAACTCCATCTGGAGGAAATACGCAGGGGCAGGTCAAACGGGCCGAACGGCATCAGGCTGCGGCAGGGAGAAAAGGTCGTCGGCCTCTGCCGAAAGGCGTGGCGGATCATGCGTCGTCTACACCCTGAGTTGTTCGACAAGAAGCATCCGAACCCTTGGGACGATTTCACCCTCAAGAGCCGCATCAAGACCAAGAAGCACGCGGTCACTCGAGAAGAGGTCTATAAATTTGCATGGGGCTGCATCAAAGAAGGGCGGCCTGAACCCGCAGCCGTCGCGGTGATCTGCTTTGAATGGCTGCAACGGCCGGAGAACGTAGTGGCCGGGTTTTTGACTTGGCCAGACTACCGCAGCAAGAATTGGCCAAACGCTGTACGCATCGAGCACCACAAGAATAAGGCGCTGGTCTGGCATCCGCTCGAAGAGACTCTCGATGGAGAGACCGTCAAGTTTTACGCCGAAGCGGAGGACGTTTTGAGTCATCTGCCAAAGCTTGGCGTCCCGATGATCATGCGTCGGATCCAAAAAGGTGAACGCAAGGGCGACGCCAAAGTGTGGTCCTACCCTGGCATGGAAAAAGTGGTGCAACAGATGCGCAAGAAGATCGATGGCGTGTCAAAGCTGTTCACGCTCGATGCCTGTCGGCATGGCGGCATGACCGAACTCGAGGAAGCCGAACTGACGGACGGCCAGGGTCGTGCACTCTCGGGCCACAAGACCGCACAGGCCTATCGCGGCTATGCCAAGGAAACGATGATGCGAGCGTTGGCTGCGACTCGTAAGCGGCATGCACATCTCTTGGCGCAGAAGGAGCTCGATCAGCAGAATGCTGATGGAGCAGCATCACCTCGGGGCGAAATGCAGACCTCCCCAACTTCGAGGACTAGCGTCCGATCTCAAGGATAGACTTCGCGCTTGGCTGAACGCTGCAAAAGGCGGCGGGGTTCTGCAACTGTCGATCCCCGTACGCGACGTCAACGGCAGCGGTCGGAAGCTTGCAACGCGCAGACAGCGTTCATCCGCTCAGTTCGTATTTTGATAAGTTGAGCAGCGTTCAACGCGCGACGACTTTCATGTGTCTTCGACCAAAAAAACGAAACCAGCACAGAATTTCCAAATGCAATGCAAACGGAATTTCCAAATGCGTGAAACATTCCTCTTTTAGCAATGCCGTTTTCACAACAAAATCAGCGCGTTGGCTCTGGCTGGGGCGGGAGGGATCGAACCTCCGAATGGCGGAATCAAAATCCGGCAGGAGTCGCAGCAAAATCAATCATTGTTCTGACTTTACGGCGGTTTTCGACCCCAAACAGAACAATATGTTACAGGTCGGTTCAGAACGGGAGAGACCCAAGATGATCGGGAAAGAGATCGGTCACTGCTTTATCCGCGATGTCCAGCTCGAGATGCCGGCGGGCGGAGATAGTCCGGCTGAGCCCTGCATCGTAGTGCAGGGCAATACGGAGCACGTCTACCTGCCAATAAGCAAGCTCAAGTGGTTCGACTGGAAGATCGTAGTTCTGCTCAATGCGGCGGCCAAAGAGATTGGGCCCACTGAGCGAATTAGGCGCCTCGATTCAATCACTCCCGACACCTGTACGACTACGCGGACAGGGGACGGGAAGGTGGCGGTAATCATAGACCACGGGATGGAATCGCAGCAGACGATGCTTTTGGATCCAGCGGCAGCTGCGCACCTCGGGCACCGATTGATCGCGGCAGCCGCTGAGACCGGTGGGTCTTCTGTCAAGCACTAGAGCGATTAGATTGCGTTAGTCGCACGGGAGCTTTGGGACCTCGTCTACGAGCGCGGGCATGATCTGCCGCCGGCAATTGCGGACACGCCCTCTTGGCTGTCGCGTTAACTACTGACGACGCCAGACTTGCTCCCCGTTTTCGATAATGAGCTTCATTGTACACACTTACGTTTGCATGTCGGCGCAGCGGCATTGACTGCGCAGCTCTCACTACTGGGGCCTTGGAGGCAAGTATACAAAGGGGGTTTCTTCCGCTGATGCGACGCGACGCTCGCCCCTATAGAAATAGGGCAAACGGCAGGACAGATGCACACGCGAAAAATTAACAGGAGCGACGGCCTTCACATCACCTTCCCAATACACATCGCCAAATTCTGCCGCCTCTTGCGTCTTAGCTTTTACAACAAAGTAATTTCCAGTCTCCAAAGGTCTCTGATCATTGATAGGAACATCTGGCTTGGAATAAAGTCGTACAGCTCTGAACAAAAAGGGCGGTACAGTCGGCTTATCTAGGTTTTTGGCTGTGCATTCTATCGTTACGTCCAGGATGATATCTTCGCTCTCATTATTGACAATCGACACGCGTAGATGGCCAGGTTTCCATGGCTCCCTCTCATTGTTAATATCCAACTTGGTCAAGAGCACATCGAGCTTTGGCTTGTACGTAATGGCTTGGTAGAACTCGCGACCGGAGGAGAATATGACCGTTGCGAGAGCTAGCAACAGCGAGAGCACGGGCACACTGAAGTTCAGCAGGCCTCGCCAGTTTTGCCATGAGCTGCATTCAGTGCATATAATCGCCTGAAGGGGCATCGGCTTCTGACAGTATCTACATAGCTTGGTTGGAGCTTCGGCATCACTCATGGTCAGGTCCGAGAAGTTCTAAGGCCGACTGCCCTGCTTCTCCACTACGTTCTGGGAAGGCGGTTCGATGGAGCTGTAACTATTTGGGCGGAAAGCTGGTCGTGGAGATCGGCGCCGAGACCCAGGCCGTTGTTTGAATTGTGCGCAGGCATGTGCGTAAGTCAACTGCGCGGATACCGGCCAAACTCGACGCTCGCGGATGCGCTGCGGAATGTCATGCGGCAAGCTCTCGCAGCCAAAGCCAAGCACACTACAAATCAGGACGGCTAAGATGGGCTTCTACAGAAACGAAGCTCTCGCACACTTCGGGATCGCGTTACTCTGCCGCGTTCTTAGCTGCGCGTTTGGCTGCCTCTTCCTCACGCCAGCGAAGGCGGTTCTCTAAGCGCCGAATGCAATTATCGTCCAGATGTCCGCATGGGCGCCAGTTCGGAAAGAACTCTTCAGTCCACAAGCAGGGAATGAGATTGTACTTGTCGTCCAGATCGAATCTGGTGGGCAATTTAAGGCCGGCTGCGTGAAGCTCCAATCCGTAGCTTAGGAGAAGATCAATCTCCGCACGTTCGGGCTTGAAGTTGCTCGTTCCATAGGTGACGGAGACGATTGCCTCGCCCAAGGCGTCGTTGCGCTCGATGTCTCTGACAACGACGGGATGGGGAGGATCGGCCGGAACATGCAGCGCCGGCCGGTGAGGAAACCGACACCAGATTACGTCATATTTGACGGGCAGGCGTGATAGGGAATGCCACTTCACGCCGGTCTGAGCCTTGGCTTAGCTTTTGCGAGCGGCAGCAGCCCACGCGCGCCGACGATCTTCCGCGAGTTCATGCGCGTATTTGATCTGGTCGTCGGTGATGTCATGATGCTGATTCTGGGCAGGCTCAGCCGGCTTTTCGGAGGGCCGGAATCCGAGATATTCGAGGATGGCGCCCATGATGAAAATCCTAATACACGAATGGTCCGGATCACCCGAACAATATGCATAATGGGGATATTGTTCCCAATTGCAAGTTACACCTAAGTTAAGGAACGGCCCGTTTCGGCCATTTCTCATGTTCCTTAATGAGTGTTGCACCGGCGCCGCAGGGTTCAAACTACTCGCTTTCACCGTCAATTACCACGACTTCCGGCCTCTCGCCTCCCATTTCGGCTGTCCGCACATAGATGCCAGCCATGCCCGAAAACCACGCCCAACTCACCATGCGTCCGACCGTCATCGGCGGCGAGATGGCTCTGGGAGACTACACCGTGATCTGGGACGGCCTCCGGATTGGGCGCATTTTCAAGGCGGCTGGACTTGGAGGACACGACGCATGGTCCTGGTCGGTCAGTCTTCCCAACAGGCCGCAGCCGAGCTCCCATCGCGGTCAGGCTGCTAGCCTAGAGGAAGCCAAGGCGCTCTTCCGTGCCGCTTGGACCGAACTTCGCGAGCGGTTAAACGACCGCCAGATAGAACAAGTGCGCGCGATCGATGCGGACCGGAGTAGACCATGGCACAAATGAAATACGCGAAGGAGCGGCCCTACGCCGACCCGGAGATCGCCGCCCGCAAGTGGTCGAGCTCGCCGCCAGCATCGAGCCCGTCCAAGACGGCCGCATTCATATCGAGAAGAACAACGCGCCGTTCCTGTACACGCTGAAGGCCACCGGCGAGGAGTTTGGCGCCGGCATCATGTATGCCCTCGAGCACGGCTGGCTGATGATCCACGAGAGCGGGACGTACGTGAAGCTACTGACGTGACTGCTCTCGCGGCATGTCAGCACATCTTCACTATTGCCGCCCTTTTGCTTTTGGGTCATTCATCGTGGCGCCGGGATTTGCCGACCTGGGGCTGCTTGACGCACCTTGGCCGGTAGTGAGAGCCGACGAGTCCGTCTGGCCACCCCCTCCCGCACTGGCTCCGCTGCTTCCGCCTGCTCCGCCGTCTCCGCTTCCACCTGCGCCCGCGCCGGCGCCCGCTCCGGCACCAGCGCCGCCCGCACCACCTGCCCCGCCCCCAGCTCCGCCTTGCGCCGAGGCTGCGGCAATCGATCCGAACACCAACGCGGCTGCTAAGGCTATCTTTGCGATTTTCATGTTGGTACCTCCTTGCTGAAGTTTGCAGAAACTGAACGTCGCAAGAATCGTTCCTAAGGCGCGGTATGTGTGCGCACTTTTGCGGTCGAGGCGATCGGTAGGTGTCTTGAAGCGTCCACCAGACCTCGGCCACTTAGGACCTGCGATCGTCAAGTCACCGGTCGGGCCGCTTCCTTGACGGCCAGGCCCGTGGTGGCCACTCCGGCGGCGTAGGCTGCTCCCGCGCCAAGAAGGAGCGCGCAGAAGCTTGCAAACATCGCGTAGGCGAAGTGTTTCCTGGCTTGAGCTTGCCGGTGCGCATCAGGAGGTCGCTCCCGTGCGACAGCGGCCCATTAATGGCGTCGAGCCGGAAAGAACTGAGGATGACATTACGCGTGAGCTGCTCGCCCGCGGGGCATTCCGGGCGCTCCCGACCCCGCCCGCATGGTCCCGCAGGTCGAGAAGAACACGCCAAAGTACATAAGGTGGACCCCAAGCTCCGGCGATGAGCCGGGTGCCAGAAACCGAGACCTTGTTGACCTGGTCAAGTGCGGAGAGGTGGCGCAGGCAGGAACCAAGCACCAGTGCTCCGAGTCGCGGGGCGCCTTTGATTGCGGTGAAGTGATCCAGAAGGCTCAGAAGTACATCAACATTGCCGCTCTAGTCGCGCTCGCTCAGCGCCTTATGAACCACTGTTTGCCCGACGGAGCAAGTGAAAATTTCGGTATATCGCAATTCACTAAAGGTCGACCTGCACCTTCGGATTTGCGACCGGAATGCTGGTTGCGAAGCAAAACCCTATCCTTTCGACCGTGGCGCATTCCTTGCTAGCAGCCGCTGGTATCACTTTGATCGGCTGCGCCATCGCTAGCTTTGATAGTACGACCATCTTCCCTGGCGTGAATGCCGTGATCACGGCCTGGATGCGCCTGCGTAATGTTGGCGGCCGATCGCAACGCGCTATCGCCTCTGACTGCCCGGGGTCGGGAGGCGGACATGGTCATGGCCAGGCTCGCCGAGAACTGGGCGAGGGGTTGGTTTGTGCGTTGGCCGAAAGGCTGCATAAAGTCGGCGACGAGATTGCTCGATTAGAAGTTGTCGCATAGTGTCCGCACCTCACCGGCATTCCGCATGTTCAATCTTAATCCCGCCAAGAACAGCACATCGATCACGCTGGACGCGCTCCGCGCAATCGCTGCGCAGGCTGTGTGTATCGGGCACGGAATCTCGTTCTTTATGCCGCAGCTGCGAGGCGGGAAATTCCCCCTTCCGCAAAACGTTGGTGTGCTGCTCTTCTTCGTGCTGTCCGGATTCTTGATCAGCTATACGCTAGTCGAGAGATCCATCAGGGACCCCCAGTATGGATTTTGGCAGTTTTTCGTTGAACGTGTCGCCCGCATTTATTCCGGACTGCTTCCCTGCTTGATCGCGATCGCCGTGGTCGATGCCGCCACACTGCATGTAATCGGAGATGCGACTTTAGCCGCCAACTACAATTTCAGAGCGTTTGTCGGAAACGTCTTTATGCTTGAGACCTACCGCGGCCCGCTTGATCATCTAAGCTTCCTGCGGTTCCCGACATTCGGATCGGGAAGCCCTCTGTGGACACTCGTCATCGAGTGGCACATCTACCTCTTCGTCGCTGCGCTTTTCTTCTTGGGCGCGCGACCTGCAGCAGCGCTGTTGCTTGTACCGATCGCTCTCATATTCGGGCAAATTCCTACGCATTATATCTTTGGCAGCCTCCAGGAGGATGGGCTTGGCCAATCATTGTTCCTTTTGTGGCTCGGAGGAGCTTACGTCTACCTACTCGCGCGACGCGGATGGCTGCCTCGTCTCAGTGTATCGCTGGCGATCATCATCGCATCAGTCACAGTCTACCTGGTGGTTGTTCGGCCGTACGGCGAATACCAGCCAAAAACGTATGTTCCGTTGATACTGTTCTTGTTCGGAATCGTGGGGGCGACGCAGGCGATCCGTCCCACCCGCTCAGCCGCACCAGCGAAAGCTATTCGGTTCTTTTCCGGCTATTCCTTCACTCTGTACCTGATCCACCACACGATCATGTATCCAGCTTTTCTTCTATGGAAGGATGGTGGTTGGCTCGTTTTCGGATGTACTGTCATTCTCGCCAATGTCGTTGCAGCAACTTTGGCGGTATTTACCGAGATGCGCCACAAGCAGCTTGCCAGCTATCTATTTGCCTTGGGCAAACAAGGTCCACCTGGTGTCAACGGCTTGGATGACTGACAGTCCCGGTGATAATTGGCCTATTCGGCCTCCGACGCTTGGCACTCGAACCGGCCGGTTGGGCTCCAGCGGCAGCACCGCATCAATCAGGCTCCAATCGTCCCGCGCCCTCCTGCCCTTGACCGAGTGAGGCCTACCGCTCTCGCTCGAGGCCCAAGTCCTGGCGGCTTGCCTCCGACCGCCCTCCGCGGAATCAATTGGAACGTGCGACACCGCTTACGTGCTTGGTCATGCCCCGCCCCGTCCGCCGCCACACCCCTACCCACCCGGATGGCCGGCCGATGAACATCACGTTCGGCCAGATGCGCGCGATGGGCCTGAGCGGCGTCCTGGTCTATTGCGCAGATTACCGGTGCAGCCACAGCTTGGCACTCAATGCTGACTGTTGGCCGGATGATATGCGGCTCTCAGATCTCGAGCCCCGGTTTGTGTGCGGGGCATGCGGAAGGCGCGGCGCCGATGTTCGGCCGGATTTCAAGAGCGGCACGCCGCCACTCTCGTCGGCTCGGGCGGCTCCGAGCCGCACATGCCTGCCGCTACCAGGGAAGGTACAGCATAACGAATAGGCCAAGACCACCCAGGACGAATGCCCAGGCAACCGGGCTGATCACTGTCCGGATTTCCATGATGCCCCCGAACGCCCCTGAGTCCCATCATTCGTCTTAAAGCGACAAAATTAGGCAGGCTTTGGGCCGAACTCCCGAAGACAGACCGCATGCGCTGCCTGGTGCCAGCGTGCACTGGCGGGGGGCCCGTTACTGCCTCAGCTGGAGCTGCTCCATTCCATCCTCGATTACTCGGAGGTCCTCAAGTAGCGCATCTCGAGACTCAGCCGGGTTGATGCTAGATGTGGACTGTAGCTGTTCGAGCAACTGGCGCCGAAGATCTCGCATATTCTCCAGGGCTTGCCGGTTCTTCAGACGTACATAAGCCGAAACGATCGTTTGAATGCTTGTTGCCAATGAGTAGCTCCAAAAAGAAAATTCTAAAATAGGTTGCATCGTAACCCGTGCAGGAGATCACCCGCAAGCCGCTCGTGAAGCTCTCGGCCGACCAGGTCGACAAGTGGCCTGATGAGCTCCGGATATCTAGCTCGAGCCGCGGTTCATCTGCCGCGCATGTGGCAACCGCGGAGCTGAGGTCAGGCCGGATTTCGCGAGCGACAGACCGCCGCAATTCGCGATGTCCAACGCCCGTTAGCGCTGCGTAGATTTCCCCGATGAAGGCCCGCAGGGGCGCCATGCGCAGGGGGGCAGCGAATAGATGATGGGCATCTTCGAAGCCAGAATCGCGCTAAGGCTAGTTCATGAAACTCACCGCCGAACGTCCTTTCGGCGACCCGGAAGCTGCTGCGCGCAAGCTGGTCGAGATCGCGAATAGCATCGAGCCCGTCCAGGACGCCGCATCTATATCGAGAAGATCAACGCGCCGTTCCTCTATACGCTCAAGGCCACCGGCCCGGAGTTCGGCGCTGGCATCAAGTACGCTGTCCAGCAAGGCTGGCTCGAGCTGCACGAGAGCGGGACCTATGTGCGATTGCTGAGCCGAGGCGATATCCACTGAGCAGACAAATCGGCCCCGTGCCACCTGGAGGTCCGCACCGAATCCGCAGCACAGGGCCGAGAGGTCCGCTGCTCAGGCCAGCCCCGAGGCAGACGCTTCTATTATGCGCACCGCCGACCGCCTCTGCTCTAAGACGAAAGTTGGAATGAAATGGCTAGGTGCGGGCCGGAACTGCGGAAACTAACTTAAGTTAATCCTGGGGCCAGGGAGGTGCTCCATGCTCGACAAACAGACCGATTTTGTTGCCAGGCTCGTCACTGCCAAGATCGAGCGCATCAAAGCTGGGACGGAACGCGCCCAAGAACAACTACAGAGGTCGTATCGACAGCTCGCCCTTTCGGAAAAAGTGCTCCAAATTCCAACGCCAAAGGTCTGGCATCCCGAGTCGCCGGACGATGGATGAACTGCCCTAGGCCGGTGTTAGCATCAGAACCATGACTGAGATGATTCTGATAATGGCGGCGATCGGCGCCTCGATGATCGGGTCAATAATCCTCCTGTTCGAGATCAAGGCCGCGCGCGAGCGCAAGCGCCTGAAGAGCAAAATCGCCTCAGTCAGGCGGTCTCTTTGATCGTAATTTCAACAACCCCAAAGACAGCCCCCGGCCCGCGGGGCGGCTCCAGGGGCGCTGGAGCAGATTCGTAAAATCCGTGACGGGCTCCTATCTTCCGTCTATGCGCATGGCGTACGAGCTCTGCCTGGCGACTGCCGGCAACCGGGTCCCGAACGGGCCCGACTGGATCCACGAGGTGAAGCACGACGGCTACCGGATGCTGGTCATCCGGGAGAACGAACGCGTGCGCCTCCTCTCGCGCAACGGTACTGACTGGACCACGCGCTATCCCTGGATTGCTGAGGCGGCGCTGAAGAACCGGCAGAAGCGCTTTGTGATCGATGGCGAGGCCGTGATCCTTGGGGTGGACGGCATCAGCGACTTCGACGCACTGCACTCCCGCAAGCATGATCACGAAGTCCAGCTCTACGCCTTCGACATTCTTGCGATGGGCGGCGACGATTTGCGCGGTCTGCCTCTGCACCTCCGCAAGACAAACCTCGAGCGACTACTGTCACGGCGGCCAGACGGGATCACGGTGGCGCCGTTCGAGCGTGGCGAGATCGGTCCGGATCTATTCCGCGCTGCCTGCCGCATGGGACTCGAGGGTCACCATGGAAACCCGAGTTAAGCTGGTGAAACCGGCTGTCACACGCGAACAGGTCTACACATTCGCGCAAGGGTGCATCGAGCGCGGAGAGCCGGAATGCGGAGCTGCCGCCGTGATCTGCTTTGAGTGGCTCCAGCGACCGGAAAACGTTATTGCAGGCCACGTTAAATGGAGCGGCTATCGTACTGGGCCAAAGCCAACCATTCGCATCGAACACCACAAGACCGGTGCAGTGGTCGACCACCCGCTCGAGGAGCGACTGCAGACTGGCGAAGTCGTCAAATTTTACGAAGATGCAGAGGCTGTGCTCGCAAAGCTAACTCGCCGCGGTGTTCCGATGATTTTGCGAGAGGTCGAGAACGGCATATCTAAGCCGTACTCGTTCTCCGGAATGCAAAAGATCGTTCAGCGAATGCGTAAGGAGATCGGCTTGCCGCCAATCTTCACCCTTGATGCTTGTCGGCATGGCGGCATGACCGAGCTCGAGGAAGCTGAGCTGACCGAGGGCCAAGGCCGTGCACTTTCAGCTCATCGCACGCGAGAGAGCTACGCGGGTTATGCGAAGCGCACGGAGGC
Source organism: Bradyrhizobium vignae (assembly GCF_004114425.1). GTDB lineage: Bacteria > Pseudomonadota > Alphaproteobacteria > Rhizobiales > Xanthobacteraceae > Bradyrhizobium > Bradyrhizobium vignae. Next base: position 758 of record NZ_RDQF01000072.1, on the reverse strand, counting down.
GCGCATGCTGTCTGCCACGCGCAAGCGTCACGCGCACCTGCTTGCGAACGAAGCGGCTACATCCGTTCAGAATGAGCAGCTGAATCCCGTTCAGAATGAGAGCAGGGAAAAGGCAGGATAGCTGAGTGTTTTCAAATGGCTGGGGCGGGAGGGATCGAACCTCCGAATGGCGGAATCAAAATCCGCTGCCTTGAGGACTTTCGATGCTTTATCTCGGATTGTTGGTTGCGGGAGGCCGGACTTGAGCCAGCGACCTCGAGTTAGGCGTCTGAACTCGAGCCTCGACCGCACCAGTTTCGCACCAGAAACAGCGCGAACGAAACGCCACCAACGAGATCAAACTCGAGCGAAAATGCAGCAAAATCAACAAAGCCGACAGATAGTCCGCCGCTCATAACGGTCTGGTTGCAGGTTCGAGTCCTGCCGGGCCCACCAGCGGGATCAATGGCTTAGTGGGTAGTTATTGCGCAGTTCCTTCGGGCACCGCACCAGAAACGTCTCGCTTCGTTACCCCTCCCTATCCTCCGGCAAGAGCAAACTACCGTACCGTCTCCGCGCCTGCCATGCCGTTCTGAACTCGGTCGTAGATTCGGCGGCAAGATCGGGAGAATGGGCCCCGCACGAAAGCGTTATCCTCCCTCAACCATCGTCGCTGCGCGAATCCGGCTTTCAGTCGACTCCTTCACATTTCAACTCGCGCAGTGCCTTGTCCACCCAATCCGCATTGTGCGTCCCGGCCTTGATGTTCTCCATCTGCT
>NZ_RDQF01000071.1 GCF_004114425.1 Bradyrhizobium vignae | reverse complement strand
TTGAGCGGTCGAAACAGGCGCTTGAGCTTGCGCATTCAGGTCTCCCTCTGGAATCGAGAGACACCCAAAGAATCCAGTTCCAACCGCTTGGCAACACCCTGCCAGCACCATATGCGATTCCCCTACCGCACGCGGGGAGAGGCGAAGAATGTTCCTATCTCCGCCCCGCCGGAGCCGGCGGCGGCACCGCCATCGCGGCGGCCGGCTCGGGCGGTGTCAGATGGCGGGGGACGATGATGGTCTGGCCCGGGGTGAGCTGCGCGTTCTCGGGCAGCGAATTGCTCTGCGCGAGCGTCCACAGCGGCACGCGGTTGGCTGCAGCGATGCTCTCCATGGTGTCGCCGCGGCGCACCGGCACCCGCACGCCGCTGTCCCACAATTCGACCAGCGTATCCGCGGGCACGAGATAGCGCAGCGGCACGGCATCGGCCTGGGTCTGCGGCGGAATGCGCGGGAGCTGCGTCACCATCTCGACGATCTGGCGGTGGATGTCGTCGGACTTCTCGATGTTGATGTGCGAGACGCGTGCGTTTTCCTTGAGGTCATAGCTGGCATAATGGCCGCGAAAGCCGGGCACGGCCACGACGTCGCCGCCGCCGAGCACGCTGTCGGACAGGAAGATGTTGATGAAGCGCTCGACGTTGAGCGGCACGTCGCCGGTCGCATGTGCGGGATCGATGGCGATGACGAGGCTGATCGGGATGTTCTCTTTGGCCGCCATCTCCGAGATGACGATCGAGCACAGCCCGCCCATGGAGTGGCCGATCAGCACGATCGGCGCCGCCTTCTCCTTGTAGCCGGCGACGACGCGGTTGCCGATCAGCCGGCACAGGGTGAATTCATAGACGTCGGCCGAGAAGCCGGCCTGCGTCAGCTTCTCGCTGAGCCGATCCATGCCGGTCGAGAAGATCGGGCCCATGGCGCCGCGAAACAGGTAGATTTTCGGCGGCGGCAAAGGCTCGAACGGCGGAGGCGGCGGCGCGGCGGGGACGGCCGCGGCGGTCTTGGACTTGGCCGGAGAAGCAGCGGCCATGCCGCCGCTCAAGGCAAGCAGCACGACTGCTGCCAGCGCGACTAGTCGCCTTGAATCAGCCATCAGTCCAGAAGTCCCACCACCGGAGACGATTGCCTCCCCTGCGGTAGTTCATGACCGCAAAATTGGCGGATTTTGCGGCGCCGAAGTCTTGTCGTGCGAGACTAGTTCCTCGCCGGCGCAGCGGCCGCCGCCGACCGGGCCTGCCGCGGCGCGCCGGGTTCGGCGACGGGAGCAGCCGGGGCGCGCGAGCGCATGATCGCGGCGTCGATCTCGGCGATGACACGGCGCTGGATCGCCTCGTTCTTGTCGATCGAGATATGGCCAACGCCGGTGCCGCGGACGTCGACATTGTCGAGCTTGCCGCGGAAACCCGCTGCAGCCCGCACCGGCTCGCCCGGACCATCGCCGATATAGATGTTGATGTAGCGCTCGGCGCCGCTCGAGAGCTTGGTCTTGAAGACGGAATCGAGGCCGATCGCGAGCTTCACGGGCACGCCGAGCTGGTTGAGCTTGGCGATCATGTCCGGCAGCGCGGTCGCACCGGAGGAATGGCCGACCAGGATAATCGTCTTGAGCCGGCCGGCCTTGTAGGCAGCTGCCGCTTCATCGGCGAGCGAGGACCAGGAAACGAAGTTGGCGACGGTCACCGGGATGCCCTGCGCCTGAAGCCGCGCGCCGATCGTGTCGAGCCCGAGCGAGAAGATGTTGAGCACGCCACGGAGCAGGTAGACATGCGTGGTCGCCACCGCGGCCTGGCTCGGCGCGGCCTTGGCGGTGGTCGGGCTGATGGCAACAGCTGACAGCAGGAGCAGGCCTACCGCCCAAACACGGAGGGCGGACAACTGGCTGGCGCCGACGGTGTGACGGCCGTTCGGTCTCATCGGTGTTTTCCTTGGAGAGGATACGCTTTGCGATAGGCCGGAATCGTAGCCATGGCCTGCTCGCAGACGCAACAAAGAGCCGCGTGAGCGACAATCTTAGCGGCAGCCCGTGGCGGTTGCGCAACACTTGCCCGAAACCCGCCACTCAACGGCCCGTTTTGAGACCATTTTTCTCCGGCCAATTGCGACGCGGCAAGGACATTCCTATCTCAGGGCTCCGCTGACCGGCCCTTCCCGGCAGGTTCCAGCCTCCCCTCCCCAGCCTTTGCTTCTTAGCCTTGCGGCCATCATGTCCTCCATCATCTCCGTCGCCAATCTGTCGAAGACCTACGGGCCCGGCTTCAAGGCGCTCAAGAACGTCAATCTCGATATCAAGCGCGGCGAAATCTTCGCGCTGCTTGGCCCGAACGGCGCGGGCAAGACCACGCTGATCTCCATCATCTGCGGCATCGCCAATCCCAGCGAAGGCAAGGTTCTGGTCGGCGGCGAGGACATCCAGGCCTCCTACCGCAAGGCGCGCTCGCTGATCGGCCTCGTGCCGCAGGAATTGCACACCGACGCTTTCGAAAGCGTGTGGGCGACCGTGAGCTTCTCCCGCGGCCTGTTCGGTAAGCCGAAGAACCCCGCGCATATCGAGAAGGTGCTGAAAGACCTCTCGCTGTGGGACAAGAAGGACAACAAGATCATCACGCTGTCCGGCGGCATGAAGCGCCGCGTGATGATCGCCAAAGCACTGTCGCACGAACCGCAAATCCTGTTCCTGGACGAGCCGACCGCCGGCGTCGACGTCGAGCTGCGCAAGGGCATGTGGGAGGTGGTGCGCGGCCTGCAGCAATCCGGGGTCACCATCATCCTCACCACGCACTACATCGAGGAAGCCGAGGAGATGGCCGATCGCATCGGCGTCATCAACAAGGGCGAGATCGTACTGGTCGAGGACAAGACGACCTTGATGCGGAAGCTCGGCAAGAAGCGGCTGACGCTGCACCTGCAGAACAAGATCTCGTCGCTGCCGGAGAGCCTCGCACACTACGAGCTCGACCTCTGCGATTCCGGCGCGACGCTGGTCTACGACTACGACACCAAGGGCGAGCGCACCGGCATCACCAGCCTGCTCAGCGACTTGCGCAACGCCGGCATCCGCTTCAACGATCTCGACACGACGCAGTCGTCGCTCGAGGACATCTTCGTCGACCTCGTGAGGACGTCATGAATCACCGCGCCATCCGCGCCATCTATCTGTTCGAAATGGCGCGCACCTGGCGCACGCTGCTGCAAAGCATCGTCTCGCCTGTGGTCTCCACCTCGCTCTATTTCGTGGTGTTCGGCGCCGCGATCGGCTCGCGCATCAGCCAGGTCGAGGGCGTCAGCTACGGCACCTTCATCGTGCCGGGCCTGATCATGCTCTCGGTGCTGACGCAGAGCATCGCCAACGCCTCGTTCGGCATCTACTTCCCGAAATTCACCGGCACGATCTACGAGATCCTGTCGGCACCGATCTCCTATTTCGAGATCGTGCTCGGCTATGTCGGCGCGGCCGCGACCAAGTCGATCATCTTGGGCCTGATCATCCTGGCGACGGCCGGGCTGTTCGTGCCGCTGCACATCCATCATCCGGTCTGGATGCTGACCTTCCTGGTGCTGACGGCGGTGACGTTCAGCCTGTTCGGGTTCATCATCGGCATCTGGGCCGACGGATTCGAGAAGCTGCAGATGATCCCGATGCTGGTGGTGACGCCGCTGACCTTCCTCGGCGGAAGCTTCTATTCCATCGACATGCTGCCGACGGGCTGGCGCACGGTCGCGCTGCTCAATCCGGTCGTCTATCTGGTCTCGGGCTTCCGCTGGAGCTTCTACGAGATCGCCGACGTCAGCGTCTCCGTCAGCGTCGGCATGACGCTGGCGTTCCTGGTGATCTGCCTGATCGTGATCTGGTGGATTTTCCGCACGGGGTATCGGCTGAAGAATTGACCCGCCTAGCCCGGATAGAGCTCTGCGTAATTCGGGCTACGAGGTCGTCACCGGTAACAGTGGAAGCGATGGTAGCCGTCATAATAGCCACGGCAGTGGCGATAGTGACGGTGCGGAATGCCGAACACGCCCTCCACCGCACCTACGGCGCCGCCGACACCGGCGCCGACGGCGCCACCCACCACGCCCCCCACGGGACCGGCGATCCGGTTGCCCTCATAGGATCCTTCCTGGGCACCGCGCACGATGCCCTGCGCGTGACCGGCTTGCGGCAAGCACGATAGCGCGAGAAGGGCGGCAGCTGCGAACAGCATGCGGACGGGGAAGCCGGCCGGCAGGACGGCGGCGTTGACACGGGCTTTGTTCATCTTCAGTCCAATGGCAAAAGCGGCGGCGAAGCCGCCAATCGGCAGGTCATCATCAACGCACCGGGCGGCCAAATGGTTGCGCCTTTGTGACGAATTGTCGGCGATGTGAACGCATGTCCGCTCTCGAAAATGTCAGCATCGCAGCTGGCGGCGCGGCACAAAGCGGCCTTGCTTACGTCGGACATCACGTTAACGATGGCGGGCAGGCCGCTGGAACGAAAGCCGGATTGCAGGCATATTGCACGCCGGGGACGGAGAGCCGCGGCGCTAGCGTGAACAGGCCGGAGGCCGAGAGTCAGATGCGTTCATTTTTTATCGCTTTCACTTCCCTGATGCTTTTGAGCGCGGGCACCGCGCAGGCCAAGGTCGAGATCACCATCGACAAGGACAATCAGCAGATGACCGTCGCCGTGGACGGCGTGGCGCGCTATCACTGGCCGGTATCGACCGGCATCCCCTCGCGCGAAACGCCGAACGGTGCCTTCCGCGCCTTCCGCATGGAGGAGGATCATTTCTCCAAGGAATTCGACGACGCGCCGATGCCGCATTCGATCTTCTTCACCAAGGTCGGGCACGCCATCCACGGCACGGATTCGGTCAGCCGTCTCGGCACGCCCGCCTCCCATGGCTGCGTGCGGCTGTCGCGGCAGAACGCCTCGACGCTCTATGCCCTGGTGCAGCAGCAGGGCGTGCTCAACACCACGGTGACGCTGACCGGCTCGGCGCAGGTGGCGCTGGCGCGCAATCCGCGCGGCCGCAATGCCGTGGCCCGCGCAGCGCAACCGGCCGAAGAGCAATACGCGACCACGGGCGATCCCGTGAACCTGGCGCCGCCGGCGCAGCCCGCGCGCCGCTACATGCCGCAGGACGACAACTACATCTATCCGGCCGACGGCAGCGACACCGGCGCCCGCTATCCCGCGCCGCGCTCGGCAAGCCGCCCGCTTTATGACGCGCAGGTCTATCAGCAGCAGCCGCAGCCATATTACAATCAAGGCTACGGCCAGCAGGGCTACTATCAGCCGCAGCCCCGGCAATATTATCAGCCGCGCGGCTATTACTATCAGAACTGACGCGACTGCCATCAACCGCCCTCGCCGGCCGAGGCACCATGCCGTCACGTGCCACGATCATTCCGACTGTGCTCTGGATTCTGATAGCGGGACCGGCCATGGGAGCTGATGTGGCCTTCGACCTCGAGGCGCATCGCGGCGGGCGGGCGCTGTTGCCGGAAAACACCCTGCCCGCCTTCGCCAACGCGCTGTCGATGGGCGTCGACACGCTGGAGCTCGACGTCGGCGTCACTGCCGATGGCGAAATCGTCATCTCGCATGAGCGCGGGCTCAATCCGGATCTCGCACGCAGCTCCGATGGAGCCTACATCACTCCGCCCGGCACGCCTTTCGTAAGACTGCGGCTCGACGAGGTCAGGACCTATGACGTCGGCCAGATCCGGCCGGACAGCGCCTATGCGAAACAATTCCCCGACCAGCGTGCGGTGCCGGGAACGCGCATTCCCACCCTGCGCGAGCTGTTCTTGGTGGTGCGCAAGTCCGGCAACACGCAGGTCCGCTTCAACATCGAGACCAAGATCGATCCGAACCATCCGGACGAAGCGCCAGATCCGGCGGCCTTCGTCGCAAAGCTGCTCGGGGTGATCGAGACCGAAGGATTTTCCGATCGCGTGATGGTCCAGTCGTTCGACTGGAGGACCCTGCAGCTCGTCCAGCGGCAGGCGCCCACGATTCCAACCGTGTACCTGACGCTCCAGCGCGGCACAGGCCAGACGGTGGCGCTCGACAAGGCGACGAACTGGACGGCCGGCTTCAATCCGGCCGATCACGGCCGCTCGCTGCCACGGACGATCAAGGCTGCGGGCGGCGCGATCTGGTCGCCCTATTTCGGCGATGTGACCGCCGCGCTCGTCTCGGAGGCTCACGCGCTCGGGCTGCGCGTCGTGGTCTGGACGGTGAACAAGCGAGACGACATGGCGCGCATGATCGAGCTCGGCGTCGATGGGATCATCTCGGACAGGCCGGACCTGCTGCGGCAGGTTGCCGGCGAGAGGGGAATCGCATTGCCGGCGGGGACGCCGGTGGCGCCTTAGAACCAGTCTCGTGTCCCGGGCGCGGCGCGGCATGAAATGACGCGACGAAGAGCGGGGGCACGAGATCACTCGAGCCGCGAGCTCTACTCCCCATCCCTTAAACGCCGATACAGCGCGCCCAGGATGTTCGAATAGTCGTCGGTCCAGACCCGCACCCTGTCATCGGCTTCGGTCTGCTCCCATTGCTTGGAGGACGCGAGCCTGCCGATGTCGGCCTCCTCCCGGGCGGAGATGACGACGTCGGTCGAGAAGATGTAGTCGGAATCGCGGCCCGAATCCTCGTTGAAGACCCAGCTCTTGAGATCGTTGGCGTCGGCAATGCCGACCACGACGGTCTCGAGATCCAGATGCCGGTTGGAGACGTGCATCACCACGGCGCCGTGCGGCGCGAGCTTGTCCTTGTAGATCTTCATCGCCTCTTCGGTCGCAAGATGGATCGGAATCGCATCGGACGAATAGGCATCGACGATGATGAGATCATAGGCGCCATCGGGCTCCTTGGCGAAGGTGAGGCGCGCATCGCCGATCACGGGCTTCATGTCCGGCATGCAGCTCGATATGTAGCGGAAATTCCTGGGGTCACGCGCGGCGTCGACCATGGACTGGTCGATCTCGAAGAAAGTCCAGCTCTCCCCTCGCTCGGCAGCGCAGGCGAGCGTGCCCGAGCCAACCCCGATCGCGGCGACCTTGAGCGGCGCGCCCTTGCGCTCGCGGATCGCGCTGACGGCCTGACCGATGCCACCGTCCCGATGATAGTAGGTGATCGGCTCGGGCCGGCCGATGACCGGCGTGCCGTCATCGTTGCGAAAGCGCTCGGCGCCATGAATGGTGGTGCCGTGCATGAGCACGTGGAAATAGCCGCCCGGCGTCACCACGATCTTGTGCACGCCGAAGAAGCTGCGCACCGTCGTGACGCGGCCCTCGTCTGCGGGATAAACCCGGATCAACGCCAGCGCGAGCGCGACGGTGGCAAAGATCTTCCAGCGACCGGCATTGAGGATCAGCGCGAGCAGCGCGGCGAGCACGCCGACGGCGCCGGCGACCCAGACGCGATGATCCCCGAACCAGGTCGAGAGGTCGCCCGTGGTGTACGACGGCGCGACGAGCGCTACCGCGAGCGCGGCGAGCGCCAACCAGTACCATCTCACAATGCCCGCCAGCCGCTCGGTCGCAGGCGGACGGCACAGCGCGGCGAGCGCGATCAGGATCGGATATTCGGCGATCCATGTGAACGTGAAAGGCGCAACGAGCCCAGCGAACAGGCCGCCGACCATGCCGCCGAACGACAGCGCCACATAAAACCCGGTGAGATATCTGGCCGCCGGCCGCGTCCGCGCCAATTCGCCGTGACAGGCCATGGCAATGACGAAGAAGCACAATTGATGTCCGCCGAGCGTCAGCAGCAGGTTCTGCTCTCCGCCAAAGGCCAGCAGGACGACGACGCCTGCGATCGCGACCGGCTGGAGCATCAGCATCCATTTGTGCGGCAATAACGGCCGCGACTGGAACACCACGACCCAGGTCAAAAGGTACAGCGAGAGCGGCAGCACCCACAGCAGCGGCGCCGCCGCGACGTCGGTCGAAATGTGCGCGGTGACGGCGATGAGCAGGCCCGACGGCACTGCGGCGAGGAATATCCAGCGCAGCCGCGTCAAGAGGCCGGGCGCGGGCGCATTCACGTCCTCCGCCAGCGCGTCGGCCACCGCCAACTTGGGCGAACGCAGCAACAGCGCGCCGCAGGCGCCGATGAGAAGGATCAACAGGCCATAGCCGCCGGTCCAGAACCGGTTCTGCATCTGCAGCGTGAACATCGGCTCCAGCACGAACGGATAGGACAGCAGCGCGAGGAAGCTACCGATGTTCGATGAGGCATAGAGGAAATAGGGATCGTGGGCCGCGGGATGGCCGGTGCGGACGAACCAGGCCTGCAGCAGCGGATTGTTGGCCGCGAGCGCGAAGAACGGCAGCCCGATCGAGACCGCGAACAGGCCGAGCAGCCAGAACGCATAGCCCGAAGCGGGCGGCTCGCCATAGGCGGAGGCGATGCCGAGCGGCAGCGTGGCGAAGGCCGCGATCAGCAGCACCAGATGCACCGCCACCGGAACGATGCGGTTCCTCACCTGCATCAGCAGATGTGCATAGGCGTAGCCGGCGAGCAACAGCGACTGGAAGAACACCATGGCCACCGACCACACCGCAGGCGAGCCGCCGAGCCGCGGCAGCACCATCTTCGTGAACAGCGGCTGCACCGAGAACAGCAGCAGCGCGCTGACGAAGATCGCGGCGGTGTAGACCGCCAGCAGCAGCCGGTTGCGCGAAGGAGACGACTGCTCCGTGGCCGCGGGTTGCACGATCGAATCCATGGGAGCTCCGGCTCAAAACCCGGCGGGCGCCGGACGCGCGCAATGGAGCACAAGGCGCCTGAACGGGCAACAAAGGGTGTCGTGATGTTGCAGCGGGAAATGCTTGATGTAGAGATGTCGTTCCGGGGCGCCTCGAAGAGGCGAACGGAACCTCGAGATTCTCCGGTGCGGAGCCGGCACGATAGTTCGATGCTGCGCATCGCCCCGGAAATGACGCCAAGGAAATCATGACCGAAACCGACGTCATCATCATCGGCGCTGGCCATAACGGCCTCACCTGTGCGGCCTATCTCGCGATGGCAGGCCTGCGGGTGCGCGTGGTCGAGCGTCGCAAGGTGGTCGGCGGCGCAGCGGTCACGGAGGAGTTTCACCCCGGTTTTCGCAATTCGGTCGCGGCTTATACCGTGAGCCTGCTCAATCCGCGGGTGATCCGCGATTTGAATCTTGCGGAACAAGGCCTGCGCATCGTCGAACGGCGCGCGCAGAATTTTCTGCCGGCGCCGGATGCCAGCCATCTCCTCACCGGCGAGGGGCGGACGAAAGCCTCGGTGGCGCGGCTCAGCGCGCATGATGCGGAGGCTCTCGACGGCTTCGCGCGCGAGCTGGAAGACATCGCCGACGTGCTCAGGCAATTCGTGTTGCGCGCGCCGCCGAACCTGCTCGAGGGCTTCGGCACGAATGCGATCCGCGAGGCCGTGAACGCGCTGCAGAGCGCCAATATCCTGCGCGGCCTCACGCTGGAACAGAGCCGCAGCCTGCTCGATCTGTTCACCCGTTCGGCCGGCGAAATGCTGGACGAACGTTTCGAACATGATCTGGTCAAGGCGCTGTTCGGCTTCGATGCCATCGTCGGCAACTATGCCAGCCCCTACGCCCCCGGCTCGGCCTATGTGATGCTGCATCACGCCTTCGGCGAGGTGAACGGCAAGAAGGGTGTCTGGGGCCACGCCATCGGCGGCATGGGCGCGATCACGCAGGCGATGGCGCGCGCGGCACGCGAGCGCGGCGTCGTGATCGAAACGGATGCCGGCGTCCGTGAGATCATCGTCGAACGCGACCGCGCCGTCGGCGTCGCGCTGGAGAACGGCGCTAGCATCCGCGCGAAATATATCGCGGCCAACGTCAATCCGAAGCTGCTCTACACGCGACTGATCGCGGCCGACGCTCTCCCTGCGGATTTCCTCGCTCGCATCCGGCACTGGAAGAACGGCTCCGGCACCTTCCGCATGAACGTGGCGCTGGACCGCCTGCCCTCCTTCACGGCGCTGCCGGGCGAAGGCGATCATCTCTCTTCCGGCATCATCCTGGCGCCGACCCTCGACTACATGGACCGCGCCTATCTCGATGCGCGGGCGCAGGGCTGGAGCCGTGAGCCCGTCGTCGAGATGCTGATCCCCTCAACGCTCGACGACACGCTGGCGCCCGCCGGCAAACACGTCGCGAGCCTGTTCTGTCAGCATGTCGCACCAACGCTCCCCGGTGGGAAGTCGTGGGACGACCATCGTGAAGAGGTCGCCGATCTCATGATCGCGACGGTGGATCAATACGCGCCGGGTTTTGCGGCGAGCGTGCTCGGCCGTCAGATCCTGTCACCGCTCGATCTCGAGCGGCAATTCGGTCTGCTGGGAGGCGACATCTTCCACGGCGCGCTGACGCTGAACCAGCTGTTCTCGGCGCGGCCGATGCTGGGCCACGCCGACTATCGCGGGCCGTTGAGGGGCCTCTACCATTGCGGCTCCGGCGCCCACCCCGGCGGTGGCGTCACCGGCGCCCCCGGGCACAACGCCGCCCAGGTGATCCTGCGGGATCACCGGTCCCTGTTCGGAAGCCGTGGATAGGACTGCGGATTAGTTGTGGACAGGCTGTCGAAAGGTCTGTGGCGAAACTGGACGGCTTCTCAGGACAAGCCCGGAACAGGCTGTGGAAAAGACGCGGGACAAGTAAGGTATAAGGCAGGGGATGGCCTCGGAATGAAGAGCGGAGAGGCTGTGGACGTCGGGTAGCGCTCGCATGATCGACGAGAAGAGAAACGCAGAAGATTTCCGCTGGAGCGAGCAAATTGCCGCCTCGATCGTGGATGAATCGCTGGTCGCGAAACTGATTGCGGAAGATCAGGCCGAATGGGCGCGCCAAATAGTCGCCCAAGACATTCACATCCAACTGGTCTCTGGCTTTAGGCCGCCCAATTCGAACTGAGGCATTGCCGGGCATTCCTGCGAGCCCAAACGGCCTCGCCCACCATGGGAATCCCCTGGCGGGCGGTGATCAGAGCAGCCTTGGAAGAAAATAGCTCCCGCTCTGAAATGCCGGCGGAAATTACTTCAAGGAGGTGTTAATCGAAGTGAACTTGTCGTTCATGGTGGTGCCCAGGCCGTTCACCACGGTGATGATCGCCAGGGCGATACCCGCGGCGATCAAGCCGTATTCGATCGCGGTTGCACCGGACTCGTCCGACCAGAACTTCTGAATCATGCGCTTCAAGACTCGCTCCCGTTTCAATCCCAAGCTGTGTCGGGTTTCTTCAACATCCGGAAATGTACGGGAGACAAGCTAGGGGCGGATTAACCGGCGAACCGCAATTTGTCCGGAAAATTGGCAGCAAAAGTTGCAAAAATTGAGCTCAACGGAACCCTGAATGCAGCCTTCCCCCACCCATCGCGCCAGCTTTTCGATCGGCAGTGAGGCCGACGCCAGACGCGTCGTCGACGTGCTCACCGAGGTGTTTTTCGATGGCGATGCGGCGGTCGCCGCCTTCGAGCGGCCGGACGGACAATGGGACGTCACGCTCCACTTCGCTGAGGCGCCGGATCAGGCATGGCTGCGCGAGCTCGTTGCAACGTCCGCAGGAAATGAGATCGCCGCGACGCTCGCCTTCGACACGATCGAGGCCAAGGACTGGGTCAAGGCCAGCCTGGAGGATCTCGTCCCGGTCCCGGCCGGGCGCTTCGTCGTGCACGGCAGCCATGACCGTGACCGTGTGGCGCCGAACAAGCTCGCCATCGAGATCGAGGCGGCGCTCGCCTTCGGCACCGGCCATCATGGCACCACGCGCGGCTGTTTACTTCTGCTTGACCATGTCCTGAAGAGTTCCCGGCCGCGCAACGTGCTCGACCTCGGCACCGGGACCGGCGTGCTGGCGATCGCAGCCGCGAAGGCGCTGCATCGCGCAGTGCTGGCCTCCGACATCGATCCGCCCTCGGTGCGGGTGGCGGCTGAGAACGCCTCGCTGAATGAAGTTGGCAATCATGTGCGGGTGATCCGCGCCACGGGCTTTGCCGCGCCGGATTTTGCGCGCGCGGGTCCGTTCGACCTGGTGCTCGCCAACATCCTAGCCAATCCGCTGCGGCAATTGGCGAGCCCGATGGCGCGGCACCTCGCGCCTGGCGCCCGCGTCATCCTCTCCGGCCTGCTGACGCATCAGGCCCCGGCCGTAATCGCCGCCTACCGCGCGCGCGGCCTGGTGCCACTGCGGCATGTGAGGATCGAGGGATGGAGCAGCCTGTTGCTGCGGAAGCTGGGGTAAAACGCCTCCGCGGCGCCGGTGCGCTCCCGTGCCCCGCTTGCGGGGAAAGGTAACGAGCGACGCCGCGCTACTCCGCCGGCTTCTCGTCGCGGCGTATCGCGCGATCGTCCTGCAAAGTGCGCCGCGCGCGCCGCTCGGCGAAACGGTCGATCATCTGGCTGATGAGGCCGCGCGGCTTCTTCGGTACCGCCGCAGTCGGGGCCCGGCGCACCGGCGGCGAAATCTTCTCAAACGTGAACGCTGGCATCGTGTGTCCCCTCGCCGTTGAGATGAACCACCTGCTCGAATTTCCCTGTTATTCGGACGAAGCGCAACTGCCGCATCCTTTGCTCCACTCAATTCGAATGGAACTATTTCAAGCACAGTCCATGCCAGATGCGCCGCAAATGCGTCTACATTGCGGACCGATGCCCATGATCCTAAAGTGATCCACCATGTTCGAAGCACACTTCCAGACATTCGAGGAGCCGGAGGCCGGCGTCGCATTGACGGCACGGCTGGCTGCACTTCGCGAAGAACTCGCCCGTCGCAAGCTGACCGGCTTCGTCGTCCCGCGCGCCGACCAGCAGCAGAACGAATATGTGCCGCCATCGGAAGAGCGGCTGGCCTGGCTGACCGGCTTTACGGGCTCGGCGGGCCTGGCGGTGGTGCTGACGCAGGAAGCCGCGGTGTTCGTCGACGGTCGCTACACGCTTCAGGCCGCCAAGCAGGTCGACGCCAAGGCCTGGGCCGTGGAATCGCTGGTCGACCCACCGCCGGAGAGCTGGGTGTCGGCGCATCTGAAAGCCGGTGACCGCCTTGGATTTGATCCGTGGCTGCACACTTTTTCAGCAGCGGAACGCCTGTCCGCAGCCTGCGCCAAGGCCGGCGCCGAGCTGGTGGCCGTCGACAGCAATCCGATCGACGCGATCTGGCAGGACCGGCCGCGGCCGCCGCTCGCCCCCGTCGCCGTGCACAGCCTCCAACATGCCGGTGTCACTGAAGCGGAAAAGCTGACGCAGATCAGGGCCGAGATCGCCAAGCTCGGCACCGATGCGCTGGTGCTGTCGGACAGTCATGCGGTGGCCTGGACCTTCAACATCCGCGGCGCCGACGTCGCCCATACGCCGCTGCCGTTGTCGTACGCGCTGGTGCCGAAGGACGGCCGCCCCACCATCTTCATCGACCACCGCAAGCTCTCCAACCTCACACGCGACCATCTCGAGCAAGCCGCCGACGTGCGCGAACCGGACGCCATGGCGCCGACGCTGATGGCGCTGGCCAAAAGCGGCGCGGCGATCGCGCTGGACAACGCCACCGCGGCCGACGCACTCAGCCGCCTGATCGCGGGCGCCGGCGGCAAGCCGGTGCGTGGCAACGATCCGGTTGCACTGCTCAAAGCGGTCAAGAACGCGACCGAGATCAATGGCACCAAGACGGCCCATGTGCGCGACGCCGCAGCGCTGGCGCGCTTCCTCGCATGGATCGATCGCGAGGCGCCGAGCGGCAAGCTCACCGAGATCGACGCGGTCGAGGCGCTGGAAACCTTCCGCCGCGACACCGGCGCGCTCAAGGACGTGTCGTTCCCGACCATCTCCGGCACCGGTCCGAACGGCGCCATCGTGCACTACCGCGTCACCCGCAAGAGCAACCGGCGGATCGCACCCGGCGATCTCCTGCTGATCGATTCCGGCGCGCAATATGAGGACGGCACCACCGACGTCACGCGCACCATGGCGGTGGGCGAGCCGACGGACGAGATGCGCGACCGCTTCACCCGCGTGTTGCGCGGCCATATCGCGATCGCGCGCGCCGTCTTTCCGGACGGCACCACGGGCGCGCAACTCGACACGCTGGCGCGGCAATATCTCTGGTCCGCGGGCCTTGATTTCGAGCACGGCACTGGCCACGGCGTCGGCAGCTATCTCTCGGTGCACGAAGGGCCGGCGCGAATTTCGAAGCTCGGCACCACGCCGCTGAAGCGCGGCATGATCCTCTCCAACGAGCCCGGCTACTACAAGACCGACGGCTTTGGCATCCGCATCGAGAACCTGGAGCTGGTGGTCGCGGCCGACATCAAGGGCGCCGAAAAGCCGATGAACGCGTTCGAGACGCTGACCTTGGCGCCGATCGACCGCCGGCTGGTCGACGTGGCGATGCTGAGCAAGGACGAACTCGACTGGCTCAATGCCTACCATGCGCGCGTGAAGGCCGAGGTGCGGCCGGCGCTGGACGATGCGACGAGGGCCTGGCTCGATCAGGCGACGGCGGAGTTGAAGGCGTAGTGCGCATGGCGCTACCTGATTTGCGCAACGCTGCTTCCTCACCACAGGGTGTCATGCCCCGCCTTGTGCGCAGTTGCGCACTGGGGCGGGGCATCCAGTATTCCAGAGACAGCAAACGCACGCGGAGAAGCCGCGGCGTACTGGATTCCCCGCTTTCGCGGCGAATGACATCGCATTTGCGGCGCAAGCAACGCGCCCAATCGGTCGCCATCGCGCTATTATTGTAACCATCCCAAAATCCGTATAGCCGCATTCCGAAACGCCGATATCCGTCTTGTGTAGCGACGCTACAGTCCGATTCGGATTTCGACGAGACGGACACTTATGCACGGCATGATCAGCGGGCCGCCGGAAGCGGCCACGAAGACCATCGCGACCTCGCGCGCGGTGCTGCTGCTGCTGGTCATCATGACCGGGATCGCGCCGATCTCGCTCTACATGCTGGTTCCGGCGCTGCCGGTGCTGGCGACGAATTTCGGCAGCGACATCTCGATCGCGCAGATGACGGTCTCGCTGTACATGGTCGGCATCGCGCTGTCACAGCTGATCATGGGTCCGCTGTCGGACCGGTTCGGACGGCGTCCGGTGCTGCTCGGAGGACTGGCGCTGATGGTGGCGGCCAGCATCGGCTGCATCTTCGCGCAAAACCTGCCGCAGCTGATCGCAGCACGCTTCTTCCAGGCGCTGGGCGGCGCCGCCGGTATGGTGGTGAGCCGCGCCATCATCCGCGACATCTATGAGCGCGATCGCGTCGCCTCGATGATCAGCCTCGTGGTCGCGGCGCTGATGATCGGACAGATGGTCTCGCCGCTCACCGGCGGCCTGATCGAGACCGCGTTCGGCTGGCGCGCGATCTTCTACGCCATCACGATCGGTGCGATTATTGTCGCCGTCGGGATTGGGGTGGCGCTGCCCGAGACGCGCCGCACCCGCGCCGTCGGCAGCAGCTTTCGCCGCGACGTCGGCATGCTGATCACGAACCGCGCCTTCGTCGGCTACATGATGTGCCAGGTGCTGGCCTCGCAGATCATTTTCACCTTCGCCGGCGGCGGGCCCTACATCGTCGTGACACAGATGGGACGGAGCAGCGCCGAATACGGCGCGTGGTTCGCCACGACGGGTTTTGCGTATCTCGTCGGCAACCTGCTCTGCGTGCGATTTGCGCCCAGGCACTCGCTGGAAAGGCTCATTTGGCTCGGGCTTGGCCTGCAGCTTTGCGGCAGCCTCCTGAACCTGCTCTGGAGCGTGACTGGCTCGAACGAGGCCCCAAGCTGGCTTTTCGGCACGCAGATGATCGTGATGGTCGGCAATGCCTTCGTGATGGCGAATTCCGCAGCCGGCGCGATCAGCATCCGCCCCGAAGCGGCGGGCACCGCCTCAGGCGCGATGGGCTTCCTGCAGCAGGGCATTGGCGCGCTGATGTCGCAATTCGGCGCCTATCTCGGCGGCCACTCCGCAACGACGCTGCCCCTCACCTCCGCGGTCCTCGCAATCTCGCTGCTCTGTGCGTGCACAATGATCTTCGTCGTGCCGCGCCGCGAGGTCGTGGTGAGTGAGGAATTGATCGAGCAGGCGGAGGAGGAAGAGACGGGGATGATGTGACGAGCGGCCGCCGCCCTCTTCCGTCATTACGAGCGCAGCGAAGCAGTCCAGACTGTCGTCGCGGAAAGATTCTGGATTGCTTCGCTGCGCTCGCAATGAGGAAAGAAAACCTTCACTCCCCGATCAGCTTCAGCCACTCGTCCTCGGTCAGCACCTTGACGCCGTGCTTGTTGGCTTCGGCGAGCTTCGAGCCCGCGCCGGGGCCGGCGACCACCAGATCGGTCTTCTTCGAGACCGAGCCCGACACCTTGGCCCCTAACCGCTCAGCTGTCGCTTTGGCTTCATCCCGCGTCATCTTCTCCAGCGAGCCCGTGAACACCACGGTCTTGCCGGCGACGGCCGAGTTGCTCTTCGGCTTCTCGGCGTCGACGATCTCGACCTCACTGGTCAGCCGTTCGACGATGCCGCGGTTGTGGCTCTCGCCGAAATAATCGGCGATGCTCTTGATCACGGTGTCACCGATCTGATCGAGCGCGTCCATGTCCGCAATCGCCTCCTCGTCGCCGCGAGCGACCTTGAGGCAAGCGTCGTGGAAGGCGTCCCACGAGCCGTAGCCGCGCGCCAGCGCCAGCGCCGTGGTCTCGCCGACATGGCGCATGCCGAGCGCATAGATGAAGCGCTCCAGCGCGATTTTTCGCCGGTTCTCGATGGCGCCGAACAGGTTGCGCACCGAGGTCGCGCCGTAGCCCTCGACCTCCTCGAGCTTGAGCTTCGCGTTGCGCTGCTCCAGCGTGAAGATGTCGGCGGGCTCCTTCACCCACCCCTCGTCGAAGAAATACTGGAGCTGCTTCTCGCCAAGGCCGTCGATGTCGAAGGCCCGCCGCGACACGAACAGCTTGAGGTGCTCGATCTTCTGGTAGGGACAGGCGAACTCGCCGGTGCAGCGGGCGCGCGAGCCCTCCTCGCCCGTCGCGGTCTCCTCGCGCACGACGTCGGTGTGCAGCGGGCACGGGCATTTCTTCGGGAAGTGGAATTCCTTGGCGGTCTTCGGCCGCTTGTCGAGAACGACGTCGACCACCTGCGGGATGACGTCGCCGGCACGCTGGATCACGACGGTATCGCCAATGCGGACGTCGCGTCCCTCGCGCAGGACCTCGCCCTTGTTGCCGATGCCCTTGATGTAGTCCTCGTTGTGCAGCGTGACATTCTGCACGATCACGCCGCCGACGCCGACCGGTTCGAGCTTGCCAACCGGCGTGAACGAGCCGGTGCGGCCGACCTGGATCTCGATGTCGCGCAGCACCGTCATGGCGCGCTCCGCCGGGAATTTGTGCGCGATGCCCCAGCGCGGCGTGCGCGAGACGAAGCCGAGCCGCTCCTGCCAGTCGATGCGGTCGACCTTGTAGACGACGCCGTCGATGTCGTAGTCGAGCCGTGCGCGCTGCTCCTCGATCGCATGATGAAACGCGAGCAGCTCCTCGACGGAGTGACAGAGCTTGGTCAGTGGATTGGTCTTGAAGCCGCAGCGCTCGAACCAGCCGATCATGCCGCTCTGCGTATCCTCCGGCATCGCACTCATCTGCCCCCAGGCATAGGCGAAGAAGCCGAGGGGACGGGAGGCGGTGATGGTCGGGTCCTTCTGCCGGAGCGAGCCGGCGGCCGAATTGCGCGGATTGGCGAAGATGGTGCCGCCTTCCGCCTTCTGCCGCTCGTTGAGCGCGAGGAACGCCTTCTTGGTCATGTAGACCTCGCCGCGTACCTCGCAGATGTCGGGGACGTTGCGGCCCTTCAGCTTCTGCGGAACGTCTTCGAGCGTGCGGATGTTGGCGGTGACGTCCTCGCCGACCGCACCGTCGCCGCGCGTCGCGGCGGTGACGAGCTCGCCGCCCTCGTAGCGCAGCGACATCGAGAGACCATCGATCTTCGGCTCGGCGGAGAAATCGACCTTGTCGTCTTCGAGCTTCAGGAACCGGACGATGCGCCCAACGAAATCGCGCACGTCCTCTTCCGCAAAGGCGTTGTCGAGCGACAGCATGGGCAGGGAATGCCGGACTTTCTTGAAGCGGCCTGACGGCGCGGCGCCGACCTTCTGCGAGGGCGAATCCGCGGTGACGAATTCGGGGAAGCGCTTCTCGATGGCATTGAGGCGCTGACGCAGCGCGTCATATTCGGCGTCGGTGACGCTGGGCGCGTCCTCCTGATAGTATCGCTCGTTGTGCCCCTCGATCTCGAGCGACAGCCGCATATGCTCGACCTTGGCCTGCGCCTTGGTGAGGTCGGCGAGGTCGCGAAGCGGTTTCGATTTTGCTGCTCTGGCCATGGTGCTTGGATACGACGGAGCGGGCGGGAGGGTAAAGGCTTGTGGAAATCTCGTGCCCCGGATGCAGCGCAGCGCCTCTTCAGCGATGCGCTGCTGAGCCGGGACCCATGCGGCGGGAGCTCTGAGTCCCGGCTCTGCGAAGCAGCGCTACGCGCTGCGCCGCGTCCGGGAAACGACTCTAAGCCGTCGCCGCCTTCAGCAATCGTTCCGCCGCTGCCCTCGCCTCGGCGGTGATCTCGGCACCGGCGAGCATGCGGGCGATTTCCTCGCGGCGGTGGTCGGCGGCGAGCGCATTGACGCGGGTGGCGACGCGCTTGCCCTTGTCGAGGGCGTCCTTGGAGATCAGGAGGTGCTGGTCGGCGCGGGCGGCGACCTGTGGGGCGTGGGTCACGGCCATGACCTGGACCTTACCGGCGAGCCGCGCCAGGCGCCCGCCGATGGCGTCCGCGACCGCACCGCCGACGCCGGTGTCGATCTCGTCGAACACCAGGGTCGGCGCCGAACCGCGGTCGGACAGCACGACCTTGAGCGCCAACAGGAAGCGCGACAGCTCGCCGCCGGAGGCGACCTTCATCAGCGGACCCGGCTTGGTGCCCGGGTTGGTCTGCACCCAGAACTCGACGCGATCGAAACCTTGCGGCCCCGGTGCGGCTTCGTCCGTCTCGACTTGGGTTATGAATTTTGCGCGTTCGAGCTTGAGCGGCGCGAGCTCGGCATTGACGGCCTTGTTGAGCTTCTCCGCCGATTTCTGCCGCGCCAGCGACAGCTTCCTGGCGGCGGCCGCATAACGGCCATCTGCCTCGATCGCCGCCTGCTCCAGCTTCTTCAGGCGCGAGGCGCCGGCGTCGATCAGAACGACGTCCGCGGCATATTTGGCGGCCAGCGCGGCGAGCCCGTCGACCGGCGTCGAATATTTGCGCGAGGCGGCGCGGAGCGCGAACAGCCGCTCCTCGATGCGCTCGAGCTCGGCTGGATCGAAATCGGTTGCGGCCAGCGCTGCCTGGAGATGCTGGTCGGCTTCCTCCAGCGCGTTGATCGCCGCGTCGATCGCCTTCACCGCGGGCTCGACCAGCGCCGGCGAGTTGACGCCGCGGCGCTCCAGCCGGCGCACCGCCGCCGACAGGGCGGCGACTGGCGAATGATTGCCGCCGACCGCTTCCTGCGCCTCGCGCAGGTCAGAGGCGATCTTCTCGCCCTGCATCATGGTGGTGCGGCGCGAGGCCAGCGCGGTCTCCTCGCCCTCCTTGGGCGCAAGCTGCTTCAGCTCGTCGGAGGCGTGGCGCAGATAATCGGCCTCGCGTGCGGCACGCTCCATGGCAGCGCGATGCTCCTCCAGCGCGGTGTTGGCGCTGCGGCGCTCGTCCCAGAGCGCTTCAACCGCCGCGACGTCCTTTTCGAGGCTGGCAAAGGCGTCGAGCAGGCGGCGGTGGGTGGCGGCATCGACCAGCGCGCGCTCGTCGTGCTGACCGTGGATCTCGACCAGGGCGGCGCCGACCGCCTTCAGCGTCTGCACGCTGATCGACTGATCGTTGATGAAGGCGCGGGTGCGGCCGTCGGCAAGCTGCACGCGGCGCAAGATCATCTCGCCGGTATCGTCGAGGCCGTTCTCGGCCAGAATCTTGGCCGCCGGGTGATTTTTCGGGACATCGAACACGGCGGTGACCTGCCCCTGCTCCGCACCGTGGCGCACGAGGCCGGCATCGCCGCGGCCGCCGAGCGCCAGCGCAAAAGCATCGAGCAGGATGGATTTGCCTGCACCGGTCTCGCCGGTCAAAACCGCGAGGCCGGAGGCGAATTCGATATCGAGCCGTTCGATCAGGACGATGTCACGGATCGACAGACGCGCCAGCATGGAACCCCAATTTCCTAGCCGAGACCCATTTTCTTGAAGGTCTTGCTGATCCAGGACCCCTGATTCTCGCTCGGCTCGAGACCGCCGGATTTTACAAGATTATAGGCGTCCTTGTACCAGCGGCTGTCAGGAAAATTGTGACCAAGCACGGCCGCCGCGGTCTGTGCCTCGCCGACGATGCCGATCGCCATATAGGCTTCGGTCAACCGGTACAGCGCCTCCTCGACATGGCGGGTGGTCTGGTACTGCGTGACGACGGCCTTGTAGCGGTTGATCGCGGCCGTGTAGTCGCGCTTCTGGGCGTAGTAGCGGCCGACATTCATCTCCTTGCCGGCGAGTTGGTCGCGCGCACCCTCGATCTTGGCCTTGGCCGAAGTCGCATATTCCGAGTTCGGATATTTGCGCACCACCTCTTCCAGCGCGGCGATCGCCTTTTCGGTACGGGACTGGTCGCGGCTGATATCCGGAATCTGGTCGTAATGGGAGGCGGCGATCAGGTATTGCGCATAGGCCGCGTCCGGACTGCCGGGATGCAGCGTGACATAGCGCGTGGCGGCGCCGATGCAGCCGTCATAGTCGCCGCCCTGGTAGGACGCATAGGCCGACATCAGCAGCGATTTACGGGCCCAGTCGGAATAAGGATGCTGGCGATCGACCTCCTCGAACTTCTTGTTCGCCGCCTTCATGTCCTTCTTCTCGTTCATGAGGTACAGGCCCTCATTGTAGATCTTGTCAGCGGGCTCCTCGACGAAGGTGTCGTCCTTGGCGGTGAATTTGTCCCAGAGCGAGCCGGTGCCGCAGCCGGCGAGCGGCAGCGCGAGCATGATGAAAGTGACGGCCTGAAGCAGCCCACGGGCTCGCGACGAGACCGAGAAATATCCGCGCGTCATACGCTGTGCCGACATGAGTTTAAGACCTGACGCCCTGTGATGCGGTGTCCGCCAGCCCACGACCCCCGTCATGGGCGCGAAATGTGCCGTGGTGCCTGCCATGCGACCACGCCGATGTATCCGAAAAACGATCGTAACGAACCGGATAGGCAGGCATTTCGCCCGGATTAAGGCGAACCTGCCCCAATGCTAGCCGATCATGCTTACCAGGAGTTTCCCGGGGAAGCCGCCAGCCATACGTGGGGGCGACAGGTCGCTTCAGGACACATCCGGTCCGAATGCCGCGGCGATCCGGCCACCGACGATGCCGCGACCGACTTCGCCGACGGGACGCGTGGTGCGGCGGGCAGCCTCGCCCTCGACCACCCGCCAGGCGGTCCGGTCGGCGAGCAGCGCGGTCAGGACTGCGTGGTTGAGCTTGTGTCCGCCACGCACCGAGCGATAGGCACCAAGCAGCGGCAGCCCGGCCAGCGAGAGGTCGCCGATCACATCCAGCACCTTGTGACGGGCGCATTCATCGGCGTAGCGCAAGCCCTCGGTATTGAGCAGCCGCTCGTCATCGAACACGACGGTGTTATCGAAGGAGGCGCCGAGGGCATAGCCTGCGCTCCAGAGCCGCGCGACATCGCCCATCAGGCCGAAAGTCCGGGCCCTCCCGACTTCGCGGCGGAAGCCTTCCGGATTGAGGTCGAAGGCATAAGCCTGCTGGCCGATGACGGGATTGGTGAAGTCGATCTCGACCTCGACGCGGAAACCGCTGGCGTGGGGCCTGATCTCGCCGAAGGAGTCGCCGATCTTGACCGAGATCGGCTTCAAAACCTGAATGAAGCGGCGCTGCGCGGGCTGGGTGACGATGCCGGCCTGGTCGATTGCCGCAATGAAGGCCGCAGCGCTGCCGTCCATGATCGGTACTTCGGGACCGTCGATCTCGATGGTGGCGTTGTCGACGCCCATGCCCCGCAGCGCTGCGAGCACGTGCTCGGCAGTGGACACCAGCGGGCCATCGTGGTCCCCGAGAACAGTGGCAAAGTCGGTCGCGATCACCTGCTCGGCGGTCGCCTGAACTTCGCGGTCACTTCCGTCAAGGCCGGTGCGGACAAAAATAAAACCCGCGTCCACGGGCGCAGGCCCAAGCGTGAGAGTGACGGGAAGACCGGAATGAACGCCCACGCCTGCCACAGAGGCTTGCGCACGAAGCGTTGTTTGCCGGCTAAACTTCATCAGGAATCCGCCCCACTACGACCCACTGCGACTTATACGAGACCCGCTTGGCCGGCGAGTGCCGACAGTTGCGAATCTCCGTATCCCCAAGTCACGGCGAACCATAGTTGCTGCCTCAAACAGCGCCAACTCACGCTTTTTTACCGATTGTTACCCCAAACCTGCCGTATTCGCGCCAAGGCTTAACCAAATTGCACCGAGGTTTGAGGCCGCCGGCGGCGGCTTGACTGAACCACCAAATGCGTAATTAATCATTTAAAATCAGTTGCTTGGAAGCATCATCCGGGCATGTACGGGGCAAAAGGAAAGGTCCCGGCGAACCTCTCGCCGGGACCTCTTTTCGTCTGCCTTATTGTAACAATCCTCAGGTCGCCTGCCGGCGCAGGAAGGCCGGGATATCAAGATGGTCGTCACCCTGTGGCGGCGGCGCAACAGGCGCGGGGCGGCCATGCATGTCCAGACCCTGCGGCGCGGGACGGCGGGCATACTCTGATACCGGCTCATTGGATGCGATTTGCTGCGCCACAGTCTTCTGCTGCCGGCGCTCGGGCAGTGGCGGCATGGCGGGACCGGCGGTGCGGGCCGCAACCGGCGGCTCACTTTCCTCGTCGCGACGGCCAAGCCCGACATTGGCGAGGCGCTGCAGCAGCGACAGGCGGGTCTTCTGCGGGGCCTCCTCTTCGACCTCGCCGCGGGCCTGACGAATCTCGGCCTGTGCCGGAATCGGCAGTTCCTCGATGCGCGGCATCCGCGGCGCGCGCACCGGACGCTCCGCCTGCGGCGGGATGAAGGTTTCGGGCGTCATCGGCTCCTGCATTGCGACCGGGGCCATGTCCGGCTCCGGGAACAGGGTCGGCTTCTGCGCGATCGGTCGCACCGTGACATCGCCATAGGTCTGCGGCGCGGGCGCCTGCGGGGCTTCAGCCACGGCAGCGGCGATGGCGGCGAGCGCAGCACGCTCGACGTTCGGACGGGGCGCGGCAGCAGCCGGAGCCGGCGCGCCGGCCGGGGTTTGGGCTTCCAGCTTCTGGGCGCGTTCGGCCAGACGCTGGTTATCGGCACGGAGCCGCGCGGTGAGGTCGGCGAGACGGCTCTCGGCAGCGGCGGCCGGCGCCGCGGCCTGCTGCACCTGCGGGGCCGGGTTTGCGACGGGAGCGGAGGTCGCCTGGCTGTTGCGGGCGATCGCGGCCTGCTCGATGCCGGTTGCGACCACCGAGACGCGGATCAGGCCGTCGAGCGCCTCGTCGAAGGTCGCGCCGACGATGATGTTGGCGTCCTGGTCGACTTCCTCGCGGATGCGGGTCGCGGCCTCGTCGACCTCGAACAGCGTGAGGTCCTTGCCGCCGGTGATGGAGATGAGGAGGCCCTTGGCGCCCTTCATCGAGCTGTCATCGATCAGCGGGTTGGCGATCGCGGCTTCAGCGGCGGTCAACGCACGCTTGTCGCCGGAGGCTTCGCCGGTGCCCATCATCGCCTTGCCCATCTCGCGCATGACGGCGCGGACATCGGCGAAGTCGAGGTTGATGAGGCCTTCCTTGACCATGAGGTCGGTGATGCAGGCGACGCCCGAGTAGAGCACCTGGTCGGCCATCGCGAAGGCGTCGGCGAAGGTGGTCTTCTCGTTGGCGACCCGGAACAGGTTCTGGTTCGGGATGATCAGGAGCGTGTCCACGACCTTGTGCAGCTCGGCGATGCCGGCTTCGGCCGTGCGCATGCGGCGACCGCCCTCGAAGTGGAACGGCTTGGTCACGACACCGACGGTGAGGATGCCCATGTCGCGCGCGGTCTTGGCGATGACGGGTGCAGCGCCGGTGCCGGTGCCGCCGCCCATGCCGGCGGTGACGAACACCATGTTGGCGCCGGAGAGATGGTCGCGCAGCTCGTCGATCACCTCTTCCGCCGCCGCGGCGCCGACGTTCGGCTGCGAACCGGCGCCGAGGCCTTGCGTGACCGCCGTGCCCATCTGCACGATGCGCTGCGCCTTCGACATCGTCAGCGCCTGCGCGTCGGTATTGGCGACCACGAAGTCGACACCCTGCAGCCCCGCCGTGATCATGTTGTTGACGGCGTTGCCACCGGCACCGCCGACGCCGAACACGGTGATCCGGGGCTTCAGTTCGTGAATATCAGGAACATTGATGCTGATGGTCATGGTTGCCTCTCGATCACGCGCGCGTGGGTTCGCCCCGGCCGGCGGCCGCGGGAGTTGGTGAAAATCGAAGATTGCGGAAAGCAGTCATCAGAAGCCCTCGCGTAGCCATCGTCCGACCTTTCCGAGATATCCGCCGGTCCCTGTCTTGACCTGCTGCCGCGTATGCCGCGGTTCGACATGTTCGAGGTGAACATATTGCGGGTAGACGAGAAGTCCGGTCGGCACCGCGAACGCGGCGTTCTTCGCCTCAACGGGCAGCCGGCCGAAACCAAGCGGACGGCCGACCCGCACGGGCCGCCCGAGAATCCGGGTGCCGAGCTCGACGAGACCGGTCAGCTGCGAGGCACCGCCCGAGAGCACGACGCGGCCGTTTGGCTCTGAGGCGAAGGGCGAATCCTTCAGCTTGTCCCGAACCATTTCGAAGACTTCCTCGGCACGGTGCTTGACGATATTCGCGATGGTGGCGCGAGAAACGATCTGCGGCAGATCCTGCTCGTCACCGGCTGTCGGCACAGACATCAGCTCACGCGAGTCCGATCCGCCGGTGATGACGGTCCCGTATAAGGTCTTGATTCGCTCGGCATCGGCAATGGTGGCCGAGAGTCCGCGCGCAAGATCCATCGTGATGTGTTGCCCGCCAACCGCAAAACCCGCCGCATGCACGAAGCGGCCGCCTGAATAAACGGCAATCGTGGTGGTGCCCGCGCCCATCTCGACGACGGCAGCGCCGAGATCGGCCTCGTCGTCGGTCAGCACCGACAGACCGGCGACATAGGGGCTCGCCGCCATGGCTTCGACATTGATGTGGCAGCGTTCCACCGCCAGCATCAGGTTCCGCGCCACGGTGGCGTCGCAGGTGACGACGTTCATGTCGACGCCGAACTGGTGCGCGACCATGCCGCGGGGATCGCGGATGCCCTTGACGCCGTCGAGCGTGTAGCCCACCGGCAGCGCGTGCAGCACGGTGCGACCTTCGCCGGTGGCATGGCGCATGCCGGTGGAGGTGACGCGGCTGACATCGGCCGGCGTCACGGCGCCGCCACGGATGTCGGCGGCGGCTTCGACCAGCTGGCCGGCGGGCCGGCCGCCGGAGACCGACAGCAGCACCGACTCGACCCGTACCTTGGCCATCTTCTCGGCAAGCCCGACGGCGTGACGCACCGCCTGCTCGCATTCGCCGAGATCGATCACCGCGCCGGCCTTCATGCCGCGCGCCTGGATCTGGCTGTATCCGATCAATTCCACCGCATGGGTGCGGCCGCGCAACGCATCGCTCGGCGGCGACGGCTTCAGCCGTGCGATCATGCAGGCGATCTTGCTGGTGCCGATGTCGAGGCAGGCGACGAGGCCGCCGCGCTTGTGCGGCATCGGGCGCGTCTTCGGCGTCTGGGTGCGATCGAGACCGGTCATGCGGAATCCCCGGCCTTCTTTTTCTTCTTGTCCTTGAACTGCTCCTCGCGCGCCTTGGCGGCGTCCTCGGACAGCTGCACCACCAGCCGATCGGGCAGGCGCATGTCGACGGCGACGATATCGCGGGAGAACAGCCTGTCTTCCTTGTCGAGCTTCGAAAGCATCGCAAGCGCATTGCCGACGTCCTGCTCGGGCAGGCGGATGTCGAGGCCGTCCTTGAGCCTCAGGTTCCAGCGTCGCTCGCCGACGAAGATCGCGGCTTTGGTGATCGATTTGACCTGCGGATAGCGCGCCAGGAGCGCCAGGAAATCGCGGGCCTGCGTCTCGGCGCCCTTGCCGACCACGAGCGGCAGCGTCAGGAAGCGCCGCGAGACGTAGGGTTCGAGCACGGCGCCGTCGTCGGCGATGACCGAGAGGCGGCCGGCCTCCTGCCACAGCGCGAACGCCTTGCGCTCGGTGAGCTCGATCATGAGTTGGCCCGGATAGAGCTTCAGCACGGTCGCATCCGCGATCCAGGGATTGGCCTTCAGCTTGTCGCGTACCGCATCGGCATCGAGGAACAGCAGCGAGGAGCGGCCGCTGACGCCGCCGATCGCGAGGATCTCGTCCTGGGTCAGCTGCTTGCGGCCGTTGATCACGACGGAGGTGATGCGGAAGCCGGCGGAATTGGCCAGCGCGTTGCGGGCATCACTGACCGCAGTGATGAAATCCTGGAGATGGCCGCCCTTGACGATGCCAAAGCCGCAGCTGCCGATCAGGAGCAGCACGGTCATGGTGAGGCCGACCCGGCGCGGCAGATAGCGCTCGACCAGCGCAACCAGGCGCGGCGGCGGCTCACGCTCGACGGCCGCCTTGGCCCTGGCTTTGGCCTTGTCCTTGGCGGCAGCGCGCGCCTCTGCGTGCTTGTCCTGCACCCACTCGCGCAAAAGCACGACCGCTCCGATAG
This sequence comes from Bradyrhizobium vignae, assembly GCF_004114425.1. Taxonomy (GTDB): domain Bacteria; phylum Pseudomonadota; class Alphaproteobacteria; order Rhizobiales; family Xanthobacteraceae; genus Bradyrhizobium; species Bradyrhizobium vignae. The sequence goes on along the minus strand of NZ_RDQF01000071.1, from coordinate 6,562 downwards.
CGGCCGCCTTCAGGTCAGCTTGGGGCCTCAGCGATCTGAAAACCGATCGGGAGAGGCTTCCTGCTCCATCCATTGCACGAGCTCGTCAACAGTTTGCCCGCGACATCGCGCGGATCCTGGCGAACATGACGTCTCGGTGCCGGGCCGGGTGCTGGTCTTCAGCAGAAGAAGCCTCTTCCCTTCAAAGCGTTCGCTGGAGGTGACATCACCCGCGACAGCTCACGCGCCGGCAGCCAAAGCGCCATATGCGCCGCCAGCGTTAACCTTCGGACGTCCTGGTAAACAAAAGGTAAAATTCGTTAACGATTTGCGCATTTTGCCCCGCGATATCCGGCCTTTGTGCCGCGATATCCGGCATTTTACCGGTTTTGGTCGCTAAACCCGGCCGTTTCGCCCATCCGGCCGTTAACCAGTCCTAATTATTTCCGTACGCCGCGCCCGGCGAGCTCGACCAGCCCGTGCAGGAAATCGACGAACGCGATACCTTCCGCCTTCAGCGCCTTGGGATAGAGCGAGGACTTTGTCAGCCCGGGGAGCGTGTTGGTCTCGAGATAGACGAGGCCCTTGTCCGAGACGATGAAGTCCGAGCGCGAGTAGCCGGTGCAGGACATCGCGCGATGGGCCAGCATCGCCTGCTCCTTGAGCGCGGCGGTGATCTCCGGTGCGAAGCGGCCGGGGCATATCTCCTGGGTCGACTTCAGCAGATATTTCGCCGCGTAGTCGAAATTGCCCTCGCCCGGAATGATCTCGATCGGCGGCAGCGAGATGATCGAGCCATCGGTGCGCTCCAGCACACCGCAAGTCGCCTCCACGCCGACGATATAGGGCTCGATCACGTATTCCTCGTGCTTTGCCGCGTTACGGACGGCGACGAGATCCTGCTTGGCGTTGACGAAGATCAGGCCATAGCTCGACCCATCCCGGGCCGGCTTTGCGATCAACCGGCCGTATTTGGCAAAGGCCTCGTCGATGTCATCAAGCTCAACGTTCGCAGGCGGCGTCACGCCGCCGAGCGCGGCGAAGCGCTTGGCGGCGATCTTGTCGAAGGCAAGATGCGACGACGCCGAGCCCGAGCCGGTGAAGGGCACGCCGCGCGCCTCGCACATCACCTGCAATTCGCCGTTCTCGGCACGCCCGCCATGCAGGCCAAGCACCAGCACGCGGCCTTCGGCCTTGGCCTGGTCGAGCGCCCGGTCCAGCGGAATGCCTGATGTGCCCGGCTTGAACTCGTCCTCGAACGGACGGGCGTGTTCGAGCAGTTGCTTCGACTGCACCACATGCACCTTGTCCTCGACGTCCCACCACCACAGGTCGGCCTCCGGCAATGCCTGATGCAGCGCCTGGGCCGAGGCGACCGAGACAAGACGCTCGCGGTTGGAGCCGCCGAAGAGGATGGTGATGCGCATTCGTGTCCTCATATTGGTCATTCCGGGGCGCGCGAGGCGCGAACCATGGTGCGCAATTGCCCACCAGAGAAGCTCGAGATTCCGGGTTCGATGCTAACGCATCGCCCCGGAATGAAGGAAATCATGAAACCCCGATCCGCTTGATTTCCCAGTGTAGCTCAATTCCGGAATTCGCCTTCACGCGCTCGCGCACGGTCTCGCCGAGTGTCTCGATATCGCGCGCGGTGGCATCGCCCGTGTTGATCAGGAAGTTGCAGTGCATCTCCGAGACCTGCGCGCCGCCGACACGCAAGCCGCGGCAGCCGGCGGCATCCACCAGCTTCCAGGCGGAGTGGCCCGGCGGGTTCTTGAAGGTCGAACCGCCGGTCTTCTCGCGAATCGGCTGCGCGGTCTCGCGATGGCTCTGCACCTCCGCCATGCGCGCGCGGATTGCCTCCGCAGCCCTGATCTCACCGCGAAACCGGGCGGAGGTGAAGATGATGGAAGGATCGACGCCGCTGTTGCGGTAGACGAACTTCATGTCGGCGTTGGAGAAGACATGCTTCGTGCCGTCGCGCGCGACACCCCTCGCCTCGATCAGCACATCCTTGGTCTCGCCGCCATTGGCGCCGGCATTCATGCGCAGCGCGCCTCCGATGGTCCCGGGAATGCCGAAAAAGAATTCGAGTCCGCCGATATTGGCGGAAGCCGCCACTTCCGCCACGCGCTTGTCGAGCGCAGCCGTGCCTGCCGTGACGATGTCGCCACTCGCGGTCGCCTCGCCGAAGGCGCGCGGCGCGAGACGGATCACCACGCCGGCAATGCCGCCGTCGCGCACGATCAGGTTGGAGCCGACGCCGATGACATAGACGGGAATGTCGGCGGCAAGATGCGCGAGGAAATAAGCGAGATCGTCCTCATCCGCCGGCGTGAACAGCACCTGCGCCGGACCGCCGACGCGAAACCAGGTGAGTTCGGCCAGCGACTGGTTCGCCAGCAGCCGGCCGCGCAGCTCCGGCATTGCGGCTTTGAGCGAGGGTGTGATGTCGGGGAAGCTCACCGCCCTACCCCAATGCCTTCAATTCGCCGGGCAGCGCATACGCCCATTGCGTGATGTTGCCGGCCCCAAGGCACACGACGAGATCGCCGGACTTCGCCAATCCCCTGATGATGCCGGCGAGCTCCGTTGCTGCCGGCAGCGGGATCACCTCGCGATGGCCGTGCGCGCGCAGGCCAACGACGAAATGGTCACGGTCGATGCCGTTGATCGGCGCCTCGCCGGCGGCATAGACGTCGGCGACGACAACGGCATCGGCATCGTTGAAGCAGGTGCAGAATTCCTCGAACAGCGATTGCAGGCGGGTGTAGCGATGCGGCTGCACCACGGCGATGATCTTGCCGTTGGTGGATTCGCGCGCAGCTTTCAGCACGGCAGCGATCTCGACGGGGTGGTGGCCATAGTCGTCGATCACGGTGACGCCGTTCCACTCTCCGGTCCTGGTGAAGCGGCGCTTGACGCCGCCGAAGCCGGCGATCGCCTTGCGGATCGCCTCGTCGGAGACGCCGAGCTCGCGCGCGACCGCGATCGCGGCCGTCGCATTGGAGGCGTTGTGACGGCCCGGCATCGGCAGCATGAGATCGGCGATCTCGTGCACGCTGCCGGTCTTGCGATCGCGGAACGCGACCTTGAATTTCGATCCGCCGCCCATCGGCGTCAGGTCGACCAGCCGCGCATCGGCCTGCGGATTCTCGCCATAAGTGATGATGCGGCGATCCTCGATCTTGCCGACGAGGCTCTGCACCACGGGATGATCGATGCACATCACGGCAAAGCCGTAGAATGGCAGGTTCTCGACGAAATGACGGAAGGCGTCCTGCACGGCCTCGAAGGTCTTGAAGTGGTCGAGATGCTCAGGGTCGACATTGGTGACGATCGCGACATCGGTCGGCAGCTTCAGGAAGGTACCGTCGCTCTCATCGGCCTCCACCACCATCCAATCGCCGGCCCCCAGCCGCGCGTTGGAGCCGTAGGCGTTGATGATGCCGCCATTGATCACGGTGGGATCGAGCCCGCCGGCATCGAGCAGCGTTGCGACCATCGTCGTCGTCGTGGTCTTGCCGTGCGTGCCGGCGATGGCGACGCAACTCTTCAGGCGCATCAGCTCGGCCAGCATTTCGGCGCGGCGCACCACGGGAATGCGTTTCTCGCGCGCCGCCATCAGTTCCGGATTGTCGCGCTTGATCGCGGAGGACACGACCACGACCTCGGCACCGTCGATATTCTCGGCCTTATGACCGACCGAGACTTTCGCACCCTTCTTGCGCAGACGGTCGAGATTGTAATTGTCGGCGGCGTCGGAGCCCTGCACGGCATAGCCGAGATTGACCAGCACCTCGGCGATGCCGCTCATCCCGATCCCGCCGATCCCGACGAAGTGGATGGGTCCGATCTCGCGCGGCAGTCTCATGCTCAGTTCCCTGACCTTGCCGCCGGAACGGCGGCATCTGCGGAGGTCACGGCCAAATCAGCCGCGCGCCCTTCCCACTGGATGCCCCGCTTTGGAACGCGAAGACAAGGGCTTTTTCGCGTCAGATTCCCGCGACCTTGACCACCAGATCGGCCAGCCGCTCGGCGGCATCGAGCCGCCCTGCCCCCTTCGCGGCGGCGGCCATGGCGGCAAGGCGCGCGGGTTCGGCAGCGAAGGCGGAGATCTCGGCGGCGAGACGATCCGAGGTGAACTCGGTCTGCGGGATCCGGATGGCACCGTCGACCTTGGCCAGCACGCCGGCATTGGCGAACTGATCCTGGTCGATCGAGCCGGGCAGCGGCACCAGGATCGACGGCCGGCCGATCGCCGCGAGCTCGGCGACGGTGCCCGCGCCGGAGCGCGACACGACCAGATGATTGGAGGCGAGTCGCGCCGGCAAATCGGTGAAGAACGGCGCGAGCTCCACCTTGATCCTGAGCTTGTCATAGACCGCGCGCACGCGGGCCATATCCTCTTCGCGCACCTGCTGGGTGAGGGCGAGGCGGCTCCATAGCGCAGGCTCGAGCCGCTCGATCGCGCCCGGCACGATATCGGCCATGATGCGGGCACCCTGGCTGCCGCCGACGACGAGCACGCGCAGCGGCCCGTTCACCTCGGGCGCGGCATATTTCACCGCAGCCGCCGCGAGGATCGCCGGACGCATCGGCGTGCCGACGGTCGTGGTCTTGCCTGCCAGCGCCGGATCGCGATCGAGCACGCCGGGCAAGGACGTCGCGATCGCGCGCACGCGGCTCGACAGGAACCGGTTGGCGCGGCCGAGTACCGCGTTGGCATCATGGATGATGCTGGGAACGCCGGCGAATTTCGCCGCGACCAGCGGCGGCAGCGTCGGATAGCCGCCAAAGCCGACGACGGCAGCCGGCTTCAATCGCTTGATCAGGCCGAAGGCGGAGAGCGTGCCGACGACGAGCGTGAGGCCGGCATAGGCGAGCTGGAACGGATTGCGGCCGCGCGCAGTCTCGCTTCTGACGACGTCGATCATGTCCTTGCTGAACAGCCCGCTATAGCGCAGCGCGCGCTCGTCGGTGACGAGGCGAACGCGAAAGCCGCGCCGGATCAGCTCGACGCCAAGCGCCTCGGCCGGGAACAGATGGCCGCCAGTGCCGCCCGCGGCGAGGAGAATCAAGGGGGAAGATGTGTCCATAAGCGCCCTTTTACAGGGTCCCTCACGTCATTGCGAGCGAAGCGAAGCAATCCAGACTACCTCCGTTGCTTCGTCGCTTCGCTCCTCGCAATGACGGCTTACGCGTAACTGCGCATCGCTTCGGCGTGGCCGCTCGCCTCGACTTCGGTGCGCGGGCGCAGCCGCGTCAGCGCCAGCATCATGCCGACGCCATAGGCGAGCGAGACGATCGAGGAGCCGCCATAGGAGATGAACGGCAGCGTCATGCCCTTGGCGGGGATGAGCTGCAGGTTCACCGACATGTTGATCGCCGCCTGCACGCCGAACAGGATCGCCAGCCCAGAGGCCGCGAAGCGCGAGAACATGTCCTCGTTGGCGTAGGCGCGCGACAGCGTGCGGATGACGACGAAAGCGAACAGCGCCAGCATGGCGAGGCACAGGATGATGCCGAACTCTTCGGCGGCGACCGCGAACACGAAGTCGGTATGGCTGTCCGGCAGGCTGCGCTTGGCGATGCCCTCGCCCGGCCCGAGGCCGAACCAGCCGCCGTTGTAGAAAGCCTCCATGGCGGTATCGACCTGGAAGGTGTCGCCCGACGCCGGGTTCATGAAGCGCTTGATACGGCCGGCGACATGCGGGACGAACAGATAGGCGCTGAACAGGCCTGCGGCGGCGGCGCCGGCAAGACCGAACACCCAGATCATGCGCATGCCCGCGATGAAGAACAGCGAGCCCCACACCATCAGGATCAGCATGGTCTGGCCGAAATCCGGCTCCATCACCAGCAGCGACACCAGCATCAAGAGCAGAACCAGCGCCATCGACGTCGCCGGCATCTCCGGCCGCCTGGTCGATTCCGCAAACAGCCATGCCGCGATGACGACGAACGATGGTTTTGCGATTTCGGAGGCCTGGATGTTGACGCCGAGCAGCGTGATCCAGCGCCGCGAGCCTTTCACTTCGGGACCGATGGCGAGCGTCACCGCGATCAAGACGATGCTCATCGCAAAGATGATCAGCGCGCTGCGCCGGATCGATCGCGGCGACAGGAAGGACACGCCGAGCAGCACCAGGCAGGACGGCAGGAGGAACAGCACGTGCCGGCTGAAAAAATGGAAGGGATCAAGCCCGATGCGGGTCGCCACCGGTGGACTCGCCGCCAGCGACAGGATGACGCCGGTCAGCATCAGCACCAGAATCGCCCCGAGCAGCGGCTTGTCGACGGTCCACCACCACTCGGAAAAGGGGGTGCGTTCTTCACGGGAGAGCATGGGCGGCCGCTTTCTGACAGAGGTCCGTCCATTGGTCGCCGAGGTTGGTTACCGCAGGGTTAAGGAAATCCGGATGTGTGGAGATGATCTCCGCCGCCGCCACACAACTAGAGCATGTTGTTTTTGGCTGGAATCGGGATTCCCACCGGGAGCGATTTCTGATTCAACATCCATGCTGGAGGGCGGAGGCCGGCATGGATGACGCGACCCTATTCGGAAGACATCCGGGAACGG
>NZ_RDQF01000070.1 GCF_004114425.1 Bradyrhizobium vignae | reverse complement strand
TGATGTGATCTCGCGCTTTGCGCGCATGCTGATCTTCCCTGCCATACCCGCCACCGAACTGATTCGGCAGCTCCGCCCCAGACACGACAGGGAAGTTGTCCGGTAACATTTTTACTGAGGCAATGCGCGAGGTGCTGCGCGTCGCTGCGCTGGCGCACGCGGCACAGGCCCAATCTCGACCATGCGGCCTCCGCAGATGGGGCATAAGTCGAGGCGGTGACCAAGGAGGATGGCGCAGCGCTCACGATAGTTGACAGCTTCGGCAGGCGGAGGTGGCTGCGGCGCCTCAAGCGCCGCTCGGATGCGCGCGAGTTTGGCGGCGCGGCAGGCGTTCGCCAGGAAACCAAAATGACGGATGCGGCGAAACCCCTTCGGCAATATGTGGAGCAGAAAGCGACGAAGGAACTCCTCAGTGTCGAGCGTCATCACTTTGGATTTGTTGCCAGCGCGATAATCCTTCCACCGGAAGCGGACGTGGCCCTCGTCACAGGTAAGGAGCCGGCCGTTGGCGATCGCAACGCGATGGGTGTAGCGCCCGAGATAGGCCAGAACCTGTTCTGGTCCGCCGAAGGGACGCTTGGCGTAGACGACCCACTCGACTTTGCGGAGGGCGTTTAGATGGCGGGCGAATGCCGCTGGCTCGACGAGGTGCGCGAGATGGCCGAAGAACTGGAGCTTGGTGCCATTGAACGCCGCCTGCAGGCGCTCCAGGAACAGCCGACGATACAATCGTGACAGGACGCGAACGGGAAGGAAGAAGCCGGGGCGACAATGAACCCAGCTTCCATCAGGGGCGATCCCGCCGCCTGGCACGAGGCAATGGGCATGCGGATGATGCGTTAGGGTCTGGCCCCAGGTATGGAGAATGGCGATCATCCCGGTCTCGGCACCGAGATGCTTCGGGTCGGCGCTGATGAGACGGATCGTCTCGGCTGCTGCCTTGAGCAGGATGTCGTAGACCACCGTCTTGTTCTGCAGCGCGATGGCGGCCACCGGCGCCGGCACGGTGAAGACGACATGGAAATAGGGGACCGGCAGCAGGTCGGCCTGGCGCTCGGCGAGCCATTGGGCGCGCGCGAGCGCTTGGCACTTTGGACAGTGCCGATCGCGACAGCTGTTATAGGCGACGCGGACCAGGCCGCAGTCGTCGCACCGCTCGACGTGGCCGCCGAGCGTCGCTGTGCGACACGCCTCGATGGCCGCCATCACACGGCGCTGATCGGAGGACAGCCGAGGCCCCTGCGCGGCACGGAACGCGCCGCCGTGGCGGCGGAGGATGTCCGCCACCTCGAGCACGGGGCGCATATGCGCAGCTCAGTTGGGTGGGATCACCCTAACGGAGAGTCCATCGAATGGGCTGGTCGTGCGGGCGAGCAGATTGGTCGCAACCTGAGCGTAGCGCGCGGTCGATCCCAGGTCGGCATGTCCGAGCAGAACTTGAATGATGCGAATGTCGATCCCGCTTTCCAGGAGATGGGTCGCAAACGAGTGCCGGAGCGTATGGACAGTAATCGGCTTGGCAAGCCGAGCGCGGCGGCGGGCGGCGCGGCAGGCCGCCTGGACGCAGCGGACGCTGACATGTTCACTTGGGTCTTGGCCTGGAAATAGCCACAGTCCCGGCCGGGCTCGCATCCAGTACGTACGTAGAATCTCCAGCAGTCGCGGAGAAAGCATCGCGTAACGATCCCTGCCGCCCTTGCCGTTCTCGATGTGGATCAACATTCGCTTGCTGTCGATCGAGCTCACCTTCAGGCGGACGACTTCACTAACCCGTAAGCCAGCCGCATAAGCCGTCGCCAGCACGACGCGATTGCGCACCCCTGTAACCGCGTCCAGGAAGCGCTCGATCTCTTCGGCACTAAGCACGAGCGGGAGCTTGTCGGGCTTCTGGCCACCGATGATCCGCTCGAATGCCTCCGTCTGCCCGAGTGTGACGCCGTAGAAGAACCGCAGCGCGCAGGCCACCTGATTGATGTGGGACCACGAACGCTTTTGACCGATGAGATGCAGTTGGTAGGCGCGGACCTGCTCGAAACTCAACCGGTCCGGGGCGTAGCCAAAATGGCGGCTAAACTTTGCGATCGCATAGATATAGGATTGTTGAGTCGACGGCGACAGATTGCGGACCGTCATGTCCTCGATCATGCGCTGCCGAAGAGGGCTCATCGTAGCCATCTGGGTCTCCTGTCTTGAGAGGGGTGGTGCGAAGACCAACATCCTCTCAGACAGGACACCTCAGTTCAGCAGGCTTGCCCCCACTCCCGCGTAGCGGGTTCGTTCAATCTCCGAGCGAATTCGTATCGGTACACCCGGGCGACTTCGTCGGAATCCGCACGTCGCGGGGCTGAACAAGGTAAGGGAGCATCCTTGAAGCTACATGCCTGCGCAGAACGAACCCAATCAAGTCGACAAATCAGGCCTTTGAGGTGGGGCACCGCGCCATGAACCCGCTGCGGCGCGCTTCCACCCCGCGTGGTGCGCGCACCAGAAGCGTGCCAGAAATCAACGCTTGCTTTTATGCGATCGGCCGCTCCCCGCGCTGGCAAAAATCCCTGTTCACAAGAAACTGAGGTTTGGGGGTAGGGCCTCTTAGCGCTCGTCCGCGATCACCTTGCCATCGTTGGGCAGCACGCCGGGGCTGACCAGCTCGACGGTGCCGCCGAGTTTCGTCACGGCGCGCAAGGTGCCTGCGATCTCTTCGCGTAGCGCCTCGCTCGCCGCCGCCGTTTCCGCTTTCAGCGTCATTGCGTCGGTCTCGCCCTCTCGTGTGACGACGAGGCGTAGTCTGCCGAGCGCGGAATGACGCTTGCCGATCTCGGCGATCTGCTCGGGACGGACGAACATGCCCTTGACCTTGGTGGTCTGGTCGGCGCGGCCCATCCAGCCCTTGATGCGCATATTGGTGCGCCCGCAGGGGCTCGTGCCGGGCAAGGCCGCGGTGAGATCGCCGAGCGCGAGCCGGATCCAGGGATGGTGCGGGTCGAGCGAGGTGACGACGATCTCGCCGACGTCGCCCGGCGCTACCGGATCTCCAGTACCGGGCTTGACGATCTCCAGGATCAGGTCCTCATTCACGACCATGCCTTCGCGCGCCTCGGTCTCGAACGCGACAATGCCGAGATCGGCGGTGCCGAAGGCCTGATAGGCGTCGATTCCGCGCGCCTTGATCTGTGCCTGGAGCGAAGGCGGGAAGGCCGCGCCCGAAACGAGCGCGCGCTTGATCGAGGAGACGTCGCGACCCGAGCTTGCGGCGGCGTCGAGCAGGATCTTCAGGAAGTCCGGCGTGCCGCTATAGCCGACCGGCCGGTAGGCCTCGATCAGCTCGAATTGTTGTTCCGTATTGCCGGGGCCAGCCGGGATCACCGCGCAGCCGAGCGCGCGCGCCGACGCATCGAAGATGAACCCCCCGGGGGTGAGATGGTAGCTGAAGGTATTGAGGACGATGTCATCGGGACGGAACCCGGCCGCGAACAGCGCCCTCGCGCCGCGCCAGGGATCGGCCTGCCGCCCTTCCGGCTCGAAGATCGGGCCGGGGGAGGTGAAGAGGCGCGCGAACGAGCCGGGAGCTCCCGCGACGAAGCCTCCGAAGGGCGCAGACGCCTTGTGCATGGCGGGCAGTTCCGACTTGCGCAACAGCGGCAGGCCTGCCAGAGCCGCCCTGGAGGTCACGGCGGCGGGATCGAATCCTTTGAGCCGCTCGGCATAGGCCGGGGCGGCCATGGCGGCTCGCAGCACTTCCGGGAGGCGGGCGAACAGGTCGGCCTCGCGCGCGGCTTGCTCACGCGTCTCGCGCGCGTCGTAATGGGCGGTCATGGCTATTTTTTCCGTGTTGGCATCCGTTGCGCGCCGCCACCGGCATGGCTATCAGACCGCCATTGGCGAGGCTTGAAGGGGACCCGATGGCGGACGAAGGAATCATTGCGGCGGACGAGGCGTCGAACGTCGTCGCGCGCCTGAAGCGCCGCATGATCGACGAGGCGCTGCCGCTGTGGTCGACGATCGGCTGGGATCACGCCGCGGGCGGCTTCATCGACCGGCTGCACCGCGATGGCGCAGCGGATGCGGCCGCGCCCCGGCGCGTGTTTGTGCAGGCCCGCCAGATCTGGTGCTACGCCAAGGCGGCACAGATGGGCTGGTATCCTGACGGACGCACCATCGCGCTGAAGGGGCTGGAGCATCTGCTGGGCAGAGCGAAATCGCCCGATGGCCGGCCCGGCTATGTGCACCGGCTGACGCCGGAAGGATCGGTGCTGGATGCCCGGCGCGATGCCTATGACCACGCATTCATCCTGTTTGCGCTCGCCAGCGTCTATGCGCTCGACCAGGATGCACAGGTCCGCGCCGAGATCGATGCGCTGCTCGCCTTCCTCGACGGCCATCTGCGCTCGCCGCATGGTGGCGTTCACGAAGGCCTTCCGGTCTCGCTGCCGCGCCGGCAGAACCCGCACATGCATCTGTTCGAGGCGATGATCGCGTGCTTCGAGGCGACCCACGATCTGTCGTTCCAGAACCGTGCCGGAGAATTCTTCGCACTGTTCCTGGCCAATCTCTACGACAAGCAGAAGCACGTGTTGTCGGAGTATTTCGAGGAGGACTGGTCGAAGATCGAGCCGGTCAGCGTCGAGCCGGGCCACCAGGCGGAATGGGTCTGGCTGCTGAAGGGATTTGAGCGCATGACGGGTTGTCCGACCGGGCAGCGGCGTGCGGAGCTGCTGGTGACCGCGCTGCGCTATTGCGACGGGGCGACGGGCTGCCTGATCGACGAGGGCGATGCGAGCGGCAACATCCGCCGCAGCACGCGCCGGCTGTGGCCGCAGACCGAGATCGCGAAGGCGTGGATCGCGCAAGCCGAGTCCGGCGAGGCGGGGGCGGCGGATGAGGCGCGCGCGGCGCTGGTGCGGCTCGAACGGCATTATCTCAGCCATCCCGTGAAGGGCGGCTGGTACGACCAGTTCGATCGCGACGGCAAATCGCTGATCGACACCATTCCTGCCTCTTCGTTCTATCATGTTCTCTGCGCAGTCACGGAAGCGGACCAGGTGCTGGGCTAGGCTCTTGCGGATCACAGCCACCGCTTGCGCCGCTTGAAGCTCTTGAGATTCTTGAAGCTCTTTCGCTGGTCGCCGGCGCCGCCGAGGTAGAATTCCTTGACATCCTCGTTGTCGCGCAATTCGTCGGCGCTGCCATCGAGCACGACCTTGCCTTGTTCCATGATGTAGCCGTGGCTTGCCACCGAGAGCGCAGCGCGTGCGTTCTGCTCGACCAAGAGGATGGTGACGCCGAGATCGCGGTTGATCTTCTGGATGATCGAGAACACTTCCTTGACCAGTAGCGGCGACAGGCCCATCGAAGGCTCGTCCATCAAAATCATCTTCGGGCGCGCCATCAGGGCGCGGCCGATCGCGAGCATCTGCTGCTCACCGCCGGAGAGATAGCCGGCAAGGCCAGTGCGCTCCTTCAGGCGCGGGAAGTAATTGAAGACCATCTCGAGATCGGCATCGATCTCGCGGTCCCTGCGGGTGAAGGCGCCGAGCTTGAGGTTCTCCAGCGACGTCATGTCGGCGACGATGCGCCGGCCCTCCATCACCTGGAAGATGCCGCGGCGGACGATCTTGTCGGGGTCGATGCCGTTGATCCGCTCGCCTTCGAACAGGATCTCGCCGCGCGTCACCTCGCCGTCTTCGGTCTTGAGCAGCCCCGAGATTGCCTTCAGCGTCGTCGACTTGCCGGCGCCGTTGGCCCCCAGCAGCGCCACGATCGCGCCCTTGGGCACGTCGAGGCTGAGGCCGCGCAGCACCAGGATGACGTCGTCATAGACGACCTCGATGTTGCGCACGGCGAGGAGGGGCGGTGCGGGCACGATGCTGGGGGAGGGACGCTCGATGGGAGCCGTTTCAGTCATGCTTGAATACTCTCTCGGTGTCGTCACGGCTCTAGCCCGTCATTCCGGGGCGGTCCGCAGGACCGAACCCGGAATCTCGAGGTTCCGGGTCCGATGCTTCGCATCGTCCCGGAACGACGGACGCACTAGGGCCTCACCACCCCAGCAATTCCGGCTTGCGCGGCAGCTCGACGGTCTTGACCTTCTCGAGCTTGATCGTCCCCTTGGCCATGAGGTCGTTGAGGTCGCCGTCGGTCGCGCCGGAGACCTTGGTGCGATAGAGATCGACCTTCAGCGTGCCGCGGTGGTCCTTGTCGGTCCAGGTCGAGGGATTGCAGACGCCTTCCATTCCGGCCGGCACCCAATCCTTCTTCTGGTAGAAGCCTTTGGCGACGTTCTCGCCGTTGGCGCCACCATTCTTGGCGGCCCAGTCGATCGCCTCCTTCATGTACAGCGCCGAGCAGACGGCCGCGACGTAGTGCACGGGACGATAGACTTTGCCGGTGGGGTCGGACATCTTCGAGATCTCCATCACCGTCTTCATGCCGGGCGCATCGCCGCCCCAGCTCACCGCCGTGCGCAGCGGGAAGATCACACCATTGGCGGCATCGCCGGCGGTCTTGGCGGCGTTCTCGTCCATACCCCAGACATTGCCGAGGAACTGGATATCGACGCCGGCGGTCTTGCAGGCCTTCATCACCGAGATGTTGGAGGCGGCGGTGTTGCCGAGATAGGCGTAGTTGGCGCCCGAGGACTTCAGGCTCAGGCACTGCGCACTGTAGTCACCGGGCGCGAGCGCAAACACCAGCGGCGGCAGCACCTCGAACCCGAGCTCCTGCGCCATGGCTTCACCGGCGGCCTTCGGTGCGTTCGGATAGGGATGGTTGGCTCCCATGTGCACGAATTTGGGCTTGCCGGGCTTGCCTTTGGCTTTCCAGTCCTCGGCTGCCCACATCAGCATCGCGCGCAGCGCGTCCGAATAGCTGGGGCCGTAGAAAAAATTGTAGGGGGCAGGCTTGGCCTTGCCGCTGACACCTTCGGGATCGGTGAGGGCGGCGGCATAGGAGCCGGACATGTCGGGGATCTTGTCCTGGGCGAGGAAGCCGGTCAGCGCCTCGGTGTCGGCGGTACCCCAGCCCATGATCGCCGCAACCTTGCTGTCCGGTGCCGACCACTTCTTGTAGAGCGCGATCGCGCGGGGCACCTGGTAGCCGTAATCGTTGGTGTCGAGGCTGACCTGCTTGCCGCCGATGCCGCCGTTCTTGTTGACCCAGGCGAAGGTGTCGGCGACGGCCTGGCCATACGGCGTGCCGACGTCAGAGGTGCCGCCGGAATAATCCGCGAGATGCCCGATCGCGATCTGCGCCTGTGCGCTTGCCGAGAATGCGGCGATCGCCAGCGCGAGCGATGCGGTGCTCAAAAAGGTCTTCATCGTCATGGGTCGGTTCCTCCTGTTTATTGTTTAACTGCGTTGCCCGCGCTCAATGCGAGAACGGGTAGAGTTTCCAGTACGCCTTGATCTGCCGCCAGCGATGCGCGAGGCCGTCGGGCTCGAACATCAGGAACGCGATGATGATCACCCCGATCGCGATCTCGCGCAGGAATGTGATGTTGTTGTTCAGCGACAGCGCTTTGTCGATCGCGCCACCCTTCAAATACAGGCTGAGGAATTCCATCGACTCCGGCAGCAGCACCACGAAGGCGGTGCCCATCAGCGTGCCCATGATCGAACCGGTGCCGCCGATGATGATCATGGCCAGGAACAGGATCGAGCGCTCGATGCCGAAACCCTCCTGGGAGACCACGAGCTGATAGTGCGCGTAGAGCGCGCCGGCGATGCCGGCGAAGAAGGCGGCGAGGCCAAACGACAGCGTGCGGTACTTGGTGAGATTGATGCCCATGATCTCGGCTGAGAGATAATGGTCGCGTATGGCCACCAGCGCGCGGCCGTCGCGCGTGCGCATCAGGTTGGTGACGAGGATGTAGCTCGCGAGCACATAGGCCAGCACGACGTAGAAATACTGTCTGTCACCCCGCAGCGTGTAGCCGAAGATCGAAAACGGTTCGGCGCTCGCCGGCACCGATCCGCCGGAAAACCATTCGGCGCGGGAGAAGAAGTCGAGGAGGATGTATTGTGCTGCAAGGGTCGCGATGACCAGGTAAAGACCTTTCAGCCGCGCCGCGGGGATACCGAAGATCAGCCCGACCAGCGCGGTGATGACGCCGGCAAGGGGAATCGCGAAGAATACCGGGATCGGGGCGTTGTTGGAGATGTAGGCCGAGGTGAAGGCGCCGAGCAGAAAGAAAGCGGCGTGCCCGATCGAAATCTGGCCGGTGAAGCCGACCAGGATGTTGAGACCGAGCGCCGCGATCGAGAAGATGCCGATCTGGATCAAAATGCTCAGCCAGTAGCCGCTGAAGAATTGCGGCGCGAGGCAGAGCAGCAGAACGCCGGCGATGGCGAAGTTGCGGCTGGTCGTGGTCGGGAAGATCGTGGTGTCCGCCGCATAGGAGGTGCGGAAATCACCAGCAGGGATGAGGGCAGGGCCGGCCATGGGTCAGATCCGCTCGATGTCGTGGGTGCCGAACAGGCCGTAAGGCTTGATCATCAGCACTATGATAAGGACGTAAAACGGCGCGATCTCGTAGAGATTGCCCCAGTGCAGGTACTGGCTGTCGATATATTGGGCGACATTCTCGAGCAGTCCGATGATGATGCCGCCGAGTACGGCGCCGCCGACGGAATCGAGCCCGCCGAGGATCGCCGCCGGAAATACCTTGATGCCGTACGCGGCAAGGCCCGAGGACACGCCGTTCACGACCGCAACGACGACCCCGGCGACGGCCGACACCGTCGCCGAGATCGCCCAAGCCATCGCGAACACGCTCTTCACGGAGATGCCGAGCGACTGCGCGACCTGTTGGTTGAACGCGGTGGCGCGCATGGCGAGGCCGTATTTCGAGGCGCGGAAGAACCAGGCCATGCCGATCATCATGGCGACGGACACCACAAGACTCATGACATAGACGGTCTGGATCTGGAGACCGAACAGGTTGACCGACTGGCTCTCGAATACGCGCGGGAACGGTTGCGGGTTGACTCCGAACATCCACTTCAGCGCCGCCTGGAGCACGGTGGACAAGCCGATCGTCACCATGATCACGGAGATGATGGGCTCGCCGATCATCGGCCGCAGGATCAGGACCTGGACCGCGATGCCGAACACGAACATGAACACCAGCGTGATCGGCATGCCGATCCAGAATGGCACCTGGTATTTGGCGAGCAATGCCCAGCACACCCAGGCGCCGACCAGTAGCAGCTCGCCTTGCGCGAAATTGACGACCTGGGTCGCTTTGTAGATCAGCACGAACGACATCGCGACCACGCCATAGAGCGTACCGACCACGAGGCCGTTGACCAGAAGCTGGATGAGAAAGGCGGTGTTCATGTCGCGGCCCGCGCAAAATGCAAAAGCGATGACGGTGTACCCTCTCCCCTCGCGGGAGAGGGTGGCTTCGCGAAGCGAAGACAGGTGAGGGGGTGTCTCGGCCGGGGAGGCGTGGAGAGAGCACCCCTCACCCGAGTGAGGCCGCGGCTCCCGGCGGAGACGCCCTCTCCCACAAGGGGAGAGGGCGCAGCAATCCGAATCACGCTCGTGATTGAAACGAAGTTCACTCCGCAGCCTCCGCCATGTGCCTCTGTCCGCCCAGATCCACGACGCGCAGCGTCGTTCGCACGCGCTGCGTGGTGCCGTCCTGGAAGCGGATCACGGTATCGACGGGGATGTCGGAAACGCCGCGGTAGATCGCGTCGATGATGCCTTCGTACTTCTCGTTGATGACGCCGCGGCGGACCTTTCTCGTGCGGGTAAGCTCGCCATCGTCGGCATCGAGCTCCTTGTAGAGCAGAAGGAAGCGCGAGATGCGCTGGGCCGGCGGCAGCGTGGCGTTGACGGTCTCGACCTCCTTCTGCAGCAGCGCATAGACTTCGGGCCGCGAGGCGAGGTCGCTGTAGGTGGTGAAGGAGAGGCGGTTCTTCTCCGCCCATTTCGAGATGATGGAATAGCGGATGCAGATCATCGCCGCGAGCGCGTCGCGGCCGGCGCCCAGCACCACGGCTTCCGCGATATACGGCGAGAACTTCAGCTTGTTCTCGATGAACTGCGGGGAGAAGCGCTCGCCGCGCGAGGTCTCGGCGAGGTCCTTGATGCGGTCGATCACAACGAGCTGCCCGTCGCCGTTGAAATAGCCGGCATCGCCCGAGCACATCCAGCCGTCCTTGATGTCGGCGACGCTGGCCTCGGGATTCTTGTAATAGCCGAGGAACATGTTGGGATGGCGCACCACGATCTCACCGACGCCGTGGACGTCGGCATTGTCGATGCGGATTTCGACGCTGTCGGCCATCGGCACGCCAGTGGTGTCAGGGTCGACCTTGCCCTCGGGGTGCAGCGTGTAGGCGCCCAAGAGCTCGGTCTGGCCGTAGAGCGTGCGCAGCGGCACGCCCATGGCCTGGAAGAACTTGAACGTATCGGGGCCGAGCGCCGCACCGCCGGTCGCGGCCGACCGCAGGCGGGTAAAGCCGAGGCGATCGCGCAGCGCGCGGAACAGGATCGCGTCGGCAAAGCCGGAGCGCTTGCCCTGTTCGAGTGCGGCGAGCCCGCTCTTCATGCCGACATCGAACAGCCGCTGCTTGAAGGGCGTTGCATCCATCACCTTGGCGCGGACGTCGGCGGCAATGGATTCCCAGACGCGGGGTGCGAACAGCACGAAGGTCGGCGCGATCTCGCGCAGATCGTTCATCATCGTGTCCGGCTCTTCGACGAAGTTGATCTTCATCCGGCACAAGAGGCCTTTGCCGAGCACGTAGACCTGCTCCATGATCCAGGGCAGCGGCAGCACCGAGACGTATTCGTCGTCCGGTCCCTTCGGATCGAAGGCGAGATAGGTCGCGCAATGGCCGAGCACGCGGCCGGCTGCGAGCATCGCAAGTTTGGGATGCGAGGTGGTGCCCGATGTCGTGCAGAGGATCGCGACGTCCTCTCCCTTGGTAGCATCGACCAGCCTGTCGTAAAGCTCCGGTTCGCGCGCTGCACGGGCCCGGCCGAGCTCAGCAAATTTCTCGGCCGACATCAGCCTGGGATCGTCGTATTTCCGCATCCCGCGCGGATCGGAATAGATGATGTGCTTCAGCTTCGGCACGCGCTCGGCGAGGGTGAGCAGCTTGTCGACCTGCTCCTCGTCCTCGGCGAAGACCAGCTGTGCTTCACCATAATTCAGCAGATAGGAGGCCTCTTCATCCAGCACGTCGCGATAGAGCCCGAGGCTGAGGCCGCCGATCGCATGCGTTGCGACTTCCGCCGCGACCCAGTCCGGCCGGTTGTCGCCGATGATGCCGATGACGTCACCGCGACCAAGGCCGAGCTCGACCAGGCCAAGCGCGAAATCGCGCACCCGTGCCTGGTAGTCGTTCCAGGTGAAGATGCGCCACAGCCCGAGATCCTTCTCGCGCAGTGCGATGTCGTTGCCGTGCTCCCTGGCATTGAGCCGGAGCATCTTCGGGTAGGTGTCGGCCTGCGCGACGCGACCCGCATAATCCATCATGCCGCGCTCTCCTGCGCCTGAGGAGCATCGTCGGGATCGATCAGCACCTCGTCCTCTTCGCCGAGATAGGCGCGCTTGACGTGCGGATCGGCGAGCACGGTCGCCGGATCGCCCTCGGCGATCTTCTTGCCGAAATCAAGCACCATGACGCGATGGGAGATGTCCATCACCACGCCCATGTCGTGCTCGATCATCACCACCGTCATCCCGAACTCCTCGTTGAGGTCGACGATGTAGCGGGCCATGTCCTCCTTCTCCTCGAAGTTCATGCCGGCCATGGGCTCGTCGAGAAGAATGAGGCGCGGCTCCAGCGCCATGGCGCGGGCGAGCTCGACGCGCTTGCGCAGGCCGTAGGAGAGGGTGCCCGCAGTCGCCTTCCGCACCGACTGCAGATCGAGGAAGTCGATGATCTCCTCGACCTTGCGACGGTGCTCGAGCTCCTCCCTGCGCGCGCCGGTGAGCCAGTACAGCGAGCCCGTGAGAAAGTTGTTCTTCAAGAGGTGATGGCGGCCGACCATGATGTTGTCGAGCACGCTCATATGGTGGAACAGCGCCAGGTTCTGGAAGGTGCGGCCGATGCCGAGCGAAGCGCGTGCATTCGGCGTCAAACCGGTGATGTCGCGGCCCTGATAGAACAGCTGGCCTTCGGTCGGCTTGTAGCGGCCGGAAATACAGTTCACGATCGAGGTCTTGCCGGCGCCGTTGGGACCGATGATCGAGAACAGCTCGCCTTCCCTGATGGCGAAGCCGACATCGGTCAGCGCTCTGACGCCGCCGAATCGCAAGGACACGCCGCGCACTTCGAGACTGGTAGCCACCAACGAATCCCTCCCGGTCATGGCGCATTTTAGCGGCGCTCTTCGTCCGTTCTGTCGGGCGATCCTAGTACGGCGGTCGCGGTGAGGCCATGCAACAGATGGTCTCGACCGGAGCCGCACCGCTCTCGATCCCCGATTGGGATCAAAAGCCGCATCGCCCGAGGTGGTCCTCAATAGGGGAAAGCGCTATTTTGAAATGTCTCCCGGCTGACAATTCTGCGACAAAGTTTTTCGGGCGGCAGCGGCTTTCATCTTTGGTCGAATGGCGATCGAAACCATCATGTTGCACTGCAACAGAAGGCGGAGTGACGAAACGGTGCGGCTGGCCGCGAGATCATGATTTCAGAAGATCATCTGAAGCGCGTCGCCGCCTGGTCGCGGGAGCTCACACAAGCGGAGATCGAGGTCGCGCGTGCCGGAATCACGGAGCGGTCCTACGGCACCGGCGAGAGCGTGTTCATGCGCGGCGATATTTTTGCCTATTGGGCCGGCATGGTGAGCGGCCTTGCCCGTATGGGCGGGGTCTCGCGCGACGGCAAGGAGACCAGCCTTGCCGGGCTGACGGCGGGGGCCTGGTTCGGCGAGGGCAGCGTGCTCAAGAACGAGCCGCGCCGTTATGACGTTGTCGCGCTGCGCGACAGCCGCGTCGCACTAATGGAACGCAGCGCCTTCATGTGGCTGTTCGAGAACAGCGTCGGCTTCAACCGCTTCCTGGTGCGCCAGCTCAACGAGCGGCTCGGCCAGTTCATCGGTATGCTCGAGGTCAACCGGACGCTCGATGCCACCGCGCGCCTCGCCCGCAGCATCGCTTCGCTGTTCAATCCGATCCTCTATCCGGAATCGACCGCGCACCTGGAGATCACCCAGGAGGAGATCGGCGCACTCTCCGGCATGTCCCGCCAGAATGCGAACCGCGCGCTGAACCGACTGGAGAAGGAGGGGCTGCTGCGGCTGGAATATGGCGGCGTCACCATCCTCGATATCGAGCGGCTGCGCGGGTACGGGGATTAGTGCGGATATTCGTCACCGCGCATTGGCGGGGGCATGTACTGGCCAGAGGTCGGCGCGCCAGCGCAACGCGATCGCCATCATCGCGACGAACCCTGCGACCGCATAGAGCGACCCCGTCGCGGAATAGCCGATGATGTCGATCAGGCTGCCGGCTGCGAGCAGCCCGATCGGCAAGCCGTAGATCACCATCATGCGCACCCCCATGACGCGGCCGCGCAGATGTGCGCTCGCGGTGCGCATCAGGATCACGGCAGCCGAGATCATCGACATGCTCTGGGCGATGCCGGCGAGAACGAGGCAGGCCATGGCCACCGGTAAGGCCCTGATCTCGACGAACACCAGCAGCATGGCGTACCAGGCCAGCGTCGCGCCGATCAGAAGCCGGGCAATGCGCACGCCACTGACCAGGCTTAGCGTGATGGAGCCGATCAGAGAGCCAACGGCGAAACTCGCCGAGAGATAACCAAGGCCGGTCTGGTCGGTATGAAAGATCTCCCGCGCGATGTAGGGCAACAATCCGCCCGTGAAGGGAAATGCGGTAAGATTGGCCAGGAACGCGACGCACAGCGCCGCGCGCATTCCCGGGCCATTCCAGGCATAGACGATGCCTTCCTTCAAATCGCCCAGCAATCTCGAAACGGCGTCACTGTCCGCCGGGAGATCGCTCGTGGTGACAGGCCTTTTCGGCCGTGTCAGGCAGAGCATCAGAAGCGCAGCCGCGAGGTAGAGACCGGCGATCGCCACATACACGAGGCCAATGCCAAGAAGCGCGAACAGCCCGGCGCCCGTCAGTGCTCCGGCGATGCGGGCGCTGTCCTGGGTTGTGCGCGCAACGCTGATGGCGCCCACCAGTTGCTCGGGCGGCATGATCTCGGCGAGCAGCGCGCCCCGGACGCCGAGATCGGAGGGACGAATCAGGCCCATGATCGCGACGATCACCATGACGCTGAGCGGGGACAAATGACCGCTCAGCGCCAGGACCATGATGGTCGAAGAGAGTGCCGTATAGGCGAGACGCATCACGACCAGGAGATCGCGATGACCCATGCGATCGCCGATCATGCCGAACACGGGCGCGACCAGTGTTCCGACGAACTGGAGTGAAGCGAGCACGGTGAGCAGCAGCACCGAGCCGGTCTCTACGATGATGTACCAGCCGAGCACCAGCGTCTCGACCTCGAAGGCCCAGGAGGTGAGCAGGTCGGACGGCCACTGGAAGCGATAGTTGCGGATGCGAAATGGCGCGAGCGCGGAAGGTCCTGCGGATGTGCTCAAGATGCGACGACGGGTTTCACGGCGATTCCCTGCCCTTATTCATTTGTTCTTCTGTTTGGGAGGGTAGCCCCGGCGATCGCCCTGTCAATTGCCGCTACCGCATGCCACCATGCTTTGCCGACGACGTGCGGTGCGCCAGAGCGCCCGCAGCATTGCTTCGCCGCCCATACTGAGATGTAGGTTGCCGCCGCTTGCTCTTCCGGCGCGCAAAGCCCATGCTGGTCTGCATCCTGGGACCCATTTGGTAGGGCCAGCAGATTGCGCCATCGCGGCTTCCGCGAGGTCTTGAGCCATGAACTGCTCGGGTTGTGGTTTCGAGGTTCAGAGCGGCTTTGCCTTCTGCCCGAAGTGCGGCATGAAGCAGCCGAACGCGTGCCCCGGCTGCGGCTTTCCATGCGCACCGGATTTTGTCTACTGCCCGAAATGCGGCTCCCTCGTCAGCGGGTCCAGCAATGACGGCGGACAGGCATCGGCGCAGACGAGCCCGGCGACACTCAGATCGTCTTCGCCACCGCTCCTGCAGGCGGCTCAAGGCGAATTTCGACCGCCGTCGGACAATGTCGATAGCGAAGCAAACCGCCGCACCATCACCGTGCTGTTTGCCGACCTCAGCGGCTTCACTGCGATGAGCGAGCGGCTCGACCCAGAGGTCATGCAGACGCTTCAGAACCAGTTGTTCGAGGAGCTGACGGCCGCGGTGCAGAGCTTCGGCGGCTTCGTGGACAAGTTCATCGGCGATGCGATGCTCGCGCTGTTTGGTGCGCCGGCTGCGCACGAGGACGACCCCGAGCGGGCGGTCCGCGCTGCCCTCGACATGATCAGCCGAACAGCGCGCCTCAGCGAGCGCGCGAGGGCCTACGCCGGTTCACCGTTGCAGCTCCATGTCGGCATCAACACCGGCCATGTCGTCGCGGGTGGGTTAGGCGTGGGCGTTGCCAAATCCTATTCGGTGACCGGCGATACCGTGAATACGGCGCAGCGATTGCAGTCGATGGCGTCTCCGGACGAGGTGCTGGTCGGGCCGTTGACCCACCGTCTGACGCGACATGCGTTCTCCTATGACTCGCTCGGCGAGATCTCGCTCAAGGGCAAGATGGGCGGCGTGCTGGTCCATCGTCTAAAGGGACCGCTCGATACGCCCCGCACGGCACGTGGCCTCGACACGCTGGGGCTCGATGCACCACTGATCGGGCGCGACGCCGAGCTTGCGCGCGTGATCGGCAGCCTTGATCGCGCCTGCGGCGGTGCGGCTCAACTGGTACGGCTGGTTGGCGAAGCGGGCATCGGGAAAACGCGGCTGGTGAACGAATTCGTCGCCCGTATCCGCGATGAGGATCGCTTCGCAGGCGTAGCGATCCGACAGGCGGTTTGCTCGCCGCTCGGCGAACAATCCTACGGAGCACTCGCCGCCGTGCTGCGTAGCGCCTATGGCATCGCAAAGAAGGCCGGCGCCGCAGAGGCAGAGACGAAGGTTGCAGAAGCGCTATTGGAGCTTGGCCTCGCGGCCGAGGAGGCCGATCGCCTGATGCCTCTCTACTTGCACGTTCTTGGCCTTGGCGATCCCAACGCTGTGCTCAGGCATGTCGAACCGGAACAGCTCCGGCGGCAGATCTTTTTCGCGATCCGTACCATCTTCGAACGCCGCCTCGGCTTGTCGCCACTTCTGATCATCGTCGAGGATCTGCATTGGGCCGACGCGGTGTCGCTTGAAGCGTTGCGGTTCCTGATGGACCGGCTGGAGCGGACACGGCTGATGCTGCTGTTTACACATCGGCCGGTGCAGGTGGATCAGTTCGGTTCGAGCAGGATCAGTCACACGACCATTCGGCTGTCTCCGCTTGACGATGCTGACGGACGAAGGCTGCTTTCGGCGTATTTCAGTCATGGCTGGCGGGAACCGCCGGGACGTTTGTTCACCCGAATCCTCGATCGCGCAGGCGGCAATCCGCTTTTCCTTGAGGAGATCATCCGCGGCCTCATCGAAGGCGGGGCCCTGGAGCGTGATGGCACGCAGTGGCGGTTGAAATCGGATGAAGCCGCCGCCGATATCCCAGCAAGCATACAGGCGTTGTTGCTGGCGCGCCTCGACCGCTTGCCGCATCAGGTGCGCCAGGTGGCCCAGGAGGCTGCGGTGATCGGTCCGCGCTTTGATGCGTCTGTTTTAGGTGCGGCGGCAAACGAGCCGGCAAGGGTCGAGGCAGCGCTCGAACTTCTGTGCGACGCCGAGATCATCGAGGAGGTCGCGGGCTCGAACTCGATGTCGCTGCGGACCTATCGCTTCACCCAGACCATGCTTCAGGACGTGATCTATCAAAATCTGCTTTTGCAGCGTCGGGTCGAACTCCATGGACGGATTGGTGCCGCGCTGGAGCGGCTCTATGGCAAAGAACCCGAGCAGCTCGAAGATCTCATATTGCTCGGACATCACTTCAGTCTGAGCGCGAGCAAGTCGAGAGGCGCGCGCTATTTACGCGCGGCCGGCGATCGCGCACGTGCGAGCTATGCCAACGACGATGCCCTCCGTTTCTATCAGCAATCCCTCGCCGTGCTGTCGACCTCCGGCGAACAGGAGCCGGAACGCCTGATCCTATACGAGCGCGTCGCGGACCTCTGTTGCGTGACTGGCCGCCGAAGCACCGCAGAGGAGCACTATCAGAGTGCGCTGGAGGAACACCGCACGGCAGGGGACCGCATCGGCGAGGCGCGCATTCTTCGCAAGCTCGGTCGATTGTTGTGGGACGCCGGCAAGCGCGTCAAGGCAGAGATGCATTATGCCGAGGCCGCTGAACGGCTTGGCGGGACCGACGCGCCGATCGAGTGGGCACACCTCCTGGAGTGGGCTCATCTCCAGCAAGAGCGCGGCCGTCTTGCGTTCCGTGTGGGCGATCACGTCGGCGCCGCGCGGTGGGCGGACGACGCGCTCGGCTACGCGCAATCGGTGCCGACCGATGCGGACGAGCAAGCCGGGTTCGAGGCGGCGGGCGCTATTGCGGAGGCGCTCAACACCAAGGGAGTTGCGCTGGCGCGGCTTGGGCGACACCAGGAGGCGGTGAAAGAGGTGGAGCAAAGTGTCGCGGCCGCCGAGGCCGCTGGCCTCCTCAACGTGGCGTGCCGCGGCTACACCAATCTTGGCGTGCTCTACACGATCATCGACCCGGCGCAAGCCATGGCGGTTTGCCGACGTGGCCTCGATGTCGCCAATCGTATCGGCGATCTCGGCTTCCAGGCGCGCCTTCTTGCCAATCTTGCCGTTGCCTGTTGCACCTTCACGGACAGATGTACCGAGGAGGGGGTGCCGGCTGCCGAAAAGGCGATCGAGATCGACCGCGCGCTCGATCAGCGCGAGCATCTCCCGGTACCCCTGATCGTGCTCGGGCAAATCCATCAGTGCCATTTCCGCCCCGACATGGCCGCGCGCTGCTACAAGGAGGCCATCGAGGTGGCGAGCGAGACCGGCGAGCCGCAGCAGCTGTTTCCATGCTATGATGGTCTTGCGACGCTGAACCTTGATCGAGGCGACATGCCCGAGGCGGAGCGATATTTCGCGCTTGCCCACGATGTCTGCGCCCGGCACGGGCTCGATCCCGCAGGGCTGATCGTACTGCCGTTCCTTGACTAGCCAATGTGAGGGAGTTCAACCATGTCCGAAAGTCATGTTGGTGGACCACTTCAGCCGGGTGATCGCGCACCGAACATCGTCCTGGAGGCCATCACACGCGAAGGAAAGATCGCGCTCGAGGATTATCGCGGGCATAGCCCGATACTCGTCGGCCTGTTTCGCGGCCTGCACTGCCCATTCTGCCGGCGCCATATCGCGGCGCAAGCGCAGCTTGATGGCGTGCTGCGCGGGAAGGGGATCGAAAGTCTCACGGTCGTCAACACACCGATCGACCGGGCGCGGCTCTATTTCCGCTATCATCCATTGCCCAATCTGCTGGCCGCGTCCGACCCTGATCGGGTCTCGCACCGCGCATTTGGCCTGCCCAATCTCGAATTCACGGAGAACGAAACCGAGTGGCCACGCAAGGTCGGCATGGACGTGGTCATGAGCATGCAAGTGGACATGCCCGGCGAATTGCCCAGCCCGATGAACCGGCCGGCAGCCGCGGAGTACCTCAACAAGAAGGACGGTTACGAGATGACCGAAGCCGACCAGCGCATGGCGGCAACCGGCACGGGGCAGCTGTTTGGCCAGTTCCTGCTCGACCGGGAAGGGATCGTGCGCTGGACGTTCACCGAGGTTCCGAATGGCGGCCAGCGCATGTTCGGAGCGCCGAGCCCGCAGGAGTTGCTGTCGGCCGCCTCGCAGGTGGCTGGCTAGGCATCTCGGCGATTAACCCGCCGCGCTCGGTCGTTTCTCGGCGAGTGCCGCAGCCATCGCCGAGATCAGCGGACGCATGAAATACGCTTCATCTGCCGGCGAGACGTCCGTGCGCAGACCGTGCGCGGCGAGCTCACCAGAGACCGCCGGCCCCACCGAGGCGATCAACGTCCGTTCGAGACCTGCACGCAGTTTCGCTTCGCTGCCATGTGCTTTTGCGGCCTCGATCAGGCGGCGGACCTGGCCGAGATTGGTCAGCGCGAGCGAATCGATTCGCCCCTCCGCCATGTCGTCGATGGCGGCGACGATGTTGGCATCAGCGGCCTTGGAATCGTAGACGTAGGGCAGCACGGTATCGACCTCGGCGCCTTGCGCCGCAAGCGCACCGGTCAAGGCGCTGTGGTCCTTGTCCGGATAAAGCTGGAGGCCGAGGCGATGCCCCTTCAGGTCGAGCTTGGCCAGCATCTCGATCACGCCCTCCGTGGTCGGCTTCTCGGTGGTCTGCTGCGCTTCGAGACCGATCTCGCGCAGCGCCTTGCCCGGCTTCGGGCCCCGGGTGAATTTGCGCGCTCTGGCGAGCGCCGGGACAAGGGCGGCGTCGAGCTCGCGGGCGCGGGCAAGCTTCATGATGCGACGCAGGCCTTCGCCCGTCATCAGCACGAGATCGTCAAACGGCTTGTCGATGGCACGGCGAATCCAAGCCTCGACCGGAGCCGGGTCCGTCGCATCACGGATGGTGAACATCGGGCACTGCACGACCTCGGCGCCTTGCTCGAGCAGAAGCTTCGAAAACTGCGCCTCCTCCCGCGTTTCCAGGATCAAGATGCGGTAGCCGTTCAAGCGGTCGGCCATGGGTATGCTCCGGTCAGACAATCGCAATCGTCCGTTCATCCTGACTCCGCGCTTCGTGTCGAGGCAAGTCTTGGGATTGGCGCAAGGGCGGGGGCGGTGCTAGAGCAGGGCGCAAATCGCGGATAGTTCCGTTGCACAAAGCTTCATCAAGAGCCAAGCCTGTTCATCAATATGCCCGATCATCAATATGTCCTGACCCTGTCCTGTCCGGATCGCCCCGGCATCGTCTCCGCGGTGTCGACGTTCCTTGCCCACAACGGACAGAACATCCTCGACGCCCAGCAGTTTGACGACGTCGAGACCGAGAAGTTCTTCATGCGGGTGGTGTTCACGGCGGCCGATCTTGCCGTGGAATTGTCGGCGCTCCAGACCGGCTTTGCCGCGATCGCCGAGCGTTTCGGCATGGAGTGGCAGATGCGCGACCGGGCTGCGCATCGCAAGGTGATGCTGCTGGTGTCGAAATCCGACCACTGTCTGGTCGACATCCTCTATCGCTGGCGCACCGGCGAATTGCCGATGATACCGACCGCGATCGTCTCCAACCATCCGCGCGAGGTCTATGCCGGGCTCGATTTCGGCGGTATCCCCTTCCACCACCTGCCTGTCACCAAGGAGACCAAGCGCGAGCAGGAGGCGCAGATCATGAATCTCGTCGGCGAGACGAAGACCGATCTGGTGGTGCTCGCCCGCTACATGCAGATCCTGTCGGACGATCTCTCGGCAAAGCTGTCGGGGCGCTGCATCAACATTCACCACTCGTTCCTGCCTGGCTTCAAAGGCGCAAAACCCTATCACCAGGCGCATGAGCGCGGGGTGAAGCTGATTGGCGCCACCGCGCATTACGTCACGCGCGACCTCGACGAGGGCCCGATCATCGACCAGGACGTCGAGCGCATCAGCCATCGCGACACGCCGGAAGATCTGGTCCGCAAGGGCCGCGACATCGAGCGCCGCGTGCTGGCACGGGCCATCCGCTATCATCTCGATGATCGCGTCATCCTCAACGGCCGCAAGACGGTGGTGTTCGTGGATTAGGGTACTGTCGTTCCGGGACGCGCGAAGCGCGAACGATGGTGCGCAATTGCGCACCAGAGAACCTCGAGGTGCCGGGTTCGCCTGTGAGGCGCCCCGGAATGGCAGGTATCCATCAGCGCACCGCGCCAGCCGACGTCGTCCCCGTCGCCCCCTTCTGGGCCTGCTCTTCTTTCTCGCGATCGGCCGCCGGCATCAGCCGCTTGCGTTCGCGTTCCTTCATGTAGGCATCGTATTGCGGTGTGCCCGGTCGCGGCGGCGCATCGGCCGGCAGGCCGCCGGCCCATTGCGGGACGTAGTCGCCCATGCCGGCCGAGAGCTTCTCGTTGACCGTGCCGCAGCCTGCAAGGTTGGACGCGAGCAGGGCGACTGCAGCAGCGATCGAAAGCGAACAGGAACGCATGGACATCTTCTAGGTCGTGCCGATCGGGCGCGAATAAGGGGGCGCCGGATGGGCGTCAGCGGCGAACTATAACTTTCAATATGTAAAATTGGTTTATTCCAAGATTGGCGCCTCTGTATACAAAAAGGTATTATGGTGAGCATATTGCGGGCCTTGAAGCGTTCAGTCTAGCTGATACGGTATACATCACGTATTCACTCGTGCTCATTCGGTGAGAGCCGCCGGATGTCTCGCCGCGAAACAGTGAGATGTCCGGATTCTGCAAATGAGAGGCGGAATCTTCCATCAACGAGTCGCGCGGGCCTTCGTAAAATGGAGCATCACCCGACAAGGGCTTCTTCGTTGACAGGACCATGTTATTTGTACAAATGTACAAATCTCCTGCCGTCGTTGAGGCGGATCACGCGGCTTGCGCCGAATGGTCGCCCAACGTCCGATTGACAACGGGGTTGCAGAGGACGCCATGTGGCCGCGCGGCATGGCTTATCCGTGAGTCAAGCGCGGCAAGGACCGGGCACGCGGTCCGGCGCACGTCAGGAATGAAGGGGAGGGACATCCGATGTTCGAACGCAAGATTTTTCCACGAGCCGCAGCAGCGGCCGTCATCGCCGCCCTTGCGGCCGTCGCCTCCGCCAAGGCCGAGGACAGCATCAAGGTCGGCCTGATCCTGCCAATGACTGGCGGCCAGGCCTCGACCGGCAAGCAGATCGAGAACGCGATCAAGCTCTACATGCAGCAGAAGGGCGACACCGTCGCCGGCAAGAAGGTCGAGATCATCCTCAAGGACGATGCCGCGATTCCTGACAAGACCAAGACCGCCGCGCAGGAGTTGATCGTCAACGACAAGGTCAACTTCATCGCCGGCTTCGGCGTGACGCCGGCAGCCCTTGCCGCCGCGCCGCTGGCGACGCAGGCCAAGATCCCGGAAGTCGTAATGGCGGCCGGCACCTCCATCATCACGGAGCGCTCCCCCTACATCGTGCGCACCAGCTTCACGCTGGCGCAGTCCTCGACCATCATCGGCGACTGGGCCGTGAAGAACGGCATCAAGAAGGTGGCGACGCTGACCTCGGATTATGCGCCCGGCAATGACGCGCTGAACTTCTTCAAGCAGCATTTCACCGCCGGCGGGGGCGAGGTGGTCGAAGAGGTCAAGGTGCCCTTGCAAAATCCCGACTTCGCGCCGTTCCTCCAGCGCATGAAGGATGCCAAGCCCGACGCGATCTTCGTGTTCGTGCCCGCGGGCCAGGGCGGCAACTTCATGAAGCAATATGCCGAGCGCGGCCTCGATAAGGCCGGCATCAAGGTGATCGGACCCGGCGACGTCACTGATGACGATTTGCTCAACAACATGGGTGATGCCGTGCTCGGCACGGTCACCGCGCACCTCTATTCCGCGGCGCATCCCTCGCAGATGAACAAGGATTTCGTCGCGGCCTACAAGAAGGCCTTCGGCAATCGTCCGGGCTTCATGGCCGTGAGCGGCTATGACGGCATCCACCTGATCTATGAGGCGCTGAAGAAGACGGGTGGCGACACCAACGGCGACAAGCTGATCGAGGCGATGAAGGGCCAGAAATGGGAGAGCCCGCGCGGCCCGATCTCGATCGACCCCGAGACCCGCGACATCGTGCAGAACATCTACATTCGCAAGGTCGAGAAGGTCGACGGCGAGCTCTACAATGTCGAGTTCGCGACCTTCGAGGCCGTCAAGGATCTCGGCAAGACCAAGAAGTGACGCGCTCTTCTAAACCTCTCCCGCTTGCGGGAGAGGTCGGCGCGCAGCGCCGGGTGAGGGTTCTCTCAATACGGGGATTGTCCCGTTGCGCAGATGCCCTCTCCCCAGCCCTCTCCCGCAAGCGGGAGAGGCACAGTAGCCTACTCCGCTTGGCGTAATATTTTCTCGACAACGACTTGTCATCGATGACCGCAATCCTCACCAACCTGTTCGATGGCGTTGCCTATGGCATGCTGTTGTTCGTGCTCGCCTGCGGGCTCGCGGTCACGCTCGGCCTGATGAACTTCGTCAATCTTGCCCACGGCGCCTTCGCGATGGCCGGCGGCTATGTCTGCATGGTGCTGGTCAACCGGATGGGCTGGCCGTTCTTCGCCGCGCTGCCGCTCGCCTTCGTCTCGGCCGCCGCGATCGGCATCGTACTGGAGCGCTCGCTCTACCGGCATCTCTATACCCGCAGCCATCTCGACCAGGTGCTGTTCACCATCGGCCTGACCTTCATGTCGGTGGCGGCGGTCGACTACATCCAGGGCTCCTCGCGCGTCTTCATCAATTTACCCGCCGCACTCCAGGGCCAGTTCGACGTGTTCGGCATCGGCATCGGCCGCTACCGGCTGATGATCATCGTGATCTGCGGCCTGCTCACCATCGGCCTGCAGATGGTGCTGGCCAAGACCCGCTTCGGCAGCCGTCTGCGCGCCGCGGTCGACGATCCCCGCGCCGCCAGCGGTCTCGGCATCAACGTGCCGCAAGTGTTCGCCTTCACCTTTGCGTTTGGTTGCGGGCTTGCCGGCCTCGGCGGCGCGTTGAGCGCCGAAATCCTCGGCCTCGACCCATATTTCCCGCTGAAGTTCATGATCTACTTCCTGATCGTGGTAACCGTCGGCGGCTCCTCCTCGATAACAGGCCCGTTCCTGGCGTCGCTGCTGCTCGGCATCGGCGACGTCGCCGGCAAATATTACGTGCCGAAGATGGGACCCTTCGTGATCTACACCATGATGATCGTGATTCTGATCTGGCGCCCGAACGGCCTGTTCGGCCGCACGGCCGCCCGTTGAGTTCGCCGATGACCGCTGCTTCCGACGTCGGGTACCACGCCCAGCGCCAGGCGCGCTGGCACTACGGCGAAGTCGCCTTCTGGCTCATCGTGCTGGCCTGTGGCTTTCTGTTTCCGTCGCGCTATCTGATCATGACCGACATCCTGCGCCTGGCGCTGTTTGCGATGTCGCTCGATCTGATCCTCGGCTATGCCGGCATTGTCTCGCTCGGCCATGCCGCCTTCTTCGGCGTCGGCGCCTATGCCGCGGGACTGCTTGCGCTGCACGGGATCATCAACGAGCCCGTGCTCGCGCTCGTCGTCGCGGGCCTTGCCGCGATGGTGCTCGGTTTCGGCACCAGCTTCCTGGTAATCCGCGGCGTCGACCTGACACGTCTGATGGTGACGCTCGGCATTGCGCTGCTGCTGGAGGCGCTCGCCGAACGCTTCTCCAATGTCACCGGCGGCACCGATGGCCTGCAGGGCATCGAGATGCAGCCGATTTTCGGCCAGATCCCGTTCGACATGTTCGGCAAGGCCGGCTTCTTCTATTCGCTGGCTGTGCTGTTCGTGCTGTTCCTGCTCGCCCGTCGTGTCGTCCATTCCCCGTTCGGCCTGTCGCTGCGCGCGATCAAGAACAATCCGTTGCGTGCCGCGGCCATCGGCATCCCCGTCAACCGCCGCCTGATCGCGATCTACACGCTGGCGGCGTTCTATGCCGGCATTGCGGGGGCGCTGTTCACCCAGACCACCGCGATCGCCTCGCTCGACGTGTTTGCCTTCGAGCGTTCCGCAGACCTGATGCTGGTGCTCGTCATTGGCGGCACCGGCTATCTCTATGGCGGGCTGATCGGTGCGGTGGTGTTCCGCATGCTGCAGGAATTGTTCTCGACGATCACCCCGCAATACTGGCAGTTCTGGATAGGCCTCGTGCTGGTCGTGATCGTGCTGGTCGGTCGCCAGCGCCTGCATCGCTGGGTGCTCTATGTGCCGAACCTGATCATCAGGCAGGTTGCGGGACGTAAAGCCGTCGTCGCCGTCCCGGAGAGCGACACATGACCATCGCGCTCGAAACCCGGAATCTCGAAAAGCAGTTCGGCGGCCTGCGTGTCACCCGCGATCTCTCCCTGAAGGTCGAGCAGGGCGCCCGCCATGCGTTGATCGGCCCCAACGGCGCCGGCAAGACTACCGTGATCAACCAACTCGCCGGTGTGCTGAAGCCGAACTCGGGCCGCATCCTGCTCGAAGGCCAGGACATCACCGATTTGCCCGTGCACAAGCGCGTGCTGCGCGGCCTGTCGCGCACCTTCCAGATCAACCAGCTCTATCCCGACCTGACCGCGCTCGAGACCATTGGTCTTGCGGTCTCAGAGCGCCTCGGCCATGGCGGCGACTGGTGGCGGCGGATGGGGACGCGCGGCGACGTCAACGGCGAGATCGCCGAGTTGCTCACGCGCTTCCATCTGCTCGACGTCATGAACGAGCAGACCGTGACGCTTCCTTACGGCAAGCAGCGCCTGCTCGAGATTGCCGTCGCCATTGCTGCCAAGCCACGCGTGCTGCTGCTCGACGAGCCCGCCGCCGGCGTGCCCGAGAGCGAGCGCCACGACATTCTCGCCGTCGTCGGCGCGCTGCCGCGCGAGGTCACCGTGCTCTTGATCGAGCACGACATGGACCTCGTGTTCTCCTTCGCCGATCGCATCTCGGTGCTGGTCTCGGGCGCGCTGCTGACCGAAGGCCCTCCCGAGCAGGTCGCGCGCGATCCGCAAGTGAAGGCCGTCTATCTCGGCGAGGAGGCTGTCAATGTCTGACCTGCTCGCGATCGATTCACTTCGCGCCGGCTACGGCG
The DNA here is from genome assembly GCF_004114425.1 of Bradyrhizobium vignae. Taxonomy (GTDB): domain Bacteria; phylum Pseudomonadota; class Alphaproteobacteria; order Rhizobiales; family Xanthobacteraceae; genus Bradyrhizobium; species Bradyrhizobium vignae. Next base: position 8,250 of record NZ_RDQF01000070.1, on the reverse strand, counting down.
AGGCCGTGGTGCTGCCGAAGATGACGCTCCGCCTCGCGCAGGGGCAAGTGCTCGCGCTGCTCGGGCGCAACGGCACCGGCAAGACCACGCTGATCAACTCCATCGTCGGCGTCACCCGCCGCTTCGCAGGCAGCATCACGCTCGCCGGCACCGACCTCACGGCCATGCGGCCCGACCAGCGGGCGCGCGCCGGCATCGGTTGGGTGCCGCAGGAGCGCAACATCTTCCGCTCGCTCACGGTGGAAGAGAACATGACCGCGGTGGCGCAACCCGGTCCCTGGACGGTGGAGAAGGTCTACGAGATGTTTCCGCGGCTGAAGGAGCGGCGGAGCAACTTTGGCAACCAGCTCTCCGGCGGCGAGCAACAAATGCTGGCGATCGGCCGCGCGCTCACCCTCAACCCGAAGGTCCTGCTGCTGGACGAGCCCACCGAAGGCCTCGCCCCCATCATCGTCGATGAGCTTCTGAAGGCGATCGGGACCATCACCCGGGCAGGAGGCATCTGCTCGATCATCGTCGAGCAGAATGCCCAAAAGATTCTGGGGCTCGCGGACCGCGTTGTGATATTGGAGCGCGGAACGATCGTCCACGACGCTCCGAGCGCTGCGCTGAAGGCGGACCCCTCGGTCCTGGAGCGCCATCTCGGAGTGGCAGGGGCGGCGGCACACTAAAATTTGCAGGGAGTAATACATGCAGCAAACCAAAGCCCCCTTCCGTGCCGACGAGGTCGGCAGCCTTTTGCGCCCCGCCAAGATCAAGGAAGCCCGTGCAAAACTGGAGAAGGGCGAGATCTCGGCTGACGATCTGCGCAAGATCGAGGACTTGGAGATCGAGAAGGTCGTGCACAAGCAGGCCTCGATGGGGCTCAAGCTCGCGACGGACGGCGAATTCCGCCGCTCCTGGTGGCATTTCGACTTCCTGGCCAAGCTCACCGGCTGCGAGCTATTCCACCCCGACACCGGCATCCAGTTCACGGGCGTGCAGACCCGTCACGATGCGGTCCGCGTCATAGGCAAGCTCGACTTCCCCGATGACCACCCGATGCTGGATCACTTCCGCTTCCTGAAGAAGGTCGCCGACCAGGCCCACGTCACCGCCAAGATGACGATCCCGTCACCGGCCGTGCTGCACTTCCGCGGCGGCCGGAAGTCGATCTCGAAGGACGTCTATCCCGACCTCGATGCCTTCTACGAAGATCTCGGTAGGACCTACCGCAAAGCGGTGAAGGCGTTCTACGACGCCGGCTGTCGCTATCTACAGTTCGACGACACCGTCTGGGCCTATCTCTGCTCGCAGGATGAATTGCAGAAGGCGCGCGAGCGCGGCGACAATCCGGACGGCCTGCAGCAGATCTATGCCCGCATCATCAACTACGCCCTGGCGGAGAAGCCCGCCGACATGGTGGTGACGACGCACGTCTGCCGCGGCAATTTCCGCTCGACCTGGATCTCCTCGGGCGGCTACGAGCCGGTGGCCGAGACCCTGCTCGCCGGCACCAATTACGACGGCTACTTCCTGGAGTACGACAGCGACCGAGCCGGCGGTTTCGAACCGCTGCGCTTCCTGCCCAAGGGCAACAAGGTCGTCGTGGTCGGCGTCATCACTTCGAAGTTCGGCGAGCTCGAGAAGAAGGACGACATCAAGCGCCGCCTGCAAGAAGCCGCCAAGTTCGCTCCCTTGGAGCAGCTCGCATTGTCCCCGCAATGCGGCTTCGCCTCGACCGAGGAGGGCAACATCCTCTCCGAGGAGGAGCAGTGGGCCAAGCTGAGCTTGGCGGTGGAAATCGCCAAGGAAGTGTGGGGTAACTAGGCCCCGCCGCCGACCTCGCTTGTGTCCCGGACGCGCTGCAACGCTCTTGCGTTGCTGCGCAGAGCCGTGATCCAGAACGCAACGAGCCGAGTGGCGGAGAGATGGGCCTCGGCTCGGCAGCGCACCGCTGAAGAAGCGCTGCGCTGCGTCTGGGCACGAGGCCATCTCACTTCTCCGCCAGATAGACCTCGCCCAGCAACGACGAATTCGACCACGGCACCTGCTTGTTCTTCGTGGTCGAGACCACCTCGGCCCGCACCCGCGTCAGCATCTGCTGCACCTCCAGCCCGGGGGTGCCGATATGACGCGAGAGGGCGGCGGAGAACGGCGAGTTGGCGCCTTCGCCGTCGAGCGCGACCTGGCCCGGCGCGGTCGCGAATGCGATCAGCGTGCCGGCCCCTAAAGTCGCACCGGTGCCGAGACTCGTTGGCGCGGCGAGGCCCGAGGCGCCCTCGATGCCGCGAGTATTTCCGGCAGCTGCGACCTGCTGCGCCATCGGGTTGTTGCGGCAGGCATCGAAGATCAGAATGTTGGTGCGGACCTGGTCGTCGAGGCCGGCCATGATCGTGTCCATGTCGATCATCGCCTCCGTCATGTTCGCGCCCGGCTTGAGCGCGACGTCGACGGGAATGAGATAGTTGCGGCCGTCGACCTGCACGCCATGGCCGGCATAGTAGACCACCGCCACCTGCGCCCGCGCCGCCTCGCGCAGAAAGTCGCGCGTCATCTTCTGCATCGCGGCGCGATCGAGATCGACGCCCTCGGACACGCTGAAGCCGATGTCGCGCAGGCTCTTCGCGACCGCACGCGCATCGTTGGGCGGATTGGGCAGCGCCTTGACGTGCGCATAGGCGCCGTTGCCGATGATCAGCGCCATGCGTGCACCGCGGACGGCCGGAGCTGGCGACGGAATCGGTGCTGAGCCGGTCTGCAGCGGGGTAGGGGATGCCGCCGGCTGCGTTGCAGGGGAGGGGGTATCGCGCGGGATCGGCGCGGCGGCGTCCGTCACCAGCGCCAGCCGAACCTTTGCTGTTGCCTGGCTAGCCTTGCTGCCGGCATCGGACGCAACGATAGCCAGCGTCGCCTTGTAGTCGTCGCGCGCGCGTGCGTAGTCGCCTTTGGCCTCATAGGCCAGCGCGCGATGGGTGTAGCCCGATATCAGCACGCTGTTCGGCGGCGTCATGATGTTGACCGGCGGCTTCTCCTTGGCGAGCTGGATCGCTTCGCTGCCGTCGGCGATGGCGCGATCGAAATCGCCCTTGGCCCGCCAGATCGAGGTACGGGTGATCAGCGGCTGCGGCAGCGAGGGATCAAGCCGGATCGCCTGGTTGACGTCGGCGAGTGCACCGTCGAGATCGCCGAGGGCTTCCTTCGAGATGCCTCGGTTCTGGAACGAGAACGCCGATCTCGGATCTGACTTGATCGCCATGTCGTAGTCGGCGATCGCCTTGGTGTAATCGCGCTTGCCCCGCCAGGCGTTGCCGCGATTGTGGAAGATGATGCCGCTGGGCGGGCCGAGCTTCAGCGCGTCGTCGAAATCGGCGATCGCGATGTCGTAGTCGCCCTTGTCGAAATAGGCAGATCCCCTGAGGTTGTAGACAGCCTGGCTCGGCTTGAGCCGGATCGCTTCCGTGGTATCAGCGATGACCTTTGCGTAGTCGCCCTTCTTATTCCAGCCCACCGCACGCCAGAAATAGACGGTGGCGAGTTGTTCACCCTTGAAGACCTTCAGCGCGATGATCTTGGTGCAGGCGTCGACCATCTGGTCCGCCGGCGTGGTCTCGGTAGTGCAGAGCGGTCCGAGCTGACTACGCGCCTGCCCGAAGGCGGGCAGGGCTCCCGGCGCGACGGTGAGCAGGCAGAGTGCGACGAGCAGACGGCGCATGGCGATGGTCCCGTGAGGAGAAGCGCTTGTTTGTTGCCCAAGAGGGCGTAGGGGTTCACCGCTCCGCCCGCCCTGGCGCGCCTAGGGAAACGCGGCGCCTCGATCCGCTATTCCCTGAGTGGGCAGAATTTGCTAAGAGGTGGGACCCAACCCAGCTGCCCACCGCTTCCCACTTATGAAGAACGACGAAATCCTGAGCCAGATCACCGAGTTCTGCCGCAAGGCTGACATGGCGGAATCGACCTTCGGCCGGCGCGCGGTGAACGATGGGAAGCTGGTGCATCGCCTGCGCGAAGGAAAGCGCATCACCATCGACACGCTGGAGCGGATCCAGGCCTATATGGCCGCATCGATGGCCGGCGGCGTGCCGCCGCCGCGGGGACTTCAGGTGCCGCCGGAAAAGCGCGATCCGCGCGGCAATTTCCGCTTCTTCGAGAACCGTCAGAAATATCTGCTGTTCGTTCACACCTGTAGCGAAAAGCGGGTGATCGCGGACCGGGTTGCGTTGGAGCTTTCATCCATCCACCCGCGCCCGCCGGCCCTGCGTTTGTTCGACGCGGGTGTCGGCGACGGCACGGTGCTGGCGCGGGTGCTGCGCGCAACGCACCAGCGTTTTCCACACATGCCGTTCTATGTCGCCGGCAAGGAGCTCAGCCTGGAGGATCTGCGGCTGACGCTGGAGAAGGTGCCGGACCGCATTTTCGAGCATCCGGCGTCGGTGTTCGTCTTCACCAACATGTTTTACGCGGAGGCGCCATGGCTCACCCCGGCATCGCCTGCGGCGGCGGCTGCCACCGTCTGGCACGAGGTGCCGCTGCGCGGCGCTTCGTCGGGCGAATTCGAGCAGCAGATCGTGGAGCTGAGGCCGTTCTTGGAGCAGAACTGGCGCGCTGCGATCAGCCCACGCACGGCTATGCCGCTCTACGAGCGGCCCGTCGTCCTCGTGCTCTATCGCGAGGACCATAGATTCCTGTTGGATTCGACCATTCCGCGGCCGGGCCAGGCCGAAGCCAATTTCGACCTCGTCATCGCGTCCCAGCCCTACCGGGCCCTGTCCTCGGTCAATTTCCGGGCCAAGCGGATCATTGCACCCCTGGCGCGGGCGCTTCGGCCGGGCGGCAGGCTGATCGGAATCCACTCCCACGGCCATGATCCCGGTATGGAAATGATCCAGGCGATCTGGCCCGGAGAAAATCCTTTCTCGGTCAGCCGCCATGAGCTACTGCGTGCAGTTAAGTATGAACTTGGATCGGTGGGCCGCGACTTAAATTTTAATGCCTATGCGGATAACCGTTCGATCTTCAGGTATGATATGGAAGCGCTGCCCAACGAGGTCACCGGCACCATCGGAACCTCTACGGCCTTTGCAGCGTGGAATGCGGCGGTGTATGTCGCTCAGATTGAGGACGACCGGTTGACGGAAATGACTCAAAACGGCCGCACTCTGGATGCCGCCAGGGACGTGCTGCGAAAGTACAATGGGCTCTGGTTTCTCGACGAATCCTACGTCATCTCGCGTCGGCGTGATTGACATCATCAAAAGTAAACATCGCAAAAGCCCGCCGGCTAGCGGCGGAACAAGGGGTTACTGATGCGCGCGTCCTATCTCTTCACCAGCGAGTCCGTGTCCGAGGGCCATCCGGACAAGGTCTGTGACCGGATCTCCGATGAGATCGTCGACCTGTTCTATCGTGAAGGGCCGAAGGCGGGCATCGATCCTTGGGCCATCCGCGCCGCCTGCGAGACGCTGGCGACCACCAATAAGGTGGTGATCGCCGGTGAGACCCGCGGTCCGAAATCGGTGACCAACGAGCAGATCGAGAGCGTCGTCCGCGGCGCGATCAAGGACATTGGCTACGAGCAGGAGGGCTTCCACTGGAAGACCTGCGATATCGAGATCCTGCTGCATCCGCAGTCGGCGGACATCGCCCAGGGCGTCGACGCACTTCAGCCGGGCGAGGTCAAGGAAGAAGGCGCAGGCGACCAGGGCATCATGTTCGGTTACGCCACCAATGAGACGCCGGATTTGATGCCTGCGCCGATCTTCTACGCTCACAAGATCCTGCGGCTGATCTCCGAAGCCCGACACTCCGGCAAGGAGAAGGTGCTCGGTCCGGATTCCAAGAGCCAGGTCACCGTGCAGTACGAGAACGGCAAGCCGGTCGGCGTGCGCGAGATCGTGGTGTCGCACCAGCATCTGATCGAGGACCTCACCTCCAAGCAGGTGCGCGACATCGTCGAGCCCTATGTGCGCGAGGCGCTGCCGAAGGACTGGATCACGCCGAAGACGATCTGGCACATCAACCCGACCGGCAAGTTCTACATCGGTGGTCCCGATGGCGATTCCGGCCTGACCGGCCGCAAGATCATCGTCGATACCTATGGCGGCGCGGCCCCGCATGGCGGCGGCGCGTTCTCCGGCAAGGATCCGACCAAGGTCGACCGCTCTGCGGCCTATGCCGCGCGCTACGTCGCCAAGAACATCGTCGCGGCCGGTCTTGCCGACCGCTGCACGCTCCAGCTCGCTTACGCCATCGGTGTGGCACGTCCGCTGTCGATCTACATCGACACGCACGGCACCGGTAAGGTGTCGGAAGACCAGCTCGAGAAGGCCGCCGCCAAGGCGATGGATCTGACGCCCCGCGGCATCCGCACCCATCTCGACCTCAACCGACCGATCTACGCGCGCACCGCAGCCTACGGTCATTTCGGCCGCACGCCCGACAACGAGGGCGGCTTCTCCTGGGAGAAGACCGATCTCGTCGAGCAGCTCAAGCGCGCGCTCTAGTTTTCTTGCGTCATTCCGGGGCGCCGCCACGGCGGCGAACCCGGAATCTTGATCCTCCAGATTCCGGGTTCGCTCGTTTTACGAGCGCCCCGGAATGACGAGCCAACAAACAGGAACCCCCTATGAACGCGAAGCCCGGCTTCACCGATTACATCGTCAAGGACATCTCGCTCGCCGATTTCGGCCGCAAGGAAATCTCGCTCGCCGAGACCGAAATGCCCGGTCTGATGGCCACCCGCGAGGAGTTCGGCCCGAAGCAGCCGCTGAAGGGCGCGCGCATCGCCGGCTCCCTGCACATGACGATCCAGACCGCGGTGCTGATCGAGACGCTCGCAGCCCTCGGCGCCGACATCCGCTGGGTCTCCTGCAACATCTATTCGACCCAGGACCACGCTGCGGCCGCGATCGCCGCCGCCGGCATTCCCGTCTTCGCCGTCAAGGGCGAGACGCTCACGGAATACTGGGACTACACCGCGAAGCTGTTCGACTGGCATGGCGGCGGCACGCCGAACATGATCCTCGATGACGGCGGCGACGCCACCATGCTGGTGCATGCCGGCGTCCGTGCCGAAAACGGCGACACCGCGTTCCTCGACAAGCCAGCTTCCGAGGAAGAGGAGATCTTCTACGCGCTGATCAAGCGCCTGCTGAAGGAGAAGCCGAAGGGCTATTTCGGCGAGATCGCCAAGAACATCAAGGGCGTCTCGGAAGAGACCACCACGGGTGTGCATCGCCTCTACGAGATGGCCAATAAGGGCACGCTGCTGTTCCCCGCCATCAACGTCAACGACAGCGTCACCAAGTCGAAGTTCGACAACCTCTATGGCTGCCGGGAATCGCTGGTCGACGGCATTCGTCGCGGTACCGACGTGATGCTGTCGGGCAAGGTCGCGATGGTCGCGGGCTTCGGCGACGTCGGTAAGGGCTCGGCGGCCTCGCTGCGCCAGGCGGGTTGCCGCGTGATGGTCTCCGAAGTCGATCCGATCTGCGCGCTGCAGGCCGCGATGGAAGGCTATGAGGTCGTGACAATGGAAGACGCCGCGCCCCGCGCCGACATCTTCGTCACCGCGACCGGCAACAAGGACATCATCACCATCGAGCACATGCGTGCGATGAAGGATCGCGCCATCGTGTGCAACATCGGCCACTTCGATAACGAGATCCAGATCGCGGCGCTCCGCAATCTGAAGTGGACCAACATCAAGCCGCAGGTCGACGAGATCGAGTTCCCCGACAAGCACCGCATCATCATGCTGTCGGAAGGCCGTCTCGTGAACCTCGGCAACGCGATGGGCCATCCGTCCTTCGTGATGTCGGCATCCTTCACCAACCAGACGCTGGCGCAGATCGAGCTGTTCGCCAACAACAAGGACGGCAAATATCAGAAGAAGGTCTACGTGCTGCCCAAGACCCTCGACGAAAAGGTCGCCCGCCTGCACCTCGCCAAGATCGGCGTCAAGCTCACCGAGCTCCGCAAGGACCAGGCCGACTACATCGGCGTGAAGGTGGAAGGTCCGTACAAGTCGGACCACTACCGGTACTGATTTTCGGCTAAGGGCAGGCTACGGACGTTGCGAGTTTCTGCTCGCAACGAGATTGACAGGGCCCCGCCACAACCCCCACTGTCATCGCCCGGCTTGATGTTCAGCCCGGGGACATGACCGACGGGTGTTCGGGGACATAGCCGACACATTCTCCGCTCGCCAAGTCGATGATAGCGACTTGGTGGGCGGCAAAGAAGATCCCGTATTGCGCATCGTTTGCCGAG